>CAZBZU010000001.1:2500-28076 GCA_964496495.1 uncultured bacterium
TACCCCGAGGGCATCGAGCACGGCGGTGAGGTCGCCGTTGCCGTAGCGCTCCTCCAAGGTGACGGCGGTTCTCCCGGGCAGCCCGTCGAGAAGCGCGGAGGCGGCATAGGGCAGGACGGGGTCGACCTCGTCGTGCCGCCGCGCCAGCGTCATTGCAGCGGCTTGCTCGTCTTGTTGCCGGCGCTGTCCTCTACCACGATCTGCCCGCCGGCCTTGGCGGGGACGTCGACGGAGAACGGCACGTCGGCGCCCGGGGTGAAGGCCAGCGGCTGGCCGTCGACCGTGATGGAAGCGACGCGGTTGTTGTCCTTCGCCTCGCCCTCCACGTGGAGCTGGCCACCGCTCAGTTTGTCGACCTTGCTCAAGCTGACGGTCGGCGGGGTGTTGTCGATGGTGAGCTGGTAGTTGAGCGAGGAGGTGCGGCCGGTGACGTCGGTGACCCTGATGTTGGTGGTCACCTCGCCGTCCTTGAGGCCGCCGACGGCGAAGCGGAAGCGGATCAGGCGCTTGCCCTTCTCGCCCTTGTAGGCAGCGTTCTGCAGCACGTTGGTGCCGTTGATGTCGATGGACGCCACGCCGGTGTCGTCCATGGCATAGCCGGTGATGGTCAGGTTCTCGGCCGGCCTGGTGGTGCCGCTCTTGGGATCGGTGATCGCCACGATCGGTGCGGTGGAGTCCCCGCGGCCCATGCAGCTGGCCAGCAGCGGCAGCAACAGCGCCGCGACCGCTGCCAGCGGCAGGCCGCGCCGGACGCGGCTGCGCCGGCTGCGGACGCGCCGGTGGGCGCGGCCGGGGCCGGCTGGAGGGCGAGGCGACGGCTGCATCGAGAGGAAGTCTATCGTACCGGCGCGCGGCGGCGCAGGACGGGTCGGGCTCTGCATACCCGAAGCATGGCAGACGCGAGCGAAGCGTGCGTGAGCGTAGGACTCACGCCCTCTCATGTGGTGGACGTGGGTTTCTTTGGTAGACTGCGACGACCGTCCGATAGGGGGCGCCACTGCCCTAGGCGAAAGGAGGCGCGGCGAGCAACATCGCGGGATCGATATCGGCCCTCACCGGGCTGCGCGCATCCAGCCGCCCGGGGGCATCACGACATGGCTCGGATGTGGGAGGATCATGAAACGAGTTCTCATCCTACTTGGCGTGGCCCTCATGGCCACGATGACCCTGGCGTTCGCCCAGACCGCCAAGGACACGCTCGTCGAGGACGAGTTCGGCTCGATCGACACGCTCGACCCGGCGCAGGCCTACGACACCTCGTCCAGCGAGGTCATCCAGAACGTCTACCAGACGCTGTACGCCTACAAGGGCGCGAGCGCGAAGGACTTCGTGCCGCAGCTTGCCACGGCCTACAAGGTCTCGGAAGACGGCAAGACCTATACCTTCACCCTGCGCAAAGGCGTCACCTTCCATAACGGCGATCCCTTCACCTGCGCCGACGTCGCCTACTCGCTGAAGCGCGCCGTCATCACCAACAACCCGCAGTCGGGCGACTGGATCGTGGCAGAGCCGCTGAGCGGCTACGCCTCCAACGCCAACGACGCGCTGGGCAAGAACGCCACCGCCGCCGACTACCACAAGTACTTCCAGACGGTCGACAGCAGCATCACCTGCCCGGACCCGTACACGGCGGTGTTCCACCTGCAGTCGGCCAGCCCCACCTTCTTCGCCCGCATGCTGTTCTCGGCCGCCTCCATCATCGACATGAAGTGGGCGGTCGCCAACGGTCAGTGGGACGGCACCGAGGCCACCTGGAAGAAGTGGATCGGCTACGACCTGCACAACAACTCCTACCTGCAGAACCACATGAACGGCACGGGCCCCTACCAGATGGTGCAGTGGGTCCCCGGCCAGAAGTTCGTGGCCAAGGCCTACGCCAACTACTGGGGAAGCAAGCCGGCGCTCACCAACGTCCTCATCAACCGTGACAAGGAAGTCTCCACCCGCATCCTCAACCTGCAGAAGGGCAACGCCGACTACATCGATCTCGGCGCGCGCTCGGACGTCAAGCAGGTCGAGGGCTCGCCGGGCGTCAAGATCTGGAACCAGAACGGGGACCTCGGCTGGTCCGAGGCGGCGGCTGACGCGCTGTTCATGAACGAGGACATCACCGCCAAGAACAACCCCAACATCGGCTCCGGCAAGCTCGACGGCAACGGCATCCCGCCGAACTTCTTCACCGACCTCGACGTCCGCAAGTGCTTCAACTACGCCTTCGACTACAAGGCGTACATCCAGCAGGTCGAGCTCGGCCAGGCCAAGCAGATCACCATGGCGCTGCCCTCGAACTTCCTGGGCTACGACCCCAACGTGCCGACCTACTCGCTGGACCTCGAGAAGGCCAAGCAGCACTGCCAGGCCGCCTGGGACGGCAAGCTGTGGCAGAACGGCATGAAGATCACGCTGCTCTACAACACCGGCAACACCGCACGCAAGACGGCGGTGGAGATCATCAAGTCGAACCTCGAGTACATGAACCCGAAGTTCCACGTCACCGTGCGTGGCGTCGCCTGGCCCGAGTTCATCAAGGAGGCCAGCAACAGCAGCATGGCCGCCTACGCGCTCGGCTGGCTGGCCGACTACGCCGACCCTGACGACTTCATCCACGTGTTCTACGCCAAGGGCGGCTACTACGCCGACCAGATCCACTTCTCCAACCCGCAGATCAACCAGCTCGACCAGCAGGCGCGCACCGAGACCAACCCTGAGGCGCGCAAGCTGCTCTACAGCCAGATCGGGCACCTCGCCTACCAGCAGGCTCCGCTCGTCCTGCTCCCGCGTGCCTGGCCGATCCTGGTCACCAGCACCGGTCTCAAGGGTGTCTACTACAACCCGCTGATCGGCAGCGGACAGTTCCTCTGGAGCGCGGTCTCCAAGTAAGCCCTCGATTCCGTCGCGGCAGGGTGGTGGCCTCCGGGCCACCTCCTTGCCGCACCCCCTGAGGTGTCACCGATTTGTTCACGTTCGTATTCCGGAGAATCCTCTATCTTCCGCTCGTCTTCTTCGGCGTCACGCTGATCATCGTGCTGCTGATGCAGCTGCTCACGCCGGCCGAGCGCGCCTCCACCTTCATCACCTCGCCCGCGCAGCTGCAGAACCTCGACGCCGTCATCAAGCAGTACGGGCTCGACAAGCCCTGGTACGACCAGTACTGGAAATGGATCGACCACGCCTTCCACGGCAACATGGGGTATTCGCGCGTCGCCAAGATGAGCGTGGTCGACGCGCTCAAGACCACGGTGCCGCGCACCGTGGTGCTGGCCCTGGCGGCGCTCTTCCCGATCGTGGGGGTGGGCATCTGGATGGGCACGGCCGCCGCCTTGAACCGGGACAAGGTGGTGGACCAGATATCCAGGGTGCTCGCGATCGTCGGCTGGTCGCTGCCGACCTTCGTGTTGGGCATCTGGCTGCTGGTGATCTTCTACGGTGGGCTGGACTGGTTCCAGCCAGGACAGATCACCCCGGACCACACCATCCTGCTGGCCAACATGCAGGTGAACGGGACCTTCCACAACTTCACCGGCTTCCTGGTGCTCGACGCGCTGCTGAACGGCAGGCTGGGCATCTTCCTCGACGTGGTGTGGCACCTGGTGCTGCCCGTCATCACCCTGTCGGCGGTGACGAGCGCCCAGATCATGCGCGTCATGAGGTCGTCGCTCCTCGACGCGCTGGGGCAGGACTACGTGCGTACGGCCAGGTCCAAGGGCCTCCCCCAGCGCGTGGTGAACATCAAGCATGCGCGCCGTAACGCGCTCATCCCGGTGCTGACGCTGTCCGGCTTCACCATCATCCTGCTGTTCAACGGCGTGGTGATCACCGAGACGGTGTTCTCGTACCCCGGGATGGGGCAGTGGCTTGCAGATGCGGCCATCAATCTCGACTACTCCTCGGTCCTCGGCGGCGCCGTCTTCACTGCCATCGTGGTGGTGCTGGCGAACCTGGTCGTCGACACCCTCTACGCCCTCGTCGATCCGCGAATCCGGTACACCTGATGGACTCTGCAGCTCCCGACACCCAGGTCACGCCGGACGGCCTCATTCCCACGCAGGGTCGGGGTTTCTGGCGCTCCAAGTCGATGAAGCGCTTCCTCCGCAGCCCGCTGGCGATCACGGGCATCGTGCTGGTGGTCTTCTTCGTGCTGGTGGCGGTGTTCGCTCCGCAGCTCACGTACTACCAGCTCAATACCATCCGCAACACCTGCGTGCGCGACCTGGGGCTGAGCATGGACACGACCTACAAGGTCCTCGACCCGCTGACCCCGGTGTTCTGGCGGGCGATCGTGGCGCCGCCGGGATCGTGCTTCACCATCCCCCGGGCGAGCTACTCCTCGGTGCCGACTCCCCCCAGCGGCAAGCTCTGGATGGGTGCGACGAGCGGCGGCTACGACATCTACTACGGGCTGGTGTGGGGAACGCGCTCGGCCTTCTACGTCGGCATCCTGGTGGTCGGCTTCGGGGTGCTGCTGGGATCGCTCGTAGGCGCGGTCGCCGGCTACGCCGGCGGCTGGGTCGACAACGTCATCATGCGCTTCGTGGACGTGGTGCTGTCGATGCCCAACCTGGTCATCGCCATCGTCATCGTGACCATCCTGGGGCAGAGCCTGACCCACGTGATGATCGCCATCGCGGCGGTGCAGTGGGCGCCCTACTCGCGCATTCTCAGGGGCGACATCCAGGCCATCAAGGAGCGCGATTACGTCGACAGCGCGCGGGCGCTGGGGGCGCGCGGTCCCAGGGTGGTGTTGCGGCACATCCTGCCCAACGCCATCGTGCCGCTGCTCATCGTCGCCAGCCTCGACATCGGGGCGATCGTGCTGACCGCCGCGGCGCTCAGCTTCCTGGGGTTGGGCGCGCCGGCCGGCTACGCCGACTGGGGGCAGATGATCAGCTTCGCGCGTGACTGGATCAAGGGGCCTCCGGGTCAACCGCTGGCCTACTGGTTCGTCTCGGCGTGGCCTGGCCTCGTGATCGTCGTCTTCGTCCTCGGCTGGAACCTTCTCGGGGACGCGGTGCGCGACGTGCTCGACGTTCGGAGCTGAGGCGCCGGCCCGCGGTGGCCGGCCTGCGGTAGCCGGCCTGCAGCGACCGGTGCGTTGTGGCCGGTACGCGGCCCGCGGGCGGTCAGCGGGGCTGGCCGCCCGCCGTCCGAGCGGCCGCGGCGCTGGCGTGACCGGAGCCCGCGGCCGGCGACGAGGCGCTCGGACGAAGGCTGGCGGGCGGGCCCTGCAGGCTGTCGCTCGCCGGCATGGCGCCGTTGAGCGCCAGCAGGAACGCGGTGAGCTGGATGTAGGTGCGCTCGTCGAACTTGCCCGGGTCGTAGCGGGGCATGCTGGCCTGCAGGTAGGCGAACAGCTCCGACGGCGTGGAGAAGCGCTGGACCAGGCCGGTGCCGCGCAACGCGGGCGGCTTCCCGATGGAGAAGCTGTCGTTGGCGCGCACCTGGAGATCGGCCCAGCGGGCCGGGTTCCCGGGGCGGTGGCAGCGCTGGCAATCGCGGTGATCGGGGATGAACGCCTGCTGGGCTTCGGCGAACCCGGCTCCGGTCGGTCCGTGACAGGTGGCACACACCACGTGGAAGGTGTGGGCTCCGGCCGTCACCTGCGGGCTAGCGTGCGCCAGCAGCCTCTCCAGGACGGGATAGCTCGAGGGTGGCGGAAGCGCCTCGGGTGAGGGCATGCCGGCGTAGTCGTGGGGGCCCATCCAGGTCTCGGAGAACCCGGCCAGGAGCACCACGAGCGGCACGATCGCGAGGCACACCCCGAGCCAGCGCAGCATCCGCACGAGTCTAGCAGTCGAGCCGGACCGTGGTCGGCTCGAGCGTCGCTAGTTGTGCCGGCTATCGTCCTCCGGAGGCGTATCGGACCCCTCGGGAGGAGGCTCGTCGGCGGGGGGCGCGTCGGCAGGGTCCTGCGCTTCCGCCGCCTCGCCCGCCCCTGCGGCCGGCCCGGCGTCGGCGGCACTCTCGGGCACCGCGGAGGGGTCGGCCGCTGCCGGCACCGGCCCTGCGCCGCTGGTAGCGCCAGCACCTGCGGCCTGGCCGGAGCGGTCACCTTGAAGCACGCGCACGAGGAAGTAGATCAAGCCCGCAACGATAGCGATGGGCACGATGTAGCGCAGCAGCCACCAGATGAGCCCGGCCAGGAACTTCATCAGCAGGCCCACCAGTCCCAGCACCCACCCCGCGAGCCAGAGCACGCCGGTTCCGATGAGCAGGGCGATGAGCCCGAAGACGACGAGTTCGACGACTTCCTGGAAGGAGCGCTTCATGGCGGCAGTATAGCAGGGGGCGTGCCACCGGCCTGGTGGAAAGCGCGCGTGCGTGGGCGAAAAGTCGCGACCCTCACCGGTACACTGGTGCGCGTGGAGGCCCAGCTCACCCTCGAGCGGATGGTCCACGGCGGGCGTGCGCTGGCCCGGCTGTCGGATGGCCGGGTCGCGCTGGTGGCCGGCGGCATCCCCGGCGAGCGGGTGAGCGCGACGCTGGCGCCCGTGAAGGGTGTGCTCCAGGGGGTCGTCACGGCGGTGCTGGAGCCGAGCCGCGACCGCGTTGCGGCACCGGAGCACCCGGGTCTGGACTACGGGCACATCGCCTACCGGCGGCAGCTCACCCTGAAGCGCGAGGTGGTGGAGGACGCGCTGCACCGGGCCGGCATGCCGGCCCGGCCGGTCGCCGCGGTCCGCGCAGCCCCCGCCATGTGGGGCTACCGGGCGGCCGTGCAGCCTGCCGTGACCGCCGCCGGGCTGGGATACCGGCGCGCGGCCAGCCACGAGGTGGTGGTGCTGAACGACGACCCGGTGGCGAACGGCGCGGTGCGGTTCGCCTGGCGGCTGCTGGCGGCGCGCCCGGAGCGCCTGCGCGGCATACGCGAGATAGCGCTGCGCGGCAACGACCGAGGTGAGGTCCTGGTCGCGCTGGTGACGGAGCTGCCGGAGCGCACGTTGCTGGGGCTCGCCAACGAGCTGGTACGAGAGGGGATCACCGGCGTGGCTCACGCTCCGTTCGACCCGCGCGGGCGCTTCCGGCGGGGCAGCAGCCGCCTGGCCGGCGCGCGCAGCCTCCGGCAGCGGTACGGCGAGGTGGAGCTGAGCGTCACGGCCACCGCCTTCGCGCAGCCCAGCCCGGACGCCGCCGGCGCCCTCTACCGCGAGCTGACGGGCTGGCTGGAGCCGGGAGCGCACGCCTGGGATCTCTTCGCTGGAGGCGGCGCCATCGCCTTCCACCTGGCGCAGCGGTACGACACCGTGACCGCCGTCGAGCTCGACCGCTCCGCGGTCGCGCGCGGCGAGCGCGACGCGGAGCGCCTGGGCCTCGGCCAGCGGGTGCGCTTCCTGCGGGCCGACGCCCGGCGCGCTCCGCTGCCCGAGGATGCCGCGGTGGTGGCCGTGGACCCGCCGCGCGCCGGGCTGGCCGCCCCCCTGCGGCGGGCCATCCTCGCGAGCGGGACGCCGCGCCTGCTCTACCTCTCCTGCGACCCGGCCACCTGGGCGCGAGACGTGGCCGACTTCTCCGCCGGCGGTTTGCGACTGGAGCGCTTCGAGCCCTTCGACTTCTACCCCCACACCCACCACGTGGAGGTGCTGTCGCTGCTGGTTCGCTGACGCCCGCCGGGTCCGGGTCGCCGTGGGGGTCGGCCGCCGAGCCGCGGTCGGCCGCGGCCGCCGCAGGGCGCTCGGCAGGGAACGACGGGGCGCCACCGGAGCCGGGGTATGCTTCGGCGCGATGCTGGCACGCCGGATCATCCCCTGCCTGGACGTCGCGGCCGGCCGGGTCACGCGCGGTCAGCAGTTCGGGCGCGCCGAGCGCGGCGAGCTGCGAGACGTCGGCGATCCCGTCGAGCTGGCGCTGCGTTACAACGCCCAGGGCGCCGACGAGCTGGTCTTCTACGACATCACCGCCACCGCGGAGGGCCGGGGCGCCATCCTGGAGGTCGCCACGCGGGCGGCGGAGCAGTGCTTCATGCCGCTCACCATCGGCGGCGGCGTGCGAGAGCTGGCCGATTTCCGGGCGCTGTTCCTGGCCGGGGCGGACAAGGTGTCGATCAACTCCGGCGCGGTGGCGCGTCCACAGGTCGTGCGCGAGGCGGCGGACCACTACGGCAGCCAGGCGGTGGTGCTGTCGATCGACGCCCGGCGCAGCGGTGGCGGTCACGAGGTGGTGGTCGCCGGTGGCCGGCGCCCGACGGGGATGGAGCTGGTCGCCTGGGCCGTGCGGGGCCAGGAGCTGGGGGCCGGCGAGATCGTGTTGAACAGCATCGATGCCGACGGCATGACGACAGGCTTCGACATCGAGGCGACGCGCGCGGTGGCTCGGGCGGTGGACATCCCGGTGGTCGCCTCGGGCGGCGCGGGCCGCGCGGAGCACCTGCGAGACGTGCTGCTCGAGGGGGAGGCCGACGCCGCGCTGGCGGCCGGGATCTTCCATCGCGGTCAGGTCACGGTGGCCGAGGTGAAGCGCGTGTGCGCGGCCGCCGGGCTGGTGATGCGGGAGGTGTGACATGGCGGCCCAAAAGCAGCGGCTGGAGACGCTGGCGATCCACGCCGGCAGCGACCCCGACCCCACCACGGGCGCGGTGGTGCCGCCCATCCAGCTGAGCACCACCTTCGAGCGCGATGCCAGCGGCGAGTACCCGCGCGGCTTCGTCTACGCACGTAGCGACAACCCCAACAGGCGCGCCCTGGAGGCGGCGCTGGCCGCCTTGCAGGGCGGCGTCGCGGCGGCGGCGTTCGCCTCCGGCTCGGCGGCGGCGTCGGCAGTGCTGCGCGCGCTGCCCTACGGCGCCCATGCCCTGCTCCCCAGAGAGCTCTACCACGGCATCCGCAAGCTGGTCGACGGCGCCCTCGCCGGGCCCGGCCTGCAGGTGGACTACGTCGACATGCGCGACCTCGCGGCGGTGGCGTCGGGCCTGCGCGAGGGCACCGCCCTGGTGTGGGTGGAGACGCCGTCCAACCCGCTTCTCAGCATCACCGACATCGCGGCCGTGTGCGAGCTGGCGCACGCCCGCGGCGCGCGCGTCGCGGTCGATGCCAGCTGGAGCCCTCCCGGCGTGAGCGACCCGCTCGCCCTGGGGGCGGACCTGGTGGTCCATGCCACCACCAAGTATCTTGCCGGGCACAGCGACGTCGTCGGCGGCGCCGTGGTGACGGCGAGCGCCGACCGGGCCTGGGAGCGCATCGTGTTCCTGCAGCGCAGCGAGGGAGCGATTCCCGGCCCCTTCGACTGCTGGCTGGCCCATCGGGGGCTGCGCACGCTGCCCTATCGCATGCGTGGCCACGCCGCCAACGCCGACGCCGTCGCGGGCTTCCTGGCGAGCCACGAGGCCGTGTCACAGGTCTTCTATCCGGGGCTGGCGGATCACCCGGGACACGGGGTGGCCCGGCGCCAGATGACGAACTACGGCGGCATGCTGTCGTTCCGGGTGCGGGGCGGCGAGGGTGCCGCCATGGCGGTAGCGGGCCGCACCAGCCTGATCACCCGGGCAACGAGCCTGGGCGGCGTGGAGAGCCTCATCGAGCACCGTGCCTCGATCGAGGGACCGGGAAGCGCGGCGCCGCCGGACCTGTTGCGGCTGTCGGTGGGGCTCGAGCACCCGGACGACCTGATCGCCGACCTATCCCAGGCGCTCGCCGGCTGACGCCCGCGGGCGCGGGCGTGCCGGCGGGCCGCGGATGCCGACGCGGCCTGCGGCCGTGGCGCCGTAGACTGGGGCCCATGACGCTGGAGACCCTCCGATTCGACGATCGCGGCCTGGTGCCGGTCGTTGCCCAGGACGCCACCACCGGTGAGGTGCTGATGCTTGCCTACGCCGACCGCGAGGCGCTGGAGGCGACGCTGGCGACCTCCCAGGCGCACTACCACAGCCGCTCGCGCGGCGGCCTGTGGCGCAAGGGGGAGACGAGCGGCCACGATCAGCACGTCGTCGAGGTGCGCTACGACTGCGACGAGGACGCGCTCCTCTACCGCGTCGAGCAGACCGGCCCCGCCTGTCATACCGGCCACCGCAGCTGCTTCTACCGCGCCGCCACCCCCGCTGCCGGGCTGGCATCGGCCGGCCCCGTGGCTGCCGACGCCGGTGGTGGCGAGGCGGGCAGTGATGAGGCTGCCGCCGGTGAGGTCGGCATCGGCGGGGTGATGGGGCTGCTCGAGCGGGTGGTGGCAGACCGCCTGCGCGAGCTGCCGGAGGGCAGCTACGTGCGCAAGATCCACGAGCGGGGCGTCGGCTATGCCGCGCAGAAGGTGGTGGAGGAGGCTGGCGAGAGCGCCGTTGCGGCGCTGGAGCGCAAGGACGAGCAGCTGGTGGCCGAGGCCGCCGATCTGCTGTTCCACCTCACGATCCTGCTCGGCGAACGCGGCGTGCCCCTGCAGGCGGTCGCCGAGGAGCTGTCCAGCCGCCACCGCGACGCGCCCGGGCGCGGCTGAGGCGCGGGGTGTCGCGCGGCGCGTCCGGCATGGGAACGGCCAAGGCCGACCTGGAGCGGGCGCTGGTCCTGGACACCGTGCGGGTCACCGAGCAGGCGGCGATCGCCGCCAGCCGCGTGGCCGGTAAGGGAGACGCGGACCTGGTCGACCAGGCCGGCACCGATGCCATGCGACGGGTCTTGAACGAGCTTCACATCGACGGCGAGATCGTCATCGGCGAGGGGGAGCGTGACGAGGCCCCCATGCTGTTCATCGGCGAGCGGCTGGGGAGGGCCGAGGCCGGCGCCTATCCGGTCGACATCGCCGTAGATCCGGTGGAGGGCACCAACATCACCGCTCGACTGGTGAACAACTCGGTAGCCGTCATCGCGCTGGCCGAGCAGGGCGGGCTGTTCCGCGCGCCCGACACCTACATGGAGAAGCTGGTGGTGGGGCCGCCGGCGGCCGGCACGGTGGACCTGTCCTGGCCGGTGGCGGCCAACCTGCACTCGGTGGCGCTGTCGCTCGACCGCGCCGTCGAGGACCTGACGGTCGTCATCCTGGACAGGCCCCGTCATGAGGCGCTCATCGCCGAGGTCCGGGACGCCGGCGCGCGCGTCAAGCTGATCGGGGACGGCGATGTGATCGCGGCGCTGTCCGCTGCCGTGCGCGGAACGGGCGTGCACGCCGTGATGGGCACGGGCGGCGCCCCCGAGGGCGTGCTGGCGGCGGCTGCGCTGAAGTGCCTGGGGGGCGAGATCCAGGCGCGCTTCAAGCCCCGCAACAGCGCCGAGAGGGAGCGCCTGGAGGCGATGGGCGCCTCCGTCGACCAGATCTACACCACCGTCGATCTGGCGCCGGGCAGCACCATGGTGTTCAGCGCGACCGGGATCACCGATGGGGACCTGCTGCGCGGGGTCAAGTTCTTCAAGAACGGCGCTCGCACCCACAGCGTGACCATGGGCCTGGAGTCGCAGGTCATCCGCTTCAGCGACGCGGTGCACCTGCTGGGGCACGGCGCCCGCGTGACCATCCAGGTCTAGGGGCCGGGCGCCGCGGCCCGCCACAGTCACCCCTGGCCGCCGTCGTCGGGCTCCTATACTGTGACCGTGAGCGACGAGGCAACGCCCGGCTTGCGGCTCGACAGCGTGGCGCAGGGTAGCTCGGAGCGTGTCGAGCTCCGCTTCCCGCGCGGCGAAGAGGCGCGCGCCGAGGCTGCGGCCGAGCTCATCGCCGTGTTGGAGCCGGTGGTGGCGCGCTACCTGGGTGCGCCGTGGCGGGGCGGAGTGCGGCTCGAGCTGCTCGAGAGGGCACGCGTCGGCGGCGCCAACCCGGTCACCGGAACGTTGCGCCACGCCCTGCGCGGCTTCGACGAGCGCTCTCCACGCTCGGCAGGCGCGCTCAGCTACGAGCTGGGCCGTATCCACCTCTACCGCTCGAGTGCCGAAGACGCCTTCCGCGGCGCCGCACCGCGACATCCGGACTGGCTGGTGGAGGCCGCTCTGTCGCCGTTGCGCTACGTATGGCAGGACGCCGACGCGTGGATCGACGCGGTGGCCGAGAAGGTGGCCCTCTTCCGCTGGCGCAAACCCTTCCCGACGGCGTTGCTGAGCGACATGGGCCGCCTCAACCCGCGGCAGCGGGTGGTGGCGTCGGCGCAGTGCCTCCTTCGCTCGCAGACGTTGACGCGCGCGCATCCGGACTGGGTACGGGCGTGGCGCGCCAGCCTGGCGGCAGACCCGCGACTCGACGGAGAGCGGGCCCTGGAGCAGGTCACGCGGACGTCGCTGCCCGACTGGGAGGCCCGCTTCGCGGCGGACCTCGAGGACGCTGCCAGGACGCTCACGAGCGCTCCTGCTGGCGAGTGGTGAAGGGTCCCCTCGACGACGCTCAGAGGTTGGGGTCGCGACGCGGCGCGGTCTCCTGCATGGTGCGCTTGCCCACCGGGGTGAGTGCCCAGTCGAGGAAGCGTTGCAGCGCCCGGCCGCGGTGGCTCACGCGGTCCTTCGCCTCGGGCCCGGCCTCCGCGAACGTCTTGCTCAGCTCCGGGCTGTAGAACACCGGGTCGTAGCCGAAGCCGCCCACGCCGCGCGGGCCCTCCAGGATCTCCCCGCGGCACTCGCCGGTGAAGGCCTTGACCTCGCCGCCCGGAGTGGCGAGCACGACGGTGCAGACGAAGCTGGCGCCCCGGGCCCCGCGCGGCACGTCGCGCAGCCTGTCCAGCAGGTAGGCGATGCGCTCGCCGTCGTCGATGTCCCCGCCGTAGCGCGCCGAGTAGACGCCGGGCGCGCCGTCCAGCACGTCGACCTCGAGGCCCGAGTCGTCGGCCAGCGCCGGCAGCCCGCTGTACAGGGCGGCATAGCCCGCCTTCAACAGGGCATTCTCCTGGTAGCTGGCGGCGGTCTCGGCCGGGAAGCGCGTGATGCCGGCCTCGCGGGCCGCCAGCAGCTCCACGTTCAGCCGTGACAGCGCTCGTCGGAACTCGACGAGCTTGCCGGCGTTCCCGGTGGCGACTACCATGCGCAGGCGCTTCACGAGAGCTGGGGCCTCACCACGTCGAGCAGGCGCTGGACGGCGGTGACACCGTTGGCGACGAGGGTGACATAGGTCTCGGCAGGGATCGGCCGGTCCTCGCCGCCCCCCTGCACCTCCACCACCTCGCCGGCTGCGGTCGCGACCACGTTGAGATCGACTTCGGCGCGCACGTCCTCGCTGTACTGCAGGTCGATGTACGCGGCGCCGTCGACCATGCCTACGCTGACGGCGCCCAGCTCGTACCTGAGCGGCCACTCCGACAGCGTTCCGTCGAACACCAGCCGGTTCGCGGCGTGGTGGAGCGCGGCGTAGCCGGCCGTGATCCCCGCGCAGCGCGTGCCGCCGTCGGCCTGAAGCACGTCGACGTCGATGATGAGCGTCTTGCCGCGGAACATGCTCAGGTCCACCACGCTGCGCAGCGCGCGGCCGATGAGCCTCTGGATCTCCTGGGTTCGTCCGCCGGCGTAGAGGCGCTCGCGCTGGCTGCGCTCCTGCGTGCTGCGCGGCAGGAGGGCGTACTCGGCGGTGAGCCAGCCACTCTTGGCGCGGCCGCTGCGCAGGTGCGGCGGCAGCCGGTTGTCGACGGTGACCGTGGCCAGCACGGTGGTGCCGCCCCACTCGACCAGCGCCGAGCCCTCCGCATAGCGGTTGAAGCCGGGCGTAACGGTCACCTTCCGCAGCTCGTCGGGCCGGCGGTCCTCACGCATGACGCCCTCAGCCCGCCGGCGCCAGCGCGGGCAGGTCGATGCGCTCCGCGGGACCGTCGGGTCCGCCCAGGACGGCGGCGGTGTGGAGGTAGCTGGCGACATCGCCGGTGACCAGGTGCCGCACCCCGCCGGCGGAGCCGGGCGGGGCGGCCATCGCCAGGGCGCGCAGGTCGGCGGCGACCACCGCCGCCGTCGACTCGGCCGAGTCGACGAGCGCAACCTGCTCGCCCAGGACCGATCGCAAGGTCCGGGTCAGGGCCGGGTAGTGGGTACAGCCGAGGATGACGGTGTCCAGGTCGTCGGGCCGCTCGGCCAGGTAGTACTCGGCGACCAGGCGCGCGATACGGCTGTCGGAGATGCCCTCCTCGACGATGGGCACGAACAGGGGACAGGCCTTCCCCCAGGTGGTGGCGCCGCCGTGCTCGAGACGCTGCTGGTACACGCGGGCCCTGATGGTTCCGAGGGTGCCGAGGACGCCGACGCGGCCGCCGCCGCTCGCGCTCAAGGCCGCCTGCACGCCGGGCTCCACCACGCCCCAGACCGGTACCGGCAACTCGTCGGCCAGCGCCGGCAGGCTGGCGGCCGAGGCGGTGTTGCAGGCGATGACGATGCCCTTGACGTCGCGCCTGAGCAGCTCGGCGCTGATCTGGCGGGCGAACCCGCGCACCATCTCGAGAGGCTTGGAGCCGTAGGGTACGCGCGCGGTGTCGCCCAGATAGAGCAGCGGCTCGTCGGGCAGCGCAGCCCTGAGGGCGTTCACGACCGTGAGGCCGCCGACCCCGGAATCGAAGACGCCGAGGGGCTTGGTCGCGAGGTCGGGCACGGGCGTAGCTTACCACCCGACCCCGGCCGCGACGTCGGCGATGGCGGCTGGGGCGCGTTTCCTCTCCATGGAGCCGGGGCGCCGGTGGGAGGCGCTGTCGCGCGCGCTACTGGATACCCTGGTGGGGTATGTGATAGGGTTTGGTGTGATGACCAGGAAGGGAGCCGTGTATGGCTTTTCTCGATGACAACATCCGGGGGCAGGTCAGCGACGCGCTGGCGGGCCTCCAGCACGACGTGCAGATGATCGTGTACAAGGGCGGGCAGGTCGTGGTGCCCGGGCAGGACGCTGCCGGTGAGCAGGAGGCCACGCTGCAGCTGCTGCGCGAGGTGGCCGATCTCAACGACCACGTCGAGGTGGTCGAGCGCTCCATCCCCGGCGACGAGGACGCGCAGGCGCTCGGTATCTCGCGGGCACCCACCACCCTCTTCCGCCGCAAGGGCACGACCCGCAGCAACATGCGCTTCGCCGGGATCCCCAGCGGCTACGAGTTCACCACGCTGCTCGAGGCGCTGCTGATGCTCGGCACCGACGAGCTCGAGCTCACGCCGACGCTGGAGACCGTCAAGGAGATCGACGACGACATCAGCCTGCAGACCTTCGTGACCCCGACGTGCCCCTACTGCCCCCGGGCCGTGCTGACCGCCTTCCGCTTCGCGCTCGTCAACGACCGCATCATCGCGGAAGGGGTGGAGGCCAACGAGTTCCCCGAGCTCTCGCAGCGCCACCGCATCTCGGGCGTGCCCGACACTATCATCACCGGCAGCAATGCCACCCGCGTGCTCGGCGCGCAGCCGGAGCATGCCTTCGCCGAGGCGGTGCGCCAGGTGGTGGCGCCGCCGGCCGGCCAGGCGGGCGAGGACGCGGCCGGCGCCGCTGGCGCCCAGGCCTGAGCCGCTCCCACGAACGTCGCGATGCGCGCCCCGCCAGATGGCGGGGCGCGTTTCTGGCGGCGGCATCCGGCCGGCGCCTCCGGAAGGCGCGGGAGTTGCCTGACGTGTGACTCGGGTGGGCGCCCGGTGCGCTCGGCGGCGGAGGAGATGTGCCGGAACCTTGGGGGGCGATTCCGGCACCCCTCGACGGTAGCCGGCGGCTCCGGCGCCGGGAAGGGCGAATTCTCGCATTGCGGGAGACTGCATCGGCGCGGCCAAGTCGTGATCACGCGGGGTGATCTTCTACGCTTCGCCGGGCCAGCCGCCGGCCGGCGCCCCGCGTGAGCTGGAGGTCTGGCGGCCCGCGAGAAACGACCGAGCGCTGCGGTCAGGCGTTGCCAGCCTCCCCTCGGCTGGTGTCGACCTCGATGTCGAAGTGCATGACGTTCTGCCGTCTACCGAGCTTGGAGTAGAGGGCAATCGCCGGCCCATCCTCGGGGGCGGTGTTCGCCTGCACGAAGATGAGGTCCGCTCCGCGAGATCGGGCAACTACCTTGAGCCTCTCGATCATCGCCGTCGCGACCCCCTGCCGCCGGCAGGCCTCCGCCACAGCCAGATCGTAGATGTAGATCTCGCTTCGTTCCCGTTCGAACTTCTTCAGCTCGTAGGCAGCAAGCCCACCGATGACAGCGCCTTCCTTGCGAGCTGCGAGGCAGATGAAGGAATCGCTCGCGAGAAGCCCATGGAGATACGCGCTTCCGGGCCGCCGGTCGACGTACGTCGCCGCGTCGCCGAACGCCGCGCCGAAGACGTCGAGCACCCGCTCGAGGATCGCGGCGTGATGGGCTTGCAGCTGGACGACCTCGAAGGACATGCGTGCAGCATACGAGTCGGGCCGAGCGAGGGGCGTCAGGCGGCGCGTCGGCCTGGGGCCGATCCTTGCATCTGTGGCGGAGAGGGCGGGATTCGAACCCGCGAGGCAGGGATTCCCACCTACACGCTTTCCAGGCGTGCTCCTTCAACCACTCGGACACCTCTCCGTCCCGTCAGCGGCATCAGCGAGTCTAGCAGGCGCCTCACAGAGGGTCAACGCGGCGCGCAGCGGATCACGGGGCCCAGCTCGCCGCCAACGTGGGCGAGGGTGCGCAACATGACATCGACGGGGCGCCGCCGCGCACTACAATCACGGTGCGCAGGAGGAGCGAGCATGCTGAACGACCGCGTTGTCCTACTATCCACATCCGAGGCCGTCGAGGAGTTCCTCGGCCGGTTCCCGTCGAGCGCGATCTTCAAGGCGGGGACGTGCCACAAGACGATGCAAGGCTTCGGCTTCCTGGAAGACGAGCTGAGCAAGCGCGAGGACCTCATGTGCGGCGTCATCCGCGTGGTGGAGTCTCGCCCGGCGAGCAACCTGGTGGCCGAGAAGACCGGCATCCGGCACGAGTCGCCGCAGGTGATCCTGTTCCACGATGGGTCGCCGGTCTTCGAGGCCAACAACTGGGGCATCACTCCGGAGGCGCTCGCTCAGGGCTTCGCCCTGCTGCCGCCAGGAAGCCCGCTGGCGCCCGACACGACCGCCGCCAGCAGCGACCTGAAGCCGTACATGGACGTCCTGGAGCAGTACCTCACGGGCACCATCGACGAGTGGCAGTTCGAGTCGATGTACACCCAGATCTTCCGAGACGATCACGCCCTACGCACGCGTTCTGAGGTGGAGGTGCTCAACAGCATCTTCGGCGATGTCGACCAGCACGCCACCATGCACCTGATGATGGCCGGCCAGGCCGATACCAGCCAGCTCCGCGCCCGCGCCCAGGTGGCCTACGATCAGCTCAAGGGGATGGCCCAGGCGACCGCCTGAGGTCACCGACCGGCCGGTTGGGCCCTCGGCCTCGAGGGGTAGGTCAGCTGTGGCGCCGCGCCGCGGCGTCCTCCGCCCCGTGTCGGGGCACCCCCCCAGGGGCCGGTCGCAGGCCCGGAAGCTCACCGGCCAACGCTTGGAGGTAGTGGCGTCGACCGCGTTCGACAGCGTCCTTGGCGCCCTGCCAGATGGTGCCGCCCGGGAAGGCCCCGTGGATGCGGTCGAACGCGAGCGGCTCGACCGCCGCGGCGACCGCCTCCACCTCCCACGCCGGCAGCGGCAGGTAGCTGGGGTAGGAGTACATGAAGCCCACCACGCTGCGGTCGGGGACGACCTGAAGGATGTCGCCGGAGAGCAGCGCACCGGCGCCCCCGGCACCGCCCGGCCAGTGAAGGACCGTTCCACCGGGGAAGTGGCCGCCGGCCCGGACCAGCTGCAAGCCGCCGGGCAGGCTCGTCACGGCTCCTTGCCAGTGCTGCAGCCTCGGGTGGGCGTCGACCACCCAGGCGCGGTCGGCCCGGTGAAGGATCACGGGCGCGTCGAACGCCTCGGCCCACAGGCGGTGGGCGCTGTAGTAGTGAGGGTGGCTGATGGCGATGGCCGCGACGCCCCCGAGCGAGCGCACGGCCTCGATGGTGGCCCGGTCGCATAGCGTGAGGCAGTCCCACAGGACGTTGCCCTCCGCCGTCTGCACCAGGAGCGCGCGCTGGCCGATGGCCAGGCGCGGCTCGCTGCGGATGGCGTAGAGGCCGGGCTCGAGCCGCTCGATGCGGTTGCTGTGGTCGGTCGTCAGGTCGGCCGGTCCGAGCCAACGCTGCCCGGCCTCCGGCACGTACTGGCGCACGTCCTGGCAGACGGGGCAGGCGACCGGCGGCGCCGCCGACGGTGGGAACAGCGTGCCGCAAGCGGCGCACGCGAAGGCGGTGGCGACGGTCACGGCAGCCTCCCGGAATGTGGCATGGCAACCTCCTGACCGCCATCGTGCCGCACTCTGGGCGCCGCTGTCGCCTGCGGCTCCCACAGCAGCAGGTGACTGTCTCCGAACTCGTGCCACAGGTAGCCGCCGGCGACGGCGGCGGCGTACGCCTCGCGCACCATCTCCTGGCCCGCCAGCCCGAGCAGCAGCGCCAGGTGACTGCTCGCGGGCTCGTGCAGCCCGGTGATGAGGCCGTCGACGGTGCCGCGTACGTCGCCCGCACGCACGAAGCGGCGGCTGAACCCGCGCATCGCCTCGACCTCGCCGTTCTCGGCGGCGGTCTCCAGCGCCCGCACCACGGTCGTGCCCACCGCCACCACGCGGCTGCCGCGCCTGCGTGCCGAGCGCACCGCGGCGGCGGTGGCCGCCGGCACCGCGAAGGGTTCAGGGTAGAGCACCTTCTCGTCGGCGTCCGCGCCGCCGGGCAGCTCGAGGCTGCTCACGCCGGCGTGCAGCGTGAGGGTCGCCACCCGAACGCCGCGCCGTCTCAACGCCGCCAGCAGCTCCGGCGTGAAGGGGCGCGCGGCGGATGGCATCTCGGCGCTGCCCGCGACCCGGGCGAACACCGTCTGATAGGCGTCGAGCGGCTGCGGCTCCGCCAGGTAGGCGTAGCGAATGGGCTCCCCGTCGAGAGCCATCACGGGCTCGAGCGGCGCGTCCGGCATCACGAACCACAGGCGTGGCAGGCCGGGATACGGCGCCACGAAGGTGACCCCGAGCTGGCCGAGCCGGCCCACCCGCGCCCGTTCCCCCGCTGGCAGCGGCCGCGGGCCGGGTAGGGGCCCCGGCTGCGTGGCGCTGGGGCGCGGCTCGGCCAGCCACAGGCGCTCGCCGTAGCGGGTCGAGAGGTTGAGGCGGAAGCGCTCGCCACCAAGGTCGCTGCCGCTTCCCGCGGGCGCTTCGGCGCGCCTGGCCGGCAGGCTGGCGGCGAGGGTGGCGCTGTCGTTCACCACCAGCAGGTCGCCTGGCTCCAGCAAGGAGGGGAGCTCTCGGAAGGTGTGGTGCCGGTGCCCGCGGGGCGTCGACAGCAGCAGGCGGACGCCGTCGCGCCTGGTGCCGCGCTGCTCGGGGGGGCGCGTGGCGTCCAGCCCGGAAGGGCGCTCGAAGCGCAGCGCGGCGCCTGCCGTCACGACGTGCCTTCGGGAGCGAGCGTCCAGGCGTCCGCCTGCGCCTGGAAGCGGCGCCCGCTCACGGCGGCGCGCGGCTGCGTCAGCAGCCAGGCGAAGAACGGCAGCGTCACGCCCGGCACCGGCCGGTCGCTGATGTCCTCGCCGGGGAAGGCGCGCCGGTGCATGTCGGTGCGCATGTCACCGGGGTCGACGCTGACCACCGCGACGCCGTCTTGCTCGGCTGCCAGCGTGCGCGCCATCAGCTCGAGAGCGGCCTTGCTGGCGCCGTACACGCCCCAGCCCGGGTAGCCACCCTGGGCGGCGTCGGAGGTCACCGCCACCAGCAGGCCCGCGGCGCGCTCGAGCGCCGGCAGCACGGCCCGCGCCAGCGCGAGCTGCGCCACGACGTTGGTTTCCATGACCGCTCGCAGCGCCTCCAGGGGTACCTCGGCGAGGCGCGGCAGCGGGCTGGGACCGAGCGACGACGCGTTCAGGACCGCCAGGTCGAGGCGGTCTCCGGCGGCGTCCGCCAGCGCCTGCCGGTGAGCCGGGTCCGCCACGTCGCCGGCCAGCGCTCGCACGGCCGTGGCACCCTGCAGCTCGGAAGTTGCCGCCTCCAACGCCTCGCTGGCTCGCGCCGTGACCACCAGGTCGTAGCCGGCGGTGGCCAGGAAGCCGGCGAGCGTGCGGCCGAGCCCGCGGCTGGCACCGGTGATCAGTGCCACGGGGCGCGAGCGCGCGCCGCGGGTCGACATCGCAGCCGGGCTCACGAGCGTCCCGCGCGCTCGGGGCGCCGTCGCCGGCTCTCCCGCGCGGCGCGCAGCAGTCGCGCCTGCTCGCCGCGCCGCAGGCGGTCGGCCATCAGGTAGCGGATGAGTACCTCGGTGACCTGCGAGTGTTCCAGTGGCATGGCTCCACCTCCGGCCGGAAGTATCGTGGACGCGTGCCTTGCCGCGCATCGTCCGTTCGCCCGATCCTCAGCTGCGACCAAGGTCGTAGCCGCGCCCCGGCGCCCGCTTGCGGGCGCCTTGGGAGCCGCAGAGCGCCGGCCGGGTGCGGCAGCCCGCGAGGGGAGGGGTGAGCATGGGTCGCCTGGATGGGCGGGTTGCCGTCGTCACCGGGAGCACGCGCGGCTTCGGGCTGGCCGTCGCCACTGCCTTCGTGCGCGAGGGCGCGCGCGTGGTGGTGAGCTCCCGTTCCGCCGAGGCGGTCGACGCCGTGGTGTCGACGCTGGGCCCCGACCTGGTCGAGGGCGTGGTGGCCGACGTGCGCCGGCAGGCGGACCACGAGGCGCTGCTGGCGGCGGCGCTGGAGCGCTTCGGGCGCCTCGACGCGTGGGTCAACAACGCCGGCGTGTCCGGGACCTACGGTCCCACGCCGGCGCTGGCAGAGGACGACTTCCTGAGCGTGCTGGACATCAACGTCCGCGGCGTCTACCTCGGCTCCACGGTGGCGTCGCGCTACTTCCTGTCGCAGCGGGCGGGCAAGCTCATCAACGTCCTCGGCCGCGGCGACCGTCGCCCCGTGCCGTACCAGAACGCCTATGCCTCGTCCAAGGCCTGGGTCCGGGCCTTCACCCTGGCGCTGGCGAAGGAGACGGAGGGCCGGGGCATGGGCGTGTTCGCCTTCAATCCCGGCCTCATGCTCACCGACCTGGTTCAGCAGGTGCGTGCCGTCAAGGGGTACGAGCGGCGGCTGCGCCCGTTCATCACCGTGCTGCGGTTGTGGGGGGAGCGGCCCGCCGTGCCTGCCGCCAGGCTGGTCGAGCTGGCGTCGCCCGCCAGCGACGGCCAGACCGGACGGGTGATCAGCATGCTTTCGCCCGGCCGCATGCTGGCCGGCGTGCTGCGCGAGCTCAGCCGGCGCATCGGCCGGCGGCCGGCGCCGGCGATCGAGCTTCACGTGACCACGGCCGAGCCGGTGGTGCCGATGGACTCGGCCCCGCGCTGAGCCAGCCGCTCGCTAGAGACCGCGCTCCTTCGCGATGAGCACCGCCTGGACCCGTCCGGGCACGTGCAGCTTGGCGAAGATGTGCCCGGCATGCGTCTTCACGGTCTTCTCGCTGATGCCCAGGGCGCTGGCGATGCGCTTGTTGCTCAGACCCTGTGCCATGCGCCGCAGCACCTCGCGCTCGCGCGTCGTGAGATCCGAGAGGGGATCCGCTTCGGGGCTGGCGAGCAGCCTGACGGCTCGGGGATCGAGCGGCATCTCGCCCCGGTCGGCGGCCCGGAGCTTGTCGAGCAGGGCGGCGGGCCCGTCGTGCTTGAGCAAGTAGCCTGACGCGCCCAGCCGCATCGCCCGCCGCACCTTGCCTTCGTCGAGGAAGCTCGTCAGCACCAACACCCGCGTCTGGCGCGCGAGCTCGGAGATGAGGGTGAGGCCGCTCCCGTCGGGCAACTCGAGATCGAGCAGGACCAGCTGCGGCCGCGTCTCGGCGGCACGGCGGCGTGCTTCGGCCAGCGACCCGGCCTCGCCGACGACCTCGAAGTCCTCCTGCAACTCCAGGAAGGCACGTAGCCCGGCTCGCACCACCGGGTGGTCGTCGACGATCAGGATGCGGGCCACGGCACCTCCATCACCACCCGCGCGCCGCCTCCTCGGCGGTCGCCCAGGCGCAGCGTCCCGCCGAGCGCGCCCGCACGCTGCCGCATGCCGGCGAGCCCCAAGCCGCGTCCGACCACGGCCTCGGGATCGTCGCCGAACCCGGTGCCGTCGTCCTCCACCACCAGGCGCAGGATGCCGGGCGCCCGCTCCAGCCGCAGCCACAATCTCGTGGCGGCAGCGTGACGGAGGCTGTTGTGCACGGCCTCCTGGGCCGCTCTGAAGGCCACCTCGGCGGGCGCCGGCGGCGGTTCCGCCTCGGCCAGCTCCAGCTGAACCCGCAGGCTTCCGCCGATCCGCTGTGCCAGCCGTTGCAGCGCCGGCCGCAGGCCGGTCGACAGGTCGGCGGGCCGCATCACCTCCACCAGCGCCCGCAGCTCGGCGAGCGCGTCGCGCACCGAGGTGCTGGCGTCGGCGACGGCGGCCGCCCGCCGATCCGCGTCCGGGTGTTGCTCCGCCACCTCCAGCGACAGGTCGGCGGCGAACAGCAGCTGCGCCAGCGAGTCGTGCATCTGTTGTGCCAGCCGCTGCCGCTCCTCCAGCGCGGCAGCGTAGCGCGCGTGCTCGGTGCGCTCCGAGAGCAGGCGAGAGCGCTCGAAGGCCACTGCCAGCTGTCGCCCCACGGCCGATAGGAAGGCGAGGGTCTCGTCGTCGAAGCGCGTGTCGCCGCGCGCGGCCAGGTTGAGGATCCCGACGGGTCCGCCACGGCCGGGCAGCGGCACGCTGGCATGGATCCTCAGCCCGCCCTTGTCGCCGGCGGCGTCGCGCAGCCGGCTGCAGGTGACCATGTTGATGCCGCGATCGAGCTTGCCGCGCTCGAGTAGGCGCTGGCACTCGCAGCGCTCAGAACGCAGCGGCGCCTTGTCGTCGCGGGCGAGTGCCGGCGGCAGGCCGGTCGAGGCGGCGAGGCGGAAGCTGCCCTGGTGGGTGTCGCCTTCCGCCACGTTGGAGAGGAACATCCAGCAGGTGCTCAGCCCCACCCGCGGCAGCAGCCGCCCGAGGGCCTCGGGCGCTGCTTCCTCGAAGGTCGGAGCCGCGTTCAACACGTCCGCGATGGCGGTCAGCGCGGCGAGACGTTGAAGGCGCGTCGGCGCTCTCACCCGCAGAGTCTACCGTTCGCCCGCGCGCACTAGCGCATCGCCCGCGCAGGCCCCGGCGTGGCGCGCTGGTTGGCGTCCCGTGGCCCCGGGCCAGGCCCGCTGCCGGACTCGTTGTGCCGTGGCGATCGGTCCGCGCGTGCCGGAGGCGGAGCTCAGCCGTCCGAGCGGCCGTGGAACCGCGGCGGCCGCTTCTGACGGTGGGAGGCGAGCCCCTCACGCACGTCGGGGCCGGTGAAGCCGAGGAACTCGAGCGCCAGGCTGGCGTCGAAGGTGGGGCCGGCCAGGCGGTACCAGTTGTTCAAGGCGTACTTGGTCCAGCGCACCGCGGTTCGGCTGCCGGCGCGCAACCGGCGCGCGATCTCCAGCGCCCGCTCGTCCAGCTCGCCGGCGTCGACGCAAAGGCTCACCAGGCCGAGGCGCTCGGCCTCCTGCCCGCTCATCGGCTCGCACGTCAGGAGGTAGTACTTGGCCTTGGCCATGCCGATGAGGAGCGGCCACACGGCCGCGGCATGATCTCCCGCGGCCACGCCCAGGCGGGTGTGACCGTCGATGATGCGGGCGTCGCGAGCGGCGATCGACACGTCGGCGAGCAGCCCGGCCACCAGCCCGGCACCCACGGCCGGCCCGTGGATGGCGGACACCACCGGCTTGCTGCAGTCGACCAGGTTGCGCACCAGGTCGCGCGCCTCGGCCCACACGCGCACACGCGTGTCCCAGTCGTCGATGACGTGCTCCACCATGTCCAGGTCGCCGCCGGCCGAGAAGGCCTTGCCGGCTCCGCGGAGCACGGCCACGTCGATGTCGTCGTCGGCGTCCACGTCCCGCCAGATGTCGACCAGCTCGCGGTGCATGCGCTCGTCGGCGGCGTTGAGCCGGTCGGGCCGGTTCATGGTGATGACAAGGATGCCGGGCTCCGGGTGCGCCAGCTCCAGCCGGCGGTAGTCGGCTAGTCCCACATCGTTCCTCCGGCGCTCAGAAGTCGGACCCGCCCCTGGGCCCGTCCGACCGGACGAACCGCTCGAAGGCGTCCTCTTGCGTGCTGCCGTGCTGCGAGACCTTCACGTGCGCGCCCCGAACCTCGTCGTTGCTGGGCCGGGCCACCACCACGGGCGACTCGGAGGCGGGCTCGCGTCCCGGCCGAGCCGGTGCCGGGGCGTGCTGGGTCAGGCCGAGAGCGGCCCAGATGGTGAGGCTCGCCGCGATCACCAGGAAGAAGCCGAGAAGGAGCATCACCACGAGTGCGGACACCCCCACAGGATAGTCCAGCCGGATGAGTCCGGCAACGCATGGCGACGCCGAGCTCAGCGGTCGGCAGTCATCAGGCGGCAGAGCAGCTCACGATCGATGTTCCCGCCGGAGATCACCACCACGGTGGGCCCACCCGTTCCCGGCGCGACCTCCGCCTCGCCGCGCAGGTGCTTGCGAAGGGCCGCCAGGGTGAGGGCCCCGGTGGGCTCGACGACCAGCCGCGCGTGGTTGGCGTACCAGCCGGTGGCTCGCGCGATGGCGTCCTCGTCCACCGTCTCGATGCCCGCCAGCTCGCTGCGGAGCACCCTGAAGTTCAGCTCGCCGATGCACTGAGTCCGCACGCCGTCGGCGAGCGTGCGCGTGACTGCCTCGGCAGGCCAGGTTCGGCGTTCGCCTGCGCGAAGCGAGTCGCACGCGTCCGCCGCCAGCTCCGGTTCCACCCCGATGACCCGAGCCTCCGGGGCGCGTCCCGCCAGCGCCAGGCATACCCCCGAGGAGAGTCCACCGCCACCGACAGGAACGAACACCGTGGCGACGCCAGGGAGATCCTCGGCGATCTCGAGCCCCACGCTCGCCTGACCGGCGACGATCCAGGGGTGGTCGTACGGCGGCACCAGTGCGGCACCGCGCTGCCGGGCGATGGCGCCGGCGGTCTCCTCCCGCGAGGTCTGCGTGTTCCGGCAGCGCACCACCTCCGCACCGAGGGCGCGGGTACGCTCCACCTTCACGGCAGCGGCCCCCTCGGGGATGACGATGGTGGCGGGGACGCCGAAGTGGCGGGCGGCGAACGCCACCCCCTGCGCATGGTTGCCGCTGGAGTGCGTCACCACGCCGCGCGCTCTGACGTCGGCCGGGAGCGACGCCAGAAAGCTCAGCGCGCCGCGAAGCTTGAACGAGCCGGTTCGCTGCAGGTTCTCGGCCTTGGCGTACACCTCACTGCCGCCCGGACCCTCGAGATCCAGCCGCACCAGCGGCGTGCGCAGGGCCGCCTGCCGCACATGGTGCCGGGCGCGGTCGAGATCGGCGAGGCTTGGAACCGGGGCGCCCGCGCCCCGGAACGCGGGCGCGCCTGCCGCGTGGCTGTCGTCGGGATCGCTCACGAGCTCAGTGTGGCATGAGGCGTTCCCCGGGGTGCGGCCTGGGCCGGAGGAGCCGGGGCGCCGGCCCGCGCCACGGGCGTCCGCCAGCGACTTGCGAGCGAGCGCGCCCGTCGTGTGGCTGCATCCTCTTGACGAATAGCGCATATCCGCGTATAATGCTTCCACATTGAATGAATGACCGGGCGCCCACGAGGCGCTCTTCTTGTTGCTGGCCCGCGCTGTTGCTGGCCCGCGCTGTTGCTGGCCCGC
>CAZBZU010000001.1:28176-58005 GCA_964496495.1 uncultured bacterium
TGTTGCTGGCCCGCGCTGTTGCTGGCCCGCGCTGTTGCTGGCCCGCCGTGCTGCTGGCCCGCCGTGCTGCTGGCCCGCCGTGCTGCTGGCTGCGGTGGAGCTGAGCCGAACCGTTGCAGGCCGCCGTCGCCCCGTCGAGCCGTCGATCAGTCGATCATCCGTCCTGCTCCTGCAGGAAGCGTTCCAGCTCGTCAGCTCGCGGCAACGCCGGGATGGCGCCACGGCGGGTGGTGGTGAGCGCAGCGTAGGCGTTCGCCCGCCGCAGAGCGGCCTCCAGGGCCCGGCGGTCCGTCTCCAGGGCGTCGACCCTCACCACACTGTCGAGCAGGGCGGCCGTGAAGGCGTCGCCCGCACCGGTGGTATCGACGGTGTCCACCCGGAAACCGGCGACCTCTCCCTCCCATTGGCGCGTGAGGTACCAGACCCCGGCGTCGCCGCGGGTCACCACCAGCAGCCGCAGCTGCTCGTGGCGCAGGGTGCGCGCGGCCGCCAGGTCGCGTGAGCCCGTGAGGAACTCCAGCTCGTCGTCGCTGATCTTGATCAGCTGGGCGCGGCGCCACACGCTACGGATCCCCTTACGAGCGGCCTCGGCGGACGGCCACAGCGGCAGCCGCAGGTTGGCGTCGTACGACACCCACAGGCCGTGGTCGGCGGCGATATCCAGGGCGCGCAGGGTGGCGCCGCGCGACGGCTCCTGGATGAGGCTGATGCTGCCGATGTGGAGGATGGAAGCGCCGCTCAGGTAGGCGTCGTCGATCTCCTCGGGCCGGTGCCGCATGTCGGCGCTGGGGTTGCGATAGAACACGAAATCTCGCTCGCCACTGCTGGTGAGCGACACGAAGGCCAGGGCTGTGTGGGCCCCGTCGTCGAAGCGGAGCTGTGCGATGTCGACATCGTTCTCCCGCAGCACGCCGGCCAGGAAGTGACCGAAGGGATCGTCGCCCACCTTGCCCACGAATCCGCTGGCGACGCCCAGCCGCGCCAGACCCACCGCCACGTTGGCGGGGGCGCCGCCGGGCGCCTTGAGGAAGCCCTCGGCCTCTGCCAGCGTGACGCCGTTCGCCTGTGGGACGAAATCGATGAGAAGCTCGCCCAGTGCCACGGCCTGCGGTGAAGCGGTCATGGCGCAAGCCTACCCCGAGGTGGCGGGTCGTCCGCGCGAAGGCGGGCCGCGGCACCCCGTGATACAACAGTGGACGCATCCAGGGACCCAGCAGGGCGCGGCCGGCGCCCTTGTGGGGCAGGCGCGGGACGCGGATGTCGCGGGGCCGGAGTGAGGCCATGAACGGAATCGAAGACCAACTCAGTAGCGCCAGCCTGGCGTACGTCGAGGAGCTGTTCGAGCGCTACCTGCAGGATCCCGCGGACGTCCCCGAGAGCTGGCGCGCCACCTTCGAGGCCATGCCGGTCGACGGCCTCGCGCGGCGTCGGCGGCTCGGCCCGAGCTTCACGCCTCGAAGCCTGTTCCACCCGGGGGCGGGCGAGACGCCCGTGGGGCGGGCGGCGCTCGACCGCGCCGGTAGCGACGCCGCCACCCTTCAGCAACGGGTCGAGCGGCTGGTGCGCAACTACCGCGTGCGCGGCCACCGCCTAGCGGACCTCAGCCCGCTGGGGCGGGACCCGTTCGAGGCGCCGGAGCTGGACCCCGCCCACTACGGCTTCTCCGCGTCGGACATGGACAGGCCCGTGCTGGAGGCCACCTTCCCCTCGGCGCGAACGCTTGGCGAGGTCATCGAGGCACTGAAGGAGACCTACACCCGCAGCATCGGCGCGCAGTTCATGCACATCGACAGCCTGGAGGTCAGGCGCTGGCTGCAGCAGCGGATGGAGGCCACGCGCAACCGGCTGACCCTGAGCCGCGAGCGCCAGCTCCGCATCCTCACCAAGCTGACCGACGCCGTCATCTTCGAGGACTTCATCCAGAAGAAGTACGTGGGGGCCAAGAGCTTCTCCCTGGAAGGCGGCGAGACCCTCATCCCCCTGCTCGACCAGGCTATCGAGAAGGCGGGTTCCCAGGGAGTCGGCGAGATCGTGCTGGGCATGGCCCACCGCGGCCGACTGAACGTGCTGGCCAACATCCTGGGCAAGAACCCGCGCACGATCTTCCGCGAGTTCGAGGACAAGGACCCGGAGATGCACCGCGGGCGCGGGGACGTCAAGTACCACCTGGGGTACAGCAACGACTGGACGACCGTGGACGGCAAGACCATCCACCTGTCGCTGGCGTTCAACCCCTCCCACCTGGAGTACGTCACGCCCGTGGTCCTGGGGCGCGTGCGCGCCAAGCACGAGCGGGTCGGGGACGAGGCGCGCGAGAGGGTCATGCCGATCCTCGTCCACGGCGACGCCGCGTTCATCGGCGAGGGCGTGGTGCAAGAGAGCCTCAACCTCTCGGGCCTCGCCGGATACCGCGTCGGCGGGGCCCTCCACGTGATCGTGAACAATCAGGTCGGCTTCACCACCGGACCGCGCCAGGGGCGCACATCGACCTACGCCAGCGACGTCGCCAAGATGCTTCAGAGCCCGGTGTTCCACGTCAACGGCGAGGACCCCGAGGCGGTGGCGCAAGCGATCGAGCTGGCGATGGACTTCCGGCGGGAGTTCAAGCGTGACGTGGTGGTCGACATGTACTGCTACCGGCGCCAGGGCCACAACGAGTCGGACGAGCCCTCGTTCACGCAGCCCGTGATGTACGCCAAGATCAAGCGCCGGCGGAGCGTTCGCGACGGCTACCTCGAGCGTCTCCTGGCGCTAGGCGAGGTCGAGCGCGAGGAAGCCGATCAGATCGCCGAGGCCCGTCGCGAGCACCTCGAGCAGGAGCTGTCCGTGGCCCGCAGCGACGAGTTCAAACCGCACTACTCGGCGTTCGAGGGCTTGTGGGCGCCGTACTCGGCCGAGGTGGACGCGGAGGTGCCGGAGCCCGACACCGGTGTCGGAAGGGCGCGCCTCTCGGCCATGCTGCGCGCGCTCACCGAGGTTCCCGAGCGCTTCAACCTCAACGGCAAGATCGCCCGAGCCCTCAAAGGGCGGGTGGCGATGGCCGACGGCGACCAGCCGCTCGACTGGTCGGCGGCGGAGGCGCTGGCGCTGGGTACGCTGCTCGCGGATGGCGTGAGAGTGCGCCTGTCCGGCCAGGACAGCGAGCGCGGCACCTTCAGCCAGCGGCATGCCGTCTTCCACGACAGCAAGGACGGCCACGAGTACGTTCCGCTGCAGCACGTAGGCACGGGGCAGGGGCCGTTCGAGGTGCACAACAGCCCGCTCTCCGAGGCGGGGGTGCTGGGCTTCGAGTACGGCTACAGCCTCGACACGCCGGACGGCCTGGTGCTGTGGGAGGCGCAGTTCGGTGACTTCGCCAACGCCGCGCAGGTCATCATCGACCAGTTCATCGCCTCGGCCGAGGAGAAGTGGAAGCGGCTCTCGGGGCTGGTGATGCTGTTGCCACACGGCATGGAGGGGCAGGGACCGGAGCACTCCAGCGCCCGGCTGGAGCGCTACCTCCAGCTCTGCGCCGAGGACAACCTCCAAGTGGCGTATCCGACGACGCCAGCGCAGTACTTCCACCTCCTGCGCCGGCAGGTGGTGCGCCCGCTGCGCAAGCCCCTGATCGTCATGACCCCCAAGAGCCTGCTGCGCCACCCGCGCGCGGTGTCGCCGTTGGCGGATCTGACCAGCGGCCGCTTCCAGCGTGTCCTGCCCGACCTGGCGAGCGATCGCCGCGAGGTGTCCCGGGTCCTGCTCGCCAGCGGCAAGGTGGCCCTCGACCTGGCGGCCGCGCGCGAGGAACGCGGGCGCGACGACGTGGCCATCGTGCGGCTCGAGCAGCTCTACCCGCTCGCGCCCGAGACCGTGGCGGCGGCCCTCGACGGCATCGCCGCCGAAGCCCCGGTTCTGTGGGTGCAGGAGGAGCCGGAGAACATGGGAGCCTGGCGCTTCATGCGGGTAGAGTGGGGCGGCCGGCTGCTGGGCCACCCGCTCGTCGGCGTCTCGCGCCCCGCTTCCGCCAGTCCCGCCACCGGCTCCGGCGCCGCTCACCGGTTGGAGCAGGCAGAGCTCATCCGCACTGCGTTCGAGATGGACGTCTAGGCGAGCCCGCTGGGCCAGCAACGTGAGGAGCGATTCGCGATGCCCGTAGATCTGAAGGTTCCCTCCGTGGGCGAGTCGATCACCGAGGTGTACATCGGTAGCTGGCTCAAGCGCGAGGGTGACGCGGTCGAGAAGGATGAAGCCGTCGTCGAGGTCGAGACGGACAAGGCCACGCTCGAGGTGCCGGCCTCCGTCTCCGGCGTGCTCGCGGAGGTCCTCAAGCAGGAGGGCGACGCGGCCGGGGTGGGCGAGGTGATCGCGCGCATCGAGGCGGGTGCGGTCGCTGCCAAGAACGGGGTCGCCTCGGAGGACAGCCCGGCCGCAGACGGCATGGCGGAGCGTGGCGAGGGCGAGGAGACCTCGTCCGGCGAGGCCGCTCCCTCGGGCCCGCAGCAGGGCGAGGAGCGCGCGGCGGGCGCCGACGGGCGGGCCGGTGCCGCTGGGGCGGTGATGCCGGCAGCACAGCGCCTGCTCCACCAGCACGGCGTCGACGCCTCGCAGGTGCCCGCCAGCGGACCCGGGGGGCGGCTGCTGAAGGAGGACGTGGAACGCTTCGTGGCCCGCGCCGGCACGGAACCGGCGCCGGCGGCCAGCGTCGAGCCCGGCGGACGCGAGGAGGCGGTGCCGATGAGCCCGCTCCGCCGACGTGTCGCCGAGCGGCTGGTAGAGGCGCAACGCAACGCCGCCCTGCTCACCACCTTCAACGAGGTGGACATGACAGCGGTGATGGCGCTGCGCAAGGAGCACCGCGACGCCTTCGAGGCGCGCTACCAGGTACGCCTGGGCTTCATGTCGTTCTTCGTCAAGGCCACCATCGACGCGCTCAAGCGCTTCCCGCAGCTCAACGCCGAGATCCGCGAGGACACCATCGTCTACAAGGACTACTACGACATCGGCGTGGCCGTCTCCAGCAAGAAGGGGCTGGTGGTGCCGGTGGTGAGGGGGGCCGAGCGGCTCAGCTTCGCCGAGCTGGAGATGGCGATCGGCGACTTCGGCCGGCGAGCGCAGGAGAACAAGCTCACGCCGGACGAGCTTCAGGGGGGCACCTTCACCATCTCCAACGGCGGGGTGTTCGGCTCGCTGATGTCCACCCCCATCGTCAACCCGCCGCAGTCGGGGGTGCTCGGGATGCACGCCATCCAGGAGCGGCCGGTCGCGGTGAACGGCCAGGTCGAGATCCGTCCGATGATGTACCTGGCGCTCACCTACGACCACCGTATCGTCGACGGGCGCGAGGCCGTGACCTTCCTCAAGCGCATCAAGGAGGCGGTCGAGAGCCCCGCCCGCATCCTGCTGGAGGTCTGAGGCATGCCCAGACACGACATCGTCATCGTCGGCGCGGGGCCCGGCGGCTACGTCGCGGCGATCCGCGGAGCCCAGCTCGGCTTCGATGTCGCGGTGGTCGAGAAGGAGGAGGCGCTCGGGGGTACCTGCGTGCGCGTCGGGTGCATCCCGAGCAAGGCGTTGCTGGAGTCTAGCGAGCGCTTCCAGGAGACGCGCGAGAAGCTGGCCGACCACGGCATCACCGTCAAGGACGTCGGCCTGGACCTGGCCGCCATGCACAGGCGCAAGGCCCGCGTGGTGAAGCAGAACACCGACGGCGTCGCCTACCTCTTCAAGAAGAACCGGATCACCCGCTACCACGGTCAGGGAGAGCTCCTGGGCGGCGGCAGGGTGAGCGTGCACGGCGGCGAGAGCAACCACACCCTCGAGGCCGGGCACATCGTGCTGGCCACCGGGTCGGTGCCGGTGAGCCTGCCCGGGGTCGAGCTTGCCGTTGACCTCATCGGCACCAGCACCGAGGCGCTCGACTACGACCAGGTGCCCGAGAGCCTGGTGGTCATCGGTGCGGGGTACATCGGGCTCGAGCTGGGATCGGTGTGGGCCAGGCTGGGGTCGAAGGTCACGGTTCTGGAGTACTTCGACCGCATCCTGCCAGGCATGGATCTGGAGACGGCCAAGGAGGCGCTCAAGGTCTTCAAGCGCCAGGGGCTGGGCTTCCGCCTCGGCGCCCGCGTGACCGGCGCCGAGGCCAAGGGCACGGGCAGGTCGCGCTCGGTCGTCGTCGAGGTCGAGGGGGGCGAGCCGGTGGAGGCGGCCCGGGTGCTCGTGGCGGTGGGGCGCGCTCCGGCCAGCGCGGGGCTGGGGCTCGAGCGGGCCGGCGTGGAGCTCGACGAGCGTGGTCGCGTTCGCGTGGACGGCGGCTTCGCCACCAGCGCAACGGGCGTCTACGCCATCGGAGACCTGATCCCGGGCCCGATGCTGGCGCACAAGGCGCAGGAGGACGGTGTGGCGCTGATGGAGCGCCTGGCGGGCGGCGCCGGCTACGTCGACTACGGCCTGGTGCCGGGCATCGTCTACACGGACCCGGAGATCGCCACCGTAGGCCGCAGCGAGGAGCAGTTGCAGGAGGAGGGGATCCCCTACCGCAAGGGCGTGTTCCCCTTCACCGCCAACGGCCGCGCCCGCGCCCTGGGCAAGACCGACGGCCGGGTGAAGATCCTGGCCCACGAGGAGACCGATCGCGTGCTGGGAGTTCACATCATCGGCCCGCGCGCCGGCGACCTGATCGCCGAGGCGGTGGCGGGCATGACCTACCACGCCAGCGCCGAGGACCTGGCACGCACCATCCACGCTCATCCCACCCTGGCCGAGGCGGTCAAGGAGGCGGCGCTGGCCGTGGACGAGCGCGCCATCCACCTATGAGCCGGGGTACGCTGCCGGCCCGCAGGCGAGGCGCGCCTCGGTGCCGAGCCGGAGGAATCGTTACCGAACCGAAGCTATACTCGCGGAGATGACCGTCGCCGGCGTTCGAGACCTCCTCATCGATGACAACGCGCTCGTGCCCATCGCCGACAAGGTCCTGGAGGGCCGCCGTCTCGGCCTGGAGGAGGGCATGACGCTCTTCGGCACGCGCGACGTCGCCGCGGTGTGCCGTCTCGCCGACCTGGTGCGCGAGCGGCGCGTGGGCGACAAGGCCTACTTCGTGCACTCGCTGCGCCTGTCGCAGACCAACCTCTGTTACGTCGGCTGCACCTTCTGCGGCTTCCAACGCAAGTGGGGTGAAGAAGGCGTCTGGGACATGGACCTGGATGACGTCTGGGCCTACGTCGACGAGCATGCCCATCCGGATCTCACGGAGATTCACATCACGGCAGGACACCACCCCAAGCGGCCCTTCCAGTACTACCTCGACCTGGTCGGTGGGCTCACGGAGCGCTACCCCGGGGTGCAGGTGAAGGCCTGGACGGCGGCCGAGATCCACCACTTCACCCGCATCACGCGCCCGCGGCTGAGCTACCGCGAGGTGCTCTCGCAACTCAAGGACGCCGGCCTGGTGGCCATGCCCGGCGGCGGCGCAGAGATCTTCGCGGACCACGTCAGGAAGCGTATCGCGCGGGCCAAGGTCAGCGCCGAGGGCTGGCTCGAGGTGCACCGCACCGCGCACGAGCTGGGCATCCCCACGAACGCCACCATGCTCTACGGCCACGTCGAATCGCCCGGGGACCGGCTCGACCACATGATCCGGCTGCGCGAGCTGCAGGACGAGGCGCCCGGGTTCTTCTCCTTCGTGCCCCTCGCCTTCCAGCCGGACAACAACCCGCTCGCGAGGGAGCTCGGCACCCGTTTCACCACCGGCCTCGACGACCTTCGCAACCTGGCGGTGTCGAGGCTGATGCTCGACAACGTCCCCCACATCAAGGGCTACTGGATCATGATCACCCCCGAGCTCACGCAGGTCACGCTCTCGGCGGGCGTCAGCGACATCGACGGCACCATCAAGGACGAACGCATCGCGCACGCCTCCGGCGCCGTCACCGAGGCCGGCATGACGCAGTCTGCGCTGGTGCGGCTGGTGCAGGACGCCGGCCGCCTGCCGGTCCGCCGCGACGCCCTGTACAACGAGCTCGAGGTGTTCGCGTGAGCGCCGGCGCGCGCTCGTCGCGGCCGACCGCGGTCGAGGGTGGCGTGCGCACCGAGCGGCTCGGCATCGTGTCCTACACCAATGTGGCCCCGTTGCACTGGGGGCTGGAGCCCTGGTCGGGCCCCGAGACCCGCGCGGAGTTCGTCCGCGGCGTGCCGACCGAGCTCAACGCCGCGCTGATGCGTGGCGACATCGACCTCACCCTCATCTCCTCGATCGAGTTCGTCCGCCACCGTCACCAGCTGAGGGCGCTTCCCGACTTCTCCATCGCGACCCTCGGACCGGTGTACAGCGTGATGCTGTTCCACTGGCAGCCGTGGCAGGCGCTGCAGGGCGCCCGCATCGCGGTGACCACCCACTCCGCCACCAGCGTGCAGCTGCTGCGCGTGCTGTTGGCGAAGGACGGGTTCGATGCCGAGCTGGTCCCCATGGCGCCCCACCTCGAGACGATGCTGGCGAGCTGCGACGCAGCCTTGCTGATCGGCGACGCCGCCCTCCGCGAGGCCGTCGGCCGGCGCAAGGTCGCGGGGCGGCGCCCGCGGGTCACCGACCTGGGTGAAGCCTGGTACCACCACACGCGCCTGCCCTTCACCTTCGCGGTGTGGGCGTCGCGCGAGGACCGGCGGCCCTCGGACATGCTGGTGGCGCGCTTCCGCGCCGCGCGCGAGGCGGGCCTGGGGCGGCTCGCCGAGGTCGCGCATGTCGAGGCCGAGCGCCTGGGCCTTTCCGACGCGGTCGTCCAACGCTACCTGGCCAACTTCCGCTACTACCTGCAGCTGCCCGACCGCGACGGGCTGCTGGCCTTCGCGCGCGCCGGCGACGCCACCTTCGAGGACGACCAGCTACGCTTCTGGGACCTCTGACACGGGGGGCGGCATGAAGGTCTGGCCCGGCCGGCCGCACCCGCTGGGCGCCACGGTGGAGGTGGAGGGCATCAACTTCGCCCTCTACAGCGAGCACGCCACCGCCGTGGAGCTTTGCCTGTTCGACACCGCCTACGACCCCGCGCCGGCTCGCACCGTGGAGCTCAGCGACCGCACCGGTCCGGTGTTCCACGGCTTCGTGCCTGGGCTGCGAGCGGGGCAGCGCTACGGCTACCGGGTTCACGGTCCCTACGAGCCGGCGCGCGGGCACCGGTTCAATCCCGCCAAGATCGTGCTCGACCCCTACGCCAGAGCGATCGGCCGTCCGCTCGCCTGGCACGGCAGCCTGCTCGGCTTCGACCCCGAGACGCTGCGGCGCTCGGGCGAGGACCGCGCGGACGGCCGAGACGACGCCGCCGTCGCTCCCCTGGCGGCCGCGGTGGACGATGACTTCGACTGGGCGGACGAGCGCCGGCCGCGGGTGCCCTTCGAGGACACGGTCATCTACGAGACGCACGTGCGTGGCATGACCATGCGCCACCCGGCGGTGGAGGAGGAGCTGCGCGGAACCTACCTCGGCCTGGCGAGCGAGCCGGTGATCGCGCACCTGCTGTCCCTCGGCGTCACCACGGTGCAGCTGCTGCCGGTGAACGCCATCGCAGAGGAGCAGCGACTGGTCCGGCTGGGGCTCGGCAACTACTGGGGCTACCACCCGCTGGCCTACCTGGCGCCCGAGCCCCGCTACGCCGCACGCGGGCCGGTCCACGCGGTCGACGAGTTCAAGGGCATGGTGAAGCGCTTCCATGCCGCCGGGCTCGAGGTCATCGTCGATGTGGTCTACAACCACACCGGCGAGGGCAACCATCTGGGGCCGACGCTCTCCTTCCGGGGCATCGACAACCGCAGCTACTACAAGCTCAACCCCGGGCGGCCGGAGCGGTACATCGACTACACCGGCACCGGCAACACCCTCGATCCCGGCAACCCCTACGTGCTGCAGCTGATCATGGACAGCTTGCGCAGCTGGGCGCAGACCATGCACGTGGACGGCTTCCGCTTCGACCTCGCCTCGGCGCTCGCGCGCGAGCTGTACGACGTCGACATGCTCTCGGCCTTCTTCAAGGTGATCCAGCAGGACCCGGTGCTCTCCGGCGTCAAGCTCATCGCGGAGCCCTGGGACGTGGGTCCTGGCGGCTATCAGGTGGGCAACTTCCCCTGGCAGTGGTGCGAGTGGAACGGCCGATTCCGTGACGGAGTGCGCGGCTACTGGCGCGGCGACCCCGGCCGCGCCGGCGAGCTGGCGACCCGACTGAGTGGCTCGTCGGACCTCTACGGTCGCCGGCAACGCCGGCCCTACGCCTCCATCAACTTCATCACCGCCCACGACGGCTTCACGCTGAAGGACCTGGTGAGCTACAGCCGGAAGCACAACGGCGCCAACGGCGAGGGGGGGACCGACGGCAGCGACCACAACCTCAGCAGCAACGGCGGCGTGGAGGGGACGACGGACGATCCCGAAGTGCTGGCGCGCCGCGACGTGCGGCGCCGCAGCCTGCTGGCGACGCTGCTGCTCTCCCAGGGCGTGCCGATGCTGCTGGGCGGCGACGAGCTGGGCCGCAGCCAGGGCGGCAACAACAACGCCTACTGTCAGGACAACGACATCAGCTGGTTCGACTGGCAGCTGGACGAGCGCGACGAGGCCTTCCTCGCCTTCACCCGCGAGGCGCTGGCGCTACGCCGCGAGCATGCCGTGTTCCGCCGGCGCACCTTCCTCGACGGAGGCCTGGACCCCGCTTCGGGCTGCAAGGACGTCACCTGGATCCACCCCGGCGGGCGCGAGATGCAGGCGCGCGACTGGCAGGCGGCCGACGGCGGCGCCTTCGGCATGTTGCTGTGCGGGGCCGCCCTCCACGAGCGCGACGCGCGCGGCCGGCGGCGCCGCGACGCCTCCTTCCTGGTGCTGTTCCACGGCCGCGGCGACGGCTGCTTCGGCTTGCCGGCCGCGCCCGAAGGGGACGGCTGGATCACGGTGCTGGCCAGTGCCGAGCCGCCGGCGCCAGGCGCGCGCTTTCAGGCCGGCGCCAGCGTGCCGCTGATCCCGGACGGTCTCACCGTGCTGCGTGCGGCCGCCGCCGAGGACGCCGCTACCAGCGCCGGGTCGCCGGAACCCTGAGCGGCGGAGGTGCTGGCCGCCGGGCTACTCCTCCTCCAGGCGGATCCAGGCGGTGACGTGCCGCGACGCGCTTCGCAGCGCCTTCAGGTCGCTCGCCGAGAGGCGGTCGGCGGCGCTCTCCAGCAGCCGCGCCACCTCGCGGTCGACGGTCGCCTGGAGCTCGACGTTGGCGGCGCTCGCCTGCATCCGCCGCAGGGTGTGCGCCAGGTGCCGGGCGACCATGGGGTCGCCGGCGGCGTGGGCGCGCAGCTCGCCGAAGAGGTGCTCGACGAGCGCCCCCAGCTCCGGCCTGGGCACCACCAGCCGCAGGGTGCCGTCGTCGTCCTCGAGGTGGCCGGGAGGCAGGCGGCGGCGCGCCAGCAGGTCGATGGCCTCGGCCAGGCGGTCGATGCAGGTCATGGCGGTGAAGGGATCGTTGATGCCCGGGGAGAGGGCGCGCAACGCCACCTCCAGGAGCTGATCGAAGAGGAAGTAGGGGTCCTGCTGCGGGGTTCGCACGGCGCCCAGCACGTAGTAGCCCTCGATGCGGCCGGCGAGTGCCTCGGCGGCCTCCGTGGGGTGGATGTCGGCGAAGGGACCGCCGAGCATGAGGAAGCTGCCCGGCGGGTTGTGCAGGCGGATGAGCGCGTCGTGCTCGGCGGCCAGCGCCGTCAGGCCGCCGAGGTCGATGGCCTGGACGTAGCCCGCCCGCTGCGAGCGTATCGTCACCGCCTCGCGCTGGAAGGCCTCCGGCAGGGCCGGGGTCGCTGGCACGGCGCCGCCCTCGGGCGCGTCGACGCTGGGCTCCGCCGACGCGCCTGCCGCCTCGCGGTCGTTTGGCTCGTCGGCCGGCGGGAAGCCGAGGATCTGCTGGGTGAGCGCGCGGCCCACGCGCGCCAGCACGTAGGAGACCTGAACGCTCTCGGCAGCGTGGTGGATGAAGTAGATCAGCACGCCCAGGCTCGCCAGCGTGAGCACCAGCGCGACGCCCACCGACACGTGCGGCACGAAGGCGGCGATGCCCTGCTGAGCGTCGGCGCTGCGCACGGTGCGCAGCACCATCAGGCAGTAGAGGAAGGTGGCGACGAAGATGCCGAGCGCCGCCTGGTTGCCGCGGTCGCGCATGAAGTTGCCCACCAGGCGCGGCCCGAACTGCTGGGAGGCGAGCGACAGACCGACCAGGGTCATGGAGAAGACCACCCCGGCCACGGTGATGAGCGAGCCGGCCACGGTGCTGAGCAGGGCGCGGGCGCCGTCGGCGTCGTTGAGGGCGCCGAGCAGCGCCAGGCGCGGCAAGCTGGCGTGGGCATAGGTGCGGTCGACGGCGAGGGTGGCGAAGGAGAACAGCAGGGCGCCCAACGCCATCAGCGAGGGCAGGAACCAGTAGCTCGAGCCCAGGCGATCGAGCCAGCCGAGAAGACGCGTGCTCACAGGGCCCCTCCCTCGCCCACCATGCTAGCAAGCGGGCGCGTGACGGCCGCCCGAGGGCGACCGTCACGGGTCAGAGCACGTAGCGGCTCAGGTCCTCGTTGCCGACGATGTCCTCGAGCTTGCGCCTGACGTAAGCCTCGTCGATGGTGACGCTGCCCAGCTCGGTGCCGAAGGAGACGTCCTCCAGCACCGTCTCCAGGATGGTGTGCAGGCGCCTGGCACCGATGTCCTCGACCTCGCGGTTGACCCTCTCGGCGTACTCCGCGATGGCGACCACGCCGCTCTCGGCGAAGTGGATGTGGGTGCCGTCCACGGCGAGCAGCTCGGTGTACTGCTTGGTGAGCGCGTGCCGCGGCTGCGTGAGGATGCGCTGGAAGTCGCCGGCGGAGAGCTCCTCGAGCTCCACTCGGATGGGGAAGCGACCCTGCAACTCGGGAATCAGGTCGCTGGGCTTGGAGACGTTGAAGGCTCCCGCGGCGATGAACAGCATGTGGTCGGTCGTCACGGGCCCCTGGCGGGTGTTCACCTGGGTGCCTTCGACCACGGGCAGCAGGTCGCGCTGCACCCCCTCGCCGCTGACGTCGCTGCCTCCCATGCCCTCCGAGCCGGCGATCTTGTCGATCTCGTCGATGAACACGATGCCCATGTTCTCGGCGCGGTAGACGGCCTCGCGCCCCACGGCGTCGTGGTCGATCAGGCGGTCGGCTTCCTCGTCCTCCAGCACCCGCCTGGCCTCGCGCACGCTCAGCTTGCGCTTCACCTTGCGTTGCGGCATGAAGCTCGACAGCATGTCCTGCAGGTTGAGGCCCATCTCCTCCATGCCCGGCATCATCACGCCCGCGGGCTTCTCGTCCGCCACCTCGATCTCCACGGTGCGCTCGTCGAGGCCCCCTTTCTCGAGCAGGGCACGCATGCGCTCGCGGCCTTCGCTGGTGCCCCCCGGCAGCAGCGCGTCGAGCAGGCGCTCCTTGGCGGCGGCCGCGGCGCGCCCGCGCACCTCCTCCTTCTTCTCGGCCTCGACCATGGCCGTGGCGGAGCGCACCATATCGCGGACGATCGACTCGACGTCGCGGCCGACGTACCCGACCTCCGTGAACTTGGTGGCCTCCACCTTGAGGAAGGGGGCCTTCGCCAGCCGCGCCAGCCGCCTGGCGATCTCGGTCTTGCCCACGCCGGTGGGTCCGATCATGAGGATGTTCTTGGGGGTGATCTCGGCCTGCAGCTCGTCGGGGAGGTGGCGGCGGCGGTAGTGGTTGCGCAAGGCCACGGCCACCGATCGCTTGGCCTTGTTCTGCCCGATGATGTGGCGGTCGAGCTCCTCCACGATCTCCAGCGGCGTGAGCTCGGCGGCGTGCGCCAGCAGGGCATCGGCGCTCATGCCTGGCCCCCCTCGTCCTCGGCCTCGCCACCGGTCACCAGCACGGTGGCGTTGCCGCTGGTGTAGATGTCGATCTCGGCGGCGATGGTCAGGGCCTTGCGCGCGATCTCCTCGGCGCTCAGGGCCGTCTCTCGCAGCAAGGCGGTGGCGGCGGCCTGGGCGTAGGGTCCGCCCGAGCCGACCGCGGCCACCGGCTCGTCCGGCGCGATGACGTCGCCGGCGCCCGAGAGCGTGAGGATGTGCTCGTCGTCCGCCACGATCAGCATGGCCTCCAGGTTCCGCAGCGCGCGGTCGGTGCGCCACTCCTTCACGGTGTCGACCGAGGCCTTGAGCAGGTTGCCCTTGGCCGACGCCAGGTAGCCCTCGAACTTGTCGAGCAGGGTGAAGGCGTCGCTGACGGCGCCCGCGAAGCCGGTGAGGACGGTCCCGTCCGAGAGGGTGCGCACCTTCACGGCTCCCTTCTTGACGATGGTCTCGCCAAGGGTGACCTGTCCGTCCCCGGCGATGGCGGTCCTGCCGTCTCTTTGGACGGCCACGATGGTGGTGCCGTGCATGCGCCTCATACGCCCACGAGCCTATCAGAGCGCCGCGAGGGGCGTCGTATCCGGTCGGCCGCCGGGCGGCAGCCGCACGGGTCGGAGGTGCCGACCGCCGGCGACAGCCCGGTGGCGGGTCACCGCTCCGGGCGTGCGACCGTGCTCGGGTTAGCATGGCGGCATGCTAGCGCACGCCTTCGGAGGGGGCTGGATCGAGCTGATCGTGGGCCCCATGTTCAGCGGCAAGTCCGAGGAGCTCATCCGGCGCGTCAACCGTTCGCTCATCGCCAGGCAACGCGTGCAGGTGTTCAAGCCGGCCATCGACGCCCGCTACGTTCCTGAGGCGGTGGCGTCGCACGACGGCCGCTCCTTGAAGGCGGTGCCCGTGGCCGACACCGCCGGCATCCGCGAGCTGCTGGCGGACGACACCCAGGTCGTGGCGATCGACGAGGGGCAGTTCTTCGACGAGGCCGTGATCGTCCTGGCTCTGGAGCTTGCCGACGGCGGCAAGCGCGTGATCCTGGCGGGTCTCGACCTCGACTTCCGCGGCGAGCCGTTCGGGCCGATGCCGGCGCTGCTGGCGCACGCCGAGGTGGTGGAGAAGCTGACGGCCATCTGCTCGTGCGGGCGCGCCGCCACCCGCACCCAGCGCCTCATCGGGGGCCAGCCCGCCCACTACGACGACCCCGTGATCCTGGTCGGCGCCGCCGAGCGCTACGAGCCGCGCTGCCGCGAGCACCATGTCGTGCTCAAGGGGGAGCGGCCGGTACCGCTGTTCGACCTGGCGTCCTGAGCCGCGCGTGGCGCGCTGCCCGGACGGGCTGCGGGGTCACGGTTGGATGCGGCTGCCGTCTCTCGGGAAGGCGCGTGCGAAGCGGACGTTGGGGATTCCGAGCAGTAGCGCGGTGAGGCGTTCGGCTCCGGCAGCGAAGCCGCCGTGCGGTGGCATGCCGTGCTGGAACACCTCCAGATAGCCCCTGAAGCCGGCCGGGTCCATGTTGCGCTTGGTCAGCTCCTCCACCAGCATGTCGTGCCTGTGGACGCGCTGGCCGCCGGAGGTGATCTCCACCCCGCGGAACAGCAGGTCGACCCCGCGCGTGAGGTCCGCCCCCTCCGGATGCGTGTAGAACGGTCTGGCTGCCTGTGGGAAGTGCGTGACGAACACGAACTCGCTACCGTGCTCGTGGCGGGCCCAGCGCCCGAGCAGGCGCTCGGCCTCCGGATCCAGGTCCTTGCCACCCGTCTCATGGCCGTAGCGTTCCTTGATCAGCGAGCGCGCCTCCAGCAGCGGGATGCGCGGCACGGGTACGCCGACATCGGGAGCGGTTGCCTCGAGGAGCTGCAGCTCGGCGGCGCAGCGCTCGACCACCTGCGACATCATCGCCTTGAACAGGCCCTCCTGCAGGTCCATGACGTCGTTCTCGTCCGAGATGAAGCCCACCTCCACGTCCAGCGACAGGTACTCCGCCAGGTGGCGGCTGGTGTGGCTGGGCTCGGCGCGGAACACCGGCGCCACCTCGTAGACGCGCTCGAAGACGGCGACCATGATCTGCTTGTAGACCTGCGGGGACTGCGCCAGGTAGGCACGCTTCCCGTAGTAGTCGACCTCGAAGAGGTTGGCGCCGCCCTCGGCGCCGGCAGCCACGATCTTGGGGGTGAAGATCTCGGTGAAGTCGCGGGCATCCAGGTACGCCCGGAAGGCGCGCACCAGCTCGGCTTGCACCTTGAGCACGGCCTGCGCCTTCAGACCGCGAACGGTGACCTGCCGGTACTCCAGGAGCGTCTCCGGGTTGGCGTGCCACTCCTCCTTGGCGATCTCGACCGGTGGCGGCGTGGTGGCTCGGGACAGCACCTCGAGCGCGTCGGCCCGCACCTCCACGCCGCCCGGCGCTCGCTCGTTGGCGACCACGGTGCCTTGGACCCGCACGCAGCTCTCGTGCAGCGGCAGCTGCGTCTTCTCGAAGACGCACTGGGCCACCCCGCTGCGATCGCGCAGCAGCAGGAACTGGATGCCTCCCAGGTCGCGGCGGTTGTGTACCCAGCCCTGCACCGCGACGCGCTCTCCGATGCGCGTCGGCAGGGCCCGGTTCAAGGTTCGCTCGTCCGTCACGGTCTCCATCGCACGCTCCTAGACAGAACCACCCCGAGGGGACCTCGGGGTGGTCTGCGGGCCGAACCGCGGCCTATGCCCCGAGCCACCTCACACGGGAATTGTCGTCGCTCGGGTGGCGGGGCCGAAGGCTCGTCATGGGCGGTAATCTAGCAGGCGCTTGCGGGCGTGTCAACGGCGCCGGCCCGCTCGCGGGCCGGCGCGCTCCAGCAGCTGGCGCAGGAGGCGCACGTGCTCGACGTCCTTGGGTCGTCCCAGCCGCTCCTTGAACGCCAGCAAGGTGGCAAGCCCGACGCATGGCCAGCCCAGCACGTCCTCCGCGCCATCGATGAGGGTGTCGACGTCCTCGCCGAGCCAGCCGCCCCAGATCTCCACCTCCGGGCGTGGCCGCACCACCGGGTCGAGCAGGCCGGCGTCGGGCTCGGAGAGCCTGCAGGCCAGCAGCCAGGCGGGGCCGCGCGCCAGGATGTCCAGGTCGCCGGCGGCATGCACCAGGCCCCGCAGCAACAGCGCGCCGCTCCCGTGCACGACGTAGTGGCCGCGGGGCAAGGCCAGCTCTCGCAGCCTGGCCACCGCCTCGGCGCCGGTCACCCCGGCGAGCCTTCCGCCAGCCCCGCCGCCGTGCGTACCGCCTGGACCAGGGGCAGGAGGCTGCTGGTGGCCGCAAACTCGTCCGGCGTCAGCCAGGCGTGGGCGTCGTGCTCGGCGGTGCGCCGCACCTCGCCGGGCTCGGCGTCGGCGCGGTAGACGATCACCACCATGGGCTCGCCCGCACGCATCGCGTGGTAGGTCGTGACGGGTCGCGGCCACACCCGCACGCGCAGGCCGCACTCCTCGGCGATCTCGCGGCCGACGGCGTCCGCGGGGTCCTCGCCGCGGCGCAGCCTGCCGGAGAGCGTCTCCCATAGCCCGGGTCCGGCATCGCGCGCCGGCGAGCGCCGCATCGCCAGCACCTTGCCGTCCCGGAAGACCGCAGCCGCCACCGCCACCACGTAGTGCTCGGTGATCTCGCCATCGCTGAGCTCCGGCACGGGGGCCTCCCTCCGCGGCGTGGTGCGCGCCCGCACCGCGCCGCCGCCAACCAGGCTAGCCCAGGTGCGACCGCGACGCCGCAGGGCCGCGCGCGGGCCGCTCGCGGGCCGAGGTGACGCGCGGTCCGCCGGGCACCGCGGCTGGCAAGGGACGCCGGCAGGGCCTGCGTCAGTCGTCGCCGGAGGGGATGGCCGGGGTTGCCTCGCCATCCCGCGGGGTGGCGCCGTCCGTCGCCGCCACTCCGTCCAACGCCCGCAGCACGTCATCCAGCAGGTCGCGGCCATCCTCGATGCCGACCGACAGCCGCACCAGCCCGTCGGTGATGCCGTGTCGCTCGCGGGCTTCCGGGGCGAGCAGCTGGTGCGTGGTGCTGGCCGGGTGCGTCGCCAGCGATTCCACGTCGCCAAGCGACACCGCCTGGGTGAAGAGGGTGAGGCTGTCGAGGAACCGTTCGGCGGCAGTGGCGCCGCCTGCCAGCTCCAGCGCCAGCATGCCGCCGAAGCGGGCCATCTGACGGCTGGCGAGGACGTGCCGGGGGTGCTGGGGCAGCCCCGGATAGTGGACCTCGGCGACCGCCGGGTGACCGAGCACCCCGCGTGCCAGCGTCTCGGCGTTGTCGCAGTGACGCTCCATGCGCACGGGCAGGGTCTTGCAGCCGCGGAGCAAGAGGAAGCTGTCGAAGGGTCCGAGGGCGGCGCCGACGTGTCGCAGGCCGTGGCTGCGGAGCTCGGCGGCGAGCTCGGACGATGCCGCCACCACGCCGCCCACGACATCGCCGTGGCCGCCGAGGTACTTCGTCGCCGAGTGCACCACCACGTCGATCCCGTGCTCCGCAGGTCGCGTCAGGTAGGGGGAGGCGAAGGTGTTGTCGACGACCGTCAGGATGTCGCGGCCGCGCGCGACGGCAGCGACGCGGCCGAGGTCGTGGATGCCCAGCGTGGGGTTGGTGGGTGTCTCCAGGTAGATCATGCGCGTCGCGGGCGAAACGGCGTCCTCCAGCTCGTCGTCGTCGACGTCGTGGTGGCGGAGGCCGTAGGGCTCCAGCAGGTCGCGCAGCAGGCCCTCCGTGCCGCCGTAGAGGGGTCCCAGCGTGATGATCTCGTCGCCGGGACGCAGCACAGTGAGCAGCAGCGCGCTGATGGCGCCCATGCCGGAGGCGAACGCCACCGCGTCCTCGGTGCTCTCGAGCGAGGCGAGCTTGACCTCGAAGGCTCGGGTGGTGGGGTTCCCGATGCGGCTGTAGACGTAGCCCTCCTCGTCCCCCGCGAACAGCGCGGCCCCGCGGCCGTAGCTGCCGTAGCTGAAGGTCGAGGTCTGGTAGACGGGGGTGGCGTGCGCGCCCGTGCGCGGGTCGGGGCCCTGGCCATCGTGAACGGCGCGCGTGCTGAAGCGGTGACGCCGGCGCGTGCTCATGGGGTCGCTCCTCGCCCACATTGAAGCACTTGGGGAGGCGGGTCGGCGGCGTTGTCCTCTAGCGGCTCCGCGCGGAGGCGGGGGGGCGGCCGGCCCGCCGGCGCGCGCCCCTCGAGGCTAGCGCGGCTCCAACCACAGCGTCTGCCAGGGGGCGAGCTCGAGCTCGCCGGCCAGGGCCACCTCGCGGCCGCCGATCAGGTCGCGTGCCGGGCCGCGCAGCTCGCGGTGACGAAGCCGCCCCGGCCGGCTCGACAGGTTGTGCGCGCACCACAGCGTCTGGCCCGCGCCCTCCCGGCGCAGCGCGAAGACGCCGCCCTCGGCGGGCAGCACCTGCTGGTCTCCGAAGGGGTCGAACGCCGGCTGCTGGCGCCTCACCCGAAGCAGCTGCGTCAAGGACGCCAGCACGCGGGCGCGGCGGCCCCCCGCGTCGGCCAGCTCCGCCACCAGCCCCTGGTAGCCGAGCTTCTCGCGGTTGATGCTGCGCGCACGGCCCGTGCGGGCCACCTCGTCTGGAGCGCCGCGCGAGCCCAGCAGGCTGTGAACGTACACCGCCGGCACCCCGGCGAGTGCCAGCATGGCGGCGTGCACGGTAGCGAAGCGTCGCACGCTGGTGGCGACCGGCTCGTCGGGCGGGGTGAGCGCATCGAAGTAGCTGACGTTGAGCTCGTAGGGGCGCTCGCCCCGAGCGGTGGAGCGCGTCGACACCCGGCCGCCGCGCGCCAGCGCGAGCTCCGCCAGGCGCGCCACCGCCGGCCCCTCCACCAGTCCTTCCAGCGCCCGCAGGCCGACGCCGTCGTGCGACGCGAGGAAGTTGAAGAAGGCGGTCTCGCGGGAGGGCGTGGCCAGCCCCCCGGCCCAGCTGCGCAGGCTGGAGGCGTCCTCGACCGCGGCGCAGTGCAGCAGCAGCGGGGGTAGCGCGAAGTTGTACACCAGCTGCGCCTCGTCGCTGCCGTCACCGAAGTAGCCGACGTTCTCGTCGTGAGGCACGTTGGTCTCGGTCAGCAGCACCGCCCACGGCGCCGCGATCTCGAGCAGCGCCCGCAGCGCCTTCACCAGCCGGTGCGTCTGCGGCAGGCTGGTGCAGGAGGTGCCGAGCTCCTTCCAGAGGTAGGTGACCGCGTCGAGCCGGAGCACCTGGACGCCATGTGCCAGGTAACCGAGCAGCACCCGCGCTGCCTCCAGCAGCACCGCGGGAGTGGCGTAGTCGAGGTCGACCTGGTCGGCGCTGAAGGTCGTCCACAGGCGGTGGCGGGCGCCGTCGGCCCCCTCGAACGCCGTGGCCAGCGGCGTGGCGCGGGGACGCACGACGCTGCCGAGATCCGCGTCAGGCGCGATCTCGCGGAAGAAGCCGGCAACCGCCGGATCCCCGGCCAGGTAGCGGCGCAGGGTGTCGCTCGAGGCCGACACGTGGTTGATGACGGCGTCGACCATCAGGCGGTGGTCGCTGGCGAGCGCCTCGATGTCGTGCCAGTCGCCGAACTGCGGGTCGACGGTACGATAGTCGATCACCGCGAAGCCGTCGTCCGAGGAGGAGGGCTGGAAGGGGAGCACGTGCACCCCGCTCACGGCACCGGCCAGCGGCCCGCGAAGGAGCCGGTGGAGGGTGGCGAGCGGCGCCTCACCCGGCACGCGGACCTGATCGGGGTAGCTGATGAGGAAGGCGTCCGTAGCGCTGAGCCGCCGAGCCGGCGGCACCGCCGGATGCGGGTGTGCCCTCCGGAAGGCGGTCGCCTCGGCGACCAGCGTGTCCGCCAGCGCCTCCCCGCCCGCGTCACCGTAGAGGGCGCGCAGGTGCCCCCGCAGGACCTCGGCCCGGTCGCGACTCATGGTGCCCGGCGGCTCACCGGTCGCCTACGCCGGGCGGGAGAGCGGTAACGGCTCGAGCATCTCCAGCGCCAATGCCGCGCTCCAGGAGAAGTCGCTGGCGCCCGCCGGGCTGCCGTCGCGCGGGTCGTAGTACTCGAAGAAGCCGCCGTCGGCCATCAGGGCCAGGCTGTCGCGTCTGACGTTCTCGGCCAGCGCCTGGTAGCCGTAGCGCTCCAGCCCCTGCATCACCATCCAGTTGACGAGTATCCACACCGGTCCGCGCCAGTAGCGGCGCGGCTCGTAGAAGTAGTTGTTCTTGGCCTGCGACGGCACCCGGAAGCGGCTGTTCGCGTCGGGCCCATACTCCTCCGGGTTCTCCAGGTGGGCGCCCACCAGCACCTCGGCCTGCTCCTTGTCGGCGAGCCCGGCGTAGAGCGCCAGGAACGTGGCGACACCGTTCTCCCGCACCAGCTGGTGATGGCGCGCGTCGAAGGCGAAGTAGAGGCCCTCCTCCTCGTCCCAGAGCTTGGCGTTGAAGGCCCGCCGCAGCCGCACTCGCCAGCGCTCCAGCTCGGCCGTCGGCTCGCCGATCTCGTCAGCCAGGGCGATCAGGTCCTCGTGGGCCTGATAGGTGATGGCGTTGAAGAGGGTGTCCTGCACCAGGAAGGGGGAGCGCTGGTAGATGATCTCCGGCTCGTAGGCCCACTGCCGGAAGCGATCGATGAGGTACACGAAGCGCTCGTAGTCGGCGTGCTGCGGGCGCTCTTCGGCTGCGACGTGGGCGCTGTCCCGGCGTTGGTAGGCGGGCACCTGGGAGGGTGTGACCTGCATCAGCGGCTGGACGAAGCGGGCGGCGTTGTCGGTGCCGGACTCCCAGGGGTGGACGATGGCCACCAGACCGGTGCCTTCGGGATCGCGGGCGCGGTGCAGCCAGCGGTGCCAGTTGAGCAGCCGCGGGTAGATCTCCTGGATGAAGGCCAGCGAGGCCTGGCGGTCGCGGGCGCGCCGGTGCATGCGGCGCACGCACGTTGCCAGCAGCGGTGGCTGCACCAGCCCCGAGGTGCGCACCCCGTGCGGGGCCGCCACGCTCTGTTCGATCTGCCAGAAGTCCGGGCCCGGGAAGTAGTCCGACGAGCCGTTGTGGTAGACGACGTGGGGGATCATGCCGTCCAGCCACTGCCCCTGAAGCAGCGAGCGCACCTCCTTGCGCGCCCGCTCCTCGTCGAAGTGCGCCAAGCCCATCGCCACCAGGGCGGCATCCCAGTTCCATTGGTGGGGGTACTGATAGCGGCCGGGTTTGACGAAGTCGCCGACGTCGTTGGCGGTCAACGTCTCCCGCGCACCCGCGAGGAAGTCGCCACGGGCCTTGCCGGTGTGGAAGGGGTTGCCTTCGGGTACCGGTTCCTCCACGCCGGTACTCTACACCAGTCGCTGCGGCGCGTCTGCGGGTGGCGGGGCGCGCCTGCCGCGGCCCGCCTGGCGGGACCCTCACCCCTTGACGCCGCCGGCGGTCAGTCCGGCGACCAGGTAGCGCTCGAACCAGAAGAACAGCACCATGATCGGCACCGTCACGATCACGGCACCTGCCATCAGGAACTGCCGGGGCACCTCCTGGGAGTTGAGGCTCACCATGCCGCGCGAGAGGGTGAAGATGGCAGGCGAGTCGAGGAACATGAAAGCGAACAGGAACTCGTTCCAGGCGATCATGAACACGTACAGGCCGACCGAGGCGAGCGCCGGCAGCGAGAGGGGCAGGGTGACCCGCCAGATCACCCCCAGGCGGCTGCAGCCATCGATGAGGCCAGCCTCCTCCAGGTCGCTCGGGAGCGTGCGGAAGTAGCTCCGCAGCATGTACAGCGCCACCGGCAGGGTGGTGGCGGGGTAGACCACCAGCAGGCCGGGCAGGGTATCGCGCAGTCCCAGCTGGGTGAACACCGAGTAGAGCGGGATCACCAGCACGATGGCGGGGAACATGTAGATGAGCAGGATCGAGCGAGACAGCAGCCGCCGCCCGCGGAAGCGCAGGCGGGTGACAGCGTAGGCGCCCAGGACGGCGAGCGCCAGCGTGACCGCTACGGTCACTAGCGCCACCAGCGTGCTGTTGAGGATGAAGCGGCCGAAGTGGAAGGTGGTGAGCACCTCGCGATAGCCGACCAGCAGCTGCGCCAGTGGCTGGTTGAGGTTCACGCCCAGGAAGATGGGGTCCTGCAGCATCTCGGCGCGGCTCTTCAGCGATGACGCCAGCATGAAGTAGAAGGGGAACACCACGATCGCCCCGAAGAAGGTGAACCCCAGCGCCCTCAGAACCCGCAGCGCCAGCACCTCGAGCTCCACCCGCCCCAGGCGGCCGAGGGCGATGCCGCGCAGGCCGTAGCGCGTCAGGTGGGCCGCGAGGGCCGTGGTCAGCAGCGCCGCGCCCACGCCCCAGAGAGGACGCACGTCGTTCCCCCCGAGCGGCCGGCCACCGCTCCACGCCAACCAGGACGCGGCGGCAAGCACGGCGCAGGTGAGCACGGCGAGCGGCGGGCTGTCGCGGGCGCCCCGCCAGTGCGCCAGTGCGGCTCCCAGCAGGGCCCCGAGGAGCAGCGCCTCGCCCACGGGGTAGCTCGCCTCCAGGCCGCCGAAGATGGTAGCCGAGAGAGCCCAGCCGCCCGCTGTCAGGGCGGTCGCCAGCGCGCCCAGGAGCGCTGCGACGGCCGTCCCGGGGACGCCGGCGCGTGCGGACGGCGCCCGCCCGGGCGCGGGCGGCCCGGCGCCGGCCAGCGGCGCTGCCCGGCTCACGCGTCGCCCTCCGGCGCGTAGCGGAAGTAGAGCACCATGAACGCCGCCAGGATCACGAAGAGCGTGACCGCCACGGCGGCGCCGGCGCCGAGGTCGGCCAGCGCGAAGGCCTGGTCGTACACCTGCACGGTGAGCGTCTTGGTACCGGCGGCGCCGCCGGTGAGCAGGAAGATGTCGTCGAACTTGTTGAACGTCCAGATGAAGCGCAGCAGGAAGAGCGTCGAGAGGATACCTACCAGCTGGGGCAGCGTGATGTACCAGAACTGCTGGAGCGGGCTGGCGCCGTCCACCTGGGCCGCCTCGTACATGTCGCGCGGGATCGCCTGGAAGCGCGCCAGGATGAACAGGAAGGCGAAGGGGAAGTAGCGCCAGGCCTCGAAGGCGATGACGGTGGAGAGCGCCAGCGGCACCGCCAGGCGCAGCCCCAGCAGGTGCACCTCCAGGCTGCGCTGGCTGAGGAACGCCACCGCGCGACCGAGCACCCCGAAATGCACGCCCAGGGCGTTGACCGCGCCCGAGAGCGGGTCGAGCAGGAACGCCCAGGTGAAGGTGACGGCGATGACCGGGGCCACGTACGGGAACAGGAACAGGCCGCGCAGGAGGCCTTTGCCGGTGAAGGGCGCGTTGAGGAGCTGCGCGGCGAAGAGGCCGAGCAGGATGGAGCCGATGGTGCCGAAGACGGTGTAGGCGAGGGTGACCCAGAGGGCCGGCAGGAACTCGGCGCCGGAGAGCACCCTGCGGAAGTTCTCCAGCGTGAAGCGCAGGTTGGTGAGCACGTTGGGGGCTCGACCGCGGATGGCGGCGCTGGCGCCTGAGGGCTCCGGGGCGCCGGCGCGGAGGTAGGCGGCGGTGGCGGTGAAGGCGAGGTCCAGGTTGGTGCGCGCTCCGCCCTGCCAGGTGCCCAGGTCGCAGCGCAGATGGGGCGCCTCGAACGCACAGCGGGGATCGAGATCGACCGGCTCGAGGCCGGAGGGCAGCACATCGAAGAGCGTCACCTGGCGGACCGCCACCGTTTGCGAGCTGTTGCGCATCTGGTAGCGCAGCCGCAGCTCCTCGCCGACCTCGGTTGCGGGCGCCAGCAGCCGGACGCGCACCACCGGACGCGGCGGTCGCAGGTCGGCGAGCGTCACCGGCTTGACGCTGATCCACACGTTCGCGGCTACCGGGAAGAGCACGATGGCGAAGACGATCAGGAACGTCGGCGCTAGCATCCAGAAGGCGAGCCGCGCCTCCCGTCTCGCCAGCGTGAGCTTGCGCGCTGCCCTCATGCGCCCCTCCCGACCGCAGCGGGAGCGCGGGTCGGGGGCGGTATCGGGAGCCCGCCCCCGGCCGCGCTCAGCGGCCTACTGCAGGGCGCTGACGCGCTCCTGCAGCAGCGCGGCGGTGTCCTCGGCGCTGCGCTCGCCGTCGAGGAAGCTGCGGACGAGCTCGGCCATCACGCGGGTGCCGTAGAGCCGGCCGATGATCGCTCCCTGACCCTGGCTGTACGCCCAGCGGCTGCCGCTGTCGAGGCCCTCCACGATATTGGAGATCACGTCGGGGCCGTAGAACTGCGACATCGGCGCCTTGCGGTCGACGCCCATGGGGAGCTGCGCCCAGCCGTCGACGAACTTGGTGGGCTGCTCGGCGGTGCCCCTGCGAACGGGGAAGAAGCCCTCGGGCGCGAACGACAGCCAGTCCAGGTAGGCGTCGGACAGCAGGTACTGCACGAAGTCCTGCGCCTTGGCGGTGTCGGCGTCGACGGTGATGCCCAGGTAGGTGACGCTCGCCCAGCCGGCGCCTCCCGGGTTGCTCGGCCCGGCGACGCGGGTGACGAAGCCGGTGTTCTCGGCCAGCTGGGGGCTGGTCGGGTCGGCGTAGGCGGTCACCGGCACGTCGTTGCGGAGGCCGGCCAGCTCGTCGAGGATGAACGGCGACCACATCACCATGGCCGCCTTGCCGGCGAGGTAGAGCTCGCGCGACTGCTGCCAGTAGAGGTTGCCGGGCGGGCTGGCGTCGGCCAGCTTCTTGTAGAAGTTCAGGACCTCGACGGTCTTGGCCGGGTCGAGGCTCACCGTCCCGTCGGGACCGATGAGGCTGACGCCGTCGGCGAGGAAGAACTCCTCGAGCACCTGCATCATGTAGTCGTTGTTGACGTCGGTGGCGGCGACGAAGCCGAACATGTCCGGCGGGTTGCCGAGCTTGTCGATCGCCGCCGCGATGTTGGCGAAGGTTGTGGGCGGCTGCAGCCCGGCCGCGTCGAAGAGGTCCTTGCGGTAGACGATGAGCTGCGTCCAGCCGCTGATCGGCACCAGCGCCGTGTCGCCCTGGAAGGCCACCAGGTCGAGGGCGCCCGGCGCGAAGGTGTCGCGCCCGAGGGTGTCCACCACCTCGTTGGCGGCGGCGGTGTCGAAGATGCCGGCGTCCGCCCAGCCGATGGTCTGGCTGAGCGGCGTGAGGATGACGTCGGGCAGCTCGCCCGCCGAGAAGGCGGCGGTCACGCGCGGTCCGAGATCGCTCTCCTCGACCGGCACGAGCTGCACGCTGGTCCCTGTCGCCGCCTGGTAGGCGTCGACGATCTGCTGCTGCTTCGCCATGCGCTCGGGCTGGACCTCCGTGGTCCAGAACACCAGCTGAGCCGACGCCATCCCGGCCGTCAGCAGCACGGCGAGGCCCGCGAGCACGAGCCACGAACGCTTCATCGGTCCCTCCTAAGGTGTGAACGTCCGCTGTGCTTGGGAACGGCGATCTGCCAGGCGAGCCCTCCCTTCGCAGGCATACGGCGGCGTGCGGCCGGCACGGGTGCCGGGCTGGTGGGGTGGTGCGAGTCGGTGTCCGCCGGGCCGTTGCCCTCGCCGAGAGTCAGGGTGATCCTTGCTTGCCTCAAGTATGGAGGCGTGGCAGCCGCTCGTCAATCCGCCGGCCAGCCCGGTCGGCTCATGCCGCGCGCTCCGCCCACTCGATCACCACCGCCACGCGCCCGTCGCGGATGCGCACCCGCGGCCCGCCGGGGAGCTTGCCGGCTGCGGCGCGGTTGGACACGCCCAGGCCCACGCCGAAGGCGAGGCGTGCCCGCGCGAGCTCGAAGCGGGCGCCCAGGACGTCGACCACGGCGTCCCCCGCGAGGCTGACGAGACTGAACAGCGTGCCGTCCGGGAGCGCCAGCGCCAGCTCGTCCCCGCCGGCGAGCGGGTGGCACTCGTGGGTCCCGCCGAACATCCGCACCGCCAGGCCCTCGGCGTGCAGGCGGCTGCCGATGAGCAGAGCGGCGAGGGTCTGGTCGAGCCGGCCTCCGAAGACGCCCGCCAGCACCAGCTCGGTGGCGCCGCGCTGGCGGGCGGCCGCGATGGCCAGCTCCAGATCGAGCTGGTCCTTGTCGCGGGGGTGCTCGAGCCGCGGCAGCGCGGCGTGGGCGCGCAGCTGAGTGTCGCTGGCGCTGTCGAAGTCCCCTACCCAGAGGTCGGGAAGGAGGCCGAGGCGGTCGGCCAGCCCGATGCCGGCATCCGCCGCCACCACCACGTCGACGCCCTCCAAGGCCTGCCGCAGGCGATCGCCGATCGTCGTCGGGCCTCCGGCCAGCACCACCGCCTTGCGCCCGCCGCCCGCCGTCCCGGCCGACGCGCTCACGCGCCCTCCAGCGCCAGCCAGGCGCCGTCAGGAACGACCAGGCGCATCTCGGAGCCCTCCCGGGGGGTGCTTCCCAGGAGCTCGCGGGCGTACCCCTCCCAGGCGACGTCCAGCGACCACTCCGGGAGCGAGAGCGCGAGCTGCCAGCGGAGGCCCTCGCGACGCGCGCGCCGTACCGTGGCGCGTGTCACGGCGCCGCCTTGCGGCGGCTCGCCGTCGGCGGACGCCGGCAGCAAGCTGGTGAGGTCGGCGCGCAGCAGCGCCGCCGCGCCGCGCGGCGCGCCCGGCACCGCCGCCAGCGCCTCCTCCCGGTAGAGGTTGCGGTGACCAAGGAAGCGGGCGGACCAGGCGCTGCGGGGGCGCTCCAGGACCTCCTCGCGGCCTCCCAGCTGGATGATGCGCCCGGCCCGCATGATGGCGACCCGGCCGGCGATGGCGAAGGCCTCCGACTGATCGTGGGTGACGTAGACGGCGCGCACCGGCAATGACGACAGCAGGCCTCGGAGCTCGTCCTTGAGCGTCTCGCGCAAGGTCTGGTCGAGGTTGGAGAGCGGCTCGTCCAGCAGCAGGACCTCCGGCCTCGGCGCCAGCGCCCGCGCCAGCGCCACCCGCTGCTGCTGGCCGCCGGAGAGCTGCTGCACCCGCCGCCTTTCGAACCCCGCGAGGCCCACCAGCGTCAGCAGCTCGCCGACCCGGCGGCGCTGAGCGTCGCGGGACCAGCCGAGCTCCACCAGTCCGAAGGCGACGTTGTGGGCCACATCGAGATGGGGGAACAGCGCGTAGTCCTGGAACACCATGCCGAAGCGCCGGCGCTGCGGCGGCAGCCGGGTGATGTCGCTGCCGTCCAGCGCCAGCCGTCCTGCGTCCGGCGGCTCCAGGCCGGCCATCAGCCTCAGCAGCGTGGTCTTGCCGCAGCCGCTCGGCCCCAGCAGGGCCAGCGTCTCGCGGTCGTGCAGCTCCAGGCTCACGCCGTCCACCGCGCGGGTGGCGGCGTAGTGCTTGCGGAGCTCGTCCAGACGCAGGCTCATGGCGGCGGGAGCATCATACCGTCGCCGAGCGAGGCGTCGCCGGGCGGCTGCTGGCGCGTACGGGCGACGCCGGCTCGAGCGGTCATCAGAACTCACTGCGTCCCCGGCGCTGCAGCAGCATCATGACCGCGCCGGTCACCACCATCAGTACCAGCGCCAGCGCCATGGCCGCACCGTAGTGCTGGGCTCCCGGCCTGCCCAGCCGGTCGTAGATGGCGATCGGCAGGGTGGCGTACCGCGGGCGCACCAGCAGCAGCGTGGCACCGAACTCGCCCATCGACACCGCGAAGGCGAAGCTCGCCGCAGTCAGCAGGGCCGGTCCGAGCTGCGGCAGCTCGACACGCCAGAGGGTGTGCCAGGGACCGGCGCCGAGCGTGGCCGCTGCGGCCCCGTGTGCCGGGTCGAGGCCGCGAAGCGCCGGCAGCAGCGCCCGGGCCACGAACGGGAAGGCGATCAGCGCGTGCGCCAGCGGGATGCCCCAGGGGTGCGCTACCAGCAGTGGGAAGGTGAGCAGGTAGCCGAAGCCCAGGGTCACCGGACTGGTCGCCAGCGGTAGCAGGCTGAGCTGGTCCAGCACGCGCCACCTGCCGCGGGCCACGGCGTAGGCGAAGGCGAAGCCCACCAGCAGCGCCAGCGCGCTGCTGACCGTGGCGAACAGCAGCGAGTTGCGCAGCGCGAGACCGAGCGGGGCGAAGCCGATGACCCGGCTTGGACTGGCGGCCAGGCGAAGGTTCTCCAACGAGGGGACGTGCCCGCCCGGTCCCTGGAGCGCCTGCACCGCCAGCGCCACGAGCGGCGATAGGATCAGCGCCCCGGCGATCAGCAGGTTCAGGCCGAGCACCGCCCGGGCGCCGCCGCGGGGCCGCGGGAGGCTCACGGCGCGGGCCGGCAGCGCCAGCGCCATGCCGGCCTGCAGGCGCGTGTACAGGAGCGTGACCGCGCCGACCACCAGCAACTGCGCGACCGCCAGGACCGCCGCCTGGCCGAGCTCGAGCAGGTGGGCGGTGAGCTGATAGATCTCCACCTCCAGCGTGGCCAGGCGGGGCGTCGGCGCCAGGATGAGGATGACGCCGAAGCTGGTGAAGCAGAACAGGAACACCAGGGTGGCGGCGGCCATCAGGGCGGGACGCGCCAGCGGCACGCTGACGCGCAGGGTGGCCCGCCAGGCGTTGGCTCCGAGCGTGCTGGCAGCCTCCAGCAGCCGAGGGGCCGCCCCCTCCAGGAAGCTCCCGACCACCCGCACCACGATGGCGTAGTTGTAGAAGACGTGGGCGATGAGCACCAGCAGCAGGGTGTCGCGCAGGTTCACGCCCAGCAGCCCGCGCGGTCCCAGGAGCGCCAGGAAGCCGATCCCTGCGACCACCGTCGGCATCACGAAGGGGATGGTGAAGGCGGCGGTGAGCGCCCGCTTGCCGGGGAACGCGTAGCGGGCGAAGAGCAGGGCGCCGGGCAACCCCAACGCCACCGTGAGCACGGTGGAGAGCAGCGCCTGCCCGGCGGTGAATCCCAGCCGCTGCCAGTAGAAGGGATTGCTCGCGACCCTCGTGAGCGCGGCGGTGTCGCCCAGGCTGCGCCACAGGATGACCGCCAGCGGCAGCAGGAAGAACGCCGCCAGGAACAGCGAGGCGGCCACGCCCAGCAGCGTGCTCAGCCAGCTCGCCCGCATGGCTCGCAATCCAGTC
>CAZBZU010000001.1:58105-169322 GCA_964496495.1 uncultured bacterium
GGCCACGCCCAGCAGCGTGCTCAGCCAGCTCGCCCGCATGGCTCGCAATCCAGTCGGGGCCCGCGTGGCGGTGTCGCCCGGGCGGGCGGCTGGTCGCCGCCGGACCGCCGGCCCTGGCCGGGCACGTCTGGCGGTGCCGCCCGCGGTGGCCCGGAGCGGCTCGAGGAACGGCGTGCAGCACGCTCCTCATCCGACGCATGTTGTTGGACCCTAGACAACAGGGGGTGGTGTCGGGTACAACTCTCGCGTGGAGCCGACGCCCGGAGGGCCGGGCGGTTGGCATGCGAGGAGGCAGGCCATGCTCCGCTGGTTGAGACGGATTCGCCGGGGTCCCAAGGCGCGACCGGCACGCGCGGTTGCCCGTTCGATACGGCACGAGCGCGCGGTGCTGGAGCGCTGGGCACGGCGCACGACGAACGATCGCTACAAGATTCCTTGACCCGGCGGCCCGCCAGGGGCCGCGGGAGCGTGGGGGCGTCCCGAGCGGGCGCCCCCACGCGTTGCCTCTCGCACGGCCGGCGGCCGGCCGGGCGAGCGGAGAGGGCCCGGCCGCCCCGGCCCGGGAGCCTGCCGCGTCGCTGCGGCCGCGCGACGGTGTGCCCAGACCGTGCCATGCTCACGGCACCGGCTAGCGGACCGAGGCGGGGGAGCGCCCCTGCTGCACCACGGCCGTCCACTGCTCGATCCAGCGCTTCTCGCCCTTGGCGATCGCGGCCGGGCTGAGCTCGGCAAGCTGCTGCGCGCCGGGCACCGTGGCGTACGTCTGGAACGCGGCCGGGAGGCTCGCGCCGCGAATCACCGGGTAGACGAACATGTTGGCCGGCATGTCCTCCTGGAAGCGCTTGGACAGCATGAAGTCGATGAACGCCTCCGCAGCCTTCAGGTGGCTGGTGCCCTTGAGGATGCCGGCCGCCTCGATCTGGCGGTAGGCGCAGCCGGGACACAGCACGTTCGCCACCGGGCTGTCGTTGAGCTTGGTCTTGGCGAACATCACCTCGGCGGCGGGGTCGGTGCTGTAGCTCACCACCAGCGGTCGGTCGCCTCCGTAGCGCGTGAAGGCGCTGTTGTAGGCGTCCTGCCAGCCGCTGGTCACCTCCACGCCGTTGTCGCGCAGCTTGGCCCAGAAGTCGAGCCAGTCGCCACTGCCGCCCTCGCCGAAGTGCGCCACCGTGGCGAGCATGAAGTCCAGCCCGGGGCTCGAGGTCGCGGGGTTCTCCACCACCAGCATGTTCCGATACGCAGGACGTGTCAGCGCCGTCAGGCTCGCCGGCAGCGCCACGCCCGCCGCTGCCAGCGCCGCCTTGTCGGCGACCAGGTTGACGTAGCCCACGTCGATGGGCGTGACCATGTGGTCGGGGTCGAAGCGGAACTCCGGCATCACCTCGGCGAGCCGGGGGCTCCGGTACGGCTCGAAGATGCCGGCGTTCTTGGCGCGCGTCAGCAGGCTGTTGTCCACGCCGTAGAGGACGTCGGCGATGGGGCGAGCCTTGGTGAGGATGGCGCGGTTCACCACCTCGCCCGCATCTCCGCCCTGCACGAACCTCACGTCGATGCCGGTGGCGTCGGTGAAGGCCTGGATGACATCCTTGGAGACGCTGAAGGAGTTGTGCGTGAGGACGGTGAGGGTCTCGGCGAGCGCGCCGCCGGCGAGGGCGAGCAGCGCCGCCAGCAGCGCCGCCAGCGTCAGACGCGAAGGGCCAGTCATGATGGCGTCCTTTCCATCACCATGAGGCGGCGCCGGGCGCGCCTGGAGCTCGGTTGCGGTGGCTGGAGGGGTACGACTTCGCCTTGGAACGCGTCACGCTTCCTCCGCCCGCATGACCGGGATCAGGTTCAAGGGTGTCTCTCAGCCCCGAAGGGCACCCCTGGTGACACCTCGAAGCTAGCCCCTGGGGCGGGCGTTGTCAATCGAGAGGGCGGCGCGCGGCGTCACGCCGCGTGCCGCGCAGCCGGCGGGGCGTGGCCGGAACTCACTAGACTGGACGGGCCAGGCAACGAACGCCGGATGGGAGGCAGCGACGACATGCAGACAAGACGACTCGGCAAGACCGGCTACCAGATCGGCGAGGTCGGGTTCGGCTCGTGGGCCATCGGCGGCAGCTGGGGCGACGTCACGGAGGACGCCGCCAGGGCCACGCTTCGTGCCGCGCTCGACGCCGGGGTGACCTTCCTCGACACCGCCGACGTCTACGGTGACGGCCGCGCCGAGAGGCTCATCCGTGAGGTGCTCGAGGAGCGTGGCCGCCCCCAGGACGTGGTGGTCGCCACCAAGGCCGGCCGGCGGCTCGACCCGCACGTCGCCGAGGGGTACGACTACGACCACCTGTCGCGCTTCGTAGCCCGCAGCCTGGAGAACCTGGGGGTGGAGCGACTCGACCTGCTGCAGCTCCACTGTCCGCCGACCGACGTCTACCGTGCCGACACGGCCTTCGAGGCGCTGGATCGCCTGAAGGCCGAGGGCATGATCTTGCACTACGGGGTCAGCGTGGAGACCGTCGAGGAAGGCGAGCTGGCGCTCGAGCACGACGGCGTGGAGGCGGTGCAGATCATCTACAACATGTTCCGCTTCAAGCCGGCCGACACCTTCTTGCCCAGAGCGCGCCAGCACGACGTCGGGGTGATCGTGCGGGTGCCGCTGGCGAGCGGCCTGCTGTCGGGCAAGATGACGGCCGATCGGCAGTTCGCGGCCGACGACCACCGCGCCTTCAACCGCCACGGCGAGGCGTTCGACGTGGGCGAGACCTTCTCGGGCGTCGACTTCGAGAGCGGCCTGGCCGCCGCCGAGGAGCTGAAGGCCCTGGTCCCCGAGGGGCACACGCTGGCCCAGCTGGCGCTGCGCTGGATCCTCATGCACCCGGCCGTCTCGGTGGTGATCCCGGGGGCCCGGCGCGCCCAGCAGGTGCGGGACAACGTGGGGGCGTCGGAGCTGCCTCCGCTGGCGCCACGTGCCATGCAGCGGGTGCGCGAGGTCTATGAGGCGCGCATCCGGTCGCAGGTCCACGACCGTTGGTGAGCGCCGCGCCGGCAGCGCTCGGGGCTCCGTGGCGCTGAGCGACGCGGAGGTCATCGCCCGCTGCCCGCTGTTCGCGGACCTGGCGGATGACGACGTGGTGGCCCTCGCGGGGGTGGCGATGCGCCGCGAGATGGCGGCGGGGGAGACGCTCTTCCTCGCCGGCGAGCCGCCTCGCGGCCTTCCGCTGGTGGTGCGTGGCAGCGTCAAGGTGTATGTGCTGTCGCCGGCGAGCGGGCGCGAGGTGGTGCTCACGGTGGAGCGGCCCTACAACGCGGTGGCGGAGCTGGTGGCCTTCGATGGAGGCGTGTACCCGGCCAGCGCGGGCGCGCTCGAGGACGGTGAGCTGCTGTGGCTCGAGCAGGATGGCCTGCAGCGTCTGCTGGCGGCTCGGCCAGGTCTGGCGCTGCACCTCATGCGCACCCTGGGGCGCCGGCTGCGACGCCTGGTGGCGCTGATCGAGCGGCTCTCGTTCCAGGAGGTGATCCAGCGCCTGGCGGCCGACGTGCTCGGCAGAGTGCGCGCCGGCGTGCCGTTCGAGCTGGACACCAACGCGGCCATCGCGGCCAGGTTGGCGACGGTGCCCGAGCTGGTGAGCCGTAACCTGTCGCGCCTCCACCAGAGCGGCGTGGTGCGTCTGGACGGCCGCACCGTGATCGCCGTCGACGAGCAGGCGCTGCGGGAGCTGGCGCGGCGAGCGGGGCGCTGAGAGCGGGCGCCTTGACCCAGGTCATGGCCCGGCTCGGGCCGCCGGGGCAAGCTGCGTGGCGAGATGCCCGAGAGCGGCCCACCCACCCTGGCGCCGTTGCCGGCGGCTGCCGTGCCTGAGCGCCTGGAGATGCCGTTGAGACGGCCGGCGGCCATGCGGGTCGACCTCGACAGTTGCATCGGGTGCGGCGACTGCGACGACCTGGCCGCCGGCGTGCGCGAGCGGCCGCAGCCCATCGCCGTCACGCCGGCGAGCCTGGAGGCGATGGCTGCCTGCCCGGTCGGCGCCATCGTGTGGCTGGAAGGAGACAGGCATGAGCACGACGCTTGACGTTCGCGAGATCGCACCGCGCGAGCGGCATCCGCTGGTCGTCGAGACGTTCGACGGGCTCGAGCCGGGCGGCGCCTTCGAGCTGGTCAACGATCACGACCCCAAGCCGCTGTACGACCAGCTCCAGGCGGAACGGCCCGGCCGGGTCTCCTGGCTGTACCTGGAGCAGGGGCCCGAGCGGTGGCGGGTGCGCATCGCTCGCGCGGCGTGACGCCGGCCGACGCTCACGATCCGGGCGGCGGCGAGCCAGGCTACCGCCTGCTCCGCGGCGCGTCGGGCGGTGCGGCGCCGACCGAGGGCATCCTCAGCCAGACGCTCGCCAGGGCTGCAGGCGTGCGCGTGACGCGCTTCGCCTTCGCCGCCGGCGAGGAGCTGACCGAGCACACCTCCACGCGGCCCGCGCTGCTCCACTTCCTGGCCGGGAGGGCTCGCCTCACCCTCGGCGACGAGACCGTCGAGGTGGCGGCCGGCGACCACCTGTCCATGCGCGCCGGTCTGCGGCACGCCGTCGTGGCACTGGAGCCGCTGGAGTTCGTGCTGACGCTGCTACCCGGCACTGCGGAGGGCTAGCGGCGCCGTCGAGGCGGGTGCCGGAGCGACGACGCGAGCGCCGCCCAGGGTCCGCTGGCGGACGCTGGCGCTGCCCAACGAGCATGGCGCATGGGCGTTCCAGCTCGAGCCCGCCCTCCTGGGGCTGGGCTTGCGGCCGAGCGCTGCCGGCATGGCGCTGGTGATGGCGGCTCTGGCGGCGCTGCTGGCGCAGCACCCGCTCAGCCTGGGGCTGGCGGACCTGCGCAAGGGCAAGCGCTTCCCGCGCACCGTGCCCGCCGTCGGCCTGGCGGTGGCCGCCTCCCTGGCCGCGACGATCGCCAGCGCTCCCGTGCCTCAGGCGTCGGTCTCGACCACACGCGTTCCGGCCAGACGATCGCCCCAGCGCAGCCCCTGCTGGTCGGTGAGCGTGAAGTACGCCTCCAGGATGAGCAGGATCAGTCCGGCTACCCAGGCGAAGGGGATCAGCAGCCAGCCCAGGACCGGTACCAGTAGCAGGATGATCGCCAGCGACGTGACCGCCAGCGGCCAGTTGCGCCGTGCCGACACTGCCAGGGTGATGGGCGAGCCGTCGTCGGCGATGGGTCGCAAGCGCATCAAGCGCTTGCCGATGGAGCGGTGGTCCATGAATTCGTAGTCGAAGCCGTCCCGCAAGAGGATGTAGAGCCCTGCCAGGATGCCGCCCAGGAACGGGATGCGGCTCAACACGAAGGCGATGACCCCGTCGATCAGGAACGCCACGAAGCGCTTGGTCACGTCCGCCTTGCGGGCGACCTGGGTGCCGTCGTTGGCGGCCCAGGCTCCCCGCTGGGCGGACGGCCGCGTCGACTCGGGGCTCTCGGGCGGGACGTCCTGTCCGGCGCTGGAGTCCGTCATGTGACTCTCCCTTCCCCTCCATGACGCGTGCGGGCCGCTGCGCCGATAGGCGTCGCCGACGGGGCAGCGGTCGGTGTCTGATGGCGACCGGTGCCGCGTTGCGTCTGCGCTCAGTGTAGCGACTCCGCCTCGGGGCGCGAATGGCATTCCCCATGCGTCGCCGGCGGTGGCCTGCCGGCGTCCTGGCCGGGCAGAGGCGGGCCTTCCACCGGGGCGGTCGTCCCTCTGGGGCTGCCGAGTGGCGGGGTAAGGTGAGCCGAGAGGCGCTCTCGGATGCCGGACGCCGGCGTCCCGCACGAGCGAGATCTGCATGGCACAAACGCACGCCTTCTACATGGTGCCAACCGGCCCCGGGGTGGGCCTCACCTCGGTTTGCCTGGGGCTGGTTCGGGCGCTCGACCGCGAGGGCCTGCGCGTCGGGTTCTTCAAGCCGATCCGGCAGCCGGGAGCCGACGAGGCGAGTGGTCCCGAGCGCTCCACGCACTTCGTGCGGCGCACCACGACGCTGCAACCTGCCGAGCCCCTCACCTTCCGCCGGGCCGAGGCGATGCTCACGGCGGGCAAGCGGGCGGAGCTGTTGCAAGAGCTGGTCGGTCGCTACCAGGAGTCCGCCCGCGACGCCGAGGCCGTCATCATCGAGGGGTTGGTTGCCACGGCCGACCACCCCGGCCTCGATACCCTCAACGCCGACGTGGCCCAGGCGCTCGACGCCGAGGTGCTGCTGGTGGGAGCGGTGGGCCAGAGCACGCTGGCCGACTTCAACGACCGCGTCGAGCTGGTGGCCGGCCAGTACGGCGGCGTCGGCAGTGCGAAGGTCCTCGGGCTCATCGTCAACAAGGTCAATGCCCCGCACCAGGAGGTCGTCGGCAGCACGCGTACCGAGCTGCGGCCGCCGGCCCGGCTGCTGACCGCAGAGCGGCTGATGGAGGCATGCGGGGCCTTTCGCAGCGACGGCTTCCACCTCTACGGCATGGTCCCCTGGCAGCAGGCGATGGTCTCGCCGCGGACGCAGGACGTCGCGCAGCATCTCGGCGCGCGGCCGCTGGTGCCGGGCGACATCGCCCGCCGCCGAGTGGTCGACGTGTCGATGGTCGCGCGGACAGTGGCGAACATGACCCACCGGCTGCGGCCCGATGCCCTCATCGTGACGCCGGGCGACCGCGACGACATCATCCTGGCTGCCTGTATGGCGGCCCTCAACGGCGTTCCGCTCGCCGGCCTGGTGCTGAGCGGCGGCATCCGGCCCAACGACACCATCATGAAGCTGTGCGAGCGGGCCATCGCCACCGGGCTGCCGGTGCTGCTGGTGGACACCGACTCGTACGTGACGGCCGCCCACGCCGCCGCCATGAACATGGAGGTGCCGAGGGACGACGTGGAGCGCATCGAGCGCGTCATGGACATGGTCGCCAGCTACCTGGACACCGAGCGTCTCAAGCGCCGCGTAGCGTCGGATCGCGAGCCGCGCTTGTCGCCGCCCGCCTTCCTGTACCGCCTGGTGGAGGGCGCGCGCCGTGCGGCCAAACGCATCGTGCTGCCGGAGGGCGAGGAGCCGCGCACGGTGCGTGCGGCGGCCGCCTGTGGCGAGCGGGGCATCGCTCACTGCGTGCTGATCGGCGACCCCGCCGAAGTGCGGCGGGTGGCGGAGGCCCAGGGGGTCCGGCTCGGCGAGTCGGTGGAGGTCCTCCAACCCACCGACGACGTGCGTGAGCGCTACGTCGACGCCATGGTGGCGCTTCGCCGCCACAAGGGGTTGACCGCCGACGGGGCGCGCGAGCAGCTTCGGGACACCGTGGTGCTGGGCACCATGATGCTGGCTCGGGGCGAGGTGGACGGCCTGGTGTCGGGGGCTCTCCACACGACCGCCAACACCGTGCGCCCGGCGTTGCAGCTGATCAAGACCCGCGAGGATGCCAAGCTGGTGTCGTCCATCTTCTTCATGTGCCTCCCCGAACAGGTCTTGATCTACGGGGACTGCGCGGTGAACCCGGAGCCCACCGCCGAGGAGCTGGCCGATATCGCCGTGCAGTCGGCCGAGTCCGCCCTGGCGTTCGGCATCGAGCCCCGCCTGGCCATGATCAGCTACTCGACCGGAGCGTCCGGCTCGGGCAGCGAGGTCGAGAAGGTACGCGAGGCGACGCGCCTCGCGCGCGAGCGGCGGCCCGACATCGACATCGACGGCCCCTTGCAGTACGATGCCGCGACCGTCGCCAGCGTGGCGCGCTCAAAGGCACCTGACAGCCCGGTCGCGGGGCGGGCGACGGTGCTCATCTTCCCGGACCTGAACACCGGGAACGCCACCTACAAGGCGGTGCAGCGCAGCGCCAACGTGGTGTCGGTGGGTCCCATGCTGCAGGGCTTGCGCCGTCCGGTCAACGACGTCTCGCGAGGGGCGTTGGTCGACGACATCATCTACACCGTCGCGTTGACGGCCATCCAGGCAGAGCAGTCCGAGCGCTTGGAGCGAGGCGCGGTCACGGCGGGGAGCGCCTGAGGCACCCGTCGCGGTAGCCCGCCGCGACGTCGCGAGCTGCCTCCTGGCGGGCAGGGCCGCGGCGAGCGGCTCAGGCGAGCTCCAGCGTGAAGACGTAACGCTTGAGGTAGTGGAGCCACAGGCCTTGCAGCCAGCCGTACCGCTCTGCGAGCTCGCGTGCCGACCCCCTGGCGATGGTGAAGCCTGCCGTGTAGACGCGGCTGATCGCCTCGAGGGCGGCGGTGTCGGTCCACGGCACGCGCTCGAACCGGCCCAAGCCGCGCCACAGCACGAACTCCGCCGTCCAGGGGCCGGCGCCCGGGACCGTCAGCAGCCAGGCATGCACCTCCTGATAGGCGGCGCGCTGCAACCACTCGGGGTCGACGGTCGCGAAGGCGCGCGCGGCTCCCACGAGGCGGTCGACCTTGCGCGTGTTGTTGGTGGCGGCAAGCAGCGCGGGGCGCGAGCGGTCGGTCAGCGCGGCCGGCTCGGGGAACACGCTCAAGCGCTCGCTGCCGGTGATGACGTGCTCCCCCAGCAGCTCCACCAGGCGCACCATGGTGCTCACGGCAAAAGCCCGCGGCGTGCGCTGGCGCACCAGCGCCCAGCAGACGGCCTCGAACGGGCTGGTGAAGCGCGGCGGATGGTAGCCGCGTAACGCCGCCAGGACGGGCTGGAAAGCCGGATCGTCGACCCCTTCGAGCGGGGCCGGGTCGAGCTCCAGGTCGAGGCCGAGCGTTACCGCTCGGGCGAGCCCCGCGCGCTGCGGCGCGGAGAGGTCGGTCTCGGTGGTGACCTTCAGGTAGGCGCCTGCGCCGGCACCGTGCGCCTCGATGACCGCCGGGCACGGGGGCTGTCCGGACGCCGAACGCCATGCCTGTCGCAGCCGGAAGCCGTCCGACGTCGGCATCGGCAGGCGCGTCGACGGGCTGCTCGCGAAGTCCGTGAGCGCCGCGAGGGTGTGGCGGACGTCGAACGGCGCGGCGGGCGTGAGGGTGAAGGTGGTCACGGCGGTGGGCTCCGCGACCTCAGAACCGCGTGATGATGCTGAGGCCCTGCTGAGCGAACGCCCCCATGGCGGAGAGCTCGGCGCCCGCATCTTCCAGACCGATACGGCGACCGATGAGCCGGCCAACGTCGAGGCGGCCGGCGGTGACGAACGCCAGCAGCGCCGGGTAGCGGCTGGCGGCCATGCCGTGCACGCCGACCACCGTCAACTCCCGCTTGATGACCTCCAGCATGGGCATGGGCGGGTGCGCCTGCCCCCCCAGCAGCAAGCCCGCCTGCACGTGCCGGCCTCGCCGCCCCAGGCTGCGGACGGCCGCGGCCGCGCTGCCGGGGTCGCCGACGGCGTCGAGGCTGACCTGGGCGCCCGCCCGGGTCAGGTTCCAGACGGCCTCGACGGGGTCCGTTCGGGACGCATCGATCACCTGCCGCGCCCCCAGATCCGCGGCGCGAGGCAGCTTGCTGGGGTCGACATCGATGGCGATGACCTCCGCTCCGAGGGCGGCGCCGATCATCACGGCCGACAGGCCCAGGCCCCCACAGCCGAAGACGGCGAGCGTCTCGCCAGGGGCCAGGCGTGCCTTGTCGACCAGAGCGGCGAAGGAGGTCATGAAGCGGCAGCCGAGGCTGGCGGCCTCGTCGAAGCCCAGGACTTCCGGCAGGCGTACCAGGTTGACGTCGGCGTGGGGCACGAAGACGTACTCGGCGAACGATCCGGGCCCGTCGAAGCCGGGCTGGTACTCGTGATGGCAGAGGTTCTGGTGGCCGCTGGCGCACGCCTCGCAGCGACCGCAGCCGCAGCAGAAGGGGGCGGTGACCCGCTCTCCGGGCTGGTGACCACGCACCTCCTTGCCCAACGCCACCACCTCGCCGGCGAACTCGTGGCCCGGCACGTGAGGGGGGTGCACGGTGGGGTCGTGGCCCATCCAGGCATGCCAGTCGCTGCGACAGACCCCCGTCGCTCGCACCTCGACGACGGCGCCGTCATCGCCCGGTTCGGGGTCCGGGAGCTGGGTCACGGGCAAGGGGCCTTCGAAGGCTTGGAACTGCGCGGCTCGCATGGCGTTCCTCCGTGCGGCCGGATCGCCGCGGCCACCAGCGTACGACGGCGGCGCTCCCGCCGGCCCGAGCCCGCGCCGTCGCCGTCGCCGCCGTATACTGTGCCCGCCGTGCAGGTCTCCGACGCCACCCTCGCCAGGCTCTCGTTCGATCGCGTGCGCGAGGCGTTGGCCGAGCGGGCAGCCACCCGCCTGGGTGTCGAGCGGGCCCGGGCGGTGGCACCGACGCTGGACCCTGACGCGCTCGACACCTCGCTCACGCGTATCGAGGAGGTGGTGGCGTACGGAGATCTGTCCCTGGGCGGGATCGAGGACATCCGGCCGCTGCTGTCCAGGGTGCGAGACGGCAACCTGCTGGAGGGACCGGAGATCCTCTCGGTCGCCTACACGCTGGACGCGGCCGCCACGCTGCGTCGTGGGTTGCAGAGCGGGGAGCGGCCCGCGCTTGCGGACCTGGCTGCGAGGATCGGCAGCTTCGACGGGGCGCTGCGAGTCGTGCGCGAGCAGCTCGACGGCGACGGCAAGGTGCGCGACGAGGCCACCCCCAAGCTCTCCGACATCCGGCGGCGCCTGAGCCCGCTGCGAGGGCGCATCCGCGAGCGGCTGACGCGCCTTCTCGAGACCCACGCTGCCAGCGTGCAGGACCCCATCATCACGCTCAGGCGGGACCGCTACGTCATCCCCATCCGCGCGTCCGCGCAGAGCCGCGTGGCGGGGATCGCGGTCGACCGCAGCGACTCCGGGGCCACCGTGTTCGTGGAGCCGGCAGCGGTGGTGCCGCTCAACAACGAGCTTGCCCTGCTGGAGATGGAGGAGCGGGACGAGGTGCGGCGCATCCTGCTGGCGCTGGGCCGGCGACTGGCCGACGAGCCGGCCGTCGACGAGACCCTCGCGGTGGTCGCCGAGCTCGATCTGGCCAACGCCAGCGCCCGGCTGGCTCGCGACTGGCGCCTCACGCGGCCGACGGTGGTGGATGGCGGCCCCGTGGTGTTGCCGGGGGCGCGCCACCCGCTGATCGAGGACTGCGTCGCGAACCCCCTGGAGCTCGACGAAGATCTTCGGCTGCTCGTCATCACCGGCCCCAACGCCGGTGGCAAGACGGTGCTGCTCAAGACCCTGGGGCTGGCCGTGGCGATGGCGGCGAGCGGGCTGTTCGTGGCGGCCGGAGAGGGCGTGGGCGCAGCCGACGGAACGGGCGCGGCGGCCAGCGCTGCGGGCGGGCCGGCGCGGCCGCGCCTGCCGCGCTTCGAGGCGCTCCTCAGCGATATCGGCGACGAGCAGAGCATCGAGGCGAGCTTGAGCACCTACGCGGGGCACCTGCACAACCTGAAGCGCATCGCCGAGCGCGCCGATGCCGCCACCCTGGTGCTCGTCGACGAGCTGGGCTCGGGTACCGACCCCGACGAGGGCGCGGCGTTGTCCCAGGCGTTCCTCGAGGCTGTGCTCGCCAGCGGCGCGAAGGGGTTGATCACCACCCACCTGGCGCCGCTGAAGGTGTTCGCCTCCGAGGTGGAGGGCGTGCGCAACGCGGCCATGCGCTTCGACGTGGAGCGGCTGGAGCCGAGCTACGAGCTGGTGGTGGGGCAGCCGGGGCGCTCCTACGCCCTCTCGATCGCCGAGCGGCTGGGGCTGGGGAAAGAGCTGCTGGAGCGGGCCGCGGAGCTGCTGGGGCCGGCCGGCGAGCGGCTCGAGTCGTTGCTGGAGACCCTCGAGGAGCAGCGTGCCGCCCTCCAGTCCGAGCTCGAGGACGCCCGCCAGGCGGGTGAGCGAGCCCGTCACGAGGCGCAGCTGTTGCGAGACGAGATCACCCGCTTGCGAGGGCGAGAGGAGGCGCTCCTCGCCGATGCCGCGCAGCGGGCCGACAGCATGCTCCAGGACACGCTCCAGCAGGCGACGCGCTTGCGCCGCACCGCAACGCAGGACCCGGAGCAGCGCTCGCAGGCGCTCGAGGCTATCCAGGCGCTCCGCCGCGAGGCCCGGAGCCGGGCGGCGGGCGCCGGCCCGGAGCCGGTCGGAGACGCCTTGCGCCCCGGGGCGCAGGTGCGCGTGGCGCAGTACAACGCGGAGGGTCCCATCCTCGAGGACCGCGGCGACACGGTGCTGGTGCAGTTGGGCCTGCTCAAGGTGGAGGTTCCGCGCCGCGAGGTGCGACCGGTGGCCGCCAGCCGCCAGGCAGCCGCTTCCGCTGCCGAGCCCGGCCTGCCAGCCACTGGTGGCGGGCCGGCGCTAGCCGGCGGCGGCTTCGAGCGCGAGCTCAACATCCGCGGCGAACGGGTCGAGCCGGCGCTGGAGAAGCTCCGCGACTTCGTGGCCGAGGCGCACGCTCTCAAGGTGGGGTCGGTGCGGATCTTGCACGGGAAGGGCACCGGTGCGCTGCGCGATGCAGTGCGCAGCTTCCTGAAACGCGACAAGCGCGTGGAGCGGATCGAGGACGCCCTGCCCTACGAGGGCGGGCACGGCGTGACCGTCGCCTATCTGAAGGTGTGACCGGCACGCGCGTGGACGGCGGTCCGGGCGCCGCGCATGCCATACTGCGCCCCATGCGCCCGGTCATCGTCTTCGACCTCGACGGAACGCTCGTCGACTCGCTCCCCGACATCGTGTCGAGCTTCCTTCACGCCTTCGAGGCGGCTCGCTTGCCCGCGCCAGCGGAGGCCGCGGTGTGGGAGAACCTCGGCCAACCGCTCGACAGCATGTTCGGCAGGTTCGCCGGCGCGGAGCGGATCGACGAGCTGTGCCGCCGCTACCGCACCTACTACGCGGGGCACCTGGCCGACCGCAGCCGCCCCTACCCCGGCGTCGTCGAGCTGCTCGGAGAGCTCGGGCAGCGCGGATACTTGCGGGTCGTGGCCAGCACCAAGGGCACTGCCATCGCTCGGCGGCTGGTGGAGCGCGTGGGCCTGTGCGACCTTCTCGACCACGTGGAGGGGACCGATGCGCCGCCGTACAAGCCGGCGCCCGACGTGGTGCTGCGGGCGATCGACGCCGTCGCCGGCCGCGGCGCCTGGATGGTGGGAGACACCGACGGGGACGTGCAGGCGGGGCGTGCCGCGGGGCTGCCGACCTACGCCGTCACCTGGGGCACCCAGGGTGACGCGCGCTTGCGGGCGGCGGCGCCCACCGAGCTGGCCCCGGACCTCGGCCGGTTGCTCGCCTTGTGCCCGGAGCCGGGCGCGCTCGGCGCAGCCTGAGCACCTCATCCCGGCAACGTCCGGGTAGCATGCGGCATGGACAGCCTGGAGAAGCAGTACGTCATCGATGCACTCGCGGAGGACTCCTGGCGCATGTTCCGCATCATGGGGGAGTTCGTGCAGGGCTTCGAGGAGATGGCGGACGTCGGCAAGGCGGTGACCATCTTCGGCTCGGCGCGGGTCGGGGACGAGGCCGACACCTACGGCAGGGCGAGGGCGCTGGCGGCCGATCTGGCGCGGGCCGGCTACGCCATCATCACCGGCGGCGGCCCCGGCATCATGGCGGCGGCGAACCGCGGCGCCTTCGAAGCCGAGGCGCGCAGCATCGGGCTCAATATCGACCTGCCCCACGAGCAGGAGCCCAACCCGTATCAGACCGACAGCCTGCAGTTCAAGTACTTCTTCGTGCGCAAGGTGATGATGGTCAAGTACTCCACGGCCTTCGTGGTGTTCCCCGGCGGCTTCGGGACCATCGACGAGCTGTTCGAGGCGCTCACGCTCATCCAGACGAGGAAGATCAAGCCCTTCCCGGTCTACCTGATCGGCGTGGAGTACTGGCGAGGGTTGCTGCAGTGGTTGCAGGGCACGCTCCAGCGACAGGGCACGATCTCCGAGCGCGACCTGCACCTGTTCAAGGTGGTGGATGACGTGAGCACCATCGCCGACGAGATCGACGACTACTACCGCAGCGAGCACCACGGAGGGTTCAAGCTGCCGCGGTGACGGCGATGTGTCGCGAATGGCATCATAAGACTTGACACGAGAGCACTCAGATTTCTATACTCAAGAGTGTGAAAAGGGCGCCGGCCGGGTCCGTGGGATCCGCCGGGCCCGCAACGCCCACGCTAAGGAGGAATGACCATGGCGCTGGTTCGCAACACGCGCACGCTTCCCGTCCGCCGCTTCGCGCTCGATCCCTTCGAGGAGTTCGACCGGGTGTTGAGCGAGTTCGGCAGCACGCTCCACGGCGGTACCGAATGGGTCGGGTACCCCATCGACCTGTTCGAGACCGACAGCGATCTGGTGCTGGAGATGGCGGTGCCCGGCATCAACATCGACGACCTGGATATCAGCATCGAGGGCCGCCAGCTCAGCGTCCGCGGCAAGCTGCCCGAAGCCGCGGAGGACGGCCGCCGCTACTGGTTGCAGAGCATCCCGCGCGGTGACATCAGCCGCACCGTGAAGCTCCCCGCGGCCGTCGAGGTCGACAAGATCGAGGCGCAGGTGGCGGACGGCATGCTGTCGCTGCGCATGCCCAAGCTGGCCGAAGCCAAGGTGCACAAGATCGCCATCAACCGCTGAGTCGCTGCTGACGCGTCGCACTGGCGGCCGAGCGCGCGCGCTCGGCCGCCAGAGTATCGTGTGTCCCTATGGCGCCGCGGAGGTCGACCTGGGGACACGAGCTGCGTGGGCTGAGCCTGCTGGCGGTGCCGCTGGTGCTGGCGCAGCTCGCCCAGAACGGCATGAGCGTGGTGGACACGCTGATGGTCGGCCGCCTGGGGGCGCATCAGCTCGCCGGCATCGCGTTGGGCAGCACGCTCTTCACGCTGGTGCTGATCGTGTGCATGGGCGTGTTGTTCGCCGTCGGACCGATGGTGGCGCAGGCCCATGGCGGAGGCAGGCCCGAGGAGGCGGGACGGGCCGCGCGCCAGGGGCTGTGGCTCGCGCTGGGGTTGACGGTTCCGGGCGTGCTGGTGTTCGTGTACGCCCGGCAGCTCCTGCTCCTGACCGGGCAGGAGCCGAGCGTGGCGGCGGCCAGTGGCGCCTACTTGAGGGCGATGGCGTGGGGCTTTCCCTTTGCGCTCGTGCTGACGGCGCTGCGTGGCTTCCTGGAGGGACAGGGCGACACCCGCCCCATCCTGGCGGTGGCGGCGGTGGGCGTGGCGCTCAACGTGCTGGCGAACGACGTGCTGATGTTCGGCAGGCTGGGGTTGCCACGGCTCGGTTTGGTAGGGACCGGCTATGCCACGGCCCTGGTGTACGCCACCATGGCGACCCTGGTGGCCGTCTACCTGCGGCTGCGCTATCGCAGGTTCCGGGTGTTCAGCGGCCTGCGGCGCCCGGACCCGGCGATGCTGCGGGAGCTGCTGCGCATCGGCTGGCCGATCAGCCTGACGCTCGGCTTCGAGGTGGGGCTGTTCGCCCTGACGGCGATGATGATGGGACGCTTCGGCGACGCGGCGCTCGCCGGCCACCAGATCGCGCTCCAGAGCGCCTCGACCACCTTCATGGTGCCGCTCGGCGTCAGCATTGCCACGGGCATACGCGTCGGACAGGCCGCCGGGCGGGGTGACGCCGCCGGCGTCGCACGTGGCGGGCTCACCGGCGTCGCCATGAGCATCGCCTTCATGGCCTGCGCAGGGCTGCTCTTCCGCCTGGCGCCCGATGTCGTGATCGGTCTCTACCTCCCCGTCAACGCTTCCGCCAACGCCGTGGTGGTCGGCTTCGCGCGGCGCTTCCTGGCCATCGCCGCCATCTTCCAGGTGTTCGACGGCACCCAGGTGACCGCCTCCGGGGCCTTGCGCGGCCTCAAGGACACGCGCGCCCCGATGCTACTTACCCTGGTGGCGTACTGGCTGGTGGCCGTGCCGGTCGGCGTGGCGCTGGCCTTCCCGGCCAGGGTGGGTCCCGCCGGGCTGTGGTTCGGGCTGGTGGCGGGTCTGGCCGTCGCCGCCGTGCTGCTGCTGACGCGCTTCGCCCTCCTGGTGCGGGGGCGCCGGCGGGCGCACGGCGCACCGGTCGCCGAGCTGCGGTAGACTGCCCCTTCGGAGCCCGCCGGCGTGTCGCGGCACGGGTGGCGCTCCCGGGCCATGCGCTTCCCAGGACTCGACCACTACCTCAAGGCGCCGTCGCTCGACCGGCGGCATGCGGCCGCGGTGCTGCGCAGCGTGTACGCCCTGATGTTCCTGGGCCAGCTGGTGGTCGCCCTCGCCCTCGCCATCGTGGTGCGCCTGCTCAGCCACATGCACACCAACCCCAGCCCGCTGCTCGGCTGGGTGCTGGTGGCGCTAGCGTGCCTCGAGCTGCCGCTCGGTCTGGTGCTGGCGGGGCTGGCGGGGCGCGGGCCGGACAGGCGGCGCGCGCTCTCCGCAGCGTTGCTCGGCGCCGTGGTGCTCTCCACGCCGGCGTGGTTCGCGGCCCTGGCACTGGCCACCGGCCAGGGTGGGATGCCGGTGCTGGTGCTGTGGGGTCTGCTGGCGCTCTACTACGCCGTCGGCGTGGGGGGAGCCGGGCGCCTCGCTGGCCGGGCCGCGCAAGGACCGCCGGCCGGCCCCGCCTGAGCGACGCCTGCGACCCCCGCCGGCTCAGCCGCTGCCCGCCGCGGCGCCGTCGGCCTCCTTGAGGGCGAACCACTCGCGCCAGTCCCAGGAGCTCTTCATGACCTCGGCAAGCTGGAAGGTCTCGGTGCTGGTGATGGCCGGACAGTGTGTGGGCAGCTCCTCGGAGACGAAGGCGTGCAAGCCCTTCACGCTGCTGTGCACCGTCTGGATGACGATGTCGGCCTGGCCGAACGACGTTCCGACGAAGCGCACGTAAGGCAGGCGGGTGAGAGCACGGGCGGTCTCCGCCACGGTGCCGGGCCGCACCCTCACCAGGATGATGGCGGCGGCTTCCACGCCGAGCTGCAGCGGGTCGCCGACCGCGGTGATGTGGATGAGGTGGCGCTCCTGAAGGCGCGTCACACGCGAGCGCACGGTGCTCTCGGCCACGCCGAGGTCGCGGGCGATGTCCCGGAAGGGCCGTCGCCCGTCGTCCTCCAGCGCGACGATGATCGCTTTGTCCAGCTCGTCGAGCTGCATGCACCCTCCTCTGCGCGGCACGGGCTCGAATTCGGAACGCATTCAGCATAATCAACCCGGTCCCAGGTTGACAATGCGTAGGAATCTGGCTTTACTGGGGGCACCATGCGCAAAGTCTTCTCGGCACGCGCCGTGGGCGCGCGGTCGGCCGCGGAGCGGCCGGGCTGAGGACGCGGAAGGGAGGCCGGCAGGCGGTCGTTCGTGATGCGGCGGAGAGGGCAACGTTCAGTCGTCGCCCGGAGCGGTGGCGATGCGAAGGAGTCAGCCGTGGGCAAGGATCGTAGGGATGACGTGAACGACGCCGAGTGGGCGTCCGAGGACATGACCGAGGGCGATGCCGAGGCGCTCGAGCGCGAGATAGACGACGCCAAGCAGTTCGATGCTGGCGACCCCCTGTTCGGGCTGACGGTGGAGGAGCTGAGCGGTCCCCGTCTCAGCCGCCGCACCGTTCTGCGGCTCATGGCGGCAGCCGGGCTGCTGTCGACCGTGCGCCTGGCACCGGGGTTGCGCGGGCTGGCCTACGCCCAGGGAGCCAGCGGCGGTCATCTCAAGGCGGGCTGGGCCGGTACTGGCGAGATCACCACGTTGGACCCCGCCCAGATCGACCAGGTACTCGAGTTCCAGATCGCGTCCAACGTCCTGGGCGGGTTGACGCACATCAACCCCAAGCTGGTTGCGGAAGGCGACCTCGCGGAGAGCTGGACGGTCACCTCCGACGGCCTCCACTACACCTTCAAGCTGCGTCAGGGCGTGACGTTCCACAACGGCGACCCGTTCACCGCCGACGACGTGATCTTCACCTACAACCGCTCCAAGGACCCCAAACAGTCCATCCAATCGAGCGTGCTGGCCGGGGTGGATAGCGTCGACAAGCTCGACGACCACACCGTGCGCTTCAACCTCAAGGCGCCGCAGGCGTCGTTCCTGGTGAAGGTGACGGAGCGCTCCAGCGGCCGCGCCCTGGCCATCGTCAACCAGCGCGCGCTCAAGGAGATGGGCGCGGCCGCCTACGGCCTGAAGCCCGTGGGGACCGGGCCGTTCATGGTCACGGCGCACCAGCTCGGCCAAGGCGTCGAGCTGGCGAAGTTCGACAAGTACTACGATCCGTCGCGGCCGAAGCTCGACCGCGTGAGCATCACCCCCATCTCCGAGCCGGAGGCGCTGGCGGCCGCCATCGAGGCGGGCGACATCCAGCTCATCGGTGGGAACCCACCCGCCGCCGAGCTCATCGACCGCTTCGTGGCCAACAAGGACCTGGTCGTGAGCCAGATCCCGGGTCCCGGCTTCCAGTCGGTGTGGATCAACCCCTGGCGCGACCCCTTCAAGGTCACCGACTTCAACCCGCCGTTCTCCGAGCTGGTCAAGCAGAAGGGCTTCATGGTGCGCCTCGCCATCGCCAAGGCGCTCGACCGCAAGGACTACATCAAGCGGGCGCAGTTCGGGCGCGGGGTGCCCGCCTTCGGGAGCATCAACCCCGCCATGCGCTACTACTACGACGACGCCATCGACTCCACCAGCGAGCAGCGCTTCGACCTGGCGGCCGCCCAGAAGCTCCTGGCAGACGCGGGTTTCCCGGGTGGGAAGGGGTTCCGCACCCTGAAGCTGACCACCACGGCGGCCGGCAAGCGCGAGTCGCTGATCATCGCCGACATCCTCAAGCGTAACCTCGGCATCAGCGTCGAGCTCGACGTTCAGGACTTCTCGGTGCTGATCCAGCACTTCGATGCCAACGACTACGACATCCTGCGCGTCGGCTCGGGCGGGGACTACGACCCGGACGATGGGCTGGTGGACTGGATGTTGACGACCTCGAAGTTCAACGGCCCCGACCGCGACAAGGCCACGCAGTCGTTCGGCTACTTCTCGGACAAGGAGGTCGACAAGTTGACCGACGAGGAGCGGGTCCAGCCAGACCTGCCCAAGCGCAAGGCGCTGGTGCAGCAGGCCAACAAGCTCACCTCCGACAAGGTGGCGTCGGCCTTCCTGTTCCACCCGCTCGACATCCTCGTGTACCGCAAGCAGGTCGTCTTCCCGGCGGAGAGCCGGATCCCAGGGCTGGTCGACCTGGACCGCGTCACCCTCGCCTGACCGCCAACGCCGACCGCGCCGGTCGTCGCCGGACCTATCTCGCCCGCGACGACCGGCGCCGGTCCCACCATCTTGCCGGCGGCGCCGCGCCGCCCGAGGTATCGCGCAGTGACGAGCTATCTTCTGAAGCGGGTGCTGGCCGCGATCGTGGTGATGTGGGCGGTAGCCACGCTGGTCTTCTTCATGCTCCGCGCCGTGCCCGGCGATCCCGTGCAGGCCATGCTCTTCGACACCGGCGACGCGCACGCGGTGGCGGTGCTCAAGCACAAGTACGGGCTGGACCGGCCCGTCTACGTGCAGTACGGCCTGTGGCTGTGGAACATCTGCCACGGTGACTTCGGAGCGTCGATCTACGGAAGCCGCGAGCCGGTGAGCCGGATCATCGAGCAAGCCTTCCCCCGCACCATGTCGCTGGCGCTCCTGGCCTTCCTGATCGCCATGGCCATCGCCGTTCCGGCCGGGATCGTATCGGCGGTGCGCAGGAACACCCCCCTCGACCACGGCTTCACGCTGCTGGCGTTCCTGGGCCTGTCCATGCCCGACTTCTGGCTGGGCATCGTGCTGATCATCATCTTCGCCGCGCGCCTGCAGTGGTTGCCCGCGATCGGGTACGCGCCTCTCTCGGACGGCTTCTGGCCCTGGTTCAAGCACCTCATCCTGCCGGCGACGGCCATCGGAACGGCCTTCTCTGCCATCCTGGCGCGCATGATCCGCTCCTCGATGCTCGAGGTCCTGAGCGCGGACTTCATCACCGTCGCCCGCTCGAAGGGCCTGGTGGAGCGGCAGGTCGTCATGAAGCACGCCTTCCGCAACGCCCTCATCCCGGTAATCACCGTGGTCGGCATCGCCTTCGCCCTGCTCATGGCGGGGGCCGTGGTGGTCGAGAACGTGTTCTCCATCAAAGGGCTCGGCCGCGTGCTGATCCAGGGCATCCTCAACCGCGACTATCCAGTGGTGCAGGGAGCCATCCTGGTGGTGTCCGCCATCTTCGTCACGACGAATCTCGTGGTCGACGTGCTGTACACGTTCATCGACCCTCGCATCCGGTTGAGGTGAGCCGCGTGGCCGAGCCCGTCCCCGTGTCGGAGATCACCGCACACGCTCTTCCCGCCAGGCGTCGCCGGCCGCGCTGGCTGAAGGTGTTGCTGGCCGACCGCCGCGCGTCGATCGGCCTGGTCGTGCTGCTCATCCTGGTGCTGGCAGCCGTCCTGGCCCCTTACGTGTCGCCGGCGAACCCAGACAGCATGGCCTACACGATGCTCGAGGCCCCGAGCTGGCACCATCCGTTCGGCACCGACGACCTGGGGCGCGACCTGCTCAGCCGGGTGATCTACGGAGCGCGGGTGTCGTTGTTCGTGGGCGTAGCCACGGTGTTCTCGTCGATGCTGGTGGGCGTGGTGATGGGCGTCCTGGCCGGCTACTACGGCGGCTGGCTCGACACCATCATCATGCGCTACATCGACCTCCAATGGGCCTTCCCCAACTTCATCATCGCCGTGTACCTGGTCGCCGTCTTCGGGGCGGGGCTGAGCAACGTCATCATCGCGATCGCGCTGGCCTTCCTGGACGACTTCGCGCGCATCGCCCGCGGCATGGTGCTGACCATCCGCGAGCTGGACTACGTCGAAGGCGCGCGGGCGCTGGGCGCCTCGGACCTGCGGCTGATGCTCCGCCACATCCTCCCCAACTCCATGGCGCCGCTCATCGTGCAGGCGACGGTGAGCGTGTCCTACGCCATCCTCGCCGAGGCGGGGCTCAGCTTCCTGGGGTTGGGCGTCAAGGCCTCCACGCCCACCTGGGGCCTGATCCTGAGCGACGGCAGGAGCTTCATCACCCGGGCATGGTGGCTGGGGATCTTCCCGGGCGTGGCGATCATGGTCACCGTCCTCAGCATCAACTTCTTCGGCGACTACCTCCGCGATCTTCTCGACGTGCGCGAGACCAGCACGGAGAGGAGCTGATGGCGAGGACGGAAGCGGGGTCCGGCGCGCGTCGCCTTCTGGGTGCGCGTGGCCGGTCGCGCCTGCCGCGTCGCCGCTGGGCGGTGGCCCCCGCGCTGCCCGCCGTGGGCGCGGGAACGCGCCGGGGACGGTAGACTCGGCAGCATGCAGCTCTTCCGGTTGTTCTGGTCCTTCGCCAAGGTCGGGTTGTTCGGCTTCGGCGGCGGACCGTCGATGATCCCCCTGATCCAGGAGGAGGTCGTCGAGGTGCAGCACTGGCTCACCAAGGACGAGTTCCTCGACGCCTTCGCCTTCGGCAACTCGCTGCCCGGGCCCATCGCCACCAAGCTGGCCGGCTACGTCGGCTTCAAGGTCTCCGGCTGGCTGGGGGCGCTGATGGGGCTCATCGGCATCGCCGTGCCCACGGCGCTGGCGATGATCGCGCTGGGAGCGCTGTACATGCGCTACCGCAACAGCCCCGTCATCGAGCACTTCCTGCGGGGCGTGCGGCCGGTGGTGGTGGCGTTGCTGGCGCTGGTGGTGTGGGAGTTCGCGCCGCGCGCCTTCGGCCTCCCGCCGCAGTGGTTGCGCAACTGGGCGCTGTGGCTGCTGGGGGCCGGCGCCTTCGTGCTGTCGCTCCGCTTCAACGTACATCCGGCCCTGCTGATCGTGGCCGGCGGCCTGCTCGGCATCTTCGTGATCCATTGAGCCGGCGGCGCGCCCGCCGGCGGTTAGACTGCCCCGCCGCGGCCGCCGGCCGCCCCCCACGCCGGGCGGCCCGGTCGCCAGGAAGGAGGCCACCATGGCAGCCGCCAAGAATGGCGACACCGTGCGAGTGCACTATGTCGGGCGCCTCGACGACGGAACCGTGTTCGACTCGTCGCGCGAGCGGGAGCCGCTGGAGTTCACGGTAGGCTCGGGCGAGGTCATCCCCGGCTTCGAGCAGGCCGTCGAGGGCATGGAGGTCGGCGAGGCGCGTCAGACGCGTGTCGAGGCCGGCGAGGCGTACGGTGAGCGGCGCTCGGACCTGGTGCTCGACCTGCCGCGGGAGCAGGTGCCGGAAGGCCTGGGCATCGCTCCCGGGATGCGGCTGGAGTTGCGCCAGGCCGATGGCCAGGCGGTGCCCGTGACCGTCGCCGAGGTCGGTGAGAACAGCGTCACGCTCGACGCCAATCACCCGCTCGCCGGCCAGGATCTGAACTTCGAGCTCGAGTTGATGGAGATCGCCGGCGGCTGAGAACGCCACCGGGGCCGTGCACGCGCCCATCGAAGCGCTCGAGGGCGCGCTCGCCCGGCGCGGCTACGCCTGCGAGGCGGGCGCCCTGGTGCAGACCGCCGAGCTCACGGCGATGGCGCCCTGCGCCGGCACGGGGGAGTTCCGGGTTCGCTGGCAGAGGGCCCCGAGCGACGCCTGGTTGGAGACGCTGGCGCGCGGCAGCTGAAGCGATGCGGCGGCGATGGCGGTTCGGGCCGCCGGCCTCGGGGCTATGGCGTCGTCCGCGGTGTTCGTGTCCGCGGAGCTGGACGGCTTCCCGGTGAGCGCCGGGTTGGGCGTGGCTGCCGGCGCCCGGCTGGGTGTCTTCAACATGGCCACGCGTCCCAGGGCGCGCCGGCGCGGCGCGGCACGAGCCGTGCTGGCGGGCATCGCCCGCTGGGGCAAGGCGGAGGGTGTTGCGGCTGCCTACCTCCAGGTCCATCCCGCCAACGCCGCCGCCCTGGCGCTCTACGCCACCGCCGGGTTCGTCTCCCACCACGCCTACCGCTGTTGGACGGCGCCGCGCCCCGGTCAGTAGCGCAGGACGGTGCTGCGCGCGTCCTGAAGCACGTGGGACATGTCGAGCGCCTTGGCGGTGCCGAGCACGACGCAGTCCTCGGGCGTCTCCGCGACCGCCACCGGGATGTTGGTCACGCGCCTGAGGTAGGCGTCGAGGTTGCGCAGCTTGGCCCCGCCGCCGGTCATCACGATGCCGCGCTCGATGACGTCGGAGACCAGCTCGGGGGGCGCCTGCTCCAGCACCTTGCGGACGCCGGCCGCGATCTTGTCGAGCGAGCCGCCGAGGCTCCGGACGACGTCCTCGGTGGTGATGCTCACGCTCTTGGGCATGCCGTCGATGAGGTCGCGCCCACGCACCTCCATGGCGCGATCGTCGTCCTCGTTGACGACCACCGCCGCACCGACGGTGCGCTTGATCTCCTCGGCGGTGCGGTCGCCAATGAGCAGGTTGTGCTGCGCCTTGACGAACGCCATCAAGTCGCGGTCGAAGGTGTTGCCCGCGATCCGCAGGCTCTCCGACACCACGATGCCGCCCATCGAGATGATGGCGATGTCGGTGGTGCCGCCGCCGATGTCGATCACCATCGACCCGACCGGATCGGCGATGTTGATGCCGGCCCCGATCGCCCCGGCGACGGGCTCCTCGATGAGGAACGCCTTGCGCGCGCCGATCTCGTTCACGGCCTGCAGGACGGCGCGCTTCTCCACCTCGGTGATGCCGCTGGGGATGCACACCATGATGTTGGGTCGAAGCAGGCGGTTGGCGCCGGTCAGCACCTTGGAGATGAAGGCCTTGAGCATCTTCTCGGTGAGGGTGTAGTCGGCGATGACGCCGTCGGCCATGGGCCTTACGGCGGTAATGTTGCCCGGCGTGCGGCCGAGCATGCGGTAGGCGTCCTGACCCACTGCCTTGACGTCGGTAGTGCCCTTCACGACCGCAATCACGGCGGGCTCCCGGAGCATCACGCCCCTGCCCTTGACATGGATGCGGACGTTGGTGGTCCCGAGATCAACCCCGATCATGACGCTACGCTATCAGGTCCGCGAGGCCGGCATTGCGAGCGATGCCCCACACCTGCCCGGGGCCGCGGCGGCGGCCGGCCGCGCAGCCACGACGCGTTAGTATCGGCGGCAGGGAGGCGCTCATGAAGGCGATCGTGGTTGGCGAAGGCGGCGAGCTCAGCTACTCGGACGTTCCCGACCCGCGCCTGCGGCCCGGCGAGGTGATGGTGGACGTGCACGCCACCGCCCTCAACCGGGCGGACCTGTCGCAACGCGCCGGCTCCTACCCGCCGCCGCCGGGCGAGAGTGAGATCCTCGGGTTGGAGATGGCCGGGGTCGTGAGCGAGGTGCCCGAGGGCGTCCGCGGCGTACGCCTCGGTGACCGCGTGTGCGCCCTGCTTCCCGGCGGCGGCTACGCGGAGCGCGTGGCGGTGCCGGCCGGCATGCTGATGCCCGTTCCGGAGGGGTGGAGCTTCGCCGAGGCGGCGGCGTTGCCGGAAGCGGCCTTCACCGCCTTCCTCAACCTCTTCCTGGAGGCCGGCCTGCGCGCCGGCGAGAGGGTGCTGGTGCACGGCGGCGCCAGTGGCGTGGGCACCGCAGCCATCCGCCAGGCGGTGCTCGCGGGGGCGTCGGTGTTCGCCACCGCGGGCAGCGAGGCGAAGGTGACGGCGTGCCGTGAGCTCGGGGCGGAGCTGGTGGTGAACTACCGTCAGCGCGACTTCGCCGAGGTGATCGCAGACCACGCCGGCGGCGTCGACGTGATCCTCGACATGGTGGGCGAAGCGTACTTCGAGCGCAACTTCGATCTCCTGAACCTGAACGGGCGGATGGTGTTCATCGCGTCGCTGAGCGGACGTAGCGCCACCTTCGATATCCTCCGCCTGATGGGCAAGCGCGCCATGCTCAAGGGGTCCACCCTGCGGGCCCGGCCGCTGGACGAGAAGATACGCATCCGCGAGGCGTTCGAGGAGCGCTTCGGACAGGCGTTGGCGGAGGGCAGGCTCGACCCCGTCATCGACCGGGTCATGAGGATCGAGGAGGCGGCGGCGGCCCATGCCCGGATGCGTGACAACCGCAACATCGGGAAGATCGTGCTGTTGCTGCGGGAAGGCGCTGACCGCTCGAGCTAGGCGGCGGTCGACCGGGAAGTAGGCCCGAGGGCGCCCCGCCGGGGGGCATCGGAACCGAGGCGACCCTCGAGGCTTGGGCAGACGCTAGCAGGCTGCGGGCGGGTCGGGGACGACGACCGCCACGCTCCCCCAGACGGCCTGGGCGCGAGCCGAGGCGTCGGGGCTCGCCGCGCGGGACCGGGCGCCCGGGCGCCGCCGGGGCCGACCGTATACTGTGCGCGCATGCAACCCAGGCCCTTCACCGCCCTCGCCGAGGTGTACGACGCCATCATGGCCGACGTCGAGTACCAGGAGTGGACGGACTTCATCCTGCGGCTGGCGCGGGAGCGCGGGTTCCGAGGCGGCCGGCTGCTCGACCTTGGCTGCGGCACGGGCAACGCCACCGCCCCGATGGTGGCGCGAGGCCTCGAGGTCGTCGGCGTCGATGCGTCGGACGCCATGCTGGCCGTGGCGCGGCGCAAGCTGCCGGAGGTGCGCTTCCACCGCGCGGACGTGCGGCGACTACGACTCCGCGGACGCTTCGAGCTGGCCTACTCGGTCTTCGACGCCCTGAACAACCTGCTCGATCCCGCGGGCTTCGCGGCCATGGCCCGTCGCGTGTGGCGGCTGCTGATGCCCGGCGGGCTGTTCATCTTCGACATGAACACTACCGTGGGACTGCGCGACCTCTGGGAGGGGGGCTGCGTCGAGGGCTGGGCGGGCGACGTCTACTACCGCTGGGTCCACAGCTTCGACGAGGCGCGCGGCCTCGCGACCGTGGAGGCCTTCTGCGAGACGCAGGTGGGCGCCTTCACCGAGGTGCATCGCGAGCGGCCCTACGACCCTCCGGAGCTGCGCGCGCTACTCGGCGAGGCCGGGTTCGAGGCGGTCGAGGCGCTCTCCTACCCCAGCGCACACCCCGCGCCGGAGGATGCGGCCCGGGTGTGGGTGGTGGCGCGCAAGCCGTGCCGCTGATCCGCGGCGTGGCCGCGGGGGCTCAGGCTTCCTCGGCGAGCCCGGCTTGCTCCCGCACGATGCGTGCGATGTTGGAGACGTCCTCGTCGCCGAAGCCGCGCCTCACCAGGCTGGTCTCGAGCTGCTCGACGTAGGCCGCCACCGGGATGGCGACCCCCAGGTCGCGGGCCGACTGCAAGGCGATGCCGAGGTCCTTCCGGTGGAGCCGGGTGCGGAAGCCGAGCGGGTAGTGGCCGTGGATCATGTTGGGGCCCCGGTGCGTGAGCCCCCAGGAACCCGCCGCACCGCCAGAGACCGCCTCATGCGCGGCCTCGACGTCGATGCCTGCCGCCATGGCGAGCGTCAGGCCCTCGGCCACGGCCGCGTAGGTGCCGGCGATGATGACCTGGTTCACGGCCTTGGCCACCTGGCCGCTTCCCAGCGGGCCCACGTGAACGACCTTTCCCAGCACCTCCAGCGGCGGCCGCGCGCGCTCGAGGGCATCCTCGTCGCCGCCCACCATGACCGACAGCGTGCCCTTCTCGGCACCCTCGCTGCCACCGGAGACGGGCGCGTCCAACATGGCCACACCGTGATCGGTCAGCGCGGCACCGATGAGGCGCGTGGTGGCGGGGCTGATGGTGCTCATGTCGACGAGCACGCCTCCCCGCTCCATCCCTTCCACCACGCCGTCCTCTCCGAGCACGACCGCCTGGACGTCGGGCGTGTCGCTCACCATGGTGATCACCAGCTCGCGGTCGCGGGCGCACTCCCTGGGGGTGGCCGCGCGCCGCGCGCCCAGCGCCGCCAGCGGCTCCTCGCGCTCGCGCGTTCGGTTGTGGACGCTCAGGTCGAAGCCGGCTTCCAGCAGGCGGCGCGCCATCCGGCCGCCCATGGTGCCCAGCCCGATGAAACCGATCCTCATGCGGGCTCCTCCCCATCCCGGTGGCCCTGACCCGCCGCGGGGGCGCCGGCCCAGATCCTCTCCAGCACCTCCATCAGGCGTTCGGCCACCACGCGGTTGTGCGAGCTTACCGTGTCGCGCCGCGGCGCCGGCTCCCACGACGACGGGTCGTCGACCATGGTGCTGGGCAGGGCCACCGGGCTGGCCGCCTGCCACTGCCGGCGCCAGGCCGGCGGCACGACCTCCGGCATCTGCTGCGCGGTCATCGCCGCCCACAGCGACGCCCACGCCCGCGGTGCGGTACGGAACGGGTCGTAGCCGCCGCCCCCGGTCGCCACCAGGCGGCCCCCCGTCAGACGCTCGCTGAGGTCGATCATGCGTCTGTAGGCGGCGCCCATGGCGGCCAGGCTCAGCGACAGGTCCGCCAGCGGGTCGTTGCGGTGCATGTCGGCCCCGGCCTGCAGCACGATGAGGTCGGGCCGGAAGGCCTCCAGCGCCCGCGGCACCACCAGGTCGAAGACCTCCAGGAAGGAGGCGTCCTCGGTGAACGGCTCGAGCGGCATGTTCACGGCGTAGCCGCGTCCCGGCCCGCGACCGGTCTCGTAGGTGTGGCCGGTGCCGGGGAAGAGGTAGCGGCCCGACTCGTGGAGGCTGACGGTCATGACGCTGGGGGCGTCGTAGAACAGCCACTGCACGCCGTCGCCGTGGTGGACGTCGAGGTCGACGTAGGCGACGCGCATGTCGTGCTCGTCGACGGCGCGGCGGATGCCCAGCGCCAGATCGTTGTAGACGCAGAAGCCGGACGCCTTGGCGCGCTGGGCGTGGTGCAGGCCGCCGGCGAAGCTCGCGGCCCGGCGCGCCCGTCCGCTCGCCACCAGCTCCACCGCCGTCACGGTGGCGGCACACACGCGCAGCACCGCTTCGTGCATGCCGCTGAACACCGGGTTGTCGCCGGTGCCGAGGCCGTAGGCGTAGGCCTCCTCGAGGCCGTCGCCGCGCCCGGCGCGCTTCACGGCGTCGATGTAGCTGGTGGCATGTACCCGGGCGAGCTCGCGTTCGGTGAGGTGGTCGACGTCGGCGTAAGCGGGCTCCACCAGCAGGCCCCCGGCCTCCAGCAGGGTACGGGTCAGCTCCAGGCGCTCCGGCCGGAAGGGATGCTCGGGGGCGAGCTCGTACGTCGCCAGCGCCGCGTCGTAGACGAACCGCACCTGGGGCTCGCGGCCCGCGGCCGCCGGTGGCTCCGTCGTCGGACCGTCGCCGCTCGCGGCGGTACTCATGGCTCCGTGGTCTTGTCCACCGGCCACAGGATCACGAAGCCGGCCTTGCGCAGGTGGGCGGCGAGCCCACGGCCGTCCAGGGTGTTCACGCGCAGAACGAAGGTCACGCTCTCGGCGTCGGCGCGCGAGGTCATCACGCTCGAGACGTTGTACCTGCGTGCGGCGATGGCGCCGAGCAGCGAGGCGAGCTCGCCGGGACGATTGGCGACCTCGACCTCCAGGCGTGTCGCCGCCTCGTGTACCCCCGACATCTGGACCAGCGCGTCGAGCATGTCGATGCCGGTGATGATGCCGACCAACCGGGAACCGTCCATCACCGGCATGGCGCCGATCTTGTGCTCGCGGAGCACCTTGGCGGCCTCCTCGATGGGATCGAGCGGATGGGCCGTCAGGACGGGGGCGATCATGACCTTGCGGACGGGCTCCGTGGCGGCGACGCCGCGCGGCGCCAGCGGGTGATCGGCGCCGACCAGGCGCAGGTCACGGTCGGAGACGATGCCGATCAGCCGGTCGTGGCCGGCGTCGTCGCCGGCCGCTCCCTGGCTGCCGGCGTGGGCGGACCCGCTGCCGGCGCTCTCGAGGATCGGGAAGTGACGGATGTTGCGTTGCTCCATCAGCGTGCAGACGTCCCGGATGGGCATGTCGGGGCCGATGGCCACCACCTGACGCGTCATGATGTCCTGAACCAGCATGGCATCCTCCGCGGGCGCAACCCGCCCGGTATCGTGACCGCTCCAGCCGACGATACCGCCTGGGAGGGCGGCGTGGCGGGGCGAACGCCCCTCACCAGTAGAAACGAGGCTTGGTGCGGAGCCGGTGGAACTCCTCCACCACCACGGGGTCGGCACGCTCCCCGACGCGCGCCATGAGCTGGTTGGCCGCGCTGCTGCGGATCTCGGCGTCGGCCGTGGGGAAGGGCACGAAGCCGGCGCTGCGGTAGAGGCGCTCCAGCAGCCGCTTGTACGCGAAGTCGTTGAGGCCGGTGCGGGAGAGGTCGTAGTGCCACACGTACATGGTGGCGAACACCACGGTGTCGTCGAAGCGCCCGTCCTCGAAGGATGCGGCCAGAAGGCGCTGGGCCAGGCGCTGCCCGCGGTAGGGCGGCGCCACCTCCACCGCGCCGAGCTCGATGATGCGACCGGTGCGGTCCTCACCCCACGACTCCACGTCGGAGGGCGGGTGGAAGGCGGCATAGGCCACCATCAGCTCGCCGTCGACGGCAATGCTGACGCACGTTTGCGGGTCTCGGGCGATGCCGACCAGCGCCTCGTGCTGCTTGGCGGCGGGACGGAACATGTCGATGGCGGGGTGGGGCCGGAGCGCGGCCAGAGCGTCGCCGCCGACGCAAACCTCGACGTGCGCGGCACCGGCCGGCGATGCGGTCTCCCGGTCCCCCGCGTCGCTCATCGGGCGCGGAAGGGGCCTGCCGGCATCACGACAGGACCGGTCGCCGGCGGCTGCGCCAGCGTGCCACCAGCGCGTCGGGTAGGCGCGCCGGCCCTACGTCGGGGCGTTGCGTCAGGTCGAGCAGCGCCCCCAGCCTGGGGTGCGAGCGCCAGGCCCCGTCGGTCGACGGCACCCGCTCGGCGCCCTCGCCGAACGCTCGCAGCAAGCCCTCGTGATAGGCCGAGAGGTCGCCGTCCTCCAGCGCCAGCGCCAGCCGCTCGGCCGCCTCCCCGGAGGCACCCAGCTGGAGCTGCGCGGCGCTCGCCAGTGCCACGTACTGGGCCCGCAACCCGAGGTCCCCGCGTTCGCCCGGGTCGTCGGCAGGTAAGGCGCGACGCAGCGAGGTCTCTCCCCGGGCCAGCGTGGCCGCCGCCCCGCGCGCGTCGGCGTGGCGCAGGTGGGCGGTGGTGGCGGCCGTCAGCGCCACCGCACGCTGGTACTCGAACCTGGAGGCGTTCATCGCCCGCTCGGCGTGCTCGAGCGCGGCGGCAGGCTCTGCGGCGACGAGGCTGGCGAGGAGGTTGGCCTCGTGGACCAACATGCCGAACAGCTCCACGTCGGTCTTGGCCTCGAGCTGGCCCAGCACCTCGTCGATGCGTTCACGCGCGTGCCGCAGGTCCGGCAGGTCGACGTCGGGCAGCTGCAGCAAGGTCAGGGGGAGCCTGAAGGGTCGCGCCAGGCCGCGACAGGCGTAGGCGAGGCCGATGTGGAGCGTGGTACGGAGGATCCGGTAGTGGGCGTCGACCTCCAGCACGTCGGCGTAGGCACGGAAGCGGTCGATGCTGCGGGCGAGGGTGAAGGTGGCCTCCTCGAAGGCGCCTTCGGCGAGCAGTGCCAGGGCAGCCTCGTCGTCGACCTTGGCGAGCCAGAAGTCGCGTTCCACCGGCGGCGCTTCGGATGCCTCCAGGATGCGTCGGGCGGCGTCGAAGTCGGTGCGGGCGTTCCTCAGGTCGCCCCTTCGCCGGTGGAGCGTACCCCGCCGTGCCAGGAAGCGGGTCTGCTCCTGGTCCAGCGCGTCGGAGCTGGCCGCCAGACCGACCGCCGCATCCAGTTCCCGCAGCGCCTGGTCGAAGCGCCCCAGCTTCATGCAGACGTCGCCTCGCTGGAAGGCGATGCGCGCGCGGATGAGGTCGTCGTCGGTGGCGACGCCGGCGAAGTGCCTCAGCGCCCCCTCGAGGTCGCCGCGGTCCTTGGCGATGAGGCCGGCCCACACGGAGACCTTGGCTCGCGCCAGACAGGACTCGCTGTCGTCGCAGGTCATCCGCTCGAGCGGGGCCCGCGCCTCCTCGTCGACCAGCCGGGCGGCCTCGTCGAGGTCGCTGCGCCACCGTGCGATGCTGGCGCGCACCAGCGCGGCCTCCGCGCCGAGCAGAGGCACGGCCGAGGTGGGAGCTGCGTCCAGCAGGCGCTCGGCCGGCTCGAAGCGGCCCTTGAGCACCTCCCCCTCGGCGCGCTTGACCGTGGTCCAGGCCCGCGCTTCGTCGTCGCCTTCGCGCGCCAGGGCCTCGAAGGCGCTGCGGGCGTCGACGTGGTCGTAGCTGCCGAGCTTGACGTAGTGCGCCGCCACCTGCTTGGCGATGGCGAGGAACGCGGGGCTGCCCACGAGCTCCGCCTCGGCCGCCGCCCAGATGTGCCTCACCAGCGACTGCTGGATGCTGTGCCGCGCCAGCCAGGCCGACATGGTGTCCCAGTCGCGAGCCTCGAACACGTGATGGAGGAAGCGCGAGGCCTCCTCGCTGGTCGGAGAGGTGAAGGCGGCGTCCTGGTAGGCGTTCGCCGCGATGCTGTTGAGCGCGCGGTAGCGTGCCGGGTCGGTCTCGGTGAGCCGTTGACGCAGGGCGCGCGCCAACTGTCGCGAGAAGCAACGGTAGCTGCCGTCGGTGCCGGGCACCTGATCGAGGAAGGCCAGCTCGAAGGTGTTGAGCTCGCTCCTGCCCTCTCGCCTGAGGGTCGCCAGGGTGTCCCCCTCGAAGGTGGGGAACTCCGGGATGGACAGCACCGCGACCGCCGCCAGGAAGTCGCGCAGGCGCGCGTCGCCCGACGCCTCGACGAGCTTCCCGAGCTCCTCGATGGAGAGCTCGTTGCCACCCAGCGCCTCCTCGGCCTGCGGCTCCCGCACCTCGGCGAGCAGCGTCAGGGTGCGGAGCTCCTCGAAGGAGCGGCCCGCACGCTGCACGATGTCCTCCTGCTGGGACGAGGGCAGGTGGGGGAGCCGCGCCTTGACGAAGCGGCGTGCTTCGGCGGTGGTCGGGGGCGTGAGCTTCACCGGGCCCTCGAAGGCGCCCAGGCGCTGCATCGCTCTGGCGGGCACATCGGCCATGCTGGCCAGCACAGCGCTGTTGGGCAGGCGGCCGAGGGGCTCGAAGAGGGACAGCCACAGCCACTCCGAGGCCGTCACCCGCGGCACCTCCGGCGTGTTGAGGCGCAGCGGCACCATGCCGAGGCTGTCCTGCTGGGCCGACAACGACTGCGAGACGTGCACCAGGAAGACCAGCCGGCCCGTGTCCTGGCGTGCAGCGTCGATGATGATGCGGGCGATCTCCGCCTGCGCGTCGGCCTGGACCGCGAAGGCGCTGGAGCTCCCGATGCGGAGCAGCTTCGCTTCCACCAGGTCCGGCGCCACGCCCAGGGCGAGCGCCATGCGCGTGAGCGAGCCGGCCAGCTCGCTCGAGGCGAACTCCAGCCGCACGATGGTGTCCGCCGCTCTCGGCGGGATCTCCAGGGCGTGCTGGATGTAGTCCGCCAGCAGCGTCTTGCCGGACCCCGGCCGCCCCGTCACCAGCATCCGCGGCGTCTCGCTGCCTCGGACACCGCCCACGAAGGCGCGGTAGGCGCGGCGCTTCTCGCGCCCGAGGAGCTGGAGCACCTCCTGCTCGGCGGAGCTCCCCGGAGACAGCAGCACCTCGAGCTCGGGCGAGCGCAGCGGCTCCTGGCCGCTCGACGCCCACAACTCGCTCAGGATCTCGAACAGCACGCGCTTGTCCGCGATCTTGCCCTTGTCGCGATAGATGATGTTGCGCACCACGTTGGGGTTCGCGCCCCGCCGCTCCATCTCCTTGCGGAGCCAGTTGATGCTGCCGAGCACGCCATGAACGTCGCGGCGGTGACCTACCGCCTCACGTACGTTCTCGAAGATCGGGCGCCAGGGGCTGACGTGCGCGGCGGTCGTCTTGGAAGCCATTTGTGTCATTTTACCCTCGTTCGGTAGGCAAGTACACAACCCGCGGAGGGGCTTCCCGCGCCGGGGTCGGGGCCGCGTCGGGAGCCTGGCGCCGCCGGTGCTATGCTCGTTTCCATGAGCCTCCTCGAGAAGGCGGCCACAGGTCGGCGATTGACCCCCGACGAGGCCGTCTCGCTCTACCGCGTCCCGCTCTTCGGCCTGGCGTCGGCGGCCGACGCCGTGCGGCGGCAACGCACCGACCCGGCCGTCGTGAGCTACCTGATCGACCGCAACATCAACTACTCCAACGTCTGCTCGGTGGCCTGCAGCTTCTGCGGCTTCTACCGCACCCGGCGGCAGCCCGACGCCTACACACTCGGCTACGACGTCATCACCGAGAAGGTCCGGGAGCTCGAGGCCGTGGGAGGTACCCGCATCCTGATGCAGGGCGGCGTCAACCGCTACCTGCCGTTCGACTGGTACCTCGACCTGATGCGGCACCTCAAGGAGCATCACCCGGCCATCCGGGTGGAGGCCTTCAGCCCCGAGGAGATCAAGGGGCTGGCCGGCCTCACGGGCATGGCCCCCCGGGAGGTGCTGAGCGAGCTGAAAGCTGCCGGTCTCGACGGTCTCCCCGGCGGGGGCGGCGAGATCCTGGTGGATCGGGTCCGGCACGCCCAGCATGTGGCGCCGGGTCGCATCTCTGCCGACGACTGGATCGCCATCATGGCCGACGCTCAGCGCCTGGGGCTCTACACCACGGCCACCATGGTGATCGGCTTCGGCGAGACGGTGGCGGAGCGCGTGGAGAGCATGATGCGCATCCGCGACCAGCAGGACCGCGCCCTGGCCGAGCACGGCAACGGCTTCTCAGCCTTCATCTCCTGGACCCTGCAGACGCAGGGCGTGCGGATCGAGCGGCGCGCCCCGGGTGCCGGAGCGCACGCGTACCTGCAGAACGTGGCCGTCAGCCGCCTGCTGCTGGACAACGTCACGAACTTCCAGGCCTCCTGGCCGACGATGGGCTACAAGGTGGCGCAGACGGCGCTGTCGTTCGGCTGCAACGACTTCGGCAGCACCATGCTGGAGGAGAATGTGGTGTCGCAGGCCGGCGCCCGCCACCGGGCCACACCCGAGCGCGAGATCGTCCGCCAGATCGTCGAGGCCGGCTACCGCCCCGCCCAGCGTGACAGCCTCTACGGCATCCTGCGCTACCCGGACGCGGAGGCGTTGCTGGCGCGCATCCCGGGGGGCGACGCCGGCACGGCCGAGGGCGCCCGCGATGGTGCCGACGCGGGCGGCGCCAGGCCCGGGGCGACCGCGCTCCGCTGACGCCCCTCCGGCCGTGCTGCACCGCACCATCCTGCACGCCGAGGTGATCTACAACGGCCTGGGCACGCCCCGGGCCGACGGTGCGGTGGTGGTCCAGGACGACGGTGGCCGCCGGCGGGTGATCGCCGTGGAGGCCGCCGCCCGGGCGCGGGAGGCTTTCCCGGACGCCGATGAGCAGGACGCCGGCTTCGCCGTGTCGCCTCCGCCCGTGAACGCTCACACCCATCTCGAGCTGAGCGCCATGCCCTACAGCCGCGGCGCCTATGACGACTTCATCCGCGCGGTCATCCGCCACCGGCGCGAGCGTCCGGGCGGCCTGACGGCTGCGCGCGCCGGCGTGGCCGAGGTGCTCGCCGGCGGCGTGCGCGTGATCGGCGACATCGTCACCGACGACGAGGTCATGCGCTACCTGGTGACGCACCCCGAGCTCGAGGGGGTCGCCTACTGGGAGGTGATCGGCCCCGATCCGTCCGACGCCGAGCGGTTGTTCGAGGAGGCGCGCCGGAAGCTGGCGGCCTTCCGGGAGCTGGAGCGCCCCGGCGGGGTGAGGGTGGGCATCAGCCCGCACACCCCGCACACGGTGAGCGCGCCGCTGCTGCGCAGGCTGGCGGCGCTCGCCCGGACCGACGGCCTGCCCCTGCAGATCCACGTGGCGGAGAGCCCCGGCGAGCTGGCACTGCACCGGCGCGGTGAGGGCCCGCTCGCCGAGCTCATGGCCGGCCTCGGCGTGCGCTGGCAGCCCAGCGGCCGCACGCCGGTGGGCTACCTCTCGGACCTGGGCGTGCTGGACGCGAGGCCCACGCTGGTGCACATGGTGCAGGTGGACGAGGAGGACGTCCGGGCGGTTCAGCGCGCAGGCTGTGTCGTGGTGCACTGCCCGAGGTCCAACGAGGCGCTGGCGTGTGGGCGCTTCCCCTGGGAGCTCTACGCCCGCCTGGGCGTGGACGTGGCATTCGGCACCGACTCGCGCGGCTCGAGCCCGTCCCTGGCGGTGACCGAGGAGGTCGCCTTCGCCCGTTCGCTTCACGGCGACAGGGCCAACGCGGTCGCGCTGGTGCGCGCGGCCGTCAAGGGCGGCTACCGGGCGCTGGGGCTGACGCCGCCGCAGGTCAGGCGAGGCGCGCCAGCCGAGGCCATGTTCGTGTGGCCCGTGTCGACTACCCGACATCGCGGGAGCTCGCGGCAACCGTAGATTGGTACGAAGCTGGGGCGCGACCGGGGGTCCGTCGTGCCGTTGGAGGGTCCATGGCAGACACGCATGTCTTCACCGATGACAACTTCCGCAGCGAGACCAGCGACGGCCTCGTGCTTGTAGACTTCTGGGCGCCCTGGTGCGGCCCCTGCCGACTGGTGGGGCCGGTGGTCGAGGAGCTCGCAGGCAGCTATCAGGGCAAGCTCAAGGTGGGGAAGCTCAACGTCGACGACAACCAACAGGTGGCCATGCAGTTCCGCGTGATGAGCATCCCCACGGTGATCCTGTTCAAGGATGGCCAGCCGGTCGAGACGATGATCGGCGCCCAGCCGAAGAGCGCCTACCAGGCGCGGCTGCAGCCGTACTTGCAGGCGAACTGAGGCGCGTTCGGGCGCGCCCTCGCGGCAACGTGGTACGGGCGGGGCTCCCCCGGGGCCCCGCCCGCGTTCACTGGATGGGGAGCCGCCAGTGCCGCTCCACCACGCCGTCCTGCCACGCCACCCAGCTGCGCGCCACGCCCAGGTGGGCCGCGACCGCGTCCAGAGCATCCGCCGGGAGCTCGGTCAGGGTGAGGAGCGCAGCCAGGCTCGGCGGCGCGGCCTCCGGGGCGGAGCCGCGATGCGCCGCCAGCAGGGCCGTCTGCACGCCGAAGGCGAGCGGCTGGGAGAGCGCCCGCAGGATCGCTGCGCTACTCCGCAGGCTGCCGGCGGCATCCGCCGCCGCGACCGCCCGGGCGTCCGCTGGCGCCGTTCGCAGCGCCGCCGCGAGCGGACCGTCGAAGTAGGTCGGGCCACCGCGATAGGTGTCCACCACGGCGTGCATCGCCGCTGCGGGGGTGGCGAGCACCAGCCGACTGCCGATCAGTGCCACCCCCAGGTCGGTGCCCGGGCCGAACTGGATGCGGGTGATGCTCACGCCTCGGTAGCGTTCGCTCCGGCTGGCCAGGAGCCTGTCCGGCGCGAGGCGCCCAAGCGCCGTGCCGCTGTCGGGTAGCCGCGCCAGCAGTCCCGCGAGCGCCGGGCCGAGCCTCGCCAGTCCGCTGCGGGCCGCCTCCGCCGAGGCCACCGGCACGATGGTCAGCCGTGCTGGGGCGCCCAGCAGCGCTTCTGGGGTGCCGGCCGGAGCCGGCAGCCTCACGCGGGTGGCGACCTCGCCCAGCCACGGGAAGAGGTCGCGCGGCAGGTCGAGCCCGGTGCGTTGCGCGAGCACCGCAAGGGGGTCGACATCGGTTCCGCCGGCGGCGGCCACGTCCCGCACCAGCCCGCTGAGATAGCGTGCCCAGGCCTGGAGCCTGAGCGGTGAGGCCTCCACGGCGACGGCGCTGGCCGGGGTGAGCAGGCTCGGGCGCGCCCGGCAACCCTGGCAGCGCAGCAGGTCCGCCAGGGCAGCGTCCCCGCCGTTCGGGTCGACGCGCGTCCAGGAGGTCATGGCGAGGCCGTCCGGCTCCGGAGCCAGGCGCATCGCCAGCAGCGGCACGGTGCGCAGCGCGGCCTGCACGCGGGACCGTGCCGCGCGGCTGGTGGGATCCGCACCCAGGCCAGGGAGGGCACCGAGCAGCGCCGCCAGCGACTGCGTGTCCACGAGCACGCCGACGCCGTCCCCGCCGAGTGCCGGGACCGAGGCCGGGAGCCGCGCGGCCAGGCTCGGCTCGCCGCTCCCGTGTGCCAGCCGCACCGCGCTGCGCAGCAGATCGACGCGGCTGGCGATCGCCACGACGTTCCCCACCCGCGCGAGGCTCAGGCCTTGCCCGCCGACCGACAGCGGCTGCAGCGCGGTGCCGTCCTGGGTCAACGGGCCGCCGTTTCCGAAGCAACCTGTGAGGGCCTCCACATCCGCCTGCGCGGCGCCCTCGTCCGCCGGCGCTACCCGCACCAGCAGTAGTGCGGCCGGCAGCGGCGCGTAGCCGCTGGCAGAGAGCGCCAGCAGAGCGTCCTGCGGTTTCGGGACGGGGGTCCCCGCCAGCGCCGGGCAGGCCGACCTCAGGTCGCCCGCCAGGCCGCCCGGTCGCAGCAGCTCGGCGGCCGCACCCAGCAGCCAGGCGGCCTGCCGGCCATCGCTTCCCGAGCCGCGGGCCGCGACCTGCAGCTCGTCGAGGACCGATCGCAAGGTGGTGCCCGCGGCATCCAACGGCAGCGCCGCGAGATCGGTTGCCAGGCCGCCGAAGCCGTGGGCCGCGGGCGCGGCCTGGATGGCAAGCAGGGTGGAGCTCGGTGCCAGCGCGGCGAGCGGCGCGGCCGCCGCCGGGCGGGCGAGCGCCGGCAGCGAAACCACGCAGGCGATCGCCAGCGCCCGAGCCAGCGGCGGCGAGCGGAAGCGGCGGAGCGGGGCAGGGAAGGGCATGGGCGCCCCCTTTCAGGGCCGCACGTCGGCCGGACCGCTCAGGGCGCGGCCGCGCGCCGAACGCCGGCTGGCGAGACGTCCCACGCCACCCCGGGGTCCTGCGACGAGGTGATGCGCAGGCGATAGGAGGAGCCGTCCCCGGGGTAGGCCAGCAGCGTCCACTTGGCGCCGGGCGGGAGTTGAACGTCCACCAGGACGTTGGTGGTGTACTTCCCGGACTCCAGGTAGCCGATGGCCATGCGGTGGTAGACGATCTCGGCCGTGCGTTCAAGCTGGCCGCCGCTGGTATCTTGCGCGAGCGGCAGCCGGGTGGTCGGGGCGCAGCCTCCGAGCAGCGCCGCCAGGGCGAAGGCGGCGGCCAGATGCCACCTTCCCAGCCCGCCACCGCCGGTGCGTGTCACGCCACCATGGTACAGGCTGCGCGCCCGGCGGGCCGCGAGCGCGCGCGTCGCCGTGGCCGCGCGGGCGTCGCCGTGGCCGCGCCGACGCCGGGCGCTCCCCGGGGGCGCTCGCCGCGCCTCGCAGCGGGATCGCTCAGCTGCCGCCCACCGGCGCCAGCGCCAGCCGGACGATGTAGCGCTGGGCACCCTTCTTCTGCTCGTAGCGCAGCAGCAGGCCGTACATCTCGCGCTGAAGGGCCTTGGCATCCTCGAAGTCGAGCGTGACGCTGTCGCGCCAGGACGAGAGCACTGCCGGTGCGGCAGCGTCGAGCGTGGTGGCATCGGCCTCCGGGGTGACGGCCGTCTGAACCTGGAGGCGTCCGCGGGAGTCGCGGTAGACGCGCGTGCCCCAGGTCCCCAACGCCTCCATGCGGGCCCGCACCACGTTGCGCCTGAGCAGTCGCTCCCAGTAGGCGTCGCGCTCGGCCAGGGCCGCCTCGAGCGACTCGGCCCCGGTAGCCTCGAAGGGCACGAAGAAGAGCGAGGCCACCGTGCGGTAGAGCTTGACCGCCCGGCCGCGACGCGGCAGCTCCCTCGCCACCTCCAGCAGGCCGGCGCGGCCGAAGCGCGGGAGGCGTTTGAGGACGGTGTTGGGGAGCTCGCCCAGCTCCTCGGCCGCTTGCGTCACGGTGCGCTCCCGGCCGAGGAAGGGCGCGAGCTGACGAAGGGTGGTCGGGTTCATCAGCAGGGCGGCGGCGTCCCGCCGACGCACCACGCGGTAGCGAGCGGCGGCGGAGGTGGCGCTCGCGGCGCGCGCCTCCGCGACCACTCTGGGTGAACGTGCCTCTTTCATGTCACGTAGCATAGGCCGACACTGGGGCGCGCGGGACGGCCGCCGGTGCGCGAGGCCGATCCGTCCGCGCGCGCCACCGGAAGGGCCCCGGACGCGGACCCGCCCGGCGGAGCCCACGCCGAGCGCCACGACCCGGACGCATCCGAGTGGCGGCTAGAATGGGCTATCGGGGCTGCGCAGCGGGCTCGCTCGAGCCCTGGCGCGCCGCCTGCAGGGCGCACCGGCCGGGCGCCGGCGCGCCTGCGACCCGCTTCCTCGCGACGACAAGGAGTGAGCATGGCTGAACCCAGTGCCAAGAACTCGTTCTCCGCTCGGGCCCGCTTCGACACAGGCTCCGGAGAGGCCACCTACTACCGCCTGAGCCGGCTGCAGGAGCTGGGTCTGGGCGATGTCGAGCGGCTGCCGTTCTCCATCAAGGTGCTGCTGGAGTCCCTCGTTCGCAACGAGGACGGCGTCAGCGTCACCGAGCAGAACGTACGCGACCTGGCCAGCTACGACCCTCGCAGCCCCTCGGAGGCCGAGATCCCCTTCAAGCCCGCGCGCGTCATCCTCCAGGACTTCACCGGCGTCCCGGCGGTGGTCGACCTGGCCGCCTTGAGGAGTGCGATGCAGCGCATGGGTGGCGACCCGGAGCTCATCAACCCGCAGGTGCCCGTCGACCTGGTCATCGACCACAGCGTGCAGGTGGACGAGTACGACAGCCCGCTGGCACTCGCTCGCAACGCCGAGATCGAGTTCCAGCGCAACCGGGAGCGCTACGAGTTCCTGCGCTGGGGCCAGGCCGCCTTCCGCAACTTCAGCGTGGTTCCGCCCGCCTCCGGCATCGTGCACCAGGTCAACCTCGAGTACCTCGCCAAGGGCGTGCAGCACCGCGACCAGGGCGGCGAGACCGTCGTCTACCCCGACTCGCTGGTCGGCACCGACAGCCACACCACCATGATCAACGGCCTGGGCGTGCTCGGCTGGGGCGTCGGCGGCATCGAGGCAGAGGCGGTGATGCTGGGCCAGCCCTACTACATGGTCATCCCCCAGGTGGTGGGCTTCAAGCTCACCGGCCGCCTGCCGGAGGGCGCCACGGCCACCGACCTGGTGCTGGTCGTGACCCAGATGCTGAGGGCCAAGGGCGTGGTGGGCAAGTTCGTGGAGTTCTTCGGGCCGGGCCTCTCCGCCATGACGGTTCCCGACCGCGCCACGCTGGCGAACATGGCCCCGGAGTACGGCGCCACCATGGGCTTCTTCCCGGTGGACGCGGAATCGTTGCGCTACCTCCGCCAGACCGGCCGGCTCGACGACGAGGTGGAGCTGGTGGAGCGCTACACCAAGGCCAACGGCCTGTTCCACACCGACGACATGCAGGACCCGGCCTACCTGGATACCCTCGAGCTCGACCTGGCGACGGTCGTGCCCAGCCTCGCAGGCCCCAAGCGGCCGCAGGACCGCATCCCGCTGTCCGGCATGAAGCCGCAGTTCCGGCAGGACCTGCGCAAACCCGCGGCCGAGCGGGGCTTCGCGCTGAGCGAGGCGGACCTGGAGCGGACCGGCCGGCTGACGTTCAAGGGAGTGGAGCACGACCTCGAGCACGGCGACGTGGTGATCGCGGCCATCACCTCCTGCACCAACACCAGCAACCCGTCGGTGATGCTGGCCGCCGGGCTGGTGGCGAAGGCCGCGGCGGAGCGCGGCCTCAAGGCCAAGCCGTGGGTGAAAACCAGCCTGGCGCCGGGCTCCAAGGTGGTGACCGAGTACTTGACGGAGACGGGCCTGATGCCCTATCTGGAGCGCGTCGGCTTCTACCTGGTGGGCTACGGCTGCACCACCTGCATCGGCAACTCGGGGCCCGTCCCCGAGGAGGTGGCGCAGGCCATCCAGGCGGGTGACATCGTCGCGGCCAGCGTGCTGTCGGGGAACCGCAACTTCGAAGGCCGGATCAACCCGCACGTCAGGGCCAACTACCTCGCCAGCCCGCCGCTGGTGGTCGCTTACGCCCTGGCGGGCACCGTCGACATCGACCTGGTGAACGAGCCGCTGGGCGAGGACGAGGCCGGCAACCCCGTCTACCTGAAGGATCTGTGGCCGACCCTGGAGGACGTCACCTCCCACCTGGAGGCCGCGATGAACCCCGAGGTGTTCCGCCGCATGTACGACGGCATCGAGAGGTCGAACGAGGCCTGGAACGCGATCCCCGTGAAGGGCGGCACCCTGTTCGACTGGGACGAGCGGTCCACCTACATCCAGGAGCCGCCCTTCTTCATCGACATGAGCCCGGAGCCCGAGCCGATCCAGCCGATCGAGGGCGCCCGCGTGCTTGTCAAGGTGGGCGACTCGGTCACCACGGACCACATCTCCCCGGCCGGCGCCATCCCGCTCGACAGCCCCGCCGGCGCCTACCTGGTCGATCACGGGGTGGAGAAGAAGGACTTCAACTCCTACGGCTCCAGGCGTGGCAACGACCGCGTGATGACGCGTGGCACCTTCGGCAACATCCGGCTCAAGAACGAGATGGCGCCGGGCACCGAGGGCGGGGTCACCACCGACCTGCTGTCGGGAGAGGTGAGCAGCATCTTCGAGGCCTCGCTGCACTACCGGGACGCCGGCGTGCCCACCATCGTGCTCGCGGGCATCGACTACGGCATGGGCTCGAGCCGCGACTGGGCGGCCAAGGGCACCTACCTGCTGGGGGTCCGAGCGGTGATCGCCAGGAGCTTCGAGCGCATCCACCGCTCCAACCTGGTGGGCATGGGCGTGCTGCCGCTGCAGTTCAGACCCGGCGAGGATGCCGCCAGCCTCGGCCTCAGCGGCCGCGAGAGCTTCACCATCCGGGTGGACGACACGCTGGCTCCCCGGCAGGAGCTGGTGGTCGAGGTGAGCGGGGAAGACGGCGGCACCCGCACCTTCAACGTGCTGTCGCGCCTGGATACGGCGGTGGAGATCGCCTACTACCGCAACGGTGGCATCCTCCACACGGTCCTGCGCAACCTGCACCGCAGCCAGGCGAGGGACGCGCGCGCCTGACCCCCTCGCGTGACGCCGCGCCCCTAGGGAATACTTCCCGTGGGGGCGCGGCGCGCTCCCGTATACTCGCTCCATGCGCGGCCTGATCGTATGGCTCGTTATCCTCACCGTCGTCTTCTTCGCGGTCGGCGAGACGCATGGCTGGTACCTCGGCGTCCCCTCGCACACGCCCGTGTTCGTCTACAAGATGACCGCGTCGGGGCGGGCCACGCGGCGCGCCATCAACGTCGACGCGATGCCGATCCAGCTGCACGGCAAGGTGCGGCACGGCAGCCTCGAGGTCAAGGTGATCTTCCGGCAGCCCCAGAGCTTCCAGAACGAGACTCAGGCGGGCTCGGCGCGAGCGCTGCTCGACCACACCTACCAGGCCGGGGAGGTGGTCGCCATCGATCAGGACTTCAAGGGCGGCAAGGGGGACTACACCGTCGAGCTGGACTTCACCGACGCCACCGGCCTGTTCCGGCTGCACCTGCCCGACCAGAACCAGCTGTAGGCGGCTAGCGGCCGCCCTTTCGGCGGCGCTCGAGCTCGTCCCACACATCATCCGGCACGGCATCGAGGACGTTGAACTCGCCCCCGCCGTAGACGTGCTCGCCGCCGTCGATGTAGACCAGCTCACCCGAGATGAAGCCGGCACGGTCGGACAGCAGGTAGCTCGCCAGGTCGGCGAGCTCGTCGTGCCGCCCCACCCGGCCCAGGGGGATGCGGTCCGTGAACAGGCGCTCGATCTCGGGCGTCGGCATCAGGCGGCTCCAGGCTCCCTCGGTGGGGAAGGGGCCGGGCGCGATGGCGTTCAGCCGGATGCCGCGCTTGCCCCACTCCCCCGCGAGCGAGCGCGTCAGCGACACCACGCCCGCCTTGGCGACGGCGGAGGGCACCACGTAGCCCGACCCGCTCTCGGCATAGGTGGTCGCGATGCTGAGGACGGCACCGGGTCTGCCCTCGGCGATAAGGCGCTTGCCGAACTCGAGGGTGCAGTACACCGTGCCGTGCAGCACGATGCCGAGCACGGCGTCGAAGGCGCGATGGCTGAGCCGCTCGGTGGGGGAGATGAAGTTGCCGGCGGCGTTGTTGACCAGCGCGTCCACCCGCCCGAAGCGAGCCGCCGCGCCGTCGAACAACGCGGTCACCGCCTCGGGGTCGCGTACGTCGCAGGGCCAGGCCAGCACCTCGCCGCCGGTCTCCCGCCTTAGCGCGTCGGCCGCCTCCTCGAGCCGCTCGCGGCTGCGACTGGCGATGATCGCGCGCGCCCCCAGCTCGAGGAAGCGCTGCGCCATGCTGCGGCCCAAGCCGCTGCCGCCCCCGGTGACGAGGACGACCTTCTCTGCCAGCAGTCCGTCTCGGAACATGGTGGCCTCATCTTGGCACGGCGGGCGTGCGGGCCGCTGCAGCCCGCAGCTGTGCGATTTCCGGGTGCCGAGCCGACCCCGGCGCCGTCATACTGACGCCGGCATGGGTGGACGCAGCGGCCGCATCCTGCTCGCCGTTGCCGCGCTGGCGCTGCTCGGCAGTGCGCTGGCGGGGGCCACGGTACGCGTGTTGCTGGCGGTGACGCGGCAGGTCACGGTGGACGCCGAGGGGCCGCACCGGGGCCGGGTGGCCGGAGGTGCGGCCTTCGCCACGGCGGCGGCGTTGCGCTGGCCCGTCTCGCTGGCGGGTGGCGTGCTGGAGGTGGATGGGCGGCCGCTCGGCAAGCGCCTCACGCTCACCGGCGACGGGGCGCCGCTCGCCTTCCGCGGCCGCCGCTACCGGGGCTCGCTGGAGCTGATCGCCAGCGGGGGCGGCATCGAGGTCGTCAACGTGCTCGACGTCGAGGCGTACCTGCGCGGGGTGGTGCCCGCCGAGATGTCGGCGAGCTGGCCGATGGCGGCCCTCGAGGCGCAGGCGGTGGCGGCTCGCAGCTACGCTCTCAGCCTGGTCGGGTCGCATCAGGACTACGACGTCTGTGCCGACGTGAGCTGCCAGGTCTACCGCGGCATGGATGCCGAGCAGGCGCGAAGCGATCGCGCCGTGAGGGAGACCGCGGGCGTGGTCGTCACCTACGAGGGCTCGGTGGCCCGAACCTACTATCATGCCGACTCGGGCGGCGTCACCGCGTCGAGCCGAGAGGTTTGGGGCACGAACGTGCCGTACCTGGTAGCGCGGCCCGATGCCACGGCGGGGGCCACCGTCGATCGCTGGCGGGTGAGGCTGGAGCCGGACCTGGTGGCGCGCGGGCTGTCCCGCCTGGGCGACGACGTCGGCACCGTCAGCGAGCTGCGGGTGCTGGGGCGCAGCCCGTCGGGGCGGGTCGACCGGCTGCAGGTGGTGGGGAGCGCCGGCAGCACCACCCTCTCCGAGGCGGAGCTGACGTCGCTGGCAGGGCTATGGGGCCTGAAGTCGATGCGCTTCGAGGTCGTCGGCGGGCTCACCCTCCGGGGGCAGGGGTGGGGGCACGGCGTCGGCATGAGCCAGGATGGCGCCCGCGCACTCGCAGCGCTCGGCTACGACTACACCCAGATCCTCGGTTACTACTACCCCAACACGCGGCTGGTTCGCTACCTCTACCGCACGGCCTCCGGCGGCTGAGGCGCCCGCGCCGGAGCCAATCGCGTGAGCGGCCGCCGCGCTCAGCCGCGCGCCAGTCGCACCGCGCTGATCAGCTCCTGGATGTCGCCGCGCCCCTCGCGGAAGTCCGCCTGGCAGGAATCGAGGAACTTCTCCAGGATGACGTCGCCGGTGGCGTCGAGCGCCTTGCGAACGCCGGCGAGCAGGGTCAGCACGTCGTGGCACTCGCGGCCGTCGTCGATCATCTTCTGCAGCCCGCGAACCTGACCCTCGAGGCGCCGCAGGCGGTTCAGGATCTTGCGTTTCTCTTCGGTGGTGATGTTCATCCCGCTCCCAACGGCCCCTCCGGGCCCGGCTCCGTCCCCTCCCGCGCGGAACGGTACCCTCTGGGGGTATTATAGGCCAGTCGTTCACATGTCGCAGTCGTTGACGGCCCCGGGGCGTGACGCCGGCGGCCGCCCGCGTCTTGGAGCGTACCCGCCCTCGGCGGGGATGGCCCCGACCTGCTACCCTGGGCCCGTGGCAGGGGTCTCGCAGCAACGGCAGGCGCTGCCGTGAACTTCGTGGCCGTGCTGGCCGTGTTGGCGGCCAGCTCGTTCGCGCTGCCGCTGCTGGTCCAAGGCGGTGAGGCGCTCGGGCTGGGCCGTGGGGCCAGCGTGGTGGGGTCGCTGGTGATCGCCGCCTTGGCTGCGGTGGTGTTCGTGACGCGCGCGTGGCTGGCCGGGCGTCGCCGCGCCTCGACAGCGGCGCCCGAGAGGCGCGCCCAGCGTGCCCGGCAGACGGCCTCCGGCACGGTTCCTCGAGCGCCGGCGGCGGGCCTGGTGGACGCTGCCGGGCTGCGCCTGCTGGATCCCGAGGAGGACACCCGTGCGCGCCTATAGAGGACGCGTCGTGAGCGGCCAGGTCGTGCTCGAGGAAGGCGTGCGCCTGCCCGAGGGCGCAGTCGTCACCGTCACCATCGGCGAGGCGGAGTTCATCCGCGCGACGCTGCGTTCGGCCCTGCGGCGCAACACCCGGCGCCGAAGCCGTGGCAGGGTCCTGAGGCCGGTCTACGCTCGGCTCGGCGGCCGGCGGGCGTGAGCAGGCTGAGCCTGGTCCCGACCCCGATCGGCAACCTGGGCGACATCAGCGCTCGCGCCCTGGAGGTGCTGCGCCAGGCCGACGCCGTTGCCGCCGAGGACACCCGCCGCAGCCGTGTCCTGCTCGACCACTTCGGCATCCGTGCAAAGCTCGAGCGCTTGGACGCCCACACCATGGAGGTGCGTGCCCCGCACCTGCTGCAGCGCTATGACCACCTGGCCTTCGTCACCGATGCAGGCACCCCGGGCATCAGCGATCCCGGCGCCGAGCTGGTGCGGCTCGCCGTCGACCAGGGCGTGGCCGTCGAGGTCCTGCCCGGGCCCACCGCCTTCGTCCCGGCGCTGGTGCTGTCGTGTCTGCCCACCGCTCGCTTCACCTTCGAGGGCTTCCTGCCGCGCAAGGGCTCCGAGCGCTCCCGGCGGCTGCGGACCATCGCCGAGGCGAGCGCGACCACCGTGCTCTACGAGTCGCCCAGGCGCCTGGCCGCCACGCTGGCGGAGCTGGCGGCAGCCTGCGGGCCCGACCGGCCGGCCAGCGTCAGCCGTGAGCTCAGCAAGCGCTTCGAGACCACGCTGCGGGGCGGCCTCGGAACGCTGGCCGCGGCCGTCGAGTCCGAGGGGGTGAAAGGTGAGGTGGTGGTGGTCGTAGGGCCGGCGCCGGCGTCGCCCGACGCCCCTGCAGCGGCCGACACCGCTGCCGCGCTCGCCGCGTCCGGAGTGCGTGGCAGGCTGTTGCGTTCGGCTCTCGAGGCGCTGGGCGTGCCGCGCAACGAGGCCTACGCCGCGGCGCTCGACTACCCCGACTGAGCCTGCCCGGCGCGCTGGTGTCCGGGAACGCGCGGGCAGGGGCCCGGTCGCCGGTATGATTCACGGGTTGCGCTCGCTAGGAGCGCAGGGAGTACCAGATGCACCCAGCCGCCGCAAGCACCGTCCCCAGAGGACGCCTCCTCGGCCAGCCGAGCGTGGCTCGGCTGGCGCTCTTCGCGCGTGCCGAGGGGCCCGCGGTGCTGCTCACCAGCCACGACAGACTGCCGCTGTTCGCCGGCGCCCGTGTCTTCGGCGAGCCGGTCAGCATCGAGCCAGGCCTGAGCGACTGGCCCGAGCGCCGACCGAAGGTGGTGGTGTCGCTCGGGACCGCGCTGCGGGCGTTCCCGCGCGATCCCGGGACGCTGGCGCTCGAGCTCACGCTCGGTCGGGCCTACCCCCGCGACGCGCTGCTGGAGCGTCTGCTGGCGTTCGGGTACGAGCGTGACGGGCTACCGGGCTTCGTCGTGCGGGGCGACACCGTGGTGGTCTACCCGGACGCCGACGAGCCCGAGGGCGAGCTGCGGCTGTCGTTCTTCGGGGACGAGCTCGACGCCATCCTCCGCGCCGGCGCGCCACTGGAGTCGGTGACGCTGACACCGCGGAGCGAGGCCGAGCTCGAGCGCGACAGCTGGACCGACCGGCTGCTCGAGCACCTGGACGGCACCGTCTTCCTGGACGGTCCCGAGCTCTACGCAGGTGAGCTGGACGACGCGCCCGCGCTCACCTGGCTGTGGGAGCACCTGGCCGGGCGCGAGGTGGTGTCGTTCGGCCGCGACCCGCTCGACCTGGCGGGCGCGAGCGTGGCCCTGCAGCCGCTGGGCTACTACCGCGGGAAGCTGCGCGACGTCGCCGCGGACCTCGAGACCTGGGTCAAGGACGGCTACAGCGTGCACCTGCTGCTGAAGTTCGAGCGCACCGGGCGCTACCTGCGGGAGAAGGTGATCGATCACCTGGAGAGCTCCTGGCACCATCACGTGGCGCCGCGCCCCGGCCAGGTATCGCTGACGCTGGGCGCGTCTGCGCAGGGCGGCTACCGGGACCCCGAGCGCAAGGAAGTGGTGCTGAGCGAGGAGCTGCTCTACGGCTACCAGGGCGGTCGGCGCCTGCGCCGGCTGCCCGGGAGACGTGTCCACGATGCGGCACAGCTCACCGTTGGCGACTTCTTGATCCACCCCGACCACGGCATCGGGCGCTTCCTGGGGCTCGAGGCGCGCCAGGTGGTGGGCGTGACCCGCGACTACCTGCTGCTCCAGTACGCCGGCGAGGGCCGGCTCTACCTGCCGGTCGAGCAGCTGCCGCTGCTGCGGCGCCACCCCGGCACCACGGACGACCCGCCGCGGCTGTCGACGCTCGGCACGAACGAGTGGGCGCGGGCCCGCGAGCGCGCGCGCGTCAGTGCCCAGGAGCTGGCGGCCGAGCTGATCAAGACCTACGCGGCTAGACAAGTCAGCCTGGGCACCTCCTACCCGCCGCTCCCGGAGTGGGACGAGCTCATCCGCGCCAACTGCCCCTTCACCCTCACGCCCGACCAGGCCACGGCGGTGGAGGAGACCCTGGCCGACATGGAGCGCGAGGTCCCGATGGACCGGCTGATCTCGGGCGACGTCGGCTTCGGCAAGACCGAGATCGCCATCCGTGCCGCCCACCGCGCCGTGGGGAACGGTGCCCAGGCGGCCATGATGGTGCCCACCACGGTGCTCGCCAAGCAGCACTACGACACCTTCCGCGAGCGCTTCGAGGGGCTCCCCGTGCGCGTCGAGATGCTCTCGCGCTACACCTCGGATGCCGACGCCCGCGCGATCTTCGCGGGCCTCGCGGACGGCACCGTCGACATCGTCATCGGGACGCACCGGCTGCTCAACGAAGGCATTCGCACCAAGCGGCTCGGCCTGCTGGTGATCGACGAGGAGCATCGCTTCGGCGTCGGCCAGAAGGAGAAGCTCAAGGGCATGCGGGTCAACCTCGACGTGCTGTCGCTGTCGGCCACCCCCATCCCCCGAACGCTCTACATGAGTCTGGTGGGCCTGCGTGACGTGTCGCAGATCATGACGCCGCCGGAGGGTCGCAAGCCGATCCAGACGGTGCTGCAGCCCTACGATCCGCTCACCGTGAGGGAGGCGGTGCTGTTCGAGCTCGAGCGCGGCGGCAAGGTCTTCTACATCTTCGACCGCATCGGCGCCATCAGCCTGCGCGCGAGGACGCTGTCGCAGCTCGTGCCCGAGGCCCGCATCGGCGTGGCGCACGGCCAGATGGAGTCGCACGACCTCGAGGACATCATGCTCGGGTTCGAGGAGGGCGGCTACGACGTGCTGCTGTCCACCACCATCGTGGAGTCGGGCCTCGACATCTCCGGCGCCAACACCCTGGTGATCGAGCGCGCCGACCGGCTGGGGCTGGCACAGCTCTACCAGCTACGTGGCCGCGTGGGCCGGCGCGAGACCGAGGCGTGGGCCTACCTGCTCTACCCCGGCAAGCTGACCGAGCAGGCTCAGCGCCGTCTCTACGCCATCGCCGAGCTCGACGACCTCGGTTCCGGGCACCTCCTGGCCGAGAAGGACATGGAGATCCGCGGTGTCGGTAACCTGCTGGGGCCAGAGCAGCACGGGCACATCGCCGCCGTGTCGATCGAGGTGTACACCGAGCTGCTGGCCGAGGAGATCGCCAAGCTCAAGGGCGTTTCTGCCCGGGAGGCGGTGCCCCCGGTGAGCATCGACCTCAACCTGGACGCCCGCCTGAGCCCTGGGTACATTGCCGACGACGACGTGCGCATCAACTACTACGGCCGTTTCTCGGAGACGACCAGCCTGGCCGAGGTCGCCCGCACCGCCAAGGAGATGCGCGAGGCCTACGGTCCCATGCCGGACGAGGTCAAGGCCTTCGTGGACCTGGTGCGGCTGCGCCTGCTGGCCGCCAGCAAGGGCGTGGTCACCGTCAAGGAGCACATGACCGACGTGCAGCTCAGCTTCGCCGACGGCCTCGACGAGCTCGACTTCGACCGGCGCAAGCTCAAGCAGCTACCCTTCGCGGTGGAAGCGACCCGGTACCCGCCAGGCTTCAGCATCAAGAAGCGCGGGCTCAAGGCCCGGGACCTGCCGGGCGTCATCCAGGACGTGCTCTACCTGGTGGGGTGAGGGGCTGGTGGGGTGAGGGGCTGGTGGGGTGAGGGGCTGGTGGGGTGACGGGCGCCGGGGCACGGCCAGGGCCTGCCAGCAACGTTCAGGGCCGCGCACTGCGCGGCCCTGAACGAATGCTCGTGGGGTCAGCGATGCTCAGAAGTGGTAGTTCACCCCGATGGCGCCGCGAGGGCCGAAGCCAAGGCCGAAGTAGCTGACGACGGGGTTCTGCAGGTAGAAGGTGTAGCCCGCCCCGAGCTCGGCGAACGCGCCGAGCTGCTCGGAGAAGCGGTACTCCACGCCGGCGAGGGCGCTCAGCCCGATACCGATGCCTACGCCATAGAAGCCGTAGTTGAAGTTGGGGCCGCCGCCGACGTACACCGTCAACGGCATGTCCTGGATCTGGGCCACGTTGTAGAGGACGTCAGCGCCGACGCCGATGTTCCAGAACCCGTAGGTCAGCCGGCCACGGACATCGATGTTGTTCCCGATCGCGTTGTTGACCCCGTAGTAGACCGAGAACGGGTACCCGAGGGCAACGCCGGCCCACTGGGTGGTGTTGTAGGAGGCTGCCATGTTCCCCTGCGCGAACGCGGCGCCAACCCCGAGGACCGAAACGGCCACGAGCGTAATCAGGACTCTGCGCATGCAAACCCTCCAAAACGAGATTGAGAAGATCAGGACGGTCTCCTCGCCTGCGCCGTTTATAGCACAATGGTACTTCCCTCACAAGTAGGCATCTTCACAGGCGTGCGATGCCTATCGCACTTTCTCGAGGTCACAGGGTGAGAGCGGATGAGAGGCCTCAGTCTCCGGAGAAGCGCTCGCGGATCCGACGCCGTGCGTTGCGGGTCTGTGGCGTCTGGCGGTTGCACGGCGGCAGCTCCCCGGAGCGTCGCTTGTACTCGTCCAGCAGGGCCGCCTCTTCGGCCTGCGGCACGCGGCTGTAGCGGTAGCGCCAGAAAGCCACGTGCTGCGCCACACAGCCCCTGCCAGCGAGGTGCTGGCGCAGACGGTTGGGCACGTCGGTCGCCGACTGCCCCACGTAGATCACGGTCTTGTCCGCGTCGGCCAGCTCGTACACACCCGGCATGGCGTCGCGGCCGCGCCGGGGGGGCAGGCGGTCGATGCGGCGCCAGCGTGCAGCGATGCCCACGTCGCCAGCGACTCCGCGTCAGACCTCGTAGCCCAGCTCGCGCAGCGCCTCGCGGTCCTCGCGCCAGCCGCCCCGCACCACCACCTCGAGCTCCAGGAACACGCGTTGGTCGAGGAACACCTCGAGCTGCTTGCGGGCCGCGCGACCGATCTCCCTGATCATCTGGCCGGCCTTGCCGATGACGATGCGGCGGTGGCCCACCTTCTCCACCCAGATCTCGGCGGCGATGACGAGCGGCTCGCCTGACCCCGGCTCCGGGTCGCGCCAGTCCAGCACCAGCACCGCCACGGCATACGGCAGCTCCTGACGCAGGTGGAGCATGGCGCTCTCGCGGATGAGCTCCGCCGCCCAGTGCTCCCGCGACTGGTCCGAGCGGATGTCGGGCGGGAAGAAGAACGGCGCCTCGGGGAGCCCCTCCATCAGGTCGTCCCTGAGCGCGTACACCGACCGCGGGTCGTTGAGGGCCGAGATGGCGAGCACGCGTTCCGGTTCGGGGTAGAGGTCCTTGTAGAGCGCGAGCGCCTCCTCGGCGTACTTGGCGGCGTCGACCTTGTTGCCGACCAGGATCACCCGGGTCTCCGTCGGAAGACCCTCCAGCATGCGCGCGACCTCCCGGTCCTCGCGCGTCGGGGGATGGCGCAGGTCCACCACCCACAGCGCGACGTCCACGTCCGCGACCGCGCCCATGATCTCGCGGCGCATGAACTCGTCCAGTACGGAGTGGCCCTGGCGATGGAAGCCCGGCGTGTCGACGAACACCAGCTGCCGCTCGTCGCGCGTGTAGATGCCGCGGACGCCGCGGCGGGTGGTCTGCGGCTTCGGTGTGATCGGCGCCACTTTCACGCCCAGCAGCGTGTTGAGCAGCGTCGACTTGCCCACGTTTGGCTTGCCGAGGATGGCCACGAAGCCGGAGCGGGTGGGCTCGTCGGTGGCGTCGCGCGGGTCGGCTGGCGCCGGACCCGAGGGGTCGTCCGGCGCCGCGGCCGGGTCCGCTCGGCCGCCGCTGTCGGCAGACGCAGGCTCGCCGCTGAGGTGATCAGAGTCCAGGTCGGTCACGCTACCCGCCTCTCCTTCGCGCGCGCCGGCCTGCGCCGCCGAGCGCTTCCTCCATGCTAATCGCCCGGGGGCGGAAGTGCCCGCCGCGGCCGCCAGCCAAACGCGAAGGGGCCCCGGAAGGGCCCCTTCGGCGGCTTGGTTGCGGGGGTTGGATTTGAACCAACGACCTTCGGGTTATGAGCCCGACGAGCTACCAGACTGCTCCACCCCGCGGCGCAGCAAAAGCAAGTGTAGCTCCCGCCGTTTGGCAGTGTCAAGGAGCGCGGAGCTCGTAGGCGCGCGCTCCCCGCTGCCGCGAGGCGGCCTCAGGCGAGGCCGCAGAACGCCTGGTAGTCGATCAGCTCGGTCACGCTCGGAGCGTCTCCGCACACCGGGCAGGCGGGGTCGCGCGCCACCGCGAAGCGGCGGGCCTCGGCACCGGCCGCGTCGACGTGGAGCAGGGTGCCCACCAGCGGCTCACCCAGGCCCAGCAGCAGCTTCAGGGCCTCGTTGGCCATGAAGCTCCCGATGATGCCGGGCAGCACCCCGAACACCCCCACCTCGGCGCAGCTGGGAACGCTGCCAGGGTCCGGCGGCTGCGGATAGAGGCAGCGATAGCAGGGTCCGCGCTCGCCGCTCTGGTCCGCCGCGAAGACGCTGACCTGGCCCTCGAACTGCGACAGCGCCCCGTACACCAGGGGCGTACCCTCCAGCACACAGGCGTCGTTCACCAGGTAGCGCGTGGGGAAGTTGTCGCTGCCGTCCACCACCAGGTCGACGGCGCGCGCCAGCTGGCGCGCGTTGCCGCTCGAGAGCCTCTCGTGGTAAGGCACCAGGCGGACATCGGGGTTGAGCTCGGCCAGGCGAGCGGCGGCCGAGGCCGTCTTGGGGGTGCCGACGGCGTCCAGCCCGTGCAGCACCTGGCGCTGCAGGTTGCTCGCGTCCACCAGGTCGTCGTCGACGAGGTGGATGGTCCCCACGCCGGCGGCCGCCAGGTAGAGGAGGACGGGCGACCCCAGGCCGCCGGCGCCCACGACCAGCACGCTGGCGTCCAGCAGGCGTCGCTGACCTGCCGCCCCGACCCCGGGAAGGATGATGTGTCGGGCGTAGCGGTCGAGCTGCTCGCGGGTGAACATGGCTCAGTCTACTCAGCGGCCGGTTCGAACCGCCGTCGTCGCGGCAGTCGACTCAGCCCAGGGTCGTCTCCAGGATGAGCGGCGCGGCGGGCGCGGTCTCCGCCAACCGCAACCCGCTCCGCAGCAACGCGCGGGCCTCGTCCAGCCCGCGAGCGCCGCGATGATAGAGGGTCGCCAGCGGCTCGCCCGCGCTCACCTCGGCCCCGACCTTGGCGTGCAGCAGCACGCCCACCCCGGCATCCACGGGATCGCCCTTGCGATCGCGGCCGGCGCCGAGGGCGAAGGCGGCCCGGCCCACCGCGAGCGCATCGACCTCGGCCAGCAGGCCGCTCTCGGGGGCACGCAGCAGGTCCCGGTCGGGCGCCAGCTGCAAGTGCCCTAGGGCTGCGACGTCACCGCCCTGAGCGGCGATCCAGCGCTCGAAGCGCTCCAGCGCCTGGCCGCTTTCCACCAGCGCGCGAAGCTCCGTCTGGCTGGTCGGTAGGCCGCTCGCCTCCAGCACCTGGCCGGCGAGCACCAGGCACAGCTCGAGCAGGTCGGCGGGTCCCTCGCCGCGCAGGCAGCCGAGCGCCTCGTTCACCTCCAGGGCGTTGCCCACCGCCAGGCCGAGCGGCTGGGCCATGCTGCTCAGCACCGCACGCATCTTGCGGCCGGCGTGGCGTCCGATGGCGGTCATGGTCTCGGCGAGGGCGCGCGCCTCCGAGGGGGTGCTCATGAAGGCTCCGCTGCCCACCTTGACGTCCAGCACGATCGATTCGGCGCCACCGGCCAGCTTCTTGCTCATGATGCTGCTGGCGATGAGCGGAAGCGAGCGCACCGTGGCGGTGGCGTCGCGAAGGGCGTAGAGCAGGCCGTCGGTAGGCGCCAGCGTCTCGGACTGGCCCGCGACCACGATCCCGACCTCGCGTGCCTGACGCAGGAAGGTCTCCTTGTCGAGGTCGCTTCTGAAGCCCGGGATGCTCTCCAGCTTGTCGACGGTTCCGCCGGTGTGCCCCAGGGCGCGCCCGCTCATCTTGGCGATGGTCGCCCCCGCGGCGGCGAGCAGCGGCGCCAGCACCAGGCTGGTCTTGTCTCCCACCCCGCCGGTGGAGTGCTTGTCCACCGTGTGGGGGAGGTCCTCGAGATCGAGCACCTCGCCGGACGTGGCCATGATGCGGGTGAGCTCGGCGGTCTCGCGGTCGCTCATGCCGTGCCAGCAGACCGCCATCAGCCAGGCGGCCACCTGGTAGTCCGGCACGCGGCCGGCCAGGTAGCCACGCATGAACGCCTCCAGCTGTTGCGGATCGTGCTCGGCTCCGTTGCGCTTCTCGCGGATGACGTCGACGGGGCGAAGAGAGGCGGAAGGCATGCGCCCATGCTACGACGACGGCAGGACGGCGCCGGGCCGCGCCCGGCTCGGTTCGGTCACAGCCAGCGGCGTGCCTCTGCCGCTTCGTCCCAGGGCAGCACCTCGTCCGCCCGCTCGAGCGTGGCCTCGTGCCCCTTGCCGGCCAGCAGCACCACATCGCCCGCTCTCGCTTCGGCGAGCGCGAGCCGGATGGCCTGCCGCCGATCGGGGACCAGCCGGTAGTCCTGACCGCGGCGCGCGCCGGCGTTCCGCGCCCCCGCCTCCATGGCGGCGAGGATGTCGTCCACGGCCTCGGAGCGCGAGTCCTCCTCGGTGAAGATGGCGAGCTGTGCGCGGCCGGCGGCTACCTCTCCCAACGGTGCCCGTTTGGCCGGATCGCGCTCACCCGCCGACCCGATCACCACCAGCAAGCGCCCGGGCGGCGCAGGCGCCACGGCCTCCAGCGCCTTGGCGAGCGCCGGCGGGGTATGGGCGAAGTCGACGATGACGGCGAAGGGTTGGGCCTGGAGCAGCTGCATGCGTCCCGGAACCCCGGCGAAGCCCGCCAGCCGCGCCACGCCTTCGGCGAGCGGCACGCCCACCTCGCGCGCCGCCGCCAGGGCGGCCAGCGCGTTCCAGGCGTTGAAGGCCCCGGGCATTGGCAGGTGCGCGGGGAGGCGCTCGCCGCCGACCTCGACCTCGAACGCCAGGCCGCCCGGCGCGGCGGTCAACCGCGCCAGGCGCACCTCGGCGCGCGCGTCGGCGCCGTAGCTCACCACCCGGCGGGCGGCGGCGGCGAAGAAGGCGTAGTCCGGCTCGTCGCGGTTCAGCACGCTCACCCCCGAACGCCGCATGAGGGTGGCCTTGGCCTCGCGGTAGGCCTGCACGTCGCCGTGGTGGTCGAGGTGCTCGGGGCTCAGGTTGGTCCACGCTCCGACGGCGTAAGGAATGGCGTCGAGGCGGTGCAGCGAGAAGCCGTGCGAGCTCGACTCCAGCACCACCCGGCGGATCCCCTGGTCGCGGCACCGGGCCAGCAGGGCCTGGAGATCGGTCGCTTCGGGGGTGGTGAAGTGGCCGACCAGCGGCAGCACGGCCGCTCCCAGGCGGATGCCGGCGGTGCTGATCAGGGCCGTGGGGCCGCGGGCGCCGAGGAGGTGGTGGAGCAGGAAGGCGGTGGTGGTCTTGCCGTCGGTGCCGGTCACGCCGAGCACGGTGAGGGCGTCCGCCGGCCGGCCGTAGAAGGTGGCGGCCAGCAGCGGCAGCGCCACGCGGGCGTCGGGCACGCGCTGGTAGGGCACATCGCCCCAGGGCAGCCGCGGCGGCAGGTCGGCCTCGCCCACCACCGCTACGGCGCCGGCAGCCACCGCATCCTCGAGGAGATCGTGGGCGTCGAAGCGCTCCCCGCGGCGCGCCACGAACAGCGCACCGGGCCGGACGCGGTCGTGGCGCTGGACCACGCTGGAGATCTCCGGGTCCGCGCCGGCGGTGCTGGCACCCAGGGCGCCGCGGAGCAGCGACGACAGGCGCACGGCGTCAGCCCACCAGCGGCACGGCCAGGCCGCCCCTCTCGATCAGCGCCAGGGTGCGGGCGAGGTCGCCGGGCCGGTTGACGAAGTCGAGCTCGTCGGCGGGCACCACTACCACCGGGGAGAGCCGGTACTCGGTCAGCCAGGCCTCGTACAGCGAGTTGAGGCGGTTCAGGTAGCCGTCCTCGATGGTGGCCTCGTAGGCGCGTCCGCGCTGGCCGATATGGCGGCGCAACGTCGGCAGGCCCGCACGCAGGTAGATGAGCAGGTCGGGGGGTCGTAGGGCGGCGCTGACGGCATCGTACATGGTGCGGTAGCTCACGTGGTCGCGCTCGTCCAGCGCGCCCTCGAGGTGAAGGTTGCGCTCGAACACCGCCGCGTCCTCGTAGACGGTGCGGTCCTGGATGACGCGCTGGCCCGGGTTCACCTGCCTCAGATGCTGCCGCAGCCGCGTCGCGAGGAAGAACATCTGGGAGTGGAAGGCGTAGCGCTGCATGTCGCGATAGAAGTCCTCGAGGTAGGGGTTGTCGTCGACCGCCTCGTACACCGGCTCGAGATGGTAGCGGCGCGAGAGGATCCGCGTGAGGCTCGACTTCCCCGCACCGATGTTGCCGGCGACGGCCACGTACAGGCCGCCGCCCGCGGCCGCGCTCCCCATCAGGCGGCTCGCGCCAGGCCGATCACGCGGCTCACCAGGGCGGCCCGGTCCGCCTCGCTGGCAACGTAGTCGAGCTCGGCGGCCTCGACCACGTGCACGGGATACGGGGCGTGACGGAAGTGCCCGTCGTAGGCGTCGGAGACGCGCTGCAGGTAGCCGGCGTCGATGGCGCGCTCGAAGGCTCGGCCGCGCTTGGCGATGCGATCCAGCAGCAGCTCAGGCGACGCCCGCAGGTAGACCACCAGATCGGGCGGGGGCAGTCGAGGGCTGAGCTGCTCGAAGAGCTGCCGGTAGAGCTCCCACTCCGACCCGGACAGGTTGAGCGAGGCGAAGAGGAAGTCCTTGTCGAAGAGGTAATCGCTCACCGTGTCGGCGTGGAAGAGCGCCTCCTGCGCGAGCGCCATGTGCTGGCGGAAGCGCGACAGCAGGAAGAACACCTGCGTTTGGAAGGCGTAGCGCTGCGGGTCCCGGTAGAAGCCGGCGAGGAAGGGGTTCTCCTCGACCACCTCGAGCACGGTGCGGGCGCCCAGCTCGGCGGCCAGGAAGCGCGCCAGGCTCGTCTTGCCGACGCCGATCGGCCCTTCAACGACGATGGTGGCCATGACCCCGAAGACGCGTCTCCATGAGGTTCGAGTATACCGGGGTGGCGGCCCCGCCTGGGCCCCGCGGCGGCCGGCGCGCGCACGTGCAATGCGCCTCGGGCCCGTTGGGGGCGCTATGCTACAATCCCCCTAGCTGATGGAAGACAATCCAGCGGACCGATCTACCCGTTACTTCCGTTTCGTCTTCTTGTTGGTTCTCGCCCTTCCCCTCTTCAGCGTAGTGATCGCCCAGGCGCCGGCGGTGAGCGGCGGCGGCGTGAGCGCATGGCAGATCGTCTTGCTGGCGGCGCTGCTCGCCCTCTCCGGCCTGATGTCCGGTTCCGAGACCGCGCTGACGGCGTTGGGGGAGTGGAAGATCCGGCAGATCCGTGAGGAAGGCCAGGACCCCACCGGTGCCTTCGCCCTGCTCGAGCGGCAGCCGACGCGCTTCATCACCACCTTGCTGATCGGCAACAACCTGGTCAACATCGCGGCCGCCTCGCTCATCACCCAGATCGCCATCCAGACTGCGCAGAGCCACGGCGTCGGCTCCGCGGCCGCGGTCGGCTACGCCACCGGCATCACCACGCTGCTGGTGCTCATCTTCGGCGAGATCACCCCCAAGTCCATCGCCGTGCACCATCCGGTGGGCTTCTCGCGCGCGGTGATCCGACCGGTGTACGTGCTGTCGATCGTGCTCTATCCGATCGGCCTGGGCTTCGCCTGGCTCACGGGCAACGTGCTCAGGCTGTTCCGCCTGGAGCCGGGAGGCAACCCCCTGCTGACCGAGAACGAGCTCCGCCTGATGTTGCGCAGCGCCGAGGAGTCCGGCGTCATCGAGGCGCAGGAGGAGGAGATGATCAAGGGCATCATCGACCTCGAGGAGACGGTGGTTCGGGAGGTGATGACGCCACGCGTCGACGTGGTGGCGATCCACGAGGACGCCAATCTGATGGAGCTGCTGCGCCTGACCACGGAGCACGGCTACAGCCGCCTCCCGGTGTACGGCGAAACCATCGACAACATCCGGGGCTTCGTCTACGCGCGTGACCTGCTGCCCTACCTGGGCCGGCCGGAGGCGCTGGACACCACCCGCGTCGCCGACCTGATGACGCCGCCGCAGTACGTGCCGGAGACGCTGTCCATCCTGAACCTGATGCGTGACATGCGCATCCGCAAGAACCACATGGCCGTGGTGGTGGACGAGTTCGGTGGAACGGCGGGCCTGGTGACGCTGGAGGACATCATCGAGGAGATCACCGGGGAGATCTACGACGAGACCGACGAGGAGGAGGAGGCGGACATCGTCCTGCTCGAGGACGGCCACTACCGCATCCAGGGTTCCACCAACCTCGAGGAGGTCGCCGAGGATCTGCAGCTGACCTTCCAGGACGACGGCGAGTACGACACCCTGGCCGGCTTCCTGATCGACGAGCTGGGACACATCCCGCATGTCGGCGAGTCGCTCCAGCACCAGGGGGTGCGCTTCATCGTCGAGCAGGCCGACGAGCGCCGCGTGATCACGGTGCTGGCCTGGCGCGAGCAGCCCGCCCGGTCGGAGGAGGCAGTGAACGAGGCCGAGGCCTGAGCCTCGCCGGCGCCGCCTGCCGTCGCGCCCCTCAGCCTAGGTAGGCGCGCGGAACCCGCGGCGAGACGCGCGTGAGCAGCTCGTAGGAGATGGTGCCGATGCTGCGCGCCAGGCTCTCGGCGGTGGGCCCGGGGGGCGGCCCCCACAGCGTCACGGTGTCGCCGGGACGCACCTCCATGTCGCCGGCATCGAGCATCAGCTGATCCATGCACACGCGCCCCACTACGCCGACCTGGCGCCCGTGCAGCACGGCGGTGCCCTTGCTCGACAGCAGGCGCGGGTAGCCGTCGGCATAGCCGGTGCGGACGGTGGCGATGGTGGTCTCGCGATCGGCCTGCCAGGTGCCCCCATACGACACCGCCGTGCCTGCGGCCACGCGCTTGACGAAGGTGACGGGCGCCTGCAACGTCATCACCGGTCGCAGCTCGGGCTCCAACGCCGCCACCGCGTCGCCGGAGTGGTAGCCGTAGAGCGCGATGCCGGGACGCACCAGCTGGTAGTGCGCCTCCGGGTAGGCGAGGACGGCCGCCGAGTTGGCGGCGTGGCGCAGCGGCGGTTCGATGCCGTCGCGGCGCAGCCCGTCCAGCAGGTTCTCGAAGCGCTCGAGCTGTGCCAGCGTGGGCGCGCGCCCGGGCTCGTCGGCGCGCGCCAGGTGCGTCCACACCCCCTCCAGGTCGACCTCGCCGGCGCGCTCGGCCGACCGCGCGACCTCGGCTGCGCGCTGCCAGGGCAGGCCCAGACGCCCCATGCCGGTGTCCACCTTGAGGTGGGCGCGCAGCGGCCGCGCCGCCCGCGCCGAGCGCAGCGCCTCCAGGCCGCGCGCGTCGGCGAGCGTCAGGGCGATGTCCGCCGTCGCCAGCCGGCGGAGGGTGGCGGCATGGTAGACCGGGCTGAACAGCAGGATGTCGTCGCCGATGCCGGCGTCACGCAGCGCCAGCGCCTCCGCCGCCGTCGCCACCCCGAACCATGTCACCCCCGCGGCGTGGAGCCGGCTGGCCACCGCGGCCGCGCCGTGCCCGTAGGCGTCCGCCTTGACCGCGGCCAGGACCCTGGTGCCGGGCCGCAGGCGATCTCGGAGCCGGGCGAGGTTGTGCTCCAGCGCGCGCAGGTCGACGGTGGCCAGCGGGCCGTCCAGCGCGGGCCCGTGTCCCGCCGGGCCCTGTTGCGCGGCACCGCCCGGCGCGGGCTCGTCGCGCGTAGGACCGTCCGGCATGCTGCCAAGCATACTCGCCGGGACGGGCCGGCGCGCCCGCCCGGCGGCGCTCCGGGAGGGGTCAGCGCGTCCAGCTGGTGCGCCGCTCCAGCCACTTGACCAGGCTGGAGGCGGCCAGCGTGAGCCCGATGTACAGCAGCGCCACGGTGTTGTAGGGCGGGAACACCTGGAAGGTGGCGGCCTGGAACTCGCGGGCGCGCTGGGTGATGTCGCGCACCGAGAGCACCGACAGCAGCGAGGTGTCCTTGAGCATGGCGATGAACTCGTTGCCCAACGGCGGCACCACGATGCGAAGCGCTTGCGGTAGCACCACGTAGCGCGCGGTCTGCCAGCCGCTCAAGCCCAGACTGCGCGCGGCCTCCGTCTGGCCGTGCGGGATGGCCTCGATGCCGGCACGGAAGATCTCCGCCAGGTAGGCGGCATAACCGAGCGCGATGCCCACCACGCCACGCGTCATTCGCGACATGTTGATGATGCCGCCGGTGGCGTCGCGAATGGCGCCCTGCAGTGGGAAGCCCACGTACAGGATGACGACCAGCATGGGGATGCCGCGCAGGGCGTCGATGTAGAGCTCGGCGAAGATGTTCAGCGGATGGCGGCCGCTCTGCGCTGCGCCGAAGGTGAGCAGCAAGACCGCCACACCGAACACGAGCAGCAGCGTGGCAGGCTTCATCAGCCTGGGTGCCAGGAAGTGCGTCCTCCACAGCACGTTGCTGCCGGCGGGCGCGTCGGCCACGGGAAGGAAGGCTGCCTGGACGGTGGCATTCTGGAGGAGGTTGACGGCCGCCGGCGGGTCGATGGCGGCGCGCACCGGCATCGTGCCCTCGCCGCCGGGGAAGTGCCCGTTCTTCACGGTGTCCGCGGGGCCGCTGGGCGTGCCTTCGATGATGGCCACCTTGCCCCCGGTATGTCCGACCAAGACGTACTCGACCTTGGGCCGGGTGAACAGGACCATGGCGCCGATCAGGAGCAGGGCGCCGACGACGGCGAAGCGCAGGACCGTACGCTCGCCGATATGCAGGCTCGCCAGCCCGGCCAGGATCATCCCCAGCACGCAGGCCGCAAGGTAGGCGAGCACGGTGGCGACCACCGTGACGTAGAGGCCCGGCACCAGGAACTTCAGCGCCCGCTGATAGCTCGCGGTGGTGGCGAAGAAGTACACCACCGCCGGCACCAGCAGCAGCAGTATCAGGTAGCTGGGGCGGATGCGGTTGAGGGGGTTGCGACGCGGTCTCTGGGAGGGAGGTCGGCTCATGCCCACGTGAGGGGTGGCGCGCCTTCGGGGGAAGGGGCCGCGGCGTGGCCGGCACCCGAAGGCGAGCCGAGCCGCGCCGCGACCGTCACAGGTCTACTTGAACCACTTCGCCTGGAGCTGGGCAAGCGTGCCGTTCTGGCCGAGCTTGTCGAGGCCGTCGTTGAGCGCCGGGATGAGGCCCTCGGGGTCGCCCTTGGCGACGGCGAAGCCGATCTCGTCGCCCGACTTGACGCCGCGGATGTTCACCACCAACTGCCCGGCGTACTGCTGTGCGAAGGCGTCGGCCGCCACGTCGTCGAGCATGACGCCATCGACGTCCTGCGTCTTGACGAGGGCCTGAACGGCCTGGCCGAAGTCGTTGTAGATCTGCACGCGCGAACGCCCGACCAGCTTCTCGGCCAGGGCGGCGTTGGTCGTGCCGATCTGGGCGCCGATGATCAGCTTGCTGCCGGTCTTGGTGAAGTCGTCGAGGGTCAGGGCGCCATCCTGCGTCCGGACCGCGATGGCCTGGTCCACGCTCTTGTAGGGCTTGGAGAAGTCGACCTGCTTGGCGCGCTCGGCGGTGATGGTCATACCGGAGGCGATCATGTCGAACTCACCGGTGTTCACTGCCGGGATGATGCCGTCCCAGTTGGTCGTCTGGAACTTGGCTACGCAGTTCTCGACCTTGCAGATGGCGTTCATGAGGTCGATGTCGAAGCCCACGATCTGGTTCTGGTCGTTGACCGTCTCGAATGGCGGGTAGGTGGTGTCCGATCCGATGGTGATGGTGCGCCCACCGAGATCGGCGGCGAAGGCGGCGCCCAGCGCGCTCAGCAGCGCCAGGCTGATCAGTAGGGCTGTAACTCGTTTCATCTTCATCTCCCTGTAGGCGTGAAGTCGTGAAAGAGAATACCCGCTGGCGCATTTCCTCGCAAGCGGGTGATTGCGTTCAGGTGGGCTGGCGCGTGGTGGGGCTCCAGTGGTCAACGTCCTCCATGAGGGTCCGCGGCTCGACCGGCGGCTGAGGCGGCACCCTTGGGCCGGGCCGGATCGGCCCCGCCCAACGGTAGACTGACGCCGTGGCGCGGGTGTCGGAGATGCGCGACCGCTTGCGGCGACCGCTCGTCCGGGAGCTCGAGGACGGCTGCCGTGACGAGGTGGTGGTCGGTGGCGTCGAGCGGCTCGTCGAGGGCCTGGCGCGGCCGTTCGCCGGCGTCGCGGAGCTGCTGCAGGGGTACCGCGAGCTGCCGCCCGAGGAGCGCCGCCCGCGGCTCGAGCGGGCGCTGGCGCTATTGGAGGCGGAGGACGCCGCGGCCGGGGCCGCGGGGGCATCTGCCGGGACGCGCGGCGACCGCTCCGGCCCGAACGCGGCTGGTGCGCGGGAGGTGCCTGCCGGCGGTGGTCCGGAGCGCGCTCCGTCCGGCCGTGGCGGCGCCGGCCTCGCCGCCAGGGACCTCGATGCCGCCCTCAGCGAGCGGCTCGTCGATGTCGGCGCCCAGGCACCCAGGAAGCTCGCCGAGGTCGGCGTCAGGAGCTACCGCGAGCTGTTGTGGAGCCTCCCTCGGCGCTACGAGGACCGCCGCGCGCTGCCCCGCTTCGCCGCTCTCGACGCGGGTCAGAATGCCACCGTCACGGCGACCGTGCTCAGCCGCAAGGGGATGCGCAGCCGCCGCGGCATGCACGTGCTGCGGGCGCTGCTCGAGGACGGCTCCGGCGAGCGGGCCACGGCGGTGTGGTTCAACCAGCCGTGGGTGGAGGGTCAGCTGTTCCCCGGCCAGCGCCTCATCCTGGGCGGCCGCGTGAAGCGCAAGGGGCGCAGCCTGGAGATCCACGTGTCCGGCTTCGAAGTGGACGACGACGGGGAGTCGCTCTCCTTCGGGCGCATCGTGGGCATCTATCGCGGCACCCAGGGGCTGAGCCAGGCGTACCAGCGGCGCGCCGCGCACCGCCTGCTGGCGGCACTGGCGCCCCTGCCGGACTACCTGCCGCGCTCGCTGTCGCGGCGCTCCGGCCTGGTGCCGCTCGACCGGGCCCTCCGCCACGCGCACTTCCCGCCCGACGAGGAGGCGTTGCGCTCCGCGCTCGCGCGCCTCAAGTTCGACGACTTCCTGTTCTTGGAGCTCGCCGTGCTGCGCAGCCGCGACCCCACCCTCACGGGCCGCGCCTTCGAGGTGCGCAGCGCCGAGCTGGCCACCTTTCGCTCGAGCCTGCCGTTCGACCTGACCGATGCTCAAGAGCGGGCGCTCGCCGAGATCCTGGCAGACATGGCGAAGCCGCGGCAGATGGCGCGCCTGCTGCAGGGCGACGTCGGTTCCGGGAAGACCGCGGTGGCCGCAGCCGCCGTCTACGTGGCGGTCCGGAACGGCGCCCAGGCAGCGCTGATGGCGCCCACCGAGGTGCTGGCGCGGCAGCACTTCCTGAACCTGCGCAGCCACCTCTACCCTCTGGGGGTGCGCAGCGAGCTGCTGATCGGCGCCATGAGCGCCCGGGAGCGCCGGGAGGCCCGCGGCAGGCTCGCCTCGGGCGAGGCGCAGCTGGCCGTCGGCACGCACGCGCTCATCCAGGAAGGGGTTCGCTTCGCCGACCTGGGCCTGGCGATCGTGGACGAGGAGCACCGCTTCGGGGTGGAGCAGCGCCGCAAGCTGCTGCAGGGGCTGGTGCCGGACGTGCTGGTGATGAGCGCCACCCCCATCCCTCGCTCGCTGGCGCTCACCTACTACGGCGACCTGGACCTCAGCGTGATCGACGCCCTGCCGCCGGGGCGCAAGCCGGTGCGCACCCGCCTGGTCGCCGCCGCCCGCCGGCGGGAGGTGTACCACGACGCCTGGGAGGAGATCCGGCGAGGCCGCCAGGTCTACGTCGTCACGCCGCTGGTGGAGGACAGCGAGGCGCTGGACGAGGTCGTGTCGGCCACGCGCATGGCCGAGGACCTGCGGCAGATCCTGCCGGACGCCTGCCGCATCGGCCTGCTCCACGGCCGCCTCCCCCCGGACGAGAAGGACGCTGTCATGGAACGGTTCCGCGCTGGCGAGTTCGACCTGCTGGTGTCCACCACCGTCATCGAGGTGGGGGTGGACATCCCCAACGCCAGCATGATGATCGTCGAGAACGCCGAGCGCTTCGGCCTCTCGCAGCTGCATCAGCTGCGTGGCCGCGTCGGGCGCGGGGACGCCGAGAGCAGCTGCGTGCTGATCGCCGGCGAGCGAGGCCGCGCCACCCAGAAGCGGCTGGAGATCGTGGCGAAGAACCGCGACGGCTTCAAGATCGCGGAGTACGACCTGGAGCTGCGCGGCCCGGGGGAGCTGCGCGGGACCCGGCAGTCGGGGCTGCCCGACCTGTCGGTCGGCGACCTCGCCACCGACGGCGAGATCATCGAGCAGGCCCGGGCGCTGGCCAAGCGCATGCTGGAGGAGGACCCGGGCCTGGAGGCGCCGTGGGCGGCGCGCCTCCGCGAGGAGCTCCGCCGCCGCAGCGGCGCGGTGGCGTTCCGGGAGGTCGTGTGATGCGCTGGAGGATGACGTGAGCGTGATCAGCCGGTTGGCGGTGTGGCTGGTGCTGGGAGGGTTGCTGGTGGGCGCGGTGCTGCGCGTCGTCCTGGGCCGGGGGCGTTTCGCCGCCCTGCTGGTCGGGGCGCTCACCGTGCCCTGGGTGCTGCATGCCGGCTACGTCGCCGTTCAGGCCGCGGCACACGGGGCCGCCTGGTGGGGCGTGCTCGCCTTCCTGGCGGTCGGCGCGGCGCTCGCGGTCGCGGCGCTGCTGCTGGCGCGGCGGTGGCTGCAACCGCACGGCCTCTGGGCCGCCCTCCTGCCCGCCTTGCTGGCAGCCGTCTACGGGCTGGGCCCGTTCCTGGTGATGTCGGTCTTGCTCAGGCGCTCGGGCATCGACCTCGACGTGGTGCCGACCGCGACCTACCTCGGTACCAGCCTGTTCGCCGCCGCGGCGCTGCTCCCGTTCGCGCCACGCACCGACGGCGCCCGCCTCAGGTGGCCGTGGCGCCGCCGTTGAGGGCGTCCACGAGGGCATTCTCACCGCCTGCGCGAGCTTGCGCCGTCTGCTAGACTGCGGTCGTGCGGTCCCGACGGCCTCTCAGCTCCGGCTGGCGCCGGCTGCTCGCCCTGGTCGCGGTCGCGTCGCTCGGCGTGCTCGCCGCCTGCGCTCCCGGCACCGTCATCAAGAGCGCCAGACCGCTCGGCGAGATCAAGCCGCCGGTGTTCGAGCTGATCCCGGCCAAGACCAGCATCGATCGCTTCGATCCGCCGGGCGCCGGCGCGGGCCTGGCGATGACGGTCGGCACCCTGGTGCACAACCCCAACGACTTCCCGGTGGCCTTGAGCAAGGTCGACTACCGGGTCGTGCTTCACGGCGATCGCGTCGCCACCGGCACGCTCGAGCCCGACCTCACGCTGCCCGCCGGCGGCTCGACTCCACTCGCCATCGAGGTGCACGCCGACCTCAGCGGCCGGAGCGGGCTGCTGCGAGCGGTGGCTCGAGCCTTCGCGGACACGCCGTTGCCGTTCCGGATCGAGGGCACGATGCGCTTCGTGTCCTCCAGCTACGCCTTCGAAACGCGCAATACCCTGCTCCTGGCGGGCTCCGCGTTCGCGCGCCAGACGGTGGCCCCGCCACGGCTCACGCTCGACGAGGGTGCGACGCGGGTGTTCATGCTGCGCCCCGACGTGCCCGTCATCCAGGTGGTGGTCGCGGCGACCAACCCCGGCGACATCGGCTACTTCCTCTACGGCAAGGACCTCTCGCTGACGCTGGCCGGTGAGCCGATGGCGCGGCAGGACATGCGCCCGGTGCCGCTGGCGGCCGGGCAGGATGGACGCATCGACCTGGCCTTCTACCCCTCGCTCGGCGATCTCGGGACGGCCGGGCGCAACGCGCTGCAGGCGGCGCTGCAAGGGGTGCCGACGATGCTCCAGGTGACGGGTACGCTGGACATGGACGTGCTGGGGGTGGACTCGTTCGAGGTTCCGCCAGGCTGGGAGATCACGGGCTTCGTCGCCTCCCGGCCGAACGCGCCCTGAGCGCGGCCCGCCGCCGACCAGGCGTGCTATCCTTCCCCGGTATGGCGAGAATCCTTGTCACCGACACCATTCAGCTGGGTGACACCAGCTATCCGGAGATGGATGTGGTCGACCGCGCCGGGATCGACCGCGACGAGCTGCTCGGCATCGTCGGTGACTTCGACGCCCTCGTCACCCGCAGCCGCACCAAGGTCGACGGCGAGCTCATCGGGGCGGCCAGGCAGCTCCGCGTCATCGGCCGCGGGGGCGTCGGCGTCGACAACATCGACCTGGAGTCGGCCAGCCGCCGGGGCATCCTGGTGGTCAACGCTCCCGAGGCCAACAACGTGTCTGCCGCGGAGCTGGCCATCGCGCTGATGCTGAACGCCGCCCGCGGTGTGGCACGCGCGGACCGGCTGATCCGGGCCGGCACCTGGGACCGCAAGTTCCTCGGTCGCGAGCTGAAGGGCGGACGTCTGGGCATCGTGGGCCTGGGACGCATCGGCTCGCTGGTGGCAAGGCGCGCGCAGGGGCTCGGCATGACGGTCATGGCCTTCGATCCCTACATCACCCGGCGCCGCGCCGAGGAGCTCAAGGTGGAGCTCTACGACGACCTGCACGCCATGCTGGCCCGTTCCGACTTCCTCACGGTCCACACGCCGCTGACGGAGGAGACCGCGGGCATGATCGGGGACCGCGAGCTGGCCCGCCTGCCTCGGGGCGCGGTGGTCGTCAACGCCGCCCGCGGGGGAATCATCCAGGAGGACGCCCTGCTGCGGGCGCTGGAAGCCGGCACGCTGTTCGGGGCCGGCCTCGACGTCTACGAGTCGGAGCCGCCGGACCGCTCCCTGCCCCTGTTCCAGCGCCAGGACGTGGTGTTGAGCGCGCATCTGGGAGCCAACACCGCGGAGGCGCAAGCCCGTATCGGCGCCGAGATCCTGGAGCGCGTGGTCCTGGCGCTCAACGGCGACTACTCCCGCGGCGTGGTGAACGCGCCCGCGCTTGCCCCGGAGGTGATGAGCGCGCTGGGACGCCACCTGGAGCTCGGCGAGCTGTTGGGGCTGACGGTGGCGCAGCTGGCCCGCGGCCGGGTACGGGAGCTGGAGGTGGAGTTCGCCGGGTCCTTCCCGATCGATCCCGATCCCGTCGCCACCGCCGTCACCAAGGGCTTCCTGGAGCCCTTCCTGGACGACCCGCCCAACTACATCAACGCCCCTTCCATCGCGCGCGAACGGGACATCCGCGTCTCCCGCGCCACCGCCTCGCGTAGCCGCGGCTACACCACCCACGTGCTGGTGTCGGCGGTGACCTCCGAAGGGCGCACCAGCGTGGCGGGGACGGTGCTGGCGGACCAGCCGCGCATCGTGGCGATCGACGACTACCCCATCGAGATCAGGCCCGAGGGGACCATGCTGGTCTGCACCAACTACGATCGACCGGGCGCCGTGGGCAGGGTCGGCTCGATCCTGGGCGATGCCGGCGTGAACATCAACAGCATGCAGCTGTCGCGCACCAGCGAGGACGGTCTGGCGATGTTCGTGCTCACCTGCGACCAGGTCCCTCCGGACCACGTCATCGAGGTGCTGCTCGGCCTCGGCGACGTCATTCGCAGCCTCCGGGTGGTGCGCCTGTAGTGGCGGGCCTGATCAAGCCCAGGCTGCTCGCCCCCGGCCCGGTGGAGGTGCCGCCCGGCGTTCTGGAGGCCATGGCGCGGCCCGTGAGGCACCACCGCAGCGCCGCCTTCACGGAGCTGCTCCAGTCCGCCCGGGCGCGGCTGGCCCAGGTGGCGATGGTCCCGGGAGAGCCGCTGCTGATCGTCACCGGCAGCGGCACGGCGGGCTTCGAGGCCGGGTTGCTGGCCACCGTGCCTGCGGGCGGGACCGTGCTCAGCCTCAACGCCGGCAAGTTCGGCGAGCGCTGGGCGCTCATGGCGCGGCGCTTCGGCTTCCGGGTCATCGAGCTGGAGGCCGCCTGGGGGACCGCCGTCGATCCCGACCGCGTGGCGGAGGCGCTGGCGCGCAGCGGTCACGTCGACGCCGTCACCACCACCCACTCCGAGACGTCCACCGGCGTGCTGCACGATGTCGAGGCGATCGCGAGGGTCGTCAGGGCGCAGGCGCCGGATACGCTCCTGCTGGTGGACGCCGTCACCAGCCTGGCGGCGGCCGAGCTGCGACCTCGCGAGTGGGGACTGGACGCCGTCTTCTCCGGGTCGCAGAAGGGCGTCATGGTGCCGCCCGGGCTGGCGTTCGCCTACCTGTCACCGCGTGCCTGGGAGCGCAGCGACGCGCTGGCGGCCCGGCAGCTGCTGGTGCCCAGCTACTACCTCGACTTGCGACGCGAGCGCGAGCGCCAGCAGGCGGGGCAGACGGCGACCACCCCCGCCGTCAGCCTGGTCGCTGGCCTCGACGTGGCCCTCGACATGCTCCTCCAGGAGGGCATCCCCCAGGTATGGGAGCGCCGCGCCCGGCTGAACGGCGCCCTGCTGGCCGCGGGCGAGGCCATCGGCCTGACCCGCTACGCCGAGCGCCCCAGCCCGGCGGTGGCCGCCCTGCGCACCCCCGACGGCATCGCCGCGCCCGACGTCTCCCGCCGGCTGGCGGCTCGGGGCATCCGCATCGGCGGCGGCCAGGACGCCGCCAAGCCGCACCTGTTGCGCCCCAGCGTGCTCGGCTACTGCGACGACTTCGACGTCGTGACGCTCGCCGTGGCGCTCGAGGACGCGCTGCGCGAGCTTGGCCGCCGGCTGCCCTACGGCGCCGCTGCGGCCGCCGCCCAGGAGGCCCTGGCGCGGTGAAGGAGGTGGTGCTGGTGCGCCACGCTCCGTCGCTACCCGACGCCGACCGGCCCGCCTCCGCGTGGCGGCTGCGGCCGGGCGCCGACGAGCGCATCCGGGCGCTGGCCGCCGAGCTCGCGCCGCTGGCCGTCGACCTGGTGGTCGCCAGCACCGAGCCGAAGGCGGTGGAGACCGGGCGGGCGCTGGCCCTTCGGCTGGCGGTGCCCTACACCTCGGCGCCGCGGCTGCACGAGCACGAGCGCGGCCACCTGCCGCTGTTGGAGGAGCGCGCCTGGCACGACGTCGTGAGGCGCTCGTTCCGGCGGCCGGACGTGCTGGTGTTCGGGCAGGAGACGGCCAACGAGGCCCGCAGCCGCTTCGGGCGGGCGCTGGCACGGGCCCTGTCGTGGACCGCTGCCCAGAGGCCGGCGGTGGTGTCTCACGGCAGCGTCATGAGCCTGCTGGTCGCCGCGGCGAACGGCCTCGACCCGTTCGAGCTGTGGCGCGGCCTGGCCATGCCCGAGGCCTGGCTGGTGAGCTGGCCGGACCTCCGGCTCGAGCGGCGCATCGTCCCCTGAGGACGCCCGGCGGCGCCGTCGTCGGACCCGTCGAGCGCGAGGACGGCGCCCATGCTGCCGGCGTTCGCCGCCACCATCTCGTCGATGACGTCCGCCGCGTTCAGCCGGGAGGCAGGCCGCCGCTCACGTTACCGAGCCGGACGTGCGGGCCGGCGGCGCCGGAGTCAGCCGGCCGCCATCGAGCCGCAGGACCGTATGGGCGGCGCGCACCAGCGCCGGCCGGTGCGCGGCCGCCACCACCAGCCGCCGGCCGGCCTGCTCGCGCAGCATCTCCACCAGCGCCTCCTCGCTGTCCTCGTCGAGGTTCGAGGTGGGCTCGTCGAGCAGCAGCACCCGGGGCTCCGTGAGCAGCGCGCGCGCCAGCGCGAGACGTTGCCGCTGACCGCCCGAGAGGCCGGCGCCGTCCTCGCGCAGCTCATGCTCGAGCGCCGCGGGAAGCTGACGCACCAGCTCCTGCAGCCCCGCCGCGTCGAGCGCCTGCCAGACCCGTTCCGGTGCCAGCTGGCGGCCCATGAGGAGGCTGTCGAACAGCGGCCCGGACAGCACCTCGTGCCCTTGCGGCACGTAGCTGATGCGCTCCCGCAGGACGTGCTCGGGCAGGCTCGCGAGCGGCGCGCCGTCGAGGCGGATGCAGCCGCCGTCCGGCTCCAGGAAGCCCAGGATCAGCCTCAGCAGGGTGGTCTTGCCGCTGCCGCTCTCGCCGGTGATGGCGACCAGCCCCGTGGCCGGGAGCGCGAGATCGAGGTTCCTGAACACCTGCGGGCCGCCGTCGTAGGCGAAGGACACGCCGGAGAGCTCGAGCCCGGTGCCGCGAGCGACGGGCTCGCAGCCGCCGCTGCCGGCCGCCTTGCGGCCGTCGTCCGCCGCCAGCGTGCGGAGCCGACGGTCGGCGGCGCGCGCTTCGCGGTGCAGCGCGTAGCCTCTCGGCAGCAGCTGCGTGGGCGTCGACAACAAGGCCACCAGCGTGACGAACGAGACGAGCTGGCCCGAGGTCATGCCGCCGCGGTTGACCGAGCCGGTGAGGAGGACCACCAGCAGCCCGACGGCGGCGAACAGCAGCACCTGGGTGATCGGGATCTGGGCACCGCTGATGAGGCTGCGCTGCGCCATGGCGTGGGCGGTCCGCCGGTTCTCGGCCTCGAAGCGCCCGAGCATCATGGCGTCGGCGTTGAACGCGCGCACCGTCTCATGGTGGCGCAACCCCTCCTGGAGGTTCCTGCCGAGGGCTTCCGTGCCGACCTGGGAGCGCTCCGCGACGCTCTCCAGGCGTTTGCCCACCCAGCGCAAGGCGATCAGCGTCGGCGCGCCGAAGGCTACCAGCAGCAGCGACGCGGTGGCGTTGGTGGCGAAGAGGTACGCCAGGATGGCGAGGATGGTGGTGGACTCGGCCACCAGCGTGCCGAGCCCGAAGTGGTAGTAGGTCTCGATCTCCTTCAGGTCGGTGAGGATGCGGCTGGCCAGCCCACCGGAGGTGCCCGGCAGCCGTCCCGGCGCCCTGCCCAGCAGGCGCTGATAGAGGCCTCGCCGCCACGCCGCCACGATGCCGGCGGCGGCGCGGCCCAGCAGGGCGTCCTGGGCCCACAGCGCCAAGGCGCCCGACACCGCCACCACGCCTGCCGTCACCATGATCAGCGGCAGGCGCGAGGCGTCGTGGCCGTTGAGGACCTGGTCGAACACCGGCGTCACGAACAGCGGGATCACGGCGACGCGGAGCGTGGCGCCGATCAGGGCAGCGCCGACGCCCACCAGCGCCCACGGCGTACTGGGAAGCAGCAGCGACGGCAGCTCCCGCGGCCGCGGTGGCGCCTCGGGGCGTGCGGCACGGTGCCGGCTCACGGGATCGCCCCCGGCGCCCTGGCGCCGGAGCCGGCAAGGTCCGCGAAGATGGCGTCGAGCAAGGCTGCAGCGGCACCGGGTCGCGGCATGGTCTCGAGCAAGCGGGCCCTGCGCTGCGCCAGCTGGCGCTCGTCGCGCAGCAGGCCGAGCGCGCTCTCGGCCACGGCCTGGGGGTCGAGCCGCCCGGCCAGCTCGAGCATCAGGTCCTCGCCCGAGAAGATGTTGGGGAGCGATACCGGTGATGAGAGCCCCTGAACCCACAGACGCACGGCGTAGCGCTTGAGGTAGCGGCCGACGCCGGGGATCAGGCCCAGCCAGTGGCCGGCTCCCTCCAGCGGGATCACCTCGGGGCGGTTGAGGGGTAGGAGCACCACGGCAGGCACCCCCGTCACGCCCAGCTCCATGGTGTTGGTGCCGGGGATGGTGATTGCCAGGTCGGCGGCCCGCATGTGCGCGTAGCGCTCCTCCTCACGCACCATCTCGATGACGCCGCCGCCGGGCGTGCGCACGGTGTCGCCCTGGCGTCTGCCGGCGACCCCGCCGAGGGTAGCGCGCTCGCGTCCGGCGATGCCGCTTGCCAGCGTCTCGGGCGCCAGCATGCCGCTGACGGGCCACACGAAGCGAGCGGTCGGCAGCGCGGCCGCCAGGCGGTCCACCACGGCGATGAAGAGGGGGATCAGGTGGACCGAGAAGGCGTCTCGGCTGCCCGGGAAGAGCAGGACGTGGGGGTTGCCGGCGTCCCGCACCGGATCGTCGAGACGCACGGCGTCGGCCACCAGGTTGCCGACCACCCGAAGGCGTCCGGCGGGCACCCCGCCGCGTCGCGCGCGCCGGCGGACGCGCTCGTCGGGAACGAACAGCAGGCGCAGACGCCGGTTGAAGGCGGGCTCGAAGCTGTAGCGGTAGGCGGGTCGCCCGAGGCGCCGGGCCAGGCTCACCGCCATGCCGGCGTTCCCGCCGAGGCTGAGCACGAAGCCGGGGCCGGCATCCGCCGTGGTCGCACCCTGCAAGCCTGGCGGGAGCCCGCCGCTGGCGGCGGCGCGAAGGTACTGACCGGGCGAGGTGACCACGTCGGCGCCGAAGCTGCGGGCGATATCCGCCTCATGCCCGCTGGCGAACTGGCAAGGGATGAGGCTGATTGCCACCCCGAGATGCGGCTGCCGGCGGCGCAGCTCCTGCAGCACCGGCCGCGCCCAGGTGTACAGCTCACCCGGGCCGTTGGCGACCAGCACGGCCTCGGTGGCCATGCTAGCCGCCGCCCGCGAAGCGAGCGATGCCGCGCGTGGAGCCCGCGGCGAACTCCACCATGCGCTTGACGTCGTCGCTCACCTCGGCGAGCGCGTCGAGACGGTCGCGGTCGCGGTGCCTGAAGGCGCGCAGCGCCTGCTCCAGTACCGCGTAGCGCTCGCCGTCGATGCCGTTGCGCTTCAGTCCGACACGGTTGAGGCGGTAGTGCCTGGCGGGGTTGCCGCGCGCCATGGCGAAGGGGAGGGTGTCCATGTTGGCGGCGCTGGCGGCGCCGAACATGGCGTACTCGCCGACCCGACAGAACTGGTGGATGAGGGCGCCCGAGCCGATCACCGCGAAGGCGCCGATGCGGCTATGGCCGCCGAGCTGCGCGGCGTTGGTGAGCACCACCTGGCGGCCCACCTGGCTGTTGTGGGACACGTGGGCGTAGCTCAGGACGAGGCAGCCACTGCCGACACGCGTCTCGGCGCCCTCGCCGGTGGCGCGGTGCACGGTGACGAACTCCCGCAGCACCACCTCGTCCTCGAGCACCGCCAGGCTGGGCTCGCCCCGGAAGTGGCTGTCGCCCGGGATGCCGCCCACCACGGCGTACGGGCCGATTCGGCAACGCGCGCCGATGCGAGCTCCGGCGTGGAGCACGCTGCCGGCGAGCACCTGGCTGCCCGCACCGATCTCCACGTCGGCCTCCACCACCGCCCCGGGACCCACCACCACGCCGGGTTCGAGGCGAGCCCGAGGGTGCACGGTGGCCCCGGTATGGATGCTGGCGGCCGGGACGGTCACGGCTCAGCGGGCGTAGACGAAGGAGAGCGTCGCCTCGGCAGCGACCTCGTCCCCCACGAGCGCCTTGGCGGCCACCTTGCACAGGCCGCGACGGAACGCGAGGATCTCGCCGGTGAGGCGCAGGCGGTCTCCGGGGACGACCTTGCGGCGGAATCTGGCGCCATCCACCGCCGCCAGGTAGCCGGCGGCCCCCTCCGTCAGCGTGCCCTCGCGCACCGTGAGGCCTACCGCGGCGGCCTGGGCCAGGGCTTCGAGGATGAGCACGCCGGGCATCACCGGCTCCTCAGGAAAGTGACCCTGGAAGTACGGCTCCCCGTTGCTGACGTTCTTCACGCACTCGAAGGCGTCGCCCTGCTGCGAGACGAAGGCGTCCACCATCAGGAACGGGTAGCGGTGGGGGAGGATGGCGCGCACGTCCACGGTCATGGGCGTAGTCTATCGCATGCCGGACGCAGTTCCTGGCCGCCCCGGCGGCGCGCGCGGCTAGGCCAGCACGGCCCGCCGCTCGCCCGCGATGATGGTCAGCAGGCGGGTCGCCAGCTCCAGCGAGCGCAGGTCGTCCTCCAGCGTGCCGATCGGCGGAGCGTCCGAGCGGATGCGCGCCAGGAAGTGCTCGAGCTCCGACCGCAGCGGGTTCTCCTCGTGCACCACGTGCCTGTCGAGCTGGACGTGGCCGGTCTCGGAGGTGGCGTCCGGACGCCGGTAGATGGCGATCTCGGTGTAGGGCTCCTTGGCGAAGTCGAGCCGCATCGTCTGATGCGGCTCGGATACGACGAGGCTGCGTTCGGCGTCGGGGGCGACGCGGCTGGCGAGGAAGCGCGCGATGCAGCCGCCCTGGAACGTGATCTGCGCGGCGGCGACGTCCTCCAGGGGGCTGCCGTTCAGTGCGCGCCCGACCACCGACAGCTCCACCGGGTCGCTGTCGATGAGGCGTAGCACGATGTCCAGGTCGTGGATCATGAGATCGAGCACGACCCCGACGTCCTTGATGCGGGCGTACGGCACCATGCGGCGGGCCTCGATCAGATAGGGCCGGCGCACCCGCTCCCCCAGGAGCTGCACCGCACGGTAGAAGCGCGTGATGTGCCCCACCTGCAGCACCAGCCCCAGGCGCTTGGACAGCGCCGCGAGCTCCTTGGCCTGGCTGACCTCCGTCGCCACCGGCTTCTCGACCAGCACGTGGACTCCGGCCTCGAGAAGGCGCTTGGTGACGGCGAAGTGGAGGCTGGTCGGCACCGCGACGCTGGCGGCGTCGATGGACTCCGCCGCGAGCAGCTCGTCGATCGAACGGTAGGCGCGGCAATCGAACGAGCTCAACGCCTCCGCCCGCCGCTGCGGCTCCGGATCGGCCACGGCGACCAGGTCGACGCCGCGCAGAACCGCGTAGTTGTTCGCGTGGTAGCGCCCCATGACGCCGGCACCGACGACGGCCACGCGCAGGTTGCTCATGGCAGCGGCTCCGGAGATTGGAGCGACGTCGCCAGCGCCCTCATCAGGGCGACGTGGAGGGCGTGGGACCCGCGCCAGAAGGCGACGTGGGCGGCGAGCGGTCGCGCCAGCAAGAAGAGATCCCCCAGAGCGTCGAGGGCCTTGTGGCGAACCGGCTCGTCTTCAGCGCGCAAGGGTACCAGCGGGCCCTCCTCTCCGAAGACGATAGCATTTCCGAGGTTGGCGCCGGAAGCGAAGCCCTGTGACGTGAGCGACTCCAGCTCGGCCAGGAAGCCGAAGGTGCGGGCGTCGACCACCTCGGCATAGCGCTCCGGGCCGCCGCACCAGCGCTGCTCCCGGATCGCCGGGTGATCGAACGAGATCCCGTAGCACAGCTCGGCCGGCCCGGGCCGAAGCTCCGCTCGAGCCTCCCCGAGGTGCAGCTCCAGCGCACGCTCGGGCCGCAGCGGCGCGGGTGCGGGAGGCGGCTCGGGGAGCTCGCCGGCCAGGGCGTACCAGTCGCGGGCGGAGCCGTCGAGGATGGGCAGCTCGATCCCGCTCACCTCGATCGTCACGCCCGACCAGTAGCCGCGCAGCGCCAGCGCGGCCAGCAGGTGCTCGACCATGGCCACCCGCTCCCCGTCCGCGCCCAGCGTGGTCGCCCGGCGGCTGTCCACGACGGCGTCGAGCCTGGCGGGGATGACGGTGCCGCGGCGCAGGAAGCGCACCGGGCCCTCCTCCCGGTGGAGGCTCACGCGGCAGCGATCCCCCGAGTGCACGCCCACGCCCTCAAGGCTCCTCATCGCGCCCCTTGAATGCGCGCCACAGGCGCTCGAGCTGGCCTTGCAGGTAGAGCCCGCGGACCCAGCGGCGATAGGGGACGGCAGGGAAGCCGGCCCAGGTCTCGCCGGCAGGCACGTCCTTGGTGATGCCGCTGCGGCCCGCAACGCGGGCGCCGGCGTGCAGCGTCACGTGGTCGGCGACGGCCACGTAGCCGCCGAGGACCACCCCCCTGTGGAGGGTGGCGCTGCCGGCGACCCCGCTCATGGCGGCGATGAGGCAGTCCTCCCCGATGCTCACGTTGTGCCCGATCTGGCAGAGGTTGTCGATCTTGGTTCGCGCGCCGATGCGCGTCGGCCGCAAGGTGCCGCGGTCGACGGCGGTGTTCGCGCCGATCTCCACGTCGTCGCCGACGACCACGCCGGCGAGGTGATGGATCTTCTCGGCGCCCGCAGGCCCTGCCGCGTAGCCGAAGCCGTCGGCCCCCAGCACGCAGCCGCCGTGCAGCCGGACCCGGTCGCCGACGATCACGCCGTCGTAGACGCGCACCCCGGCGAAGAGGCGGCAGTCGCGGCCGAGGCGGGCGCCCGCGCCGATGCTGCAGTGCGGTCCCAGCACGCTGCCCTCGCCGATCTCCGCTCCTGCGTCGATGACGCTGTACGCGCCCACGCTCACGCCCTCTCCAAGGATGGCGCTCGAGGCCACGGCCGCGGTCGGGTGGATACCCGCCTCCGGCTGCGGGCGGCGGTCGAACAAGGTGGTGAGCCGCGCCAGCGCCAGGCGCGCGTCCGGTACCACGATGACGGCGCAGCCGGGCTCCGGCGTGAGCGTCAGGGAGGCGGGCGCGACCACCACCGCGGGGCCCGCAGCGAGGGCTGCGGCGAGCGTCGCGGCGTCGCCCGCAACCACCACCGCTCCAGGCGTCGCATCCTCGACCGCAGCCAGGCCGCTCACCGCGATGTCCGGTCCGCGCAGCTCGCCGCCGAGCCGTGCTGCCACGTCGCTGGCCCGGACCTCAGCCTGCGGCACGGTCGTCTGCCGGGCCTGCGGCCGTCGAGGGGCGAGCCGGGCCGGGAAAGCCCGGGGTGGAGGAGCTGGACGAGCCGTCGCCGTTGGGGGCGGGACCGCTGGGCGGGCTCGGCGGCGAGCCGCCGGGCGGCTGGTTCAGCGGCGGCGGCGCCGGTTCCGGGGAGGGCGCGGCCGAGCTGCCGCCGCTCTCGTCGCTGGGCTTCGCGGCGCTCGACGAGGGTGCCTCGCTGCCGTCTTGCACGGTGACCTCCAGGGTCTCGCTGCCCGTGATGACGTAGGGCAGGGAGAGGCGGTCGAGCCGCTGGGTGGTCCCGTCCTTGGCGGGCGCTTCCACCACCAGCTCGCTCGCCTGAGGCTTCTGGCGCATGGCGTCGAGCAGCTCGGCGAAGGAGCGCGGGCGGTTCGTCTTGGACGCCTCCGCGTTCTGGCCGCTGGGCTTCACGTCGCCCCCGCGGAAGGTGAGCGTGACCTTCCCGGACAGGTTGTCGGGGATGGACACGCTGAGGGTCCTCACCACCGGCGCCTGGCGGTAGGGCTGCAAGCGCACGTGCGCCACCAGCGAGGTCCCTGCCTTCACCTTCGGGTTCTCGGCCACCACGTCGACGATGGCGGCGGTGTTGCGCGCGGCGCTGAGGTGGACGTTGGCCTTGACGGCGGTGATGCCAGGTGCACGGAAGGCGTTGTCGGCGAGCGTCTTGAGAGGGGCGGCCAGGAGCTTGGCGGCGGCGGTGGCGATGTCGGTCGGATCGTCCGTCTGCTCGACCAGGTTCAGCTGGTCGCTACCGTGGAGGTCGATCTCCCAGCCGATCTGGGCATACCCGCCGGTCGTCTGCGAGAGGCTTCGATCGAACAGCTGCAGGCCGGCCGCCGCGACGAGCTGCGGGTAGAGCCGGGCGTCGGCCGCGACGGCCTCGTGGTACGTGGCGCTGCCGGCCGGGGCGTCCACCGTGAGGGTCACCGGCACCATGTCGGGGCCGCTGCCGAGGGTGCCGGCGATGGCGGCCGGGCGGTCCTGGGTGACGGTACCCAGCGGCTTCTGGCCGCTGTTGGCCAGCTTGAAGGGAACCACGGTGCTGGGGACGACCGCGGTGACGTAGGCGGGCGCCAGCGGCAGCTGCACCTGGCCGAGACCGAGCAGGGGGTGCCCGAACGCCAGCAGGCGCTTGCCGTCGATGGCGGTCACGGTGCCGACGGCGCCGATGGTGACATCGCCGCGGGCGAGCTCGACGCTGATCGCGCTGCCGGCCTCCAGCACGTAGGGCGGCTCGTCCCCGGAGGGGAGCGTGCCGGAGGCCTGGGCCGGGAACGGCGTGAGCCGCGGGTCGCGGAACAAGGGGGCGAGGAGGGCGGCGGCCCGAGGCGCCAGGCCCGACAGCAGCACCGGTGTGGCCACCGGCAGCGCGGTCCCGATGCCGGCGACGGCCACCGGCCCCGGGCCGGCGCCGGCGCCGGTGCCGGAGGTGTCGCCTCGCATCACCGCGATGGGGGTCACGAGCGCCAGCTGGTGGTCAGCGGAGGGGAAGACGTAGCCGATGGCGCCGAGCAGCTTCGGCCCGGTGTCCGTGGCAAGGTAGACGGGCGTGCCGCTCATGCCTGCCGACACCCCGCCGCCGGCATCGATGAACTCGCCCGACGCCCGCACCAGCACCAGCGGGAACCCGGGCCCGGCGTCGTGCTGGACCGACAGGACGCTGACCGGGAACTGCACCAGCTCGTTGCCGGGCCCGGCCGTGATGCCGAAGCCCTTCGCCCCCACGGTCACGTCCTGGATCGGCATATCCGGTGCCGACGGCGGCGGCGTCACGGCCGCTGCCGCCCCCGCGAGCGCCAGTAGGGCGAGCAGCAGGCGGGCGGGCGCGGCCCTGCCACGGCTACGGCGGCGACTCGCGGCGGGGACGCGACCGCCCGAGCCCGGGCCCGCGAGCGACGTGGCAGCCATTAGCGGCGCAGGAAGTTGTCGGAGATCAGCGCGTCGCGGAGGACGTGGATCATGTCGAGCGCCTGACCGGTGCCGAGCGCCACGGAGTCGGTGGCGTTGTCGGCGACCACCACCGGGATGCCGGTGGTCTGGCGCAGCAACTCGTCGAAGTTCCGCAGCAACGAGCCGCCGCCGGTCATGATGATGCCGCGATCGATGACGTCGGACACCAGCTCGGGCGGGGCCAGTTCCAGGACGCGGCGAACGCCGTCGGCGATCTTCTGGATGGGCTCGCGAAGCGCCTCCACGGTGTCCTCGGTGGTGACCTTGATGGTCTTGGGCAGGCCGTTGATCAGGTCGCGCCCGCGGACGTCGAGCTGACGGTTGTCGTCCTGGTTGCGCACCACGGCCGCGCCGATCTTCATCTTGGTGTCCTCGGCGGTGCGGTCGCCGATGAGCAGGTTCTCCTTGTGGCGGATGTGCCGGATGATGGCCTCGTCGAACTCGTTGCCTGCGATGCGCAGGCTCTCGGAGACGACGATGCCGCCCAGGCTGATGATGGCGATGTCGGTGGTGCCGCCGCCGATATCCACGATCATCGAGCCGGTCGGCTCGGCGATGGCCACGCCGGCCCCGATGGCGGCGGCCAGCGGCTCCTCGATGAGGAACGCCTTGCGCGCGCCGACCTCGCGCGTTGCCTGCAGCACCGCGCGCCTTTCCACCTCGGTGACCCCGGAGGGCACGCACACCATGATGTGGGGTTTGAACAGGCGGCCGGTTCCGGTGATCACCTTCCGCACGAACGCCTTGAGCATCTTCTCCGTGAGGTCGTAGTCAGCGATGACGCCGTCACGCATGGGGCGGACGGCGACGATGTTGCCGGGGGTCCGGCCGAGCATCCTGTAGGCTTCTTCACCCACCGCCTTGACGTCGCCGGTGTCGCGGACCATGGCGATGACCGAGGGCTCGCGCAGGGTGATGCCCTTGTTCTTGACGTAGATCAGGACGGTCGCCGTCCCTAGATCGATGCCGATCTCCTGTCCCAACCTGAAGAACATGCTTTCTCCAACCCGAGCGGCCCTCGCGGGGGTGATTCCCAACGACGGGCCACTATACCTTGGCGTGCCTGCGCATGGTTCGCGGCCGCGGGCATCCGTAGCCGGCGTGGCCGTGGCGTCCCGGCACGCCCTCAGAGGTAGACCGCCACGGCCGGTCGGAGCTCGCGCGCGGCCGCGGCCGTGTAGGCGGCCGACGGCGCCGCATCCTCGATCACGCGCCGGGCTCCCAGGCGTGTCGCCAGGCCCTCGCGCGGCAGCTTGGCCACGGCACGGAGCTCCTCCAGGCGCATCGCCTCGAGGATGGTGGCGGGCTCGGGTCGCCGGTAGACGGCGGCGTAGACGTTGCCGCGGCGGGCGTCGAGGGCGACCGCGGCGCTCTCCCCGGGCCGCAGCGCGCCGGCGGCCATCGCCGCCAGCGTCGGGACCCCGGCGACGGTCACGTTCCAGGCGCGGCCCAGCCCGGCGGCGGTCGCCAACGCCACGCGCACGCCGGTGTAGGAACCGGGCCCCACCCCGACCCCGATGGCGTGCACCGCAGACGGAGCCGCGGAGCCACGCCTGAACAGCTCCGCGAGCTCACCCACGATGCGCGCTGCGTGGTCGCGCCCGACCTCCTCCTGGAACGCCGCGACCTGCCCTCGCACGTCGTCCCATAGGGCCAGAGAGAGAAAGGGGGTGGCGCAGTCGATGCCCAGGTAGAGGCGGCTCATGCGTCCCACGCGAGGACCGCGCCACTCGCATCGCGGAGCGTCGCGCTGCGGGCCTCGCCTCGGCGCTCGAGCTCGAGCCACAGGGCCTCCGGGTGCAGCCGCAAGAGGGCGCCGCCCCACTCCACCACCACCAGCCGAGCGCGCTCCAGGATCTCCTCGAGCCCCAGCTGCTCCAGCGCCGCCGCGTCCGGCAGGCGGTAGGCGTCGACGTGGACGAGTGCCCCCTCCGGCGTAGGGTACTCGTGGACGAGCGTGTAGCTGGGGCTGGTGACGTCGGCTTCGCTCCGCAGCGCTTCGGCCAGGAAGCGGGTCAAGGTGGTCTTGCCGGCCCCGAGCGGACCGGTGAGCACCACCAGCGAGCCCGCCGGCGCGCGCGCGAGCAGCCGCCGGGCGAGCTCGCGGGTGTCCTCAAGCGTTCTCAGGTCCACCGGCAGGGTGGCTCAGCGCCTCCGCGAGCTCCGCCAGGTCGTGGCGGAGGCGGCCCGAGAGCTGGGCCGCATCACTGCCGGACCGGACGGTCAGCATCAGGGCATGGTCCTCCGTCGGCCATGCCGCCACCGCCACGCCGAGGTCGAACTCGAGGGTGGCGAGGAGCGCCGGACCGGCGCTGAGCGTCTCGCTGCCCAGTGTCGCCGCGCCGTGGAGCGCGGCACAGAGTGCCGCGGCCGGGCGAGCGTCGATGCCCAGGCTGCCGCCCAGCATGGTGCCGTCGCGGGTGACCACGGCGGCGCCCGTAACCCCGTCCAGCTCCAGGTAGCCGGCGAGCAGCGCGCCGACGTCGGGTGCGGCCGGCTCGTCGCGCTGCGGCGTGCTTGCGGGAGCGCCAACCGGGCCTCCTTCGCCGAAGAACCCCAGCACATCGTCGAGCACGTTGGCGCTCACGAGCTTGTCGGCGATGACGCGCGTGGCCTCGTACTCCTCGCCGAGCTTCTCGAGCAGCTCCTCGGCCTCCCGCAGCGATGCCTCGAGCTGCAGCTGCAACCCTACCGACACGCGCTCGAACGCGCCGCGCTGGGAGTCCAGGTGACGCAGGATGCGCCTGACGGTGGCGACGTCGTCGCTGTTGAGCTTCTCGACCGGCCGGAAGGCCTCCAACGCCACGTCGAGGCGCGGGAAGACGTTGTGCAGGCGCCGCTCGGCCTCCGCCTGGACGCGCTCGAGCAGTCCCCAGGCTTGCGGCAGGCCGGGAGCCAGCAAGCCCTGGTCGATGCGCTCGCGAGCGGCCGCGAGGCGCTCCTGGAGGGCGGTCAGGCTGGGCCCCTCCATCGCCGACAGGCGCGCCGCCTCGCGCTCGAGCCGGTGCAGCTCGCCGATCTGCTCGCTGCGCTCGGCCTCTCGCTCCTGCTTGATGGCGGCCCGCAGGACGGCCAGATCGGGGTAGGTGCCGCCGTCGAGCTCGTCGGCGGCGCTGCGGATCCGCTCCGTCAGCTGCGGGCTTGCCAGCTCCGCCGCCTGCTCTGCCAGCGCCTCCAGGCGCCGCCGCAGGGTGGCGGTCACCTCGTCCTTGAGCGCCTCGACCAGTCCGGTGGCGGTGTCGATCTGGGCGTCGTCGAGGGTTCCCCGGTCGAGCACCTGCAGCTGTTGCTCGATCTCCGCGACGACGCCCGTCACGCGTGACGCGACGGTGTCGAGCGCGGGAAGCGCCTTGACCTGTGCCAGCAGGTTGCGCAGCGTGGCGCGCTGCCGGTCGACGCGCTCGTCGGCGAGCTGGGCCATGCGCGACTCGAGGGAGGCTTCGGCCCGCCGCACCTCGTCGATCGCGCCGGGATCGAGGACCTCCTGCTCGTGGGCGCTGCGTAGCGCCTCGACCTCGTCCTTCAGGAAGCGGTACTCGTCCACGCCCTCGTGCGCCTGGTAGCGGAGCAGCGTGGCCTGCAACCGCTCCACCAGCGCGGCCTGGTCGGCGAGGCGAGCCTCGCGCTGAACGCGGGCCTCCTCCTCGCTGCGCTCCAGCGCCTCGACCTGCTCCAGCGCCAGGCGGTGGAGGTTGCGGACGTGTTGCACGTCCGCCTGGTTCGGGAGCGTGGTGCTGAGGATGCCCAGAGCCACCCGTAGCGCCTGCCTGAGCTCCGAGGTGTCGACGTCGCTGCGCAGCTCGTCGAGAGACGCCTCGACGGCCTGCAGCTCGTCGGTGAGCGTCTGCCGGTACGCCTCGAACGCCTGGCTCAAGCTGCCGCGAAGGGCTTCCATCTTCTCGGCGACGGATACGTCGTGGTCAAGGTCGCCCCGCAGCTCGTCGATGCCTTCCCGCAACGCCGGCTGGTAGTCGAGCAGACTCGCGTACTCGCCCGCCAGCTGCTCCAGGTCGTGGCGCTCGTCCTCGAGGTCGAGCAGCAGGAGCTTGGCGGTCACCTCCGGGGCGAGCTCGGCCGTGTCGATGGAGAGCAGGTCCTCCTCCTCGACGTCGACGTCCAGTACCCCCTCGTCGCTGGCCGCTGCGTTGGCTACGGCATCGTCGTCTCCGAAGTCCAGGCTGGCCGCGGCGGCGCTGGCGTCGTAGCTCGCCCCCTGGCCGGTTTCGACATCGCCGCCCTGCCCGCCGGGAGACGGCGCCGCGTCGGCGGCCTCGCCCGCCGCAGCGCTCGCCTCGGAGTCCTCCGCGTACACGCTGGACTCCACCAGCTTGCGCAGGTCGCGCGCCAGGCGCCGCGCCCGTTCGATCTCGGCGGGGGCCAGCTGGCGGGATCCCTGGGCCGCGCCGATCTGGTTGACGAGGTTCTCCAACCGGCGGATCTTGGGGCCGCCGAGGGTGCGGACCTGCTCCAGCGCCTCGCTGAGCTCTCCGAGCTCGCGCGCCTGGATCACCAGCTGGTCCTCGAGCTTCTGCTCCACGATGCGGAGCTGCGCCTCGGCGTCGTCCGCCAGCGACGCCGCCTCCCGCTGGGCCTCCTGCTCGGTCTCGAGCAGCTGGATCTGGGCGCGCAGCTTCTGCACCTCGGGCCACTCGAAGTAGAGGTTGTAGGGCTTGAGAGCGTTGCGGAGCCGCTCCAGGCGCTCGTTCTGCCGCGCCAGGCCGAACTCCGCAGATACCGCCTCGCCGCCCCCGTTCTCGACGCCCTGCAGCTTGCCGAGGATTCCCTCGATCTTCTCCTTGGCTTGCGTGACGGGCATGGTGACCTGCAGCTGGCGGTAGATCTGGGCCTTGAGGATCTTCTCCACCGCGGCGTAGTCGACGGTGTCGGGTGAGCGGCCCAGCTGACGCAAGCCTTCCTGCAGCGAGCGCGAGACCACCCGCGGCGACAGGATCGCCTCCAGCTCCTCCACCGCGGTCTGGTAGACCTGATTGCTCATGGGAGGAAGCGTCCCGTCCAGCGTCCGGACCCCGTCGAGGGACGGGCGCTATCGCTGCGCGGCGTCACCTGAGCTCAGAACTCCTCGTCCCAGTCCACCATGGCTTCGGCGCGCTCCTGGGTGCTGGTCGCGGTGGTGGTCGCGGTCATGGTCGTGCCGGCGGCGCCGGCGCGCTTGCCCCGGCCCAGCAGGCCGAACTGCACGCAGATGCCGTAGAGGCCGAGGATGGCGAAGAGGATGGCGAGCACGATGAGGCCGGCCCACACCACCTGCCCGATGGTGCTCTGGAACATCGAGTAGCCGGCCAGCACGTCGAAGGCGTCGTTGTTCGTCCAGCGCGCCAGCATGCTGCCCAGGGAGGCGAGCGCCTCGTACACCACCGGCAGCAGCAGCAGGAACAGAGCCACGCCGATGAGCTGCCAGTTGCGGTTGCCACCGCCGAAGGCGACGTTGAGCAGGTAGAGGGGGATGAAGACCAGGATGCCGAACACCAGCAGCACCAGCAGGCGGGGCCAGCCGGCCCACCAGGCGTCGATCCCGCGGTTGAGGGCGAGGCTGCCGGGCTGTGACTGGCCGTTCAGGGCACGCGCGGCCGCATCGACCTGCGCGGTGAGGTTGTCGACATCCTGCAGCCGCAGCCCGACCAGCGAGGAGGTGTGCTCGAACGCCGCTCGGGTGTCGGCGTCCACGCCGGGGGAGGCGAGGGTGACCATGGGGGAGAGCAGGTCGTCGTACTGCTTCGAGGTGGCCAGGATGAGTTTCCGCGCGCCGGCGAGGTCGCCGGCCATCAGCGCCGCGCCCGCTCGAGCCGTGCCGGCATAGACCGCCTGGGTCGCGTTCTGAACGCTCGTCACCCCTGCATCGAAGTAGCTCGCGGCCAGCTTCTGCGCGGCCGCCGAGGCCATGCCCGCCCGGGTGAAGGTCCGGGTGAGCGAGGCGAGCTCTTGCTGCCGCTGCTGTGCCGCCAGGTCGGCTGTGCTCGCCGGCGCCGCGCCGCTCGCCGCTGGGGTGGCGTTCGCGCTTGCCGTGCCGTGGCCGGAGTTGGCCGCTGCCGGGCTGGGCCCACTGCTGGCCGCGCTCGCGCCGGCGGAGCCACTGACTGCGGGAAGGGCTGCCGGGGCCGCGCCGCCGCTGCTCTGGCTGGGAGCGGTGGCGGCGGTAGGTGCGCTCGCAAGAGCCTGCCGGTCGGCCTCGGCGAGCTGCCCGGCCGCGCCGGTGATCGCCTTGGCGGCGCTCTGGAAGGCGGCGTCGTCCTTGGCCACGATGGCCTTGGCGGCGCTCACGAAGCTCTGGTTGAAGCTGCTCTTCACGCGCGGCGAGTCCTGCACCAGCAGCGATGCGCCGTAGGCTTCGGCGAGGGTCTGATAGGCGACGCCGCGGTCGGTGCCGAGCAGGCGGCGAGCAACCGACAGGTCCTCCGAGATGAGGCGCGCCACACCCTGCTCGGTCTGCAGCCGCAGCGCGGAGGCGGTTGCGGCCGAGTCGATGGCGTCGAGCGCGGCCTGGTCGAGCTGCATGTCGCTTCCGACGTGCGTCAGGCGTGCCCTGGCGGTGGCCATGTTGCCATCGACCGCTGCCCGGAAGGCGGAGTCGACCACCAACCGCCGGAACCCGCCGGCCAGCACCGCCGTTTGCACGGCGATATCGGTACGACTCTGGTTCGCGATCGCGGTGCGGGCACGGCCGAACAGCGCCTCCATGGCCTTCACCAGCGTGGCGCTGGTGGTGCCCTTGGAGAGCGTCACCAGCTCGTTGACGGCGTGGTCGAGGTCGTTGCGGGCCTGGGCGCTGTCGTCCGGTACCGCCGCCACCGCCTGGTTCAGGTTCTGCATGGCGAGGTCGTAGCGCTGAAGCGTGGTGTCCGTCTGCTGCGCCGCGGCGGCAGCTCCGAAGCTCAGCGCGAGCGTCAGGACGCCGGCCACCAGTCTGCGTTTGCCCCTGTTCATCATGCCTCCTCCAGCGCGGCCCGCGCTGCGAACACCGCACCCATGTTGACGTCGGTACTGGCAAGGACGGCGACGGTGTCGCGTCCCAGCGGGAAGACGAAGAGCAGGCCGGCGTCATGCTCGAGCACCAGCGAGCGCACCGGGCCGTGCCGGCTGAGCAGCCGGACGGCGGAGCGCGCCAGCGGCGCCAGCGCGTCGGGATCGATACCGTCGCCGCGAACTTGCGGCGGGGCGTTGCGGTCGCGCAATCCGATCACCTGGGTGACGCCCTCGATCTCCGCGAAACGCACCGTGAGACGATCGAGTGTCTCCGGCGACAGGGCTCTGGGCACCACCGTGGGCTCGGTCGCGGCGCCCTGCGGTGGCGCCGGCCGCGCTCCGGTCCGGCGCCGGCGCGAGCCCTGCCGATCGGGGCGCGGGCCGCCGTCGTCGGCCACCGCGACAGCCGCCGCGGCGCCGCCGGGGTCGGCGACAGGCCACCCGGCCGCCGCAGCGGCCAGAGGTGCGGCCTCGGCTGTCGCGGCCTCGCCGGACGCGGCGTCGGTCGGCGCGGCCTCGGTTGCCGCGGCCTCGCCCTGCTCCTGGCGAATCTCGACATCGGGAAGGTAGACCGAGGAGCGCGTCACCGGGTGCAGCTCGGCGGAGGCCAGGCCGGCACCCGCCGTGGCCGCGGTTACGGGCGTCGGCGCCGCGTGGGTCACCGGGCTGGCATCGGCGACCTGCCGCGCCAGGCGCCGCAGCGTGCGGCGCAGACCCGTCCTGGGTAGGATCCCTTCGAGCTCGCGCTGCACCGGCCCCAGCAACAGCTTGCGGACCGCGCCGGCGTCGAGCGTATCGGCGCTCAGCGAGGAGCGGCGCAACGCCGCATCGAGCATGCGGGTGGCCGCACGCTCCGATACCAGGGTCGCGAGCGCGTCGCGCGTGCTCACGTAGACTTCGTTTGGCACCGCCCGCCGTCCCCCTCGCGTGCTAGCGCCCATCGTCATCATGTGCGCTCATCATACCCAGCCTTCCCGGGCTGCTTCGGGCCGCGGCCGACCCGCCGTCAGCGCCTCAAGCATAGGCGCAAGGTCGCCGGGGCCCCTGTGAAATATTCCGTTGGGATGGGCTTTTCGGCGCACTCTCCCAGGTGCCGGCCGGCGGGGATGCGGCACCCGCGCAGCCGACCGAGGGCCGGGTGCGGTCAGGTTCCCTGGAGGCCGAGCGACAGCACCTCGCTGACCCCCTGCGCCACCATCATGGCCGCAGGGTAGCGCATCCGCGCCGGGCCCAGCACCGTGAGGGACCCGGCGCCGACCCCCAGCTCGAAGCCAGAGGAGACGCGCGCCACGGCCTCGTCGAGCTGCAGCCCGACGGTTGCCGCACCCGGGTCCCAGGCTTCCTTGGTGGTGTCGGCCTGCTCCACCTGCTCGACGACCAAGCGGATGAACTCGGGATCGTGCGACTCGGGCTCGGCCAGCAGGTTGCGCAGGCCCTCGCTGAACACCCGCGCCGGGGTGAGGCCGGGCCAGGCTCGCTGGATGGCGTGGAGCGTACGCGAGAGCTCCTCGTCGGCGCGGCTGGCGATGGCGTCGAGCGCACGCGGCACCTCCCCGAGGGGGAGCGTCAGCTGCCGCAGGTTCCGCTCCGCGTCCTCCAGCACCGAGCTGGGCGGGGGCGGCTCGAGGTCGACCCCGAGCTGGCGGACGATGCCGTTCTCCAGCACCACGACCGCCAGCAGCCGGGTGGACGAGAGCATGCTCAGGTGGATCTCCAGGATGTGCAGCGCCTCGTTGGCAGGCAGGCGCACCACCACGGCGTAGCCGGATAGGTCGGCCGCGGCGCGGGCGACCAGGGTGAAGAGGCCGTCGCCGTTGGCCGCCTGAAGCTCGTGGGCCAGGCGCGAGCGCTGACGCGCCGGCAACCTCCTGGGCGGCAGGCACGCCAGGGCGTAGGCGCGGAATCCCAGGGCGGTGGGCACGCGCCCCGCGGAGGTGTGCGGTTGCTGCAGGTAGCCTTCTTCCTCCAGCGCCGCGAACTCGTTCCGCACGGTGGCGCTGCTCAGCTCCAGGTGCTCGGCGATGCGAGCCGATGCCACGGGGTGCGCCGACGAGATGTAGGACTCCGCGACCAGCCGAAGGATCCTGGCCCTACGCGCGTTCATGCCTCCCATGCTAGCACGCCGGCGACCCGGGAGATGTCACTCTTCTTCGACAGGGACGGCATTTGCTGGAGCCGTGCGGTACCGGGCCGGGATGGCGGGCGCAGCCTTCGGCGCCGCCAGCGGCCCACGCCTCCCGGTCACGCCGCACCGCCGAGTCGGACCGCGTCGGGGTCGAGTCCGCCGAGCGCCAGGATGTGCCGCAGGTGCGGCTCCTCGACCGGCATGATGCTGAGCCGGGCGCCGCGCTTCACGAGCGGCAGCCCCTCGACCGCGGGATCCTGCTTGAGCCGGCTCAACGCCACCGGCTGGGGCAGCGCCCGCACCGGCTCGATGTCGACCAGGTACCACCTGGGGTGGTCGCGGTCGGCTTTTGGATCGTAGTGCGGGTCGCCCGCGTCGAACTGGGTGGGGTCGGGGTAGGCGGCCGAGGCTACCCGGGCGAGCCCCACCACCGCCGGCTCGGCGGTGCCGGAGTGGTAGTACAGGACCACGTCCCCGACCCGCATGTCGTCACGCATGAAGTTGCGCGCCTGGTAGTTGCGCACGCCGTCCCACATGGTTCGGCCGTCGCGTTCGAGGTCGTCGAAGCTGTACGCGCCGGGTTCGCTCTTGACCAGCCATGCCCTCATGCGGGTCATCCTAGCAATGCCTGGTGCGGCGAGGAGCGTTCGGGTTGCGGTGGGTGCCGGGTCGCCGAGCGGGGGTCTACGTGGGACGCTCGCGCCCGGGTCGCCGAGGCGTCGCGGCCGTCAGGCCACAGCTACTCCCACTCGATCGTTCCCGGCGGCTTGGAGGTGATGTCGTACACCACCCGGTTCACCTCCGGAACGCCGTTGACGATGCGGTTCGAGACGCTCGCCAGGAACTCGTGCGGCAGCCGCGTCCAGTCGGCGGTCATGCCGTCCACGCTGGTGACCGCGCGGAGGGCGACGGTGTGAGCGTAGGTGCGGCCGTCACCCATCACCCCGACGGAGCGGATGGGCGTGAGCACCGCGAGTGCCTGCCAGGTCTCGTGGTAGAGCCCGTACTCCCGGAGGCTGCTGACGAAGATGTCGTCGACCCTTCGCAGGACCTCGAGGCGCTCGGGCGTCACCTCGCCGATGATGCGGATGGCCAGGCCGGGGCCGGGGAACGGGTGCCGGTCGCGCAGGTTGCGCGGCAGTCCGAGGGTCTCGGCGATCTCCCGAACCTCGTCCTTGAAGAGCGTGCGGAAGGGCTCGATCAGCTCGAAGTCGAGGTCGTCGGGAAGGCCGCCGACGTTGTGATGCGACTTGATGTTGGCAGCTCCGAAGCCGCCTGCGGACTCCACCACGTCAGGGTAGAGGGTGCCCTGGGCCAGGTAGCGGATGGGGCCGCGCTCGGCCTGGGCTGCGCGGGCCTCGTGGGCGAAGACGGCGATGAACTCGCGGCCGATGATCTTGCGCTTCAGCTCGGGGTCGGCGACGCCGGCCAGCGCCTGCAGGAAGCGCTGCGAGGCGTCGACCGTTCGCAGCTCCACCCCGAGCTCCCCGAGCGCCCGCTCCACCTCCTGCGCCTCGCCCAGCCGCAGCAGCCCGTGGTCGACGAAGACCGCCACCAGTTGCCCACCGATCGCGCGGCTGAGCAGCAGCCCCAGGGTGCTCGAGTCGACGCCGCCCGAGATGCCGAGAAGCACCCGCCCGTCGCCGACGCGCGCGCGGATGTCCTCCGTCATCTCCTCGACGATGTTCTCGGGCGTCCACGTGCGCGGAGCGCCGGTGATCTCCACGAAACGTTCCAGCAGCGCCATGCCCTTGGGGGTGTGGCGCACCTCCGGATGGAACTGCAGGGCGTAGATGCCGCGCTCCGGCGCCTCCATGGCGGCCACCGGTGTGTCCGCGGTGGCCGCGCACACGCTGAACTGCGGCGGCGGCTCGGCGACGGAGTCGCCGTGGCTCATCCAGGCGACGAACTCGCCCTCGATACCCTCGAACAGGGCGCCGTGGAAGTGAGTGAGCTCCGCCTTGCCGTACTCCCTGACCCGGCTGGTCCGTACGCGCCCGCCGAGATCGCGAGCCACCAGCTGCATGCCGTAGCAGATGGCCAGCATGGGGATGCCCGCGTCCAGCAGTCCGTCCGGCAGCCCGGGCGCACCGCTGTCGGTGACGCTCTGAGGGCCGCCCGACAGGATCAGGCCGACGGGGCGGTGCGCGGCAATCTCGTCCAGGGTGGCGGTGTGAGGGACGATCACCGAGTAGACGTTGAGCTCGCGCAGCCGTCTGGTGATGAGGCGGGTGTACTGCGACCCGAAGTCGACGACCGCGATGCCCGGCGTCGCGCCCGTCACCGGCCGGTGCCCGCGCTGCCGGGCGCATTCGGCGGGAAGGTTACGACCACGTAGCGCTGTCCCGGCAGGGTGACGCTGGCGGGCCGGGACCGGCGGCCCTGGAACTGCCCGATGAACTGCCACTGACCGGGGCGGTCCAGCACGACCTTGCACGGCGCGCGGCAGATGATGGTTCCGGCGGGGGTGGCCGATCCGGACGGGCTCTTGGCGACGTAGAGGTCGACCGGCGGGAGGTTGCCGGGTTGCACCTGGACCGACACGATGTAGTTGACGCCGCCGGCGCCGGACGGCGCCGGCGCCACCCCGCCCTGGCGCAGGAAGGCCAGCGCTGCCAGACCGCCGCCCACGACGAGCACCAGCAGCAGCACCAGCGGCCCGCGCCAGGAGCGACGGGCGGCACGCTTGGGCGGTGGCATGTCGAAGGGGATGGGTGCCGGCGCGCGCTCGTCGACGGTGCCCGCGCGGTAGGTCGCGCCCGGTGGCGGCGCCTTCACGAACGTCGGTTGCTTGGTGCCCGCCGGCCGCTCGCCGGGAGGGGTGAGGCCGGGATCGCTGTGGACGGTGATGGGGTCGGGATCATCGTAACCGTCGTCAGATGCGGCGGTGGTGACCCGGCGGGCGCTCGGCGCTTGTCGGCCGCCGTCGGAGCCGCCATCCTCGCCGCGGTGGTCGTACGCCGGCGCGTCGACGTTCAGCTCGAAGTCCAGGTCGAGCTGGAAGTCCGACCGGGTGGCGGACAGGCTCCGCGCACCCGAGTCCGGGCTCGTGGCGGGGTTGGCGTCGGCAGGGGCGCTCGGCTGGCCCGCGGTGGGGAGCGTCAGCTCGTCGAAGCTGCGGGAGGGGCTCGTCACCGCCCCACCTCCGGAGCGCCGCACCAGCGTGAACAGCGCGCCCGCGGAGGGGCGGTCCGCGGGGTCCTCGGCCAGCGCGGTCGAGAGCGCCCGCTGGACGGCAGCGCTGAGGCGATCGCCGCCGAGCGCGAGGAGGGTCGCGGCGGCGGCATAGATGTCGGATGCCAGACTCGGCGGACCGCCGGCGGCAACCTCCGGAGCGGTGACCGCAGGCTCGGCCGGGCGCCAGGGAACGCCGTAGCCTTCGAGCAGCACGTGTCCCTGCGAGTGCAGCAGCCGGCCTGCCCGCAGGTCGCCGTGCACCACGCCGGCGCCGGCGGCGTCGCGGATGCCGCGCAACACCGAAAGCACCAGCCGGTCGTCGACGGGAGTCCCGGCCGAGACCGGCCGGTAGTGCGGCGAGTAGGCGACGACGACCTGGCCCATGGCGTCGTCGAACGAGCTGACCAGGATCCCGGGGATGTTTTCCGACTCCAAGGCTCCCGCGGCCACGGTGGGTGGCTCGGGGAAGGTGTAGATGAGCACGGCCAGCCCCGTTAGCGGGTCGACGCCGCGGTAGCAACTCACGTCCGCCTGTTGGAGGTAGAGCTCCTGGCTCTGGTACCGGCCGCCGACGCTCATGCCGGAACGGGTGCGCCGGCGCCCCACCATGGAAGACGCCACACCGGCGTCCCCGACTCACCAGTCCGCCGCACCCGCATGCGACGGTCCCCCAGAGCGGGTGAGCGAACGGTGCTCGTGCGCCGCGCGGCTGTCACGTGCCGAGTATAGCCAGGGGGGTGAGGGGGGACAAGGTGAAGTGGCTCGCAAATGCGTCGCTGGCAGCGGCGGACCGGTAGGGCGTGAGCTTGTGTAGGCACGGCCGGGTTGCTACGCTTTGAGGCACGATGACCATTACCCACGAGAGCGTGCTCGACGCGCTCAAGACCGTCGAGGACCCGGAGCTGCACCAGGACCTGGTGAGCCTCGGCATGGTGGCCAAGGTCGAGATCGACGGGGATGCCGTCGACCTACGCATCGACCTGACCACGCCCGCGTGCCCGCTCAAGGGCCAGATCGAGAGGGACGTGCGCGAGGCGCTGGCCACGGCGCTCGGCGTGACGAAGGTGGCGATCGCATTCGGGTCGCAGGTGCGGGGCCCCCAGCAGCAGCCGCTGCCCGGCGTGAAGACCATCCTGGCGGTGGGCTCCGGCAAGGGTGGCGTCGGCAAGTCGACGGTGGCGGCCAATCTGGCGGCCTCGCTGGCGCTGGAGGGCGCGTCGGTTGGCTTGCTCGACGCCGACATCTACGGTCCCAGCCAGACCACCATGTTCGGCGTGGAGGGGCGCCGCCTGCTGGCTGACGACGAGAAGCGCATCGTTCCGCTCGAAGGCCACGGCGTGAAGCTGGTGTCGATCGGGAACCTGGTGGAGCCCGGCCAGGCTCTCACCTGGCGGGGCCCCATCCTGCACGGCACCCTCACACAGCTGCTCCAGCAGACCGTGTGGGGCGAGCTCGACTACCTGGTGGTCGACCTCCCGCCGGGCACCGGCGACGTCCAGCTGTCGCTGGCCCAGTTGGTGCCGCTGACCGGCATGGTCCTGGTGACCACGCCGCAGGACGTCGCGCTGGCCGACGTGAAGCGGGCGTACACCATGGCCCGCAAGACGCACGTTCCGGTGCTGGGCGTGGTGGAGAACATGAGCTACTACCTGCTCCCTGACGGGGAACGCGACTTCATCTTCGGCGAGGGAGGCGCCGACCGCTGGGCGGAAGAGGAGCGCCTCCCGGTGCTCGGCCACATCCCCATCACACGGGCGTTGCGCGAGAGCGGCGACCTCGGCGCGCCGCTGGTGGTGACCGATGCGGACGATGCCAGCGCCTTGGAGTTGCGCCGCGCGGCGCGGATGCTCGCGGGGCAGATGAGCGTTCAGGCGATGGCGACCCTGCCGGTGGTGTGACGGCCGTGGCTCCGCTTGTGGGCCGTCTCGGCGCCTGCTAGAATCCGGCTGGCGGGAGGAGTAGCCGTGGCGTGCGTTCGCCAGAGAGCCCGGACGGAGACGCTGGAAGCCCGGGCCGGACGCGCCGGTGAAGGTCGCCCGCCGCTACCGGCCTCCGCGCCTGCGGGGCCGGGGGCTTCGAGGAAGAAGGCCGGTCCGCTGGCCGGCTGGTAGACCCTCCGGTTGCCGCCCCGTCAGGCGGCCAACGAAGCGCTCCGGGGCGAGGTGCTCCGGGGAAGTGCGGTGGTACCGCGGGGTGCGCCTCGTCCGCAATCAGTCGGGCGGGGCGTGTCGTTGTGGCCTCGCCGCCGGAGGAGCACATGGAGCAGCAGACGCCGGAGGCACTCCCTACCCGCTACGACCCGTTCGCGGTCGAGGATCGCTGGGCGCGGCGCTGGGTCGCGGAGCCGTTCACCGCGGACCCGGACAGCGGACGCGAGCCATTCTGCATCGTCATCCCGCCGCCCAACGTGACCGGCAACCTGCACCTGGGTCACGCCTTCCCCAACACCATCATCGACGCGCTGGTGCGCTTCAAACGGATGCAGGGCTTCGAGGCGCTGTTCCAGCCCGGCACCGACCACGCCGGCATCTCCACCCAGGTGCAGGTCGAGCGCGCGCTCGCGTCCGAGGGCCTGACCCGCCACCAGCTCGGCCGGGAGGCGTTCCTCGAGCGCGTGTGGGCGTGGAAGGAGCGCTACGGGGGCATCATCCTGGGCCAGCTCCAGCGCCTCGGGATCTCCGCGGACTGGTCGCGCACCCGCTTCACCATGGACCAGGGGCTGTCGCGCGCCGTCAGGCGGCAGTTCGTCGAGCTCTTCCACAAGGGCCTGATCTACCGCGGGGAACGCATCGTGAACTGGGATCCCGCGAGCCAGACCACGCTGTCCGACCTGGAGGTCGAGCGCGAGGAGCGACCCGGACGCCTCTACACCCTGGCGTATCCCCTCGAGGGCGGTGACGGCGACCTTCGGATCGCTACCGTGCGGCCCGAGACCATCTTCGCGGACCAGGCGGTGGCGGTTCATCCGGAGGACGTCCGCTACCGGACGCTGGTCGGCCGTCGCGTGCGCATCCCTCTGACCGAGCGGCTCGTCCCGGTGATCGCCGACGAGGCGGTGGAGCGGGACTTCGGTACCGGGGCCCTGAAGATCACCCCTGCCCACGACCCGACCGACTTCGAGATCGGCGAGCGGCACGGGCTCGGCCACCCCAGCGTCATCTCGCTCGATGCGCGCCTCGACGGCGAGCTGGTGCCGGAGCGCTTCCGCGGGAAGGAGCGTTTCGAGGCTCGCGCGGCGGTGGTGGCTGCCCTTCGCGAGGAAGGGACGCTCGTGGCCGAGGCGGACTACACCATTCCCATCGGGATCTCGCAGCGGACCCACGAGCCGGTGGAGCCGATCCTCTCGCTGCAGTGGTTCTACGACGTCCGTCCCGTCGCCCAGCGGGTGCTGGCCGCACTCGACGCCGGCGACCTGCGCGTCGTGCCGGAGCGCTACGCCAAGGTCAACCGCGACTGGTTGGAGGCCATCCGCCCCTGGAACATCTCCCGGCAGCTCTGGTGGGGCCACCAGATCCCCGCCTGGTACGACGGCGATGGCAACGTCTACGTGCCGGACGCCGAGGATCCCTACACCGACCCTCCCGAGCGGCCCGAGAACGCCGGTAAGGACCTGCGCCAGGACCCCGACGTGTTCGACACCTGGTTCTCCTCGAGCCTGTGGCCCTTCAGCACGCTCGGCTGGCCGGATGAGGACGACGCCTTCTATCGGACCTTCTACCCCAACCAGGTGCTGGTCACCGGCTACGACATCCTGTTCTTCTGGGTGGCGCGGATGGAGATGGCCGGGCTGGAGCTCACCGGCCGGGCGCCGTTCAAAGACGTCCTGCTCCACGGGCTGGTCCTCGACGCGCAGGGGCAGAAGATGTCGAAGTCGAAGGGCAATGGCGTCGACCCGCTGGAGGTGATCGACCGCTACGGCGCCGACGCGTTGCGCTTCGCCGTCACCCACGCCTCGACCGGTGGCCAGGACATCCGCTGGGACGACCGTCGCGTGGAGATGGGGCGGAACTTCGACAACAAGCTATGGAACGCGGCCCGCTTCTCGCTGGTGCAGCTGGGGGAGGGCCCCGAGGACCCGGGACCGGCGCTCAGGCTGGCCGACCGCTGGATCCTCAGCCGCCTGCAACGCGCGGTGGAGGGGACCACGGCGGCGCTGGAGGCGTACGACCTGGGGGCCGCCAACCGCCTGCTCTACGACTTCGTGTGGTCGGAGTTCTGCGACTGGTACCTGGAGGCCGCCAAGCCCGCCTTGAGGGCCGGCGACGCGCGTACCCGCGCCGTGCTGCGGAAGGTGCTGGAGGCGATCCTGGCGCTGCTGCACCCGCTCATCCCCTTCATCACCTCGGAGCTCTACCAGGCGCTCGGTCATGAATGTGAGCTGGGGCGCAGCGGATGGCCCGTCGCCGATCCGGAGCTCATCGACGGGGCCGCCGAGCGGGACTTCGGCACCCTGCGGGCTGCGGTGGGGGCCGTTCGGGCGCTGCGGGCCGACGCCGAGCTGCCGCCCACCCGGGTGGTCCCGGTGCACCTCTCGGGTGAGGCCGCGCCGCGCGTCCGTGCCGAGCGGGTGGTCGCCGAGACGCTGGCCCGGGCGAGCTTCCGGGAAGGCCGCGTGACGGGGCCGGCGCTCACGCAGGTGGCGCCGGGGTTGGAGCTGTGCCTCGCCTTCGAAGGGCTTGTCGACGAGGCGGAGTGGGTGGCGCGCCAGCGCAAGCGCCTCGCGAAGCTCGAGGCGGACCGGGAGCGCTCCGAACGGAAGCTGGCCAACGACAAGTTCACGGCCAACGCCCCCGAGGAGGTGGTGACCGAGGAGCGCCGCCGGCTGGTCGAGGCCGAGGAGCTCATCGGGCGGGTCGAGACCGCCCTGGCCCAGCTCGACGCCGGAGCCTGAGGCGCGATGGTCGTTCTCGACCGGCACCTGGAGCTCGGCGAGGTGGCGCGCGTGGCGCGGCGGGGCGAGGGAGTCCGGCTGTCGCAGGAGGCGCGCGGGCGCATGGCGCGCAACCGGGCCTACGTCGATCGCCTGGTGGCAGAGGGGCGGACCGTCTACGGCGTCACCACCGGGTTCGGCCGCTTCGCCACCGAGCGCATCGAGGTCGCCAGGGTACGCGAGCTCCAACGCAACCTGCTGCTGTCGCACGCGATCGGCGTGGGCGAGCCCTTCGAGGACGACGTGGTGCGGGCCATGATGCTGCTGCGCGCGCAGTCGTTGGCGCACGGCGTCTCGGGTGTTCGACCGCTGGTGGTGGACACCCTGCTGGCTCTGCTGAACGGCGGGGCGTTGCCACTGGTGCCGTCGCAGGGGTCGGTCGGCGCCTCGGGCGATCTCGCCCCGCTGGCTCACATGAGCCTCCCCCTCATCGGGGTCGGCGAGGTACGGCGCGGCGGCGAACGGGTCCCCGCCGAGGCCGCGCTGCAGGACCTCGGCCTCGCGCCCGTGGTGCTCGAGGCCAAGGAGGGGCTGGCCCTGATCAACGGCACGCAGGCCATGGCGGCTCAGCTGGCGCTACTGCTGCTCGATGCGGCGCACCTGCTCACGGCGGCGGACCTGGCCGCGGCCATGAGCGTCGAGGCGCTGAAAGGCAGCCACCGGCCGTTCATGGAGGTGGTGACGAAGCTCCGCCCACACCCCGGACCCGAGGTGGTGGCGGCCAACATGCGGGCGCTGCTGCAGGACTCCGCCATCCAGCGCTCCCACATCGACTGCGACAAGGTGCAGGACGCCTACAGCCTGCGCGCCGTGCCGCAAGTTCACGGCGCGTCGCGCGACGCCCTGGCACACGTTCGCCGGACCCTGGAGGTGGAGCTCGACGCCGTGACCGACAACCCGCTGGTGCTCGACGAGGCGGACGAGGTGGTGAGCGCCGGCAACTTCCACGGCCAGCCGCTCGCGCTGACCGCCGACTACGCCGCCATCGCGCTGGCCGAGCTGGCGAGCATCAGCGAGCGCCGCATCGAGCAGATGCTGAACCCCGCGCTCTCCGGGCTGCCGGCATTCCTGGCGGAGCAGGGGGGCCTGCAGTCGGGGCTGATGGTCAGCCAGTACACCGCCGCGGCCCTCGTCAGCGAGAACAAGGTGCTCGCCCACCCGGCCTCGGTGGACTCCATCCCCACCAGCGCCAACCAGGAGGACCACGTGTCGATGGGCACTCACGCCTGCCGCAAGGCCCGACTGGTGCTGGACAACGTCCTCTGGGTGGTCGCCATCGAGGTGGTGTCGGCCGCGCAAGCGCTCGACTTCCGGCGGCCGCTCACGCCGGGGCGGGGTGTCGCGGCCGCCTACCGCGCGGTCCGCACGCTGGTTCCGCACCTAGACCGTGACCGGCTCCTCGCGCCCGACGTGGAGCAGGTTCGGGCCGCCATCCTGAGCGGCTCGTTGGCGGCCTCGGTGATCGACGCGGTGGGGCCGCTGGCCTAGCGCGGGCGCGGCGGGCCGCGCTCGGCCGCGGCCGCCATGCTAGCCTTTGCCCGAAGGGATGCAGCCATGCGCCACCACGAGCTGCCCTCCACGGGCCCGGCGACGTTCTTCAAGGCCCCCTACCGCCCGGACGCGGACCGGGGAGAGGCGCACATCGGCCTCCTCGGCGTGCCGTTCGACGACGGCGCCAGCGGGCGACCGGGCGCGCGCTACGCGCCCATGGCGCTGCGCGACGTGTCCGGCCGCTTCGCGCTCTCCTCGGAGGGGTTCTACGACCTCGAGGCCGGCGCCATGCGCCTGGTGGGCGCCAGGCTGGTCGACGTCGGCGACGTCGATCCTGTGCAGAACGCGGTCGCCGAGACGTTCGAGCGGATCACTTCGGCGGCCAGACGGCTGCGGATGGTGGCGCGCCTGCCGGTCTTCATCGGCGGCGACCACTCCGTCAGCTACCCGCTGTTGCGTGCCTATGACGACGTGCCGGAGCTGCAGGTGGTGCAGCTCGATGCCCACCTGGGCTTCAGCGACGCCCGGCGCGGCAACCGGCTCGGGAGCGCCTCGACCTTCCGACGCGCCGTCGAGGACGTCCCGGGCATCAAGCGCATCACCACCCTCGGCGTGCGCGAGCTGGCGGCCGGGCGGGAGGCGGTCGACAAGGCGCGGGCCCGCGGCCACCTGCTGCTGACCGCACGTCAGGTGCGGAGCGATCTCGACAGGGCGCTCGACGAGCTTCCCGAGCGCGCCACGGTGTACCTCAGCGTGGACCTCGACGCACTCGATCCCGCGGCGATGCCGGGCACGGGCGACCCGGAGCCCGACGGCCTGGGCTACGGGCACCTGCTGCAGCTCATCGACGGCGTGGTGGAACGCAACCGCCTGGTCGGCCTCGACCTGGTGGAGCTGGCACCCGATCTCGACCCCAGCGGCCGCAGCGCGCACCTGGCGGCACGCCTGCTGATGGACGTCTTCGGGCTCTGGTGGGACCCTGCGCGGATGGTGTGAGCGGGTCGGTCGGCGGCGGGCGGGGGCATGACAGTCCGCTGACATGAGCCTCATAGGCTCGCGCCGGAGGTTGCTCTATGTCCAAGCGGATTCTTGCCCTGCTCGTCGCCGCGCTCGCGGTGGTCTCCTTCGCCAGCGCCCAGTCGCTGACCGGCGCAGGCGCCACCTTCCCGTTCCCGCTCTACTCCAAGATGTTCAGCGTCTACGGCAAGCAGCAGGGCGTGACCGTCAACTACCAGGCCATCGGCTCCGGCGGCGGCCAGCAGCAGTTGCTCTCGCGTACCGTGAACTTCGCCGCCTCCGACGCGCCGCTCAGCGATCAGCAGCTGAAGGACTTCAAGGCGAAGAACGGCTCGCCGGTGCTCCACATCCCCATGTCGCTAGGCGCCGTGGTGCTCACCTACAACTGGGCGCCCGTCGCCAAGGCCCCCTCGCAGCCGCTGAAGCTGGACGGCAAGACGGTGGCCGACATCTTCCTGGGGAAGATCACCAACTGGAACGACCCTGCACTCAAGAAGCTCAACCCCGGCGTCGACTTCCCCGACCTCCCCATCTCGGTGGCGCACCGCTCCGACGGGTCGGGGACCACCTACACCTTCACGGACTACCTCTCCAAGGTGTCGCCCGAGTGGAAGCAGGAGGTCGGCACCAGCACCTCCGTGAGCTGGCCGACCGGCTCCGGCGGCAAGGGCAACCAGGGCGTGGCGGGCCTGGTGAAGCAGATCCCCGGCTCCTTCGGCTACGTCGAGCTCATCTACGCGTTGCAGAACAAGATGCCGTACGCCACGCTGGAGAACTCGAGCGGCAACTTCATCGTGCCCAGTCTGCAGAGCACCTCGAAGGCCGGCGACGTTCCGGTGCCCGCTGACGGTCGCTTCGACATCACCGACACCGCGGCCGCCCAGGGCTACCCGATCTCCACCTACACCTACATCCTCCTCTACCAGGACATGAGCCTCACCACGAGCTCCCCGGCGCAGGCGAAGCAGCTCACGAAGCTGGTGGCCTGGATGAGCACCGATGGCCAGCAGTACGCCGAGGGGCTCGACTACGGCCCGCTGCCGCAGCGCGTCCGCGACTTCGATGCCCAGCAGCTCGCCAAGCTCACCTTCAAGGGGCAGCCGCTGAACTGACGTCGGCGTTCCGCGCCGAGGCGGGGGTCGCCCACGCGCGGCCTCCGTCTCTGCTGTGGGGGGCCCGGCGGCGGCACGCGGTAGCCTTAGTGGGGCCAGGAAGCAGCAGCCCTCATCCTTGCGATCATGGACCGACCGATCCGGCACCCGTCACCCGATCCGCCCTCCGGCAAGGACGTGCGCGACCTGAGCCGTCGTCGCACCCGGCTGCCGGTCGGGGACCGGCTCTTCGACCTCATCGTGCTGCTGCTGGCGGGCTGCGTCCTGCTCATCACGGCGCTGGCGGCCTTCGAGCTGATCAAGGGCGGCGCCCCGGCCATGCGCCGTTACGGCATCGGCTTCCTCACGGGCACCACCTGGGATCCGGTCCACCAGGAGTTCGGGGCCTTGCCGTTCATCGTCGGCACGCTGGTCACGAGCTTCGGAGCCCTGCTGATCGGCGTCCCGCTGGCCGTGGGGGCGGCGCTGTTCGTAAGCGAGTACGCCCCGCGCTGGCTGGCCGAGCCGGTGAGCTACCTGGTGGAGCTGCTCGCCGCCATCCCCAGCGTGGTCTACGGCTTCTGGGGCATCTTCGTCCTGGCGCCGGTCGTTCGCGGCATCCAGCTCGACATCTTCCGGAGCGCCGCGCTGCGCGGGATCGGCTTCCTTCGTAGCACCCCCACCGGCCTGGGGCTGTTCACCGCGATCATCATCCTGGCGGTCATGATCATCCCCTATGCCTCCTCGGTGGCGCGCGACGTGCTCAGGCTCGTGCCTCAGGACCAGCGCGAGGCGGCCTACGCGCTCGGGGCCACCCGCTGGGAGGTCATGCGTCACGCCGTGCTGCCGTATGCGCGGGCCGGCATCATGGGCGGCGTGCTGCTGAGCCTGGGGCGAGCCCTGGGCGAGACCATGGCCGTCACCATGGTGATCGGCAACCGCACCGCGATCGTTCACGGCCTCTTCGGCCAGACCGCCACCATGGCGAGCGTCATCGCCAACGAGTTCACCGAGGCCACCACCCGTGCCCACCTCTCCAGCCTCATCCTGGTGGGGCTGATCCTCTTCCTCATCACCATCCTCGTCAACCTCGTCGCACGCGTCCTCATCCGCCGCCTGGCGCCCGAGGGGCTGGCGTGAGCGTCGAGCGGCTGCGGGCGAGGGCGGGCACCGGTCGGACGCGGCGGCGCGTCACCGATGCGCTCGCCACCACCATGATCGCGGGGGCCGCCGTCGTCGTTCTGACGCCCCTCGTGCTGATCCTCATCTACCTGGTGGGGAGGGGCATCGGCTCGATCGACCTCGCCTTCTTCACCCAGCTTCCGGCCCCCGCCGGGGAGGCGGGCGGGGGGGTGGCGCAGGCGGTGGTGGGCACGCTCGAGCTGCTGGCGCTGGCGAGCGTCATCGGCCTGGTGATCGGTATCGGCACCGGCGTCTTTGTCGCCGAGTACCCCGAGCATCCGCTGGTGCCCACCGTTCGGGTTCTCTCCGACGCGCTCATCGGCGTTCCCGCGATCGTCATGGGCATCGTGGCGTACGCCTTGCTGGTGGTGCCGTTGCGGCACTTCAACGGCCTGTCCGGTGGCGTGTCGTTGGGCTTCATCATGATCCCGTACGTGGTGCGCGCCACCGACGAGGTGATGCGACTGGTCCCGAACGTCGTGCGCGAGGCCGGCTTCGCGCTGGGGCTGCCTCGCTGGCGCGTGGTCCTGCAGATCGTCATCCCCAGCGCCGCCTCGGGTATCGTGACGGGAGCGATGCTGGCGATGGCTCGCGTGGCGGGCGAGGCCGCTCCGCTGCTGTTCACCGCCTTCGGGAACCAGTACTGGAACTTCGATCCGCTCAAACCGGTGGCCGCCCTGCCGCTCGTGATCTACACCTACTCCATCAGCCCCTACGACTCCTGGCATCGTCTCGCGTCGGCTGCCTCGCTGGTCCTGGTGGTGTTCGTGCTGGTGACCACGCTTCTCATCCGCTTGGTGTTCGCCAGGAGGGCGCGATGAGCCTGGCTGGCAGCGCCGCGGCCGCCGAGGTGGCGCGCGGGGAGCCGATCGTCGAGCTCGACGGCGTCAGCGTCTACTACGGTGAGACGCGTGCGGTGAAGGACGTGTCGATGGCCGTTCAGGCCAACACCGTGACGGCCCTCATCGGCGCCTCCGGCTGCGGCAAGACCACGCTGCTCAGGTCGCTCAACCGCATGCACGACCTGACCAAGAATGCGCGCGTGGAGGGCCGGGTGCTCTTCGAGGGCCAGGACATCTACGACCGCGGCGTCGACCCCGTGGCGGTGCGCCGGGTGATCGGCATGGTGTTCCAGAAGCCCAACCCGTTCCCCACCATGAGCGTGTACGACAACGTGGTCGCCGGCCTCAAGCTCGCCGGCCGCGTGCGGCGCTCGCGGCTCGACGAGGTGGTCGAGCGCTCGCTGACGGAGGCGGCCTTGTGGGACGAGGTCAAGGACAGGTTGCACACGCCTGCGACCGGCCTCTCGGGAGGTCAGCAGCAGCGCCTCTGCATCGCCCGATCGTTGGCCGTCGACCCGGCCGTGTTGCTCATGGACGAGCCGACCAGCGCGCTCGATCCGCAGGCCACCGCCCGCATCGAGGAGCTGCTCGCGGAGCTCAAGCGCTACGTCACCATCGTGATCGTCACGCACAACATGCAGCAGGCCGGGCGGGTGTCCGACTGGACCGCCTTCATGCATCTCGGCGAGCTGATCGAGCAGGGGCCGACCGACCAGATCTTCACGCGGCCGCAGCAGCAGCTCACCGAGCGCTACATCTCCGGCCACTTCGGCTGACGGCGTGCCGGTCCCGGCGACCCGATGGGAGCGGCTGGGGCTGCCGTCATGCGCCCCGGCCGCCATTGGCTACCGCCCTCTGCGGCCCGCCGGCCTAGATCATCAGGCCGGTCGGGTCGAAGCGGAACGACTGCAAGGTCTTCATGTAGTTCGCGCGCTCGAACGCCTCGGGGTCGGCCACGTGCTGCTGGCTCATGCTCCCCTTCAGCTGCGCCACCGAGACGTACTCGCGCTCGAGCATCCAGGCCTGCATGTCCTCCAGGATGTCCGTGATGCGCCAGACGCCGTTCCGGAGCAGCTCCGAGGCCATCATGGTGACGCTCGCGCCGGCCATCAGCCCCTTGAGCACGTCGGTGTGGGTGTGGACGCCGGAGGTGAGTGCGAAGTCGGCGGTCACACGCCCGTAGAGCATGGCGACCCAACGCAGCGGCAGGCGCAGCTCCTCCGAGCTCGACAGCACCAGGTGCGGGCCGACCTCGAGCTCCTCGAGGTCGAAGTCGGGCTGGTAGAAGCGGTTGAACAGCGCCAGCCCGTCGGCACCGGACCGCACCAGTCGCTGCGCCATGTTGGCCATGCTGCTGAAGTAGGGGCTGAGCTTCACCGACAAGGGGATCCTCACCATCTCGCGCACATCCCGCAGGATGTCGAGGTACTTGCGCTCGATGTCCTCGCCGCTCACGGCCGGGTCGGTCGGGATGTGGTAGATGTTCAGCTCGAGGGCGTCGGCGCCGGCCTCCTCGATGAGCTTGGCATAGTGCGTCCAGCCGCCCGGAGATGCCCCGTTGAGGCTGCCGATGATGGGGATGTCGACCGCGCCCTTGGCGTCCCGGATGAGGTCGAGGTAGCCCCCGGGCCCCACGTTGAAGGCCTGCGGCTCGGGGAAGTAGCTGAGCGCCTCGGCGTGCGACTCGGCGCCGTAGGAGAGGAAGTGGTCCAAGCTGAGGCTCTCGTGCTCGATCTGCTCCTCGAACAGCGAGTACATGACCACGGCGCTGGCACCGGCATCCTCCAAGCGCCGGATGCCGTCGAGCGTCTGCGACAGGGGCGAGGCCGACGGAACCAGCGGGTGGGCGAGGTCGAGGCCAAGGTAGCGGGTGGTGAGGTCGATGCCGTTCATCGCTCGGCTCCTTTCTCCGCGGTCTCGCGTTCGCCGGCGTCCGCTCCGGGCTTCACCGGCGCCGGCGCATTCGCCAGGCGCTCGTAGCTCTGCCAGCGCTCCGTCACGGCCTCCTGGGCCTCCGCCAGCAGGCGCTCGGCGTCGTCGGGGCTGGCGTGCTTGAGCATGCGATAGCGGTTCTCCGCCAGGGCGTAGTCCCTGAACGAGATCTTGGGGGGCCGGGAGTCGAGCTGGAACGGGTTCTTCCCCTGCTTGGCCAGCCGCGGGTCGAAGCGGTAGAGCGGCCAGTAGCCGGACAGCGATGCGCTCTTCTGCTGCTCCAGGCCCTTGGCCATGTCGATGCCGTGTTCGATGCAGTGCGAGTAGGCGATGATCAGCGACGGGCCGCGGTAGCTCTCCGCTTCGATGAAGGCGCGCACCGTCTGGGCGTCGCTGGCGCCCATCGCCACCTGGGCCACGTAGACGTAGCCGTACTGCATGGCGATGCGCCCCAGGTCCTTCTTGGGCGTGCGCTTGCCGCCGGCGGCGAACTTCGCCACTGCCGCGAGCGAGGTCGCCTTGGAGGACTGGCCGCCGGTGTTGGAGTACACCTCGGTGTCGAGCACCAGCACATTGACGTTGCGACCGCTGGCAAGCACGTGGTCCAGCCCGCCGTAGCCGATGTCGTACGCCCAGCCGTCGCCACCCACGATCCAGACGGTGCGCTCGACCAGCACGTCGGCGAGGCTCAGCAGATCGCGGGCATCGCCGCCGTCCATGCCCTGGAGTCGGCGCTTCAGCTCCGCCACCCGAGCGCGTTGCGCGGCGATGCCGGCGTCGTCGGTCTGGTCGGCGTCCAGCAGCGCGTTCACCAGGTCGCCCTCGGCGCCGTTGACGATGGACTGCTCGGCCTCGACGGGAAGGCGCATGCTGTCGGCGGTGATGCGCGGGTGCAGCCGCTTGAGCAGCTCGCGGGCGTACTCCACCTGCTTGTCGATCGTGAGGCGCATGCCCAATCCGAACTCGGCGTTGTCCTCGAAGAGCGAGTTCGACCAGGCAGGCCCGCGGCCCTCGCGGTTGGTGGCCCAGGGGGTGGTGGGCAGGTTGCCGCCGTAGATCGACGAGCAGCCGGTGGCGTTCGCCACCACGCTGCGGTCGCCGAAGAGCTGGCTCACCAGCTTCAGGTAGGGAGTCTCGCCGCAGCCCGCGCAGGCGCCTGAGAACTCGAACAGCGGTTCCAGGAGCTGCACGTTCTTGACGTTGTTGAAGCGCAGGCTGTCGGTGCGGGGGTACTCGGGCAGGGTCAGGAAGAAGTTCCACCAGCGCTTGCCCTGGTCCTTGATGGGAAGCTGCGGCGCCATGTCGATCGCCTTGTGGGCGACGTTGCTCTTGTCCTTGGCGGGGCATGCTTCCACGCACAGCTCGCAGCCGTTGCAGTCCTCGACCGCGACCTGCAGGGTGTACTGCAGCCCGGGCAGCTCGCGCCAGCGGGTGTCCGAGGCCAGGAACCCGTCAGGAGCGCCGGCGAGTGCCGCGGGCTCGACGACCTTGGCGCGGATCGCCGCGTGCGGGCACACCAGCACGCACTTGCCGCACTGGATGCAGATGTCGGGGTCCCAGACGGGGACCTCCTGGGCCAGGTTGCGCTTCTCGAAGCGGGCGGTGGCGCTCGGGTAGGTGCCGTCGACGGGGAGCGCGCTCACGGCGAGGTCGTCGCCACGGCCGGCGATCATCGGCGCGGTGACGCTCTTCACGAACGCTGGAGCGTCCTCGGCCACCACCGGCGGCAGCTCGGGCCCGTCGCTGGCAGACGCTCCCGGTAGGGCGTGCAGATGGCCGAGGGCGGCGTCCACCGCGGCGAAGTTCATGCGCACCACCGGCTCGCCCCGCTTGCCGTAGGACTTGCGGATGGCGTCCTTGATGCGTGCCACCGCTTCGTCTTTGGGGAGGACCCCCTGCAGCGCGAAGAAACACGTCTGCATGATGGTGTTGATGCGGGTCCCCAGGCCGATCTCGTGCGCCACCTGGTAGGCGTTGATGACATGGACGTCGAGCTGCTTGTCGAGGATCTGGCGCTGCACGGGGCGCGGGATGTGCTGCCAGGTCTCTTCGGGCGGGTAGGGCGTGTTGATCAGCAGTGTGGCCCCCGGTGCCGCGGGCTCCAGCACGTCGAACCGCTCGAAGAAACCGAACTGGTGCACGGCCACGAAGTTGGCACGGCGGATGAGATAGCTGGAGTGGATCGGCTCGGGGCCGAAACGCAGGTGGCTGATGGTGCGCGCCCCCGACTTCTTGCTGTCGTAGACGAAGTAGCCCTGCGCGAATGCGTCCGTCTCCTCGCCGATGATCTTGATGGTGTTCTTGTTGGCGCCCACGGTTCCGTCGGAGCCGAGGCCCCAGAACACCGCGCGCGTGACCGAGTCGGGCTCGATGTCGAGCGCCTGGTCGTAGTCGAGGCTTAGGTGGGTGACGTCGTCGTGGATACCCACCGTGAACTGCGTCTTGGGCTTGTCGGCGCCGAGGTCGGCGAGCACGCCGGCGACCATGGCGGGAGTGAACTCCTTGGAGGAGAGGCCGTAGCGACCATGGCTGACGCTGGGCATGCGCTCGAAGGGCGCCTGGCCAGCCGCCAGCGCCTGGCTGAGGGCGGTGACGACGTCCTGGTACAGGGGCTCACCGCCCGCGCCCGGCTCCTTGGTTCGGTCGAGCACCGCCAGCGCGCGGGTCGTCCCGGGCAGCGCGGTCATCAGATGCGCCGCGGAGAAGGGGCGGTAGAGGCGCACCTTCACCAGCCCCACCTTCTCGCCCTGGCCAACCAGGTAGCGCACCGTCTCCTCGGCCGTCTCCGCGCCCGAGCCCATCAACACCGCAACCCGCTCGGCGTCGGGGGCGCCGACGTAGTCGAACAGATTGTAGCGGCGGCCAACCTGCCCCTCGAAGCGACTCATGACGTCCTCGACGATGCCGGGCAGGGCGTCGTAGTAGCTGTTGGCGCTCTCCCGCGCCTGGAAGAAGACGTCGGGGTTCTGCGCGGTGCCCCGGACGAAGGGCTTGTCGGGCGTGAGCGCCCGGGCACGGTGAGCGCGGATGGTGTCGTCGTCGATGAGGGCGCGCATGTCCTCGTCGCTGAGGCGCTCGATCTTGGCGACCTCGTGCGAGGTGCGGAAGCCGTCCATCACGTGCAGGAACGGTACCCGCCCGCACAGCGTGGCCGCCTGGGCGATGAGAGCGAAGTCCTGCGCCTCCTGCACCGAGTTCGCGAAGAGCATGGCGAAGCCCGTGCCGCGAGCCGCCATCACGTCGGAGTGATCCCCGAAGATCGACAGCGCCTGGGCCGCGAGCGAGCGCGCGGCGATGTGGAACACCGTGCTGGTCAGCTCGCCGGCGATCTTGTACATGTTCGGCAGCATCAGCAGCAGGCCCTGACTGGCGGTGAATGTGGTGGTCAGCGCCCCGGTCTGCAAGGCGCCGTGAACGGCGCCGGCCGCGCCTCCTTCGGCCTGCATCTCCTGGATCGAGGGCACCGTGCCCCAGAGATTGGCGTCCTTGCGGGCGCTCCACAGGTCCGCGTACTCGCCCATCGGCGAGGCCGGGGTGATGGGGTAGATCGCCACCACCTCGTTGAGCTTGTACGCCACGTAGGCAGTGGCCTCGTTTCCGTCCGTCATCACCCAGGGCCGCTTCATCGTGCCTCCTCAGCAGAAAGGAGCGTGCGCCGTGGCCGCAGGAGCGCACCAGCCGGCACGCACACAACAACCAACGCTATCGCCGGTCTCGAGGCGGCGCTGTCCGCGATTTTCCGACAGTTTGGTGGGTGAAACGGCGACCGGAGCACAGCGGTCGGATGCGTGTGGCACGCGCTCGGGCGGAGGAGAGCCGCCGGGGCCCGTCCCGCCGCTGCCGCCGGGGGTCAGGTGGCGGGGGTCAGGTGGCGGGGGTCAGGTGGCGGGGGTCAGGTGGCGGGGCTCAGCCGGACCGGTCCGGCTCCTCGTCTCCCGCAGGCTCGGCCGGCAGGGACGGGCCGGTGGCGACATCGAGCCCGTTGACGCCGTTCATGGCGGCCTCGAGGCCGGACGCCAGCAGCAGCTCGACGGCGTCGGCCGCGGCCGCCACCACGCGGGCCAGCAGTGGCCGCTCCTCGTCGGCGAAGCGGGTGAGCACCCAGCGCTCCGCCGTCCATCCGGCCGGCGGGCGCGAGATCCCGACCTTGAGCCGCATGAAGCCCGGTCCGAGACGGTCGATGACGTCCTGCACGCCGCGCTGGCCGCCGGCACCGCCGCCCACGCGCAAGCGAAGCCGGCCCAGTGGCAGGTCGAGGTCGTCGTGGACGACCAGCAGCTCGGCTGGCGGGGCGCCCGCGCGCGTGAGCGCGGCGAGCACCGCCTGGCCGGAGAGATTCATGTAGGTGCGGGGCTTGACCAGCACCACGCCCCGGGCACGCCCCTCGAAGGCGCTCTTCGTTCGTCGGAAGCTGGCTCCCCAGCGCTCGGCGAGCGCATCGAGAACGAGGTACCCGGCGTTGTGCCGGGTACCTCGGTAGTGCCGCCCGGGGTTGCCCAGGCCAGCCAGGACGCGCACGTTACTCGCCTTCTTCTTCGACTTCCTCTTCCGGCGCCTGCTCTTCCCCTTCGCGGCCGACCAGCTCCGGCTCCATGCCCTCTTCGGCCTCCACTTCCTCTTCTTCCTCGATCAGGCGCGGCGGCACCACTGTCAGGACGGTGCGCTCGAGCTCGTCCAGGATGCGGGCCTCGGGGGGGAGCAACGAGGCGACGTCGGCGATGTGGATGCTGTCACCGATCTCGAGCTCGCTGACGTCCACGGTGATGCGGCTGGGGATCAGGCGCGGCATCACCTCGATGTAGACCTCGCGGCGATGCACGTCGAGCATGCCGCCCTCGCGCACGCCGCGCGCGGTACCGGCGACGTCGATGGGGACGTGCACGTCCACGACCTGGCCCTCGGTCACGGCGTAGAAGTCTACGTGCAGCGGCCGGCGGAGGCGCTTGTCCATCTGCACCTGCTTCACCAGCACCGCGTGCGTCTCGCCCTCCACCGCCAGATCGATGATGCTCGACATACCCTGGCTCCGGAAGACCTTGTCGAACTCGCGGCCGTCGACGCTCACCGTGAGGTTGAGTTGGCTGTTGTACACCACGCCGGGCAGGCGTCCGCTCCTTCGCAGGGCGGCGACGTACCCGGCGCTTCTCTTCTCTGCTTCCAGCTTCATCGGCTCCTCCAACAGGGCTCGCCCCACGGGGCGGGCCGGCGTGCCAGCGCTTGCCAGACAGCATGTGAGCATACTTGCTGGCGCGCCCCCTGTAAAGCGCGGCGGGGTCCGGGGGCGGGACCGCTCAGGTCGTGAACAGCGAGCTCACCGAGTTGTGGTCGTGGACATTGCGCACGGCCTTGGCCAGCAGGGGCGCCACGCTGAGCACCTCCACGGCGTCGTGGCCGCCGTGGAACGGCACGGTGTCGGTGACGTAGACCCGTTTGATGGCGTGGTGCGAGAGGCGCTCCAGGGCCGGCGGGGTGAACACGGCATGGGTGGCGGCCACCCGCACCTCCGGCTCGGCGCCGAGCTTGAGCAGGGCGTCGATCCCGCGGCGCATGGTTCCCGCGGTGGAGATCATGTCGTCGATCATGACCGGTCGCAACCCCTCGACATCGCCGATCACGTGGGTGACCTCCGTCTCGGTGGGGCTGGTGCGGCGCTTGTACAGCATCGCCAGCGGCAGGTTGAGGAAGTTGGCCAGCCGCCTGGCTTCGGTGGCGCGGCCGACGTCGGGGGAGACCACCACCGAACGCTCCAGATCGGTCGTCGTCAGGTGGTTGCCGAGGATCGAGAGGGCGGTGAGGTGGTCGACGGGCACGTCGAAGAAGCCCTGGATCTGGCCGGCGTGCAGGTCGACGGTGATGACGCGGTCCACCCCCGCCGTCTCCAGCAGGTTGGCGACCAGCTTGGCGGTGATCGGCTCGCGCGCCTGGACCTTCTTGTCCTGGCGGGCATAACCGAAGTAGGGGATGACGGCGTTGATGCGCCAGGCCGACGCTCGCCTCAGTGCATCGACCAGCACCAGCAGCTCCATCAGGTTGTGGTTCACAGGGGCACAGGTCGACTGGATGATGTAAGAGTCGCTGCCGCGGACCGACTCGTCGATGCGGATGCGAGTCTCGCCGTCGGGGAACTGCGAGACCGTGCCGTGCGACAGCTCCTTGTCGAGGTGCTTCGCCACCGCGCGGGCGAGGTCCGGCGTGGCGGTGCCGCAGAAGAGCTTGACGTCCTCGCCGACCCTCATGCCCGCCCTCTGGCGCACGGCCGCAGGCGTTGCCGCCGTGGGCTCCCCTGGGACGCGGTGGCGGTTGCGCTGGGCGGACTGACGGACACGAGGCACCTCGCAGCGTTGGTGGGCCGCCGGCGGAACGCCGGCGCGGGACAGCCAGGCAGAGTATACCCGCCGCCCGCACGCCCGGTGAGGGCTCCGCCGTTCCCGGCCGCTCGAGCCCGTCGTGAGGTGGACGCTGGTGCCTAGCGGGCGTACTCCACGGCTCGCGACTCCCGCACCACGGTCACCTGCACCTGGCCCGGGTACTCCATGTCCTGCTCGATGCGGTTGGCGATGTCCCGCGCCAGCAGCACGGCGGAGGCGTCGTCGACCTTGTCGGGCTCCACGATGATGCGGATCTCCCGGCCGGCCTGGATGGCGTAGGCGTTGTCGACGCCGGGGAAGCTGGTGGCGATGTTCTCCAGCCCCTCGAGACGCTTGAGGTAGCTTTCCAGCGTCTCCCGACGCGCGCCAGGTCGCGCCGCCGAGATGGCGTCTGCGGCGTTGACGATGATGGGGAAGAGGGTCTCCGCCTGATCGAGGTCGTGGTGGTGGGCGATGGCGTCGATGACCTCCTTGGGCTCGCCGAAGCGGCGCCCGAGGTTGGCCCCGATCTCGGTGTGCGTACCCTCGATCTCGCGGTCGATCGACTTGCCGATGTCGTGCAGCAGGCCCGCACGACGCGCCATGGCCGCGTCGAGGCCGAGCTCGGAGGCGATGATCCCCGAGAGGTGGCCGACCTGCACGGAATGCTTGAGGATGTTCTGGCCGTAGCTGGTGCGGAAGTGCATGCGCCCGAGCAGCTGAAGCAGCCCCGGCTTGAGCCCCACCACGTTGGTCTCCAGCGCCGCCTCGTCGCCGCGCTCGCGGATGTAGGTCTGCATGTCCTGCTGTGCCTTCTGCACGACCTCCTCGATGCGCGCCGGGTGGATGCGACCGTCCGCCACCAGCTCGCTCAGCGCCAGTGTCGCCACCTCACGGCGGAGGGGATTGAAGCTCGACAGCAGCACCGCCTCGGGGGTGTCGTCGATGATCAGGTCGACGCCTGTCAGCGCCTCGAAGGCGCGGATGTTGCGGCCCTCGCGGCCGATGATGCGCCCCTTCATGGCGTCGTTGGGGATGGGCACCACCGACACGCTGATAGCCGCGGATACCTCCGAGGCGCTGCGCTGGATCGACTGCGCCACGATGTTGTAGGCCTTGCGCTTCGACTCCGCCTCGGCCCTCTCCAGCGCTGCCCGTACGCGCACCGCCTTCTCGCGCTCGAGCTCGCGTTCGACCCGCTCGAGCACCATCTCGGCGGCCTGCTCCCGACTCAGCTGGGCGATCTGATGGAGCTGCGTGTCGATCTCGGCCTGGCGCGCCGCCAGGGCCTCGTCCCGGGCGCGCAGCTCGGCCTCGCGGGCGTCGAGCCGCTCCTCGGTCTCGTCCAGGCGCACGGCGCGGGCGTCCTGCTGCTCGCCGCGGCGGTTGAGCCGCTCCTCGAGCTGCTCCACCTTCTCGCGATCGCGGCGGATCTCGTCGCGGGCGCCGCGGATCTCGGTCCGCTCGCGCTCGACGTCCTCGCGCGCACGGAGCAGGTCCTGCTCCGCCGCCTGACGGGCGCGTTGCAGGTCTTCGTCGAGGCGCTCGCGAGAGCGGCGCTCCTCGTCCTGCCAGCGCTCGCGAGCGGTCTGCACGTGCTGCTGCGCGTCGCGCGTCGCCTGTTCCAGCACTCGCTCGGCCTCGCGCTCGGCCTCCTCGCGCCGCGCCGATGCCGCCCGCTCGGCCTGCTGCTGGGCATCCGCCTCGCGGCGGCGGCGGACGGACTGCCCGACGATCGCTCCGGCGGCGCCCGCCACCACGATGAGGATCACCCACACCAGCGGGCTCATGCGTCACCGTCCTGTTCCGAGGTCGTGTCGCTGGTCGCGCGATGCGTCTTCTTGCCGAGCTCGAGCGCTGCCAGGGTCTTCTCCCGCACGGCGGCGA
>CAZBZU010000002.1:0-92500 GCA_964496495.1 uncultured bacterium
GGGGCGGCCGCAGTAGCAGCAGCCATGCGCCCCGGAACCACGATCGACGAGGTCATCGCCCAGGCGCTCGACGCGGCGAGGTGGTACCGACGCGACGGGCCGCGGTGGAGCCATACCATCGAGCAGTTCGAGTGGGCACGGTTCGAGGGACGGCCGAACGAGGAGCTCGTGAAGGCGGCCGTTGCCATCGCCCGTCGCGAACGCGACGTCTACTCGATGCGGGCCGACCTCTACGATGCCCTTCGCGTCAGCCCGGTGGGAAGCGAGGCCGGCCAGACGCTGGCGGTCGCCTTCGCAATGCTGACGGCAACCGACGGCGACTACCTGGAGAGCGTGCTTGGGGCGGTCAACTACGGCCGCGACTGCGACTCGTACGCCGCCGTCACGGGTGCCATCGCTGGCGCTCTGAACGGCATCGAGGTCGTGCCGGCCGAGCTCGTGGAAACGGTGGTCGACGCCAACCCGGCCGGTGACCTCGAGGCCGTAGCTCTTGGTCTGGCCGGCGTTGCCATCCGCCTTCAGGCCTACCGCCGCACCGTCACCCAGTGTGTCGATGAGCTCCTGGCCGATGGTGCTGAGTCGCAGGAGGCTGCGGCGAAGTGAGAGGCGCTGCGCGGTGACACGGAACGAATGGATGGACGCGGTGGGCATCACCGAACAGGAAGTCCCCGATGCCGTCATCCTCGAAGGCTCGTGGTGGCTGCGTGACCGCAACCACCTGCGACTGCCGATGCTCGCACCGACGCGAGAGCTTGCGTTTCCGGAGGTGCACCTCGGCACGTTCCACGGAAGGACCATCGTCTATTCATGCGTCTATGGAGCCCCCCGAGCCGTGGAGCCTGCGCACGTCTTCGCCATGCTCGGGAAGCCCCTCCTGATCCAGATCGGTTCGTGCGGCGCTCTGAACGGAAGGGTTCGCACCGGTGACATCGTCCTGCCTGAGACGGCCGCCATCGGCGAGGGTGCGTCGCAGTACTACCTACCTGGCCGCACCGTTGCGCGCGCGGACGCCAGGCTCTTGGCTGCCGCACGTGACGCTTTCACTAGACGGGAATTCACGGTCCACGTGGGGCCGCACCTTACGACCTCCGCGCTCTTCGCCCAGTCGAGTGAGGCCATCCAACGATGGAGCGACCAGGGCTACCTTGGCGTCGATATGGAGAGCTCAGCGGTGTTCACCGTCGCGCAGCGCTACGGGTTGCGAGCCGTCTCCCTGTTGTTCGCCTGGGACGAACTCCTCAGCGGTCGGTCCTTCCTCGACCCCTACACAGAGGCAGAGAAGGCGCGTCAAGAGGCTTCGAATCTGGCGATCTTCGACGTTGCCCTGGAGTTGCTCGAGCTGGAGGACCATCCATGAAGCATGGAGTGCATATCGCCCTGTGGATGAGGCGGTGGGATGAAGACGTCGTGCCGCACATCCACACCGCCGACGGGCTGGGATTCGACGGCGTGGAGCTCTCGCTGCTGGGCACGAGCCCCGCGGAGACCCGCCGGATTCGCGAGGCGTTGGATGCCACCGGCCTCGAGGTCACCTGCACGACTGGTTTGAATGCCTCCCAAGACATCACCAGCGAAGACCCGGGAGTCCGGGCGCAAGGCGAGCGGGCCCTGCGCCATGCGATCGAGGTCTCTGCCGGCCTCGGGGCCGAGCTCCTGTCGGGGGTGGTCTATGCACCCTGGGGCCAGACCCTCCAGGAGAAACGAGAAGAGCGTTGGGGTCGGGCTGTCGAAGCCCTTCAGGATGCCGGCGAGGCGGCACGAACTCTGGGTGTGCGGCTCGGCATCGAGGCGATCAATCGCTACGAGACCGATCTCGTCAACACCGCGGCACAAGCCTGCGCCATGGCCCGCGACGTTGGTATGACGAACGTGGGTGTCCTCTTGGATACCTACCACATGGGCATCGAAGAGAAGGACGTCGGCAAGGCCATTCGGGAGTGCGGGGAGAAGCTCATGCACCTCCACGTGGTGGAAAACGATCGCGGGGTGCCGGGAAGCGGACACCTGCCCTGGAAATCCATTCGCGCGACCTTGCGGGACATCGGATACCAGGGTTGGGCCACGCTCGAGATGTTCGTGCAGGCACGACAGGTCGTCAGCCCCGACCTGTTCGTGTGGCGTACCATCGAACCCGACCCGACCCAAGCCGCACGTCTAGGCCATGCCTTCCTCGATGAGGAGTTCGCATGACGGCTATCGATCCCAAGGTGTGGTTCTCAGAGCTCGCCAGAGCATTCGAGGCAGAGCGCGATCACCTGGGGGAACTGGATGCCAAGGTCGGCGACGGTGACCACGGCGCAAGCATGGCGCGTGGCTTCGCCAAGGCGCAGGAGGCGGCAGCTGCTTCGAGGGAAGCCCCGGGGCCGGTGCTCACGGTCGCGGGCCAGGCGTTTATGAAGGGCGTTGGAGGAGCCTCCGGACCCTTGTTTGCGACGCTGTTCCTCGAGCTTGGGAAGAGCGCAACCGAACGAGGAGCGCTCGACCTTGCGGCGATACGCGATGGGTCTCGACACGCCTCCCAGCGCATCCAACGCTTGGGTCGCTGCAACCCCGGCGACAAGACCATGCTGGATGCGCTCGTCCCCGCGTCCGATGCGATCGCCCAGGCGTTGGACCAGAGGCTGACGCTTGCACAAGCCGTCGAACAGGCCGCGAGCGCGGCTCAGGACGGAGCAGATGCCACCAAGACGATGACAGCCAGAAAGGGTCGAGCCCGGTTCATCGAGGGCCAAGGCGTCGGGCAGCCCGATCCGGGAGCTGTCTCCATGTCCCTCGTGTTTCGTGCGCTTGCGATGGTCGCAGCAGGGAAGGACGCATGACCAAGATCGTCAATAGCCCAGAGCGGATCGTCGACGAGATGCTCGACGGCTACGTGGCCGCCTACGGCGACTACGTTGCGAGAGCCGCGAATCCACGCGTGATCGTTCGCGCGACTCCCAAGGAACGAGGGAAGGTCGGCATGGTTATCGGGAACGGATCCGGGCACGAACCCATCGCGATGGGATGGGTCGGCCACGGCATGCTCGATGCCAACGCCGTAGGCGATGTGTTCACGGCGCCGTCTCCGGACGTGACTCTCGATGGAATCCGCGCAGCCGACCGTGGAGCTGGCGTCTTGCTGCTGGTATCTCAGCACGCCGGCGACGTCATCAATGCCGAGATCGCGGTCGATCTCGCCACCGAGGAAGGACTGGTGGTGGAGCCGCTATTCATGTACGACGACATCGCGTCCGCACCGAAGGGCCAGGAAGACGAACGCCGCGGTGGGCCAGGGACGATGTTCGTCTACAAGCTCGTCGGCGCACGTGCGGAGGAAGGGGCCGCTCTCGACGAGCTCAAGGCCCTCGGTGAACGTGTTCGCGACGCCACCCGCACCCTCAGCGCCGCAGTGAAGGCGGGGACGTCCCCGATCTCTGGCCAACCCACCTTCGAGCTTCCCGAGAACGAGATCTTCCTTGGCATGGGCGTGCACGGCGAAGCGGGCTTCCGCCGAATTGGCTCGGCCCCGGCCGACGATATCGTCGACGCGATGCTCGAGGGGATCCTCGAGGACATGCCGTTCGGCCGCGGCGACGAGGTACTGACCTTCGTCAACGGAGCTGGGGGCACCACGCTCATGGAGCTCCTGATCATCGAGCGCAGGCTCGCGCATGTGCTGGAGGCTCGAGGCATGCGCAGCCACCGGCCCCTGGTCGGCGAGTACGTCACGACGCAAGAGATGGCCGGCTTCTCCATCTCTCTGTGTCGAGCAGAGGCAGAGTTCAAGCGGCTGTGGGATGCCCCGGCCCGCGTGCCGTTCTTTCACCGCTAGCCCACTCGAGGAGGAGAGAGCGTGGATACCGAGCAACTTGCGTGGATGTACCGCACCATGCGGCGCATTCGCATCTTCGACATGCGCGTCAAGGATCTCAGCGAAGCCAAGGCCATCCCTGGCTACGCGCACACGTACCACGGCTCCGAAGCCATCGCGACGGGCGTGATGGCCGCCCTGCAACCTTCCGACTGGATCGCCTCCACCTACCGCTCGCACGGTCACGCGATCGCAAAAGGCGTGGCTCTCGACGGAATGGCCGCAGAACTCTACGGTCGCGTCACCGGGGTCTGCAAGGGCAAGGGCGGCAGCATGCACATCAGCGACTTCGACAAGGGCATGCTGGGAGCCTTCGGAATCGTTGCGGCCGGCATCCCCGTCGCCGTTGGTGCCGCACTGTCAGCCAAGCTTCGCGGATCGACCGAGGTGGCGGTGGCGTTCTTCGGCGATGGCGCGGTCCACCAGGGCGTCTTCCACGAGGGCGCGGGTCTCGCCAGCCTCTGGAAGGCTCCCGTCATCCTGGTGTGCGAGAACAACGGCTACGCGGAGGCCACCGCCACGGACTACCACCTCAACACGGAAACCGTTGCGGAGATGGCTTGCGCGTACAACATGCCGTCCGAGCGAGCCGACGGCATGGATGTGATCACCGTCTACGAGACGGCAAAGGGGGCCATCGACCGGGCACGTGCGGGCGGCGGCCCCACGCTGCTGGAGTTCATCTCCTACCGCTTCTCCGGTCAATTCGAGGGCGATCCGGGGGGCTACCAGCCGCCGGAAGAGATCGAGTACTGGCGTCAGCGCGACCCGCTCAAGGTGTTCGAAGCAGCGGCGAGCGACCGCGGTCTCGACCCCCAGCAACTCTCGGGCATCCGCGCTCAGGTCGAAGCCGAGGTGGATGCCGCCTTCGCTGCCGCCGAGCAGGCCCCCTATCCAGAACCCCGCGAGACACTCGACGACGTCTACGTCGACTACGGGCAGGAGTGAGCATGCGAACGTTGACGATGAAGGATGCCATCAACGAGGCGCTCACCCAAGCCATGGCTGCCGACCCAACCGTGATCATGATGGGGGAGGACATCGCCGGTGGCGCCGGGCGGGACCACCATCCTGGTGCCATGGATGCCTGGGGCGGACCGTTCGGCGTGACGAAGGGTCTGGCCACGCGCTTCGGGCGCGACCGCGTAAGGGACACGACCATCGCCGAGGCCGGCTTCTTCGGGGCCGCGGTCGGTGCCGCGATGACCGGTCTTCGGCCCATCGTCGAGCTGATGTACGTCGACTTCGCTGGTGTCTCGTACGACCAGATGATCAATCAGGCCGCCAAGATGCGCTACATGTTCGGCGGCAAGCAGCGCGTCCCCATGGTCATGCGAACGGTGGTAGGGGCCGGCTTCCGTGCCGCCGCCGAGCACTCCCAGACGCTGTACTCGATCTTCACCCACATCCCAGGGCTCAAGACCGTCGCGCCCTCGACGCCCGCCGACGCCAAGGGGCTACTGCTCGCCGCCATCCAGGACGACGACCCCGTGGTGTTCTTCGAACACAAGCGCCTCTACATGACGACGGGTGACGTCAGTGAAGCTGCGACTCCCGTCCCGCTGGGGAAGGCCAGCGTCCGCAGGAAAGGTTCGGATCTCACCATCGTTGCGGTCCAGCGCATGGTGAGCTTCGCGTTGGAAGCGGCCGACACCCTGGCAATCGAGGGCATCGAGGTCGAGATCGTCGACCCTCGCACCTATTCGCCGCTGGACGAACGAACGATCCTGGAGTCGCTGCACCGCACCGGCCGGCTGCTCGTGGTGGACGAGTCCTATCCGCGTTGCGGACTGGCAGTGGACATTGCGGCCCTCGCCGCGGACAAGGCCTTCAAAGACCTGAGGGCACCCGTCAAGACGCTTACCGCGCCCCACACGCCCGTGCCCTTCAGTCCGCCCCTCGAGGACTTCTACCTTCCGCTGCCGCCGAAGATCGCTGCTGCTGCGAAGGAGCTCGTCGCCTACTAGAGCGCGGTACACCCGCTGGGGGTCGAGAGCTCAATCGAGGAGGCATCCCATGGCCACGCCATTTCCGCAGCTGAGCCCAGAGCGTCGTAGAGCCCTGCTCCAACCGCCAGCCGGCCGGGTCCGCATTGTCGTAGACACGGACGCCGCCAACGAGATCGACGACCAGTTTGCCTTGGCGTGGGCGCTCCTGTCACGCGATGCGTTCGAGATCGAGGGCCTGTATGCTGCCCCGTTCTCCTTCGGCATCTATCTCCCGGACCTCATCGAGGCTCGGGAGAAGCGCCGGAGCGACTCACCGATGTCGGACCGTGCGGCGGCGGTGACCTCCTGGCTCGACAACCTCCACGCCGCCGGCAAGGAGCCGGAGGACGTTTGGTTCACGACCCCCGCCGAAGGAATGGAGGCGAGCTTCCAGGAGATCCTCAAGGTCGGTCGACTCATGGGCGCTTCCACCGACGACATCACGTTCCGGGGCTCTACCCGGTACCTGGAGCTCACGGGCGATCCGGTGGAAAGCCCAGCCGCCCGACACCTCGTCGAACGCGCCATGGCATCCGATGAGCCTCTCTACGTGGTGGCGATCGGAAGCCCCACCAACGTTGCCTCAGCACTCCTGATGGAACCCGGGATCGTCGACCGGCTGGTCGTGACCTGGACGGCCGGATATCCCACACGATCCCCACTCTTCAATCACTCGTTCAACCTAGAGCAGGACATCCGTGCTTCCCAGATCCTGTTCGAGAGCGGCGTGCCATTGGTCTACCTCCCCGGCTACTACCTAGGTGCACAACTTCGGCTCTCGCTTCCGGAGATGGAGGCATGGGTCAGGGGCCAAGGCGCCATCGGGGACTACCTCTATGAGCTCTACACGCACAATCCCATCCATCAGCAGCGCGCCATCGTTGGTCACTTCGCCCGTACGTGGGTGATTTGGGACCTCATCAACTTCGCCTGGCTGATGAATAGCAACTGGGTTCCCTCCAGGCTATTGCCAGCGCCCCGCCTCGGAACGGACCAGTACTGGCAGCTCGAGAATGCTCCGAGCCACATCATCCGGGAGGCTGTAGAGATCGATCGCGACGGCATCTTCAGAGACTTCCTCGGGAAGCTCGCCGCCCGCTCGAAGACGTAACCACCGCGATAGCGAACCTCATCGAAGGAGCAAGCTAGACGGGCCGGTCGCTTGCCGAACTCCAGGCGCTGTGCTCACAGCAGTCATCGGTGCAGAGACCGCTTGAACTCCACCTGCATGTCGCACGGCGTCCCGGCGTCTCGTGCCTCGCCGCGTTCTTGTCCCAGCCTCGGGTGTCAACGCCGGTTGAAAAGTGACCCATTCGCCGGTTGAGAAGTGACCCACCCCGGCTTCATGGGTGTTGCTCGTTCTGGGTGCGGATGAGTCCGCTCTTGCGTCTCTCTCTCAGGCGGTAGCTCTCCCCTCGGATGCTGAGCACGTGGCTGTGGTGGAGCAGGCGGTCGATCGAGCTGCGTGACGGTGTCGAACGCGGGCCAGGCGTCCCACAGTTGTACACCGAACGGCAAGACGATCTCGGTGTCAGGCAAGGCAACGCGTGAGCTCACGCCCGGTCCGCGCGACGTGAGTACAACGATCATAAACACGCGGATACAGTCATAATCGGTCACATCGTTCTGCTCCCCTGGGAGGGTGCATGGATCTTCGGCCGGCGCGGCTCCACCAGATCGTCGATCTGCTGAGCGCCCATGGTGGCGTGAGGACGCGAGACCTCGCCAGCGAGCTCGGGGTCTCGTTGGCGACGGCACGTCGCGACTTGAGAGACCTGGCGGCGCGTGGGCTGATCAACCGGACGCACGGCGGCGCGGTAGCGCTGGCGGCGAGCAGCGATAGCGAGGCGCCGCACGCGGTCAAGGCGAGAAGGATGCGACCCGAGAAGCAGAGGATCGCGGCGTTCGCCGCATCGCAGATCGCGGACGGCAGCACGATCGTCCTCGACTCCGGGACGACGGCTCTGGCGCTTGCCGAACAGCTCGTCGGGCGGCCGATCACGGTGATCGCCCTGGACCTCCCTTGTGCGGCGGTCCTGTCCGCGGAGGAAGGCGTCGTCGTCTGGTGCCCGGGAGGCAGGGTCCGCAACGGCCTCTACAGCCTCGTCGGACCTTGGATCGAGGACATCTTGCGGACGCTCGCCGTCGACACGTTCTTCATGACGGCCGACGCGGTCGATGCGTCGGGCGTGTCCAACAGCACCGTGGAGGAGGCGAAGATCAAGCAGCTTGCCATGCAGGCCGCACGTCAGACCGTACTGCTCACGGACAGCACGAAGTTCGGCCGGCCCGCGTTCGCGCGGGTCTGCCAGCTCACGGAGATCACGGCGCTCGTCACGGACCGAGCAGGGCGCACGTTGGTGCCGGAGTTGAAGGCGGACGAGCTTCGGGTTGAGTTCGTGTAGAGGTGGGAGGTTGCGATGGCATACGTCGAGAGGGCCATGGAGTCTGAGCGCGCCACCGGGAGCGTCCTGGAGCGGCTGTTCGGCGTCGCGAAGCCTGTGATCGCGATGGTGCACACCTCTGCGTTGCCCGGGACTCCCGGGTACGACAGCGGGGGAGGCATCGAGCGCATCGTGGAGAACGCCCGCTCCGACCTGATCGCGCTCCAGGAGGCGGGCGTGGACGCGGTCATGTTCGGGAACGAGAACGACCGGCCCTACCAGCTCGAGGTGGATGTCGCCTCCACCGCGTCGATGGCCTACGTCATCGGGCGGTTGCGCAATGACCTCACGGTGCCCTTCGGCGTGGACGTTCTGTGGGACCCCGTCAGCACGATGGCCCTGGGCGCCGCCACGGGCGCGAGCTTCGCCCGGGAGATCTTCACGGGGCTCTACGGCTCGGACATGGGCCTCTGGCAAGGGAGAGCGGCGTCGGCCCTCCGCTACCGCCGACAGGTGGGACGCGAGGATCTGTTCCTGCTGTTCAACGTCACGGCCGAGTTCGCCTCCTCGTTGGACACCAGGGAAGCGACCGAGCGCGCCGAGAGCGCCGTCTTCTCGAGCCTGGCCGAAGCGATCCTGGTCTCGGGACGGATGACGGGCCAGTCCGCGCCGCTCGAGCTCATGACCGCCGTCAAGCGGGCCGTCCCCGGCGTGCCCGTCCTGGCGAACACCGGCGTCCAGCACGATAACGTCGCGGAGATCCTGAAGATCGCGGACGGTTGCGTGGTCGGCACGTCCCTGAAGGTGGACGGCGACACGTGGAAGCCCGTCGATCCGCAGCGCGCGGCCGAGTTCATGGACATCGTCAGGTCGGCCCGCAAGGGGTAGGCATGGTCGTCGGCATCGACATAGGAACGACCTCGGTCAAGGGGGTCCTACTGGACGCGGATGCGGGCGTGCTGGCCCGGGGCGAGCACGCCCACGACCTGAGCAGCCCGAGGCCGACCTGGGCCGAGGAAGATCCGATGGACTGGTGGTCGGGGACCAAGGACGTGCTCCACAGGCTCCTCGACGGTCGTGATGCGCGCTCCGTCAGAGCGGTCGGCGTCGCGGGGATGGTGCCGGCCATCGTTGGGCTCGACGAGCACGGCCGACCCGTCCGGCCGTCGATCCAGCAGAACGACGCCAGGGCCACGGAGGAGATCGACTGGTTCGCGAGTCGGTTCGACGAGGACGAGCTCTTCGCGCGGACCGGGGCCACCTGGAACCAGCAGCTGGTCGCTCCGAAGCTCCGTTGGCTTCGGCGACACGAGAGCGCGGAGTGGGGGCGCGCCGTCCGCGTGACGGGCTCCTACGAGTTCGTCACGGGCCTCCTCGGCGCCGAACCCTACACCGAGAGCAACTGGGCGCTGGAATCGGGCATGTGGGACGTCGAGGCCGGACGCTGGCTGGAACCCGTCTTGGAGCTGACCGGTGCCGACGAGGCCCTGTTCGGTCCCGTCCGGAGACCCTTCGACGTGGTGGGAGCGGTCAGCCCGGCCGCCAGCGCGGAGACCGGTCTGGCCGTAGGGACGCCGTTGATCGCGGGCAGCGCCGATCACATCGCTGCGGTCCTGGCGGCGGGGCTCGAGGATCCGGGCGACGTCGTCATGAAGCTCGGCGGAGCCGGCGACTTCCTGTACGTCACGGACGCATTCAAACCCGTGCGCGAGTTGTTCATCGACTTCCACGACGTCCCGGACAGGTACGTGCTGAACGGCTGCATGGCCTCGTCGGGCTCCCTCGTGAAGTGGTTCAAGACGGGCTTCGCGGGGGATGCCAGCTACGCGGACCTGGATGCCATGGCCGAGGAGGTCGGGGCGGGTGCCGACGGGCTCGTGCTGTTGCCGTACTTCCTGGGGGAGAAGACGCCGATCCACGACCCGCGGGCGCGAGGAACGCTCGTCGGCCTGACGTTGTCGCATCACAAGGCACATGTCCACCGCGCGATCCTGGAGGGCGTTGCGTACGCCTTCCGGCACCACCTCGAAACCCTCCGGACGGCAGGCTACGCGGCACGCCAGATCTTCGTCATGGACGGCGGCGCGCGAAGTGGCCTGTGGCGGCAGATCCTGGCGTCCACGCTCGACCATCCGGTCGTGCACCTGCGGAGCGGAGCGAGTGGAAGCGCGATGGGCGTTGCGCTCGTTGCGGGCGTCAGCGCCGGCGCATGGACCTGGCGGGACATCCCGTCGTTCGTGCAGGTGGAAGGGACCACCGACCCCGATGCGTCCGCGTCCCGTCGATACGCCCGTCTCTACGCCGTCTACCGCGAGCTGTACCACCGCTTGAAGGACCTCTATCCGGAACTGCTGGAGGCAGCCCATGAGTGACGCTTCGGTCGCATTCATCACAGGCGGAGCTTCGGGGATCGGCCGCTCCATCGTGCGTCGCCTCCATGCCGACGGCTTCAAGGTGTGGGTGGGTGATATCGACGAGTCCAGGGCCGAGTCCACGCGCGCGGAGCTCCGTGACGCGGCGCGCGCGCGAGCCATCGGCCTGGACGTCACCGACCGCCGGTCCCTCGCGGAGGCCGCCGGTGCAGTCTTCGCCGAGGACGGACGCGTGGACGTGCTGGTGGCCAACGCGGGCGTCTCTAGCATGGCACCCTTCCTGGACCTGACCGAGGAGGAGTGGGATCTCAACTTCGCCGTGAACGCCAAGGGGAGCTTCCTGACGATCCAGACGTTCGCGCGGCGGATGGTCGCACAACCCGTCGCCGCGGGGAAGGAGGTCAGGGGGAAGATCATCGCGACGGCGTCCATGGCGGCACGCCAGGCCGCACCGCTACTCGCGCACTATTCCGCGTCCAAGTTCGCCGTCATCGGCCTCATCCAGGCGGCCGCCAAGGAGCTGGCCGAGCGTCGGCTGACCGTGAACGGCGTCAACCCGGGCTTCGTGAAGACGTCCATGCAGGAGCGCGAGGTCGAGTGGGAAGCCACGCTGAGGGGGATCGACGCCGATCGAGTCCTGGCGGACTACGTCGGGCAGACTCCCCTGGCGCGTATCCAGAGGCCCGAAGACGTGGCGGGCGTGATTTCGTTCCTCGCCGGACCGGATGCCGACTTCCTCACCGGCGAGGTCGTCGAGGTCAACGGTGGCGCCTGGATCTTCTGAACGCGGCTGCCCATCTCACGTCATTCCGGCAGCCAGAACGGAGGGTGACGAAGCAGGAGTTCGGTCGAACGCTCCTCGAGGCATCACCCCGAGATAGGAGGAGGTTGAATGAGGCACCTGAGGCACTTCGTTCCGGTCCTCGTACTGCTGGCCGTGTTGGGCACGGCCGCGGCACAAGGGCAGAGCCAGTACGCCGGCGCGACCCTGAACGTGAGCGTCGAGTCGGACCAGTACTCCGCCGCGATGCAGGCGCTCGCCCCCGACTTCACGAAGGAGACGGGCATCAAGCTGAACGTGTCCATCCTGGGCTACAGCGAGATCTACCAGCGGGCGATCGCCGACTTCGTCGGCCACACGGACCAGGCCGACCTCTACACCACGGACATCGTTTGGAGTTGCGAGTTCGCGCAGAACCACTACACCGAGGACCTCACGTCCTTGATCAAGCGGGACGCGGCCGAGCTGAAGACGGACGACATCCTGCCGGTGATGTGGACCCTTGGCAGCTGCGACAACGAGCAGATCGCGTTCCCCCTTGTCGGCTACGCCGGCGTCCTGGCCTACAACAAGGCGGCGTTCGACGCCGCGGGTCTCCAACCCCCGACGACCGTGAAGCAGCTCGTTTCCGACGCCGCCGCGTTCACGAAGAACGGCAAGTACGGCATCGTCATGAACGGCGCCCGGGGCTCTCCCTCGGCGCAGGACTACATGTTCTACATGCTGATGACGGGAGGCAGCCTGCTGGACGCCAACGGGAAGCCGCAGCTGAACAGCGCGGCGAACGTGGCGGCCCTGAAGCTGTACGCGAGCCTGTTCCAGTACGCCCCTCCGGGAGCCGTGAGCTACAGCTGGGGCGACAGGGTGACGTCGTTCGGCAACGGCAACGCGATGATGATGATGGACTTCTCGGCGGGGCTGGATTACCTCAAGCCCGGGAAGTTCCCGGTTTCCGGGAAGGCGGCCATCACCACGCCGCCGGTCACGGAGGGCATGAAGCCGGTCTACCCGTTCGGTGGTTGGGGGATCGCCATCAACGCCGACTCGCGGCAGAAGGGTGCCGCCTGGGACTACATCAAGTGGCTCTCGCGCCCGGACATCCGGAAGCGGTTCGTCGAGCTGGGCGGACAACCGATCCGGACCAGCACGCTGACGGACCCCGCGATGGTCAAGGCCTATCCGTACTTCCCGGTCCTGTTGAAGGCCTTCCAGAACGGTAACGGGGACTTCCGGCCGAGGATCCCGGAGTACCCGCAGATCGAGAATGCGGTGGGGTTGGCCGTGAACCTCGTGATCAACAACCAGGAGACGGCACAAGCCGCGCTCGACGCCGCGCAGACCAGCGTCGAGCCGCTGTTCAAGTAGCCAACGTGTAGCGATCTGCCTGCGGCCGGACCGGTCCGGCCGCAGGCAGGACCCCTTCCGCGGAGCCCGGAGCTGCGAATGAAGAAGACCAACCTGACGGTTGAGGAACAGGCGTCGAGGCGCGGGCGTCGCGGGAGGCCTCTCAGATTCATCCGGTCCCTGGGCGCGCTCGCCTGGGTCGCGCCGGCGTTGGTGTTCGTTCTGGTGTTCGCCTTCTATCCCGTCCTCTACTCGTTCTTCATCTCGTTCTTCAAGTACCGCCTGACGGACCCATCCCATCAACGCACGTTCGTCGGTCTCGGTAACTACATCCAGGCGTTCACGGATCCGACCTTCGTGGTCGCGGTCCGGAACACGCTGGTCTTCGTCGTCGGCGCGGTGGGGGTGGAGACGCTCCTGGGCCTCGGGATCGCCGTCCTGCTCAACCGGGAGCTGCCGGGCATGGCTCTGGTTCGAACGCTGTTGCTGGCACCTCTCACGCTCACGCCCCTCGTGGTGGCGCTCGTGTGGGGTGCGCTCTACAACGCGGACTTCGGCCCGCTGTCGTTCTACCTCAAGCAGATCGGCATCCCGATCGGCCGAGGCCCGGTAGGGGAGCCGTCCACTGCGCTGGCATCGCTCATCCTTGTCGACGTATGGCAATGGACGCCCTTGATCGCGCTGATCCTCTTCACCGGGCTCCGGAGCCAACCGACGGAGCTCCACGAGGCGGCCGCCATCGACGGAGCCTCGCCCTGGCAGCGCTTCCGCTTCGTCTCGGTTCCGCTCCTGCAGCCCACGATCCTCGTCGCGCTGGTGATCCGGACGATGGATGCCTTCAAGCTGTTCGACTCGGTCTTCGCGATCACGGGCGGCGGCCCGGGGCGAGCGACGGAGGTGGTCAACTACTACATCTTCAAGGTGGGTCTGACGTTCTTCGACATGGGTTACGGGGCGGCCATGTCGACGCTGCTGTTCCTGGTGATCGTCGGGTTCAGCGCGGCCTACTTCCGCGTTCTCAACCGCGTTTGGACCAACGTATGAACGCGCGACTCAGGCGGAGGCTCGGGAATGCCAGCACGTACCTGGTGCTCCTGCTGGTGATGGCGTTCTTCCTCCTGCCGATCTTCTGGTTCATCGAAACGGCGTTCAAGCCTCGGGTGCTCACCTTCGCCATCCCGCCGGTGTGGTTCTTCCAGCCGGTGATCGAGAACTTCGTCGCCGTATTCAAGCAGGTCCCCGTGCTCGCGTACCTGCGGAACAGCGTCGTGATCGCCACGGGCGCGACCGCGCTCGCCGTGTGCCTCGGCGTACCGGCCGGCTACGGCCTCGCCCGGCATCCCGGCCGGTCGTCCAACGCGTTGGCGTTGGGCCTCCTCATCGTGCGCATGGTGCCGCCGGTCGCGATGCTCCTTCCGTTCTATCTCCTCATGCGGAACTTCCACCTGATCGGGACCTACTGGGCCGTGATCCTGCTGGACGCCGTGCTGAACGTCAGCTTCGCGGCGTGGTTCATGCGCGGCTACTACCAGGGCATCCCCCCGTCCATGGAGGAGGCCGCCTACTGCGATGGAGCCACGGGGCTCGGCGCGTTCATCAGGGTCGCCCTCCCCCTCGGGTTCCCCGGGACGGTGACGATCGGGCTGCTGTCGTTCATCGCATCCTGGAACGACTTCCTCATGGCCATGCTCCTGACCGCTCGCACCACGCGAACCCTGCCGCTCGGGATCCTGGAGACCTATCACACGTATGAGATCACATGGAATCTGATGGCACCCATCAGCCTCGTCGCCGTGATCCCCGTCCTCATCCTGGGCTTCGCCCTGCAACGCTACTACGTTGCCGGACTGACGCTGGGCGCGGTGCGCGAGTGAAGTCGTCCGAACGAGGAGGTAGCAGGTGCTAGTCGGACTGATCGCTGTCATCGGTGGGGCGCTCTCCGGGCTTCAGGCGGGGCTGAACGGACGGCTCGGTCAGATCACCGGCACGCTCGAGGCGGTGCTGATCTCCATCACGACGAGCTTCGTGGTGATGGTCGTCATCGCGGGCGTCACCCGAACCTGGCCGCTCTCCCATCTCGGCGGCGTTCCGCCGGCCCTCTACCTGGGAGGGGTGGCCGGGCTGGCCTTCGTGTTCACGATCACGTGGGTGACCCCGAAGATCGGCGTGACATCCACGCTCATCCTGACGATCCTGGGCCAGCTCGTCGCGGGGATGCTGCTGGATCACTTTGGGCTTCTTCGCGACCTCCGCGTGCCCATCACTCCCCTGCGGGGACTCTCCGTGCTTCTCGTCGTCCTCGGGGCGTACCTGAGCAGGATGTGACACGCTTGAGCCCCGTTGCCCCGCCCTCTCATCTGGAAGCGAGGAATCGATGAGTCTTGATCTACTGATCCGACATGCGCAGCTCAGGCAACGCGACGGCCTCGTCGATATCGGGATCCGGAACGGCGTCATCGAGGCCGTCGAAGCGAACCTGAAGGACCGGGCGACCCGCGAGATCGATGCGGACGGGCGGCTGGTCACCGAGCCGTTCGTCGATTGCCACTTCCACATCGACAAGTCGTTCTACGGCGAGTCGGTGGGGCGGTACCGCTACCCGCTCGAGAGCTTGGAACGTCCGGGGGAGGGCTTCGAGGACGTCCCCCGTTCGGGCATGCTCGACTACGAAGCGTCCCACGACAACGTCGTCCCGGTGGAGGCGACCTGGGCGTTCAAGCGCGGCTACACCGTCGAAGACGTCGCCTCGCGCATCGGCCGCGCGCTCGATCTGGCCCTGCTGCATGGCACGCTCGCCGTGCGGATGTTCGTGGACGTCGACTCGATCGCGGGGCTCACGGCCGTGAAGGGCGCCATCCGGGCTCGGGAGAGGTACGGAGGCGTCATGACCCTCCAGGTGTGCGCATTCCCGCAGGAGGGTCTGCTCACGAACCCCGACAGCTTCGACCTGATGGAGGAGGCGATGAACGAGGGCGCCGACGTCGTCGGCGGCATCCCGTGGATCGAGTGGGACGAGCCTTCGGCGAGAAAGCACATCGACTTCTGCTTCGAGCTGGCGGAGCGCCATCACCGGGACGTCCACGTTCTCTGCGACGACACGTCCGACCCATCGTCCCGGACGCTCGAGATGGTGGCCGCCAAGGTGCTGGACAGCAAGTTCGATGGCAGGGTCGCGTCCAGCCACAACGGCGCGCTGAGCGTCTACCCGCAGGCGCACGCCGTTCGCGTGATCAACCTGGTCAAGCAGGCCAGGATCAGCATGGTGGCGAACGCTCATGTGAACGCGCTGGGCACCTACACGCGCGTCCCGGAGCTGTTGCGCGCCGGCGTGAACGTGAGCTCGGGGCAGGATGATCTGGACAACTTCTACTACCCGCTAGGGCGCGCCGACCTCCTCGACTCCATGAACTTCACCGTGCACATGGCCCAGCTGGCGACCCCGGCGGGCTTCGAGACCGCGTTCGATATCGTGACCCGCAACGGGGCCCGGACCCTCGGCCTCGACGACTACGGCCTGGCCGTGGGGAAACCGGCGAACCTGCTCGTGTTCGAGGGCCACGACATGCACGAGGTCCTGCAGATGCAGTCCGACCGGAACTACGTCATCGCCAAAGGAGAGGTCGTTGCGATGACGAATCGAACGCGCGAGCTGTTACTCGGAGATCTCACGGTAGACAGACCGGAGGCCGAGAACGCATGAAGACCGGGGACCCAGTCGCCTCATTCTCCGCGTCCAGGTCGGCCGATGGCGTCCTGCGGCAGGCAGCCGGGTCGGCCGGCCCCTCGACTGCGGCCGACGCGCACAGGCTCGAGCGCCTCTCGTGGCAGCAGGTGCGGCACCTCGACAAGCGCCGGGCCCTCGTGGTGCTGCCGCTGGGATCCACGGAGCAGCACGGGCCGCATCTTCCCATCGCGACGGACGCGATCATCGCGGATCGCGTGCTGGACTCGGCGCTCGCGAAGCTGCGCCCCGGCACGGCCGTTTGGCGACTCCCCTGCCTTCCGTACGGGAAGAGCAACGAGCATCGCGGGTTCCCGGGGACAGTCAGTCTCTCGCTGCCCACCTTCTATCAGGTCATCCGGGAGGTCGCGCAAGGGGTTTCCGAGGCGGGATTCCAGCGGCTGGCGCTCTTCAGCGGCCACGGCGGGAACAGCGCCGTGATGGCCGTCGCAGCGCGCGATCTCGAGGTCGAGACCGACCTCACGTGCTTCTGCATCGACCCGGGCATCCAACTGGAGGTGGCCGACGACATCTCGGAGCGCGAGCGAGCCCAGGGGTTCCATGCCGGGCAGGTCGAGACTTCGCTCATGCTTGCCCTGGTCCCGGAGCTCGTCGATGTCGAGCTTGCGGTCGCGGAGTTCCCGGACATCGGGCCCGACGACATCGGGCTCACGGGACCGTCACGCAGGGCGTGGATCACCGCGGACTGGAGCACGAGCGGCGTCTTCGGCGACGCCACGCTGGCCTCGCGCGCGCAAGGTGAGAGGCTCCTGGAAGCGCTGTCCGAGAAGCTCGCTCGCGAGTTCGAGAGGATGGCCGCCACCTAGCCGAGCTCCTGCCGCGCGGCAATCCCCGAGGATGGCTTCCTCGTCTTCGCCGGACTCCGCCGCGGCCGCGTCCTACGCCAGGCGGGGAACTTGCGAGCCCGGCACCAGCGTGACGGCGCCGGCGAGCGCCTGGGCGGCTCGCTCGCGCGGGGTGAGGAACGGCGGCGTCTTGTTACGCGGCGGTGACTGTGACGGGTAGTCATATCGTGGCGGGTGAGGCGCTGCGTGATCGCCTGGCGGGGCTCGATGCGCAGCGGACGTTGACGAAGGTGCCGGTGGCGTTGGAGGATCGGGTGACGGCGGCGTTCTTGTCGTGCGGTGAGCGCTTGCCGAAGACCGCGGGGCAGATGGTGAGTGTGGATGGGGGGTTGGAGCAGGCGTTCCTGCGCTGAGGGAGCATGTCGAAACCAACTGTGTGGGTGCCCTACGTTGTAGCCATGGTGGTCGTCATCGTCGGGGTGGACCTGCTGTTCTTCCGGCAGCAGCAGCACACCCTGGAACGGCTGCTCGTCAACGTCGGCATCGTCCTGGTGTTCGCGGCCTTCTACCTGCGGTTCCTCAGGCACCTGTAGCCACGGCCGCGCAGCAGCGGCCGTATGGCCGCGGTCGCATGGCCACGGTCGCGGGAGGCGAGAGGAGCCGTCGCCCCTGCGCGCCGCGGGCGGTCGGCGCTCTTTCGGAGGAATGCCCAGGGGAGGAGGTCTCACACGATGGCGAAGCTCGTCTTCGGGATGATCCAGTCGCTCGACGGCTATGTGGACGGCGTGGCGGGTGGGTTGGAGTTGCCGCCGCCCGGTCCAGCGCTGTTCCGGCACTTCTACGAGTGGGTGCGAGACCTGAGCGCCAGCGTGTACGGTCGCCGCGTGTACGAGCTGATGCGGTATTGGGACGAGGACCGCCCCGAGTGGGGCGAGGCGGAGCGCGACTTCGCGGTGGCGTGGCGACGGCAGCCGAAGTGGGTGGCGTCGCGCTCGCTGGCGTCGGTGGGCCCCAACGCCACGCTGGTCGGGGATGATCTCGAGGCGGTGGTCCGTGGGCTGAAGGCGCGGCTCGCGGGTGAGATCGAGGTCGCCGGGCCGGACCTGGCACGAAGCCTGAGCGACCTTGGCCTCGTCGACGAGTATCGTCTGTACTTCCGCCCCTTCGTGCTCGGACGGGGCAAGCCGTTCTTCGCCGGCCCGCGGCCGCCATTGCGGCTCGTGGCCAGCGAGCCGGTTGGCGAGGACGCCTTCAAGTTGAGCTACGTTCCCGCGTAGTCTCCCCGTTCGGCTGATGGGCGGCACCGTCGTGCCAGGGCCGCCGCTCCTGGCGCGCCGAGGAGCGCCTTCGGGCCCTACGCGGCCGGAGCGATCAGGAATCGAGAGGCGCCGGGCTTGCAGTCGCCCCTACAATGGCGGCCATGGACGCCGGGAGCGGAGCCGGCGCGCAGGAGGTACTTGCATGCCCTACGCCGTGGACTTCAAGACCGTGTCGACCGTCGGGTTGGAGTCGTCGCCGGTCGCGGCGGCGCTCGCCGGCCTGCGGGCGAACGAGGCCCGCTACTACAAGAACAAGTACGACCACGACTTCACCGTGGAACCCGCGAGCGAGGCCGGGTCGACCGTCTCCTGGGTGCACCGGATCCTCGAGCAGGAGCGGGGCATCGTCATCGCGTCGCGGCCCCTGGAGGCCACGGCCTTCCAGGTGGAGAACATCCGCATGGCGTACGTGTTCTACGAGAGCGGCCTGTCGATCAACGTCATGTACAACCTCGAGGACCCCAAGAAGCGGGCGGTGGGGTTCAAGCTGTCCGACGGCATGGACGTTCCGGCCGAGCTCGCCTCGTTCAAGTTCGCGCGGCAGAGGTCGAAGCTGGCCGGGACCATCCGCGGCTCGTACTTCGCGTTCAAGACCGACTACTGAGCCCGGCAGTGGTCTCCGGCCGGCCCCCGACGCGTTTGCGACCCAGGGATCTTCTGGCCCATGAGAACGTCACGGCGTCTTCGCCTTCGCCGGCTCTGTCACGGACGTGGAGGCGCCTCCGGACATCCGTATGTTGACCAGCTTCGTCAGGAGATCGAACCAGAACCGGGCACCGAAGGACACCGCCACGGTCGTCACAACGAGTCCGAGGATGAACAGCAGGAGGGAGGAGCGAGGGATCCCGCTGCACGGGGCGCTGGAGGCTTGCTGAGTATCGTTCTTGCGTTCGCTCTTGCCGAAGACGACCGTGCCGAAGACCTGGCACTGCTGGGCATCTTGCCAGAACAGCGGGAGGGCCGTTGCCTGCAACTGAGTCAGCAACGCCTCGATTCTGCTCTGTGCGTCGGCGGTGGTCGTACCTGGCGAGTTGCCGGTAGAAGCCTCGGAACCAGACGATGGGGCGCTCGGGTGGTCCTGGAGATACTGCTCCACTTGTGCTGCGGTGGAGCTCCTCACGCTCTGGTTCTGCCAGAAGGTGCTGGCGATCGACAGGCTGTCCGCGCCCAGCAGGAGAGCGACGATGGCCCCGAGAACGAGCGTCAGGATCTGCATGTGGCGCTTGTACCAGCCAGACACCCGGTTCATGGAACTGTCGAACCAGGCCGCGATGGCATCGTTGAGCTTGTCGAGCTTCCCGACCGACTCCAGTTGTGCGACCAGGACCTTGCGGAGACCTTGTGGCAGCGGGCCGGACTCGATGTCGTTCGTGAGTGTCTCGACAGTTGCCTCCGGATTGAGGGTCTCCTTGGAGGCCATGTCGATCAGCACGGTTGCGAAGGTCTTCGCGTCGACGTACGACGGATACTTCTTGGGCCCGAAGTGCATCGGCGCCACGAGGGCATGCGAGAAGAAGGACTTGCTCGTACTCTGCGGCTCGTCAGGCTTGCGCCCCGAGTCACGAGTTCCGTCCGCGAAGGCCAGCTTGATCCATTTCCTGAGGGAGCGCGCGCGCATCCCGAAGAACCGCGACAGGAACTCCGTCATGGCGGTGACGAGAAGCGCTAGCAGCAGGTAGACGAATGAAAGCCCGATTGCGGTTTCGAGGACACTTGAGCCAAACACCGGAAGCCCCCCATCCGAAGCGACGTGGCAGACTCGTTCACTGCCCCTACCAAGAGCCTCATTGAGATCGCAAGGAATCGTGAGACGACACGGAGGACGCTCTTGCGCCATCCCCGACAACACGACGTAGCCCCCAAGCTGGAAGTCGCCCTACGGTTCCATTTGGCACTACGGACGTGATGAAGTCAAGGATGATCGACCGAAGATCGTTACGGTTCCCGCGCTCGGCGCCCTCCGGTTCGGTCTGACGTCGAGTCACGTGCTCTTCGTCTTGCCCTCGAGGTGGGAGATTCCTTCACTGGGTTCTTCGACTTTGAAGTCCGCCCAAGAACCCCCCAGCTGGACGTGGTGGGGTACTCCGGGCGGACTGCATGAGAGCTACTGGAACCTCAGCTCGTTCTCTGCCCCCATCGCGTGTGTCCTCCGCGGCCGAGCTCGCAAGGGAAGCGGCCCCCCAGGCCTTCGCGACGCTCTAGAGAGATCGACGCGGGACATCCTGGTTGCCGTCCGAAGGGGGGCTCGCCAGCCCCAGGGGTAGCCAGCGGACGATGGCAGCACCGCAGGCAAGGGCGTTCATCGCGAGCCACGCCGCGAAGCGGGCCATCACAGCGGGGAAGCCACGAAGGTTGGCCCCCTTGGGCAGGGACCCGGCCAGCTTCCCGGCGACGCGCAGCAGCCGCCCCAGGTCGGTCGCCACCGCCTTCTCGCTCAGCTCGAGGCCCGACTCGTGCTCGTGGAGGAACGCTTCGAGGGCGGCGCGAGTCCGGGCGACATCCAGGACCGGCTTCCCGCCTGCGTCGGTCGTACGGTGGGTGAGGGCATCGATCGCGGCTCGGTGAGATGGCAGCTCCTCTCGCAGGATGGCGACGTGCGCTTCCGCGATGAGGGCGTCGCGTTCCGCCGCCCTGTCGTCTCCCAACAGGCTGCCGATGAGCCGTTCGGCGCCGTCGAGGCGTCCCCAGCGGATGTCGTGCTCGCGCCAGCGCTTGTCCAGGAAGGCGCCGAAGTGGGCGTAGCGCGCCCCCCGCAGCCTGTCGGGCTGCGTGAAGGCGCTGCCGTAGAACCCCGGGTCGGTGGCGCTGATGCGGTGCACGCCGACGGGGGAGAGCTCCTCGCCGATGCCGGTCGCTGTGAGTATCGGGAACTGGACGACGTCGAAGGACAGGAACTGGTCCCAGTAGCATCTCAGCAGGTCGCGGAGCTCCTGCTGGAGGCTGTTGCTCACGTCGAGGGTGCTCATGTCCGCGAAGGACTTGTTGGCGTTGTCGGCGCCGTCCTGACAGCGGGCGGCGAGCGCGTCGGCAAGGTCTCCGACCAGCTGCTGATGCTTCTCCAGGAATCGCAGGGTGGTTGCCGCTCGGTCGGCGTCGGTCTGCGGCGCGAGCAGGGGGAGCAGGGCGGAAGCGACCGGGTCTGCGCCGGGCTCGCCTTGACGCGTGCGGAGCGGGTCGAGCAACGCGACGAGTCGGGCGTCGTCGGCGCGGTCCACCGCATACGTGGCGCGTCGCGCCAGGATCTTGGCGATGTGGAGCTTGGGTCGGGCGGCTTCCCAGTCCGCGCGAGCCGCGTCGGGCCTGCCGTCGTCGTAGAGGGCGACGATGCGGGCGATGGTCGGGTACCGCCCGTCGTGGGGGAGGTTCTTGAGCTCGGCGACGACCTGGGGGTCCAGCTCGAGGAGCTGGTTGATCTTGCCGAGCATGAACACGGCTCGGCGCCGGTGGAAGCGGAGGTCGTAGCGCGCCAGGAAGGCGGTCTCGCGGAGCTCCGGGTCGGTGTGGTTGCGGTGGTAACGTTCGCGCCTCCAGGCGCCGACCGCCAGGCGAATGGCCGCACGCAGGTCGCTGCGCTCGGGCAGGCGCAGGTAGTCTGCGACGGTGGTCGCGAGGTCGTCGGTGGCGGATGCGACACGGAGACGGTGATAGCCGCCGTAGCCGAGGCACCACCGCTCGGTGAGCCGGTCCAGATTCCACCAGAAGGCGGGTTCGTCACCTGGGGACACGTCGGTCGGAGGCGTCTCGCTCGGAGGCATGTCGCACGGGGGTAGCCTGCACAGCCCGTCCTCGACCACGCCGGCGTGGAGCGTGCGCAGGCGCTCGATGAGGCGGTTGCGCTCGTCGATCCTCCTGAGGTCCGCCCGGATGGTCTCGTAGCGGGCGAGCGTGAAGACGTCGACGGTGTTCTCCAGCGCGTTGGGGACGTGCGAGGGTTGCGCCCGGGGGTCGATGTGCTGTGGGAGCGGTTCGAGGTAGAAGAGCTTGCGGGTGACCTGGACGCCTCCCTCGGCCTGTGACAGGCGGTCGATGGCGTGCCCGAAGGGCTTGTTGTCGAGGTAGCCGCCGTCGGCGAAGGCGTGCTGCGTCTCGAAGGCGGTGCGGTCACGTTCGGGCACGTCGCGGAAGAGCTGGCCCCAGTCCGCGGCGGCACCCGCCGTGCCCGCGAGCTTCTTGGCGTGCTGCACCTGCGTCGGCTCGAACGCGGCAGGCATGCTGCTGGTGGTGCGCGCGGCGAACGCCAGCAGGGGGTCGTGCGCGGCAGTGAAGTCGTCGATCACGTCGACGTCGTGCCTCGAGAAGGCGAAGTCGAAGGTGTGCTTGTGGGCGTACTCACGTGCGACGCGGTCCTCCAGGCGGAGGTCGATGGGGCGGCCGGCGAGGTCGGTGCCGGTGATGGCGAGGCTGAGGTCGTCGACGAGCGGCTCTCCGGCGGAAGCGTTGAGCTCGTTCATGGCCTCGAGAAGCTCCAGGTACATGTAGTCGCTGTTGAAGAGCGCCTTCACGGGTTCCCGGTAGAGCGCGCGCGTGGCAGGACTTGCGCGGTCGTTGATGAGCTTCTCGAGCGCGCCGTTCTCGATCCAGAGCCGCTTGAGGGGCTCGAGCGAGGCGTTCCGCACGAGGGCCTTGGCGAGCATGGCGGCGTTGATGCCGCCGGCGCTGGTGCCCGAGACGATGTCCACGACGAAGCGCACCGTGAGGGGTGCGGCGTCGTGCTCGCCGGATGCCCGCCCCAGGTCGCCTGGCGCGCCGAGCGCGCGCGCGAGCTTGCGGTAGACGCGTGCCGTCCCGGAGAGCGACGCCGCGCCGGCCGGGTCGGGATCGTTGGTGGCCCGCACGAACTCGAGCAGCTCGTGTGCCACGCCGTTCATGTAGACGGCCAGGCTGATGCCGCCGTACATCACGACGGCGATGCGGACCTCGTGCTCCACGTCTGCGGTGGGCATGCTTCCCCTCCCCCCACCTCCCAGGACCTCTCGATGGTCGCAGCGTAGCGCATCCCTAGCTCCAGAGAGAGGCCCGACACCCGACCTCGCTGGGGCTATTGCCGGGGCGCGAGGCGCTCGACGGGCGCCAGCCCCAACGCCACGTTGGTCGGGACACAGGGTCCAGCGCTGACCCCAGGCGGGGGGCGACGCCCGACCTGCGTGATATCATCGTGATATTGGAGGTGCGCGCATGTGCCTTCGGAGTGCATGGCCACGCGGGCGGGAACGACGCGCTCAGGCTCAGGCTCGGATTCGGACTCGGACTCGGGCCGTTGCGGGCGCAGTTCGAGAGGCGGAGCTTGCCCGCGAGGCAAACGTGAGGGCCGGGCACCGATGAGCAGGACATACACGACCTATCTGGCACCTCTCGTCGGTGCGGTGTGCGTCTACTTCATCGTCTACTCGCTCCCCTTCGGCCCCGCGAGGACGGTGCGCAACGATGTGGTGCAAGGCGTCCTCATCGGCGTCGGACTGGCCTTCGTGGTGGCCCAGGCGTACGCCTGGATCAAGGCCACGAAGGTCAACGGCTGGGTCACCATGGTCGGACTAGGCGTCCCTGGCAACGGGATGCTGCTTCGGGCCGCCCACGCGCAGTATTTTCCCGGCCCGGTGAACGTGCCGGAAGAGGCGATGTACTGGTGGGCGAACGCGGATGCTGCGGGCCGTGCGCTCGACGGGGCACACGACTACGTCATGCGATTCGCGCCTGGAGGTCTTCCCCCCAACGATGCATTCTGGTCGCTGACGATGGGCGATGCGAGGAGCCGCTTCGTGGCGAACCCGATCGACCGGTTCAGCGTGAGCGACAGGTCAGGGCTCGAGCCGAACCCCGACGGCTCGGTGGACATCTACATCCAGAAGACGGCTCCGCAGGGGCACGAATCCAACTGGCTTCCCGCGCCTGCAGGCGTCTTCACGCTGTGGCTGCGCGTGTACATGCCCGGCGCGGCAGTCCTCGACGGCACGTACCAGGTGCCGCCGGTCGCTCGAGCGGGGTGATGCCAGCGATGAGACTCGAACATGTGCTCCTGTTCCTCGTGGTCTGCATCGCGACGTGGTTCCTCGTAATCTCGAGCTGGCCGCGCATGCTGCTTGCCGTGTACAAGAGGGCGATTCTCCGGAAAGGGTTCGGAGACGGCCCCATCCCGCTCAACACGCTCCGGACGCAGCCCCAGCAGCTCTTCGCAGATCCCCTCCACCCACCCGCCTCGGCCCCGAGAGTGGCGACCAGCGGCGTGAACCGCGACACGCTCCTCACCATCGGCTGGCTGGACCTCCATGGGGGACCACGAGTCCTGCACGTGCCGGACATGGCCGGTCGCTACTACAGCGTGCAGTTCACGGATCCGTCGAAGAACATCAACTTCGCGTATGTCGGCAAACGCGCCACGGGAACCGGTGAAGGCGACTTCGTCATCTGCGGCCCCGGCTGGAGAGGAGCCGTGCAGCAGGGCATGGCACGGATCGACTCGCCGGGCGACTCCGTGCTCGTCATCGGTCGCGTGTTCGTCGGCAACGAACGCGATCTGCCGGCCGCGCACGCGCTCGCGAGCCAGATTCAGGTCGCCCCGCTTGCCGTTCGGGAGCCAGGGCCGTAGCGCGTTCGGTCGTCAGGCAGCCAGGCGCGCCGCGCCAGGTTCGCTAGCTCGCGTCGTTCGAGGTGTCTGCCGCGTTCGCGTGGTGGACGTCGTTGACCTTCATATGGGGCAGCCTCAGGACCGGTCCGACCGGTGTCGGGGGTCGCCTTCTCGGAACCTCGAGCGTCCGCTGAGCTCCGCCTCGTGCTCAGCTTCGAAGGCATCCAACCGCGCCAGCCTGGCCTCGAGGTCGCTGATCCCGCGCTGGGTACGCTCTCGCACGCGCTCGAGGACGGCCTTTAACGTGGGGCCGATGGGGACCTCGGCGTCAGCCAGATAGACACCGGCAAGCTCCTCCAGGTCAAGTGATGGGGCACCCATGCTTCTTGCAGGCCCAGCCGCCGTTGTCGGTCGGGGCCGATGCATCCTCCATAATGGCGCCGGTGCCGGGGCTTGCCGGACCTGAAGGCTGGCCCGGGGACGGGCATTCTCGGCCGGCGGCGTCCAATGTGATGGCCGGAGGGCCTGGGCCCGAAGGAGGGAAGATGAATGCCGAGGTGGGCTCCCCCATGGTGTGTCAGATCAACCTGGTCGTGCGGAGTGTCGCGGCGTCGGTCGCGTTCTACCGCAGGCTCGGCCTCGTGGTGGAGGAGGCCGCGGCTCCGGAATGGGTGCGCCACCACGCTACCGTGGTCATGCGCAACGGCGTCCGGCTGGAGCTGGACAGCCGCGCCTTCGCCCGGGACTGGAACCCGGGTTCCAGGGCCGGCGAGGGCGTGTCAGGGGGCGTGCTGTTCTTCGGTGTCGACACGCGAGGGGCGGTCGACACCGTGTTCGAGCGAATGACGGCGGCGGGCAGTCCCGTACAGAAGGCTCCGGAGGACGCCTTCTGGGGTGCGCGATACGCGATTCTCGAGGATCCGGACGGCAATGCCGTCGGCATCATGAGCCCCATGGAGCCTTCCCGCCGGTTCGCGCCGCCGCGCCCGCCAGAGAGCCCCACGTGAGGCCCCGGCTTCACGCCGGGCGGCGTTCTGCGAACAGGATCCACGGCGCATGCCGCGGCGGACTTGACGTTGCCCCCGGGGGGAGATCCTAGGATCGTCGTGCCATGAACGAGTCGACGAGTCCGAAGGGCGTGACGCAAGAAGCCATGCGGGTCGAGCGAGCCGGCGCGAACGAGCCGGTGCCGTCGGGAGCAGGCGGCGGCAGCGCCGCTTGCCTCGCTCCCAGGAGCCTGCTTGGTTGGTCGCCTCCCGATCTGGAGGCCGATACCCGCGTGAAGCGCTTTGTGGATCGGGCGCTGCCGCGGAGCGGGGCCCAGGGTGTGCCCTACCTCGTCGCAGTCATCGCCCTGCTGAACGTGGGACCGCGGCTGGCGGGGCCGGCTGGTCCCTGCTGGCCTTGTTCGCGTTCGTGGGGGTCGCCCTGGGGATGAGCTCGATCGCCAGCGCGCGGGCCTGGGTGCTCGATGGCCGGATCTTCGACGCGGTGCTCAGCGCCCGTTGGCGTGTGCCGACCGCCTCAGTGTAGGGTGGTCTCCAAGGGCGTGAAATTGGAGGGGCTGTCATGGGTCGTGTACGTGTTGGTGCGTTATCGGTCGGGATCTTGCTGTTGGTGGTGGCCTTGGCCGCCTGCAACTCCTCGCCTGCGACGGGCAGCTTGAAGGTGACGCTGAGCGGGCTCCCGAGCGGCGTGAACGGCGCCGTCAGCGTGACCGGCCCGGGCGGCTACGCGACGACCGTCACGACCACCACCACCCTCGCGGGCCTGACGCCGGGCACCTACGCGGTCGCAGCCGCGCCGGCGCTGAACGGGAATGCCATCGTGCCGACGGCGTACGACGGCAGCGTGTCGGCCGCCACGGTGAGCGTGCAGCAGAACGCCACCGCGTCCACCAGCGTGAGCTATGCCACCAGGCCCGGCTCGGGGCACCTGTGGGTGCCGGTCTGGCCGGTGGGGCCGGGTCAGGCCGTGTCGTATGCGAGCAGCAGCCTGGCGACCTCGGGCTCGCCCGCGGTGGACGTGACGCTCACCAGCGCCACCGACGCGGGCGAGGCGTTGGCCTTCGATGGCGCCGGGAACCTGTGGGTGTCGGACTACAAGGGGTACATCTACCAGTACGGCGTGGCGCAGCTGGATGGCTCGGGCACGACCACGCCGGCGGTGACGATCGATGCCACGGCCTACGGCTCCATCGGAGGACTGGCGTTCGATGCCGCGGGGAACCTGTGGGTCGCGGGCTTCGGGAGCTCGAAGCTGCTGGCGTACTCGCCCGCGCAGCTCGCCGCGGGCGGGGCGGTGACGCCGACGGCAGTGATCAGCGCGACCTCGACGCCGAGCCTGTCGAAGCCGACCGGGCTGGCGTTCGATGCGTCCGGCGACCTGTGGGTCTCGAACTCCGGTACCGGCGTCAGCACGGTGGTGGCGTTCGCGCCTACTCAGCTCGCCACCGGCAGCCCGACGCCGACGGTGACGATCAGCCCGAACGGCACGCCGAGCCTGTCGCGGCCGGGCGGGCTGGCGTTCGACGCCGCCGGGAACCTGTGGGTGGCGAACCTGACCAGCACCACGGTGGTGCGCTTCGACGCCGCGCAGCTGGCGGCGCCCGGCGGGAGCCCGACGCCGGCGGCCACCATCGCGAGCGGCTCGTTCGCCAGCAGCGGCGGGCCGTGGGGGCTGGCCATCGACGCCAGCGGCGCCCTGTGGGTGGCCGAGAGCTACGCGGCGGATCTGCGGCGCTTCTCGAACCCGGACTCGCTCACGGGAACCGTGGCGCCGGCGCCCGACACGGTCATCTCCGCGTTGCCGGAACCCGACCTGATCGAGATCGCGTTCAGTCCGGCGCCGGCGAACCTGCCCATCCAGGCGCCGTAGCGTCGCGATCGGCAGGCTCCGCCGCCTCGACGGTGCTGGCGGCTGTTCGGGCCATGGGCGATCTCTGGGGAGGCGGACTTGGTCGATCTGTCTGACCGCCCTTGGGGAGGATTACATGATGCGCATCCTCACCACGACCGTACGATCAGGAAGCGTCGTCGAGCGGGCAGGGGCCGTGTCTTCGTCGTGCGCCTCCCCTGGCCGCTCGCACGTGGCGGGATCCGATGGGTTTGCGACCGGAGGGGCTAAGGGGGACGGGGAGCACGAGGGGGCGCTGGTGCAACTCAACGGCTGGGTCTACCAGAACATCGTGGAGAACATCCACGAGGGGTTGTACCTGACCGACACGGACAGGGTCATCACCTTCTGGAACAAGGCGGCGGCGGAGATCACCGGCTTCAGCGCCGACGAGGTGGTGGGCCCTGCGTGCTTCGACAACATCCTGACGCACATCGACGGCAAGGGGAACCAGACGAGTGGCGCCGCTACCAGATGCCCTTCGGGCTGCTCTTCGTCGACATCGATCGCTTCAAGGCGCTCAACGATGCCTACGGGCATGAAGTGGGGGACAGGGTCCTGAGGGCCGTGGCCAAGACGCTCGTACGCAGTTCCAGGTCGTTCGATCTCTACGGCTGGTGGGGGGCGAGGAGTCCGTCGGGGCCCTTCGGAACGTCGACCTGGAGGGGCTGACGGCGGTCGGTGAGCGCGTCTTGCAGCTCGTGCGGAACGCCTTCATCGACCACGAGGGAGAGCACTTCCACGTGACCGCGTCTGTCGGGGCGACGCTGGCCCTCGAAGGCGACACCGTGGACAGCTTCGTCCGCAGGGCCGATCGCCTGATGTACCGCAGCAAGTCCGAAGGGCGCGACCGGCTGACGGTTGGATGAGACCGGTCAGCGTGCCACGTGGCGGGCGTAGGGGCACGCGTCGGCGCCGGCCGGGAGGCTACGCGCCGGCACCTTCGAGCCCGAAACCGACGAAGCTCGCTGGCGCCGGGTGGTCAAGGCCCCTGGCGTTGGTCGACGAGATCCATGGCGACGTCCATGGTGGCGCGAGCGAACGCATCCGGCGTGACGTCGAGGCCGAGGACGCCGATGACGTCGCGCAGGGTACCGAGGTTCCCGAGATAGACGGCCAGCAGAGCCAGCAGAGACCGCACCTGGTCGTGAGGGTCCTCGCCGCCTGCCAATGCCGCCCTGACGAGCGCCATGAGGCTCTGCCGGAAGCGCTGCGCCACCTCGGGGTGCTTCTCGAGCGTTCGCTGGTTGTTCTGTGCGAAGCGGAGCCACGGCCCCAAGCGCCCCCGCAGCAGCTCGGCGATGCGCCGCAGGACCTCGCGGCGTACCTCGACCGACAGCGGCTGCGGCTGGTCGTCGACCCAGGACAGGAGCGCCTCGACAGGCTCCCCTTGCTGGCTGTCGACCACGGCGGCCAATAGCGCTTCCTTCGATGGGAAGTGATAGTACAGCGCCGCCTTGGTGATCCCCAGGCGCTCGGCCACCTCCCGCAAGGCCGTCTGCTCGTAGCCCTTGTCGTTGAACAGCTCCAGCGCCACGGCCACCGCGCGCTGCCGCGTGTCGGTGCGGCGAGGGCTCATGCCGAGGGGCCGGTGGCGCGGCCCCCGCGGGCATGGCCGGTTCCCTGCCGATGCCCTACTTGACGGTAAGTAAACAATATATCTATCATCACCTCGATCTTGTCACCTACCGGGTGGCAAGTAAAGAGCGTTGACGGGAGCTTGCCATCATGAACGCACGACCCTCGAGCAGGAGCGAAAGATCGGAGCCGAGGCGGTGGTGGGCGCTTGCCGCGCTGACCCTGCGCGGCCTGGTCTTCAACATCGACACCACGGTCCTCAACCTGGCGCTGCCGACGCTCTCCTCGGAGCTGCATGCGTCGACGGCGCAGCTGCAGTGGTTCGTAGCTGCCTACACGCTGGTCATGGCGGCCGTGATGCTGCCGGGCGGGCTGCTCGGCGACACCTTCGGCCGCAAGCGCTTCCTCGTCCTCGGCCTTATCGTGTTCGGCGTCGCCTCGTTGGCGTGCGCCTACGCCCCCAGCTCTGCGCTCTTCATCGCAGCGCGCTCGCTGGCCGGCCTGGCCGCGGGCTTCACCATGCCGCTCGGGCTGGCCATGGTCAGGATGCTGTTCGACGACGCCGAGCTGGCCACGGCGACGGCCGTGCTGATGGGGGCGACGCTGGTGGCGGCGCCCGTGGGCCCGCTCCTGGGCGGTTGGCTGCTGTCCCACTTCTGGTGGGGCTCGGTGTTCCTCATCAACGTCCCGATCGTCGCGTTGGCGCTGGTCGGCGTGCTGGCGTTCATGCCGGAGAGCCCGGCGGGGCGGCGGAACGCGTTCGACGGCGTCGGCGTCGCTGCCTCGAGCGTCGGCCTGGTCGCCATGGTGTACGGGGTCATCGAGGCGGGCCAGCAGGGTTGGCTCGCCGCCACCGCGCTCGCGCCCCTGGTCGCGGGCGTGCTCGTGCTCGTCGGGTTCGTGCTCTGGGAGGGCAGACTGCAGCGCCGCGGGCAGCGCGGGCGGCTCCTCGACCTGCGGCTCTTCGGCTCGCCCGGCTTCACCTGGGGCACCGTCCTGCTCACCTTGATGACGTTCGCGATGTTCGGGATGACGTTCATCGCGCCGCAGTTCTTCCAGGCGATCAAGGGCCTGGGTCCGCAGGCGACGGCTATCCGCTTCCTCACCCTGACCGTCGGGGTGGTCGCCGGCACGCTGATCGGAACGCGGGTCCTGCCTCGTGCCGGCACGAAGCTGACGGTCGCAGCGGGGTTCGCCGTGCTGGCGGCGGGGCTGTTCCTGGGAGCGGCCACCGGCGTCGGCAGTGGCGATGGCTACATACTCAGTTGGATGACCGTCGTCGGGGTCGCCGTCGGGTTCGTGATGCCCGCCGCCAACGCCGCTGCGCTGGCCGCCCTGCCCCGCGCCCAGGCAGGCTCCGGCTCGGCGCTCGTCACCACCGCACGCATGGTCGGCGGCGCCTTCGGCGTGGCCATCCTCGGATCCGTTCTCAACGCCGGATACCAGGCGCGCCTCAGCTCCGCGGCGTTGCCGCCGGCCGCCGTGGACGCCGTCCGGAAGAGCGTCTTCGGCGGCATCGGCGTCGCGCGCCAGGCCCACTCGGCGACGCTCCTGGACGCCGTGCGGGTCGCCTTCACGGGAGGCATGGACGTCACGCTGGTGGTCTGCGGCGCCATCGCGCTGGTGGGCGCCGGGCTGGCCGTCGCCTACCTGCCGCGCGCCTAGCTCCCGGGCGCGCTCCTGTCCGCGCAGCGCGCTGGCGCGTCGAGCATACCCAGACCGGATCTGTCGAGGTTGCTAGGCCCTGCCGGCGCGCGCGTAGAGCGAGCCGTAGACGAGCAACGAGAGGATGAAGCCGGCCGCCATCAGGAACGACCACCAGTCGTTGCCGCTGGCGAGCGTCAGGATCCCGGCGACGAACGACACGACCAGCAGGGTAGCGGCGGAGACGGCCAGCGTGCCCATGCCTCCGCTCGCCCTGCTCGCCGCCCGTACTACCAGCACCGCGCTCGCGAGCAGGGCGATACCGAGCAGCACGTGGAGGATGAGGAAGATCGTCGTCGCCACCTTGGCCGCGCCGGTTGCGTCCTGGGGCAGCCCCAGGAGACCCACGCCTATCCCCAGCAGGTACTGCGCCGCGAGCGTCAATACCGTGTGCCGGACCGATCGTTGAACCTTGCCTTGGGCGGGAGCGTCTTGCACGGCAGCGGTAGTCACGAGATCGCCTCCTCAAGTGGTCGAGAACCTCGAACCTGTCACCGGGTAGCTTTGCATGGCGGGGGCGGGCTGGCGCGCACGTGCAAGACGGTGCTCGCGAATGCGGTCGTGGTGTCGAAGGCGGGCGGGCGCATCGGGGACGGCGAGCGACCCCGCGTCGATGGGCTAGAGTCGAGGCGAGAGCTCAAGCCGAAAGGGGGCGCCATGCCTCGCGGACGTGTGGTGGTGCTGTCGCTGGTTGCAGGTGTTCTGGTGGTGGTGCTGGTCGCCTGCAACACCGCGCCGGCCACGGGAAGCATGACGGTGACGGTGAACGGACTGCCGGCCGGGCTGAGCGCCGCGGTGACGGTGACGGGGCCGGGCGGGTACGCGCAGGCCGTCACCGGCACCGCGACACTGACCGGCCTCGCGCCGGGCACGTACTCGCTGACCGTGGGGAGGGCAGCGACGACCGACACCATCGTGCCCACCCTCTACGACGGCACGGCAGCGCCTTCCTCGGTGACGCTGACGGCGAACGGGACGGCGTCCACCGCGGTCGACTACGCCGTGCGGCCCGGCTCCGGGCACCTGTGGGTCCCGCTGGCAGGCGGGTCGCTGGAGGCCGAGGCGTACCCCAGCGGTAGCCTGGTGGCGTCGGGCGCTCCGGGGCAGGACGTCACGCTCGCCGCACCCACCAGCGAGGGTGAGTCGGTGGCCTTCGATGGCGCCGGCAACATGTGGGTCGGCGACTGCTCGGGCCGCGCCTATCGCTACAGCACCGCGCAGCTGGCGAGCTCCGGTTCGCCGGCGCCTAGCGTGACGATCGACGCCACCAGCCACGGCTGTGTAGCCGGCCTGGCCTTCGACGCGTCCGGCGACCTGTGGGCGACGATCTCGACCGCTTCGCAGGTGCTGGAGTTCACGCCCGCGCAGCTCGCCAGCGGCGGGGCGGTGCCGCCGGCGGTGACCATCGGCTCCGATAGCGCCTCCAGCCTGGCCGGTCCCATCGGCCTGGCGTTCAACGCGGCTGGCGACCTCTGGGTCGCGAACCTCTCGCGGAGCACGCTGGTGGAGTTCACGCCCGCGCAGCTCGCCGTTGGCGGCCTTCCCACCCCGGCGGTGACGATCGCTGCCGACGCCACGCCTAGCCTCTCCTCTCCCGCGGGGATGGCCTTCGACCCCGCCGGCAACCTGTGGGTGTCGAATGCCGTCACCAACACCGTGGTGCGCTACGACGCGGCCCAGCTCGCGACCTCCGGGAGCCCGACGCCGGCGGCGACCATCGCCAGCGGCTCGTTCGCCAGCGGCGCCACCACGGTCGGCCTGGCCTTCGACGCCAGCGGCGCCCTGTGGGTGGCGAGCAAGGGCTCGCACGACCTGCGGCGCTTCACCGACCCGGGAGCGTTGTCCGGCTCGGTGACGCCGGCGGCGGCCACCGTCATCACGGGCGTGCCGAGCAGCGACGTGACGATGCTGGCGTTCAGCCCGCCGCCGCCGGCGGTGCCGATCCAGGCGCCGTAGCACGCTCGAGCACCACGTTGCCGGCGATGCCCCCGCTCTCGAGCAGGGCGTTGGCGGCGGCCGCCTGCACGATGGGGAAGCGCCGGGCGATGAGCGGCTGGATGTGCCCTTGCTCGAGGAGCTGGAAGAGCGTGGCCCAGTCCTCCATGAACGGCCGCGGCCGGAGGCGCGACAGCGTCGTCCCGTACCCCTTGATGCGGTGGCCGTTGGGCAGCAGGTCGGTCGCCAGCGTGGTCCCCGCCATGCGGAGGAGGCCGCCGACCGTCAGCGGGTTGCCGAACGCCACCAGGACGCCTCCGCGCCGCAGCAGTCGCAGCCCGCGTCGCAGGTACGACCCGCCCACGCCGTCGAGCACGGCGTCGACACCCGCCGGCTCGTGCGCGCGCACGACCGCCACGACGTCGTCGCTGCGGTAGTCGATGGCCATGGCGCCGTACCCCGCCAGCACGCTGCGTTTGTCGCCGGACGCGACGCCGTACATGGTCAGCTTCGCCCGTCGCCCCAGATCGAGCAGGGCCGTGCCCACGCCGCCGCTCGCTCCGATCACCACGACGCGACCTCCAGATCGAACCTTGGCCGTGCGGTGCAGCGTCTGGTAGGCCACCATGTAGTTCAGCACCACGGGGGCGGCCAGGGCCGGCTCGACCGAGGCGGGAACGGGGACCAGGAGCCGCTCCCGAACGTAGGCGACCTCGGTATACCCGCCATACATCGTGAGGGCGGCCACCCGCCGACCCGGCTCCGCTGAGCGCACGCCGCCACCGACCGCGTCCACGGTGCCGACCACGGCATACCCCGGAACGAACGGCACGCGCGGAGCGAAAGGTGTCTGGCCGGTGCGGGCCTGAACATCGGGACGGCAGACCGGCGCGGCCAGGACCCGAATCCGCACCTCGCCCCGGCTTGGCGGGCGCACCGTCCGCTCCTCGACCTCCAGCACCTCCGGGCCCCCCCGCCGCGTCGCCACCACACACCGGTACGTCATGGCCGCTCCCCCTCCCGTGCGGGTCGTGCGGCCCCCCGCACGCCGCGCGCTCCGCGCACTTCCCGCCGCGCCCCCGTACGCGCACCCTCACGCTAGGTCACGTGAGTCACAGCCAGGAAAGCCATCCGTCCCGGCAGCCGCGGGGCGGTCTCCGAAAGGGCCGTCACGTCCTTCGCTCGGCGGTGTGTCGGGTCTAGGCCAGGTACTCCTCGCGCACGGGCGAGAAGACCTCGATGACGACGCAGTCGTCGAGCGCGTCGAAGGCGTGCTCGGTTCCGCCGGGGACGCACCAGGCGTCGCCGGGCCCGACCTCGCTGGACTCGCCGGCGATGGTGAAGCGTGCCCGCCCGCTCAGCAGCACGCCCGTCTGCTCGTGCGGGTGGCTGTGGGGTGGCAGGGCGCTGCCGGCCGCGAGGTGGAAGCGCACCATCATGGTGGTGGGGCCGTTGACCAGGTTGCGCATCTCAATGCCGTCCGCCAGCGGTCGGTAGCCGTCGTCCGCGTGTCGAGTGATCATGCCGGAGCATAGACCGTCCGCGGCGCGGGGGGCCCAGGGCCCTGTCGGCGCCGCTGCAGGGCTAGACGACCCGGGCCACGAGCGGCACGCGTCGGATCAGGAAGGCGAGGACGAAGCAGACGGGAACGGCGACGACGGCCAGCAGCCCGAACCGCAGCAGGTCCTCGAGGGCCGCGCCGCGCAGGCTGGCGGTGAGGATCACCACGATGGGGACGTGGATGACGTAGACGGCGAAGCTCTGGCGGGCGAGCGCGGTCGAGAGCCGACTGCCCCGCGCGAAGCTGTGGCGGAACCAGCTGACCAGGGCCAGCACCAGCCCGACGGCGTAGATCGCCTCCCACAGGCCGTACACCGCCGAGTGCCAGTGCCCGGCGCCCACGAAGCCTGCCGATACCCCGTGGCCGAGCCCGGTGAGCGCGATGGGGAAGAGGATGAGGGTGGACATGAAGGCCGCGAGCAGGCCGACTCTTCCCATGGACGCAGGGATGGTCGGCAGCCAGTTCCTCCGCGCTGCTATCGCCCCGATGCAGAAGAAGCTCACGTACTCGGGCAGGTCGTAGAGACTCGGGAACTGGAGGACGGTCTTCCCGAGCGGAAGCACGAAGCGAATCAGGTAGTTGGCGGCGGCGAACAGGACGACGTAGATCGCGATCTCCCGGAAGCGTAGAGGCGCGGCGCCCTTCGCCGCTTGCGGGGGAGCGGTGCGCGCCAGGGTCCGCCAGCCGGCGCAGCCGACGTCGAAGACGAGCAGCAGGATTGCGAACCACAACGGTCCGATGTTGACCGCGCTCCTGCTTCAAGTGCGCGGACGCGTGTTGCGAGCCGGCGATTCGCTTGCCCCCCTGAGCGCCGCGCTCCAGCCGACGCGCGCCCCGCCGCGCATCAACGAGGTGGCGTACACTCTGGCGGCCAGCCGGGCGACGGCGTACGTCACGCCGATCAGCTCGAGGATCGCGAGGGCGAGCTGCCAGGCCGGCACCGGTCCCATGGCGAGGCGCGCGGGCATGACGATGGGCGTGAACGGAGCCAGCAGCGACCCGGCGGCGACCCACCAGCTGTCGGGAGCGTGCACGACGCCGAAGACGAGCGCCAGGGCGGCGGTGAGCGCGACGGTGATGGGCGCGGTGGCCGACTGCACCTCCTCCTGGCGCGCCACCATGGCGCCGGCGGCGGCCGAGACGAAGGCGAACAGCGTGTACCCGAGCAGGAACCACAGCAGCAGGCTGGGCAGGAGGGTGACCACCGCGTGCGGGACCGCGGACCCCCCCACGAGCGCATTGGCCACCAGGCCGGCCGCCACCGCGATCGCCAGCTGGCCGAGCCCCGCCGCGCCGATGCCGAGCACCTTGCCGACCATCAGCCGGTCGGGGCGAATCGCTGCAAGCAGGACTTCCGCCGTGCGTGAGGTCTTCTCCTGCGCCACCCCGGTGGCCACTCCGATGGCGTAGGCGACGATGGCATAGAGCAGCAGGTAGCCCGCGACGATGGCCGCCACGACGCGCGCCGCACTCACGGGCGGTGGTGGCGGCTCGAGCGCGTGCACGGTCAGGCTCACGGGCGTCAGCAGGCTCCGGATGACGTCGGGTGGCACCTTGGCGGCGGAGAGCAGCTGGGTGGCGCGGGCCCTGGTGACGACCGTTCGGACGAGGTCCTGCACGTCTGGCGCCAGCGACCGGGCGACGGTGACGTCGGGGGCCTCGCCCGTCACGTCGAGCGCCGCGTCCAGCCCCCCGGCAAGGACCTGTGCGTGCGCGGCCGCGGCGTCGTGGAGGTTCCTGAGCTGCACGTCCACGCCGGTCGCGGCGGCCGCGCTCGCGAGCTGGGGTCTCAGCGCTTGCGCGGCGCTGCCCACCAGGCCGATCACGGTGGGCGTCGGCGACCTGCGGAGCAGCGCCGGAACCGTCATCAGGGCGGCGATCAGCAGCGCGGTCACGACCGTCATGACCCAGGTGGGCCGGCTCCGCAGACGCTGCGCGAGCTCCCGCTGGGCCACCAGCCCCACGGCGCGGAGCCCGCTCACGCTGCCACCAGCTCGCGGTAGACGTCCGTGAGGCCGCCGCGCTCGAAGCCGAAGTGCTCGACCGGGCCGGTGGCCATGGCGCTGCGCAGGACGGCCTGCGGGTCCGCTCCTGGCTCGAGGGCGAGCAAGGTCCCGCGCGCGTCGTCCTCGACGAGGCGCGCGCCCGGGACGTCCGGCCGCCATGCCGCCCCGCCGCCCACCCGCACCCTCAGGCGGCTGGGAACTCGCCGCTGAAGCTCCTCCAGCGTGCCGGTCGCCAGCAGCCGGCCCGCCTCCATCACCGCGACCCGGTCGCATAGCCGTTCCACGATGTCGAGCTGATGGCTGGAGAAGAGGATCGCGGCGGGGCGCTGCGCCTCGTCGCGAAGCACGTCGCTGAGGAGCATCACCGCGGACGGGTCGAGCCCGGCGAAGGCCTCGTCGAGCACTAGTAGCTCCGGCCGGTGCACGAGCGCCACCGCGAGCTGCGCGCGTTGCTGGTTGCCGTGCGAGAGCGCCACCAGCTTGTCCTCGGCCCGCGGCCCGAGCTCGAGGCGCTCGAGCACGGAGCGCGCGCTGCGTTGCGCGTCGCGCCGCTCCATCCCGTGAAGCCGCCCGAAGTACGTCACCTGCTCCAGCACCCCCATCTGGGGGTAGAGCCCGCGCTCCTCGGGCATGTACCCGAAGCGCAGGCGGTCGCTGGCGCCGACCTCGCGGTCGTGCCAGCGGATCCTCCCCTCGCGTGGCTCGAGGATCCCCATCACCGCTCGCAGCGTGGTCGTCTTGCCGGCGCCGTTCCTGCCCACGAGCCCCACGATCTCGCCGGCCGCCACGCTCAGGTCGAGGCCGTCGACCGCCACCGTCGCGCCGAAGCCATGCGCCAACCCCGAGATCTCCAGGCCCTGCGGCATTGCGTTCCGTCCCTCCCGCGCAGCGGCCGCAGCCAGGGAAGCCCCGGGAGGCGGAGCGCACGACGCGTTATATCACAATGATATCACACAGGCCGCGATCCGGGTACTGCACCGCGGCAAGCGTCAACCTGGTCGGCCCCGCCGGCGTGATCCTCGCGAGGTACGGGCCGGCGTGAGCTCGTTCGTCTCGACGAACGCCGGAACCGGCTGGCGCCAGCCGATGGCCCGGACCGCCCGGCGGCTCGCCGACCCCTACAGGTTCGGATCGAGCACGTCCCTGAGCGCATCCCCGAAGGTATTGACGGCCAGGATCGTCACGGCGAGGGCGAGCGAAGGCCAGAGCACGTAGAACGGAGCCTGCGTCATGTAGTGCCGCGCGGCGCCCACCATCACGCCCCAGGAGGGCGTCGGCGGGGTCACGCCTAGGCCGAGGAAGCTGAGGCCCGACTCGAGCAGGATGGACGCCGCCATGACCAGACTCGCCTGCACGATGAGCGGCGCCAGGATGTTGGGCAGGATGTGCTTGCGCAGGACGCCGGCCGTCCTGACGCCGAGGGCCAGGGCCGCGTCGACGTAGCCGATCTCCCTGACCTGCAGGGTGGAGCCGAAGGCGATCCTGGCGAAGGTCGGGATGTAGAGCACGCCGATCACCAGGATCAGGTTCACCACGCCGGCGCCGAGGAATCCGATGACGCCCATGGCCAGCACGATCGGCGGGAACGTCAAGAGGATGTCGATCGAGCGCATGATGAGCTGCTCGAAGACGCCGCGCGCGAAGCCCGCGACGAGCCCGAGGATGGTGCCGGCGATCAACGCCAGCGTGGTGGCGCCCACGGCGATGGTGAGTGACGGCCGGGCGCCGAGCATCAGCCGCGTGAGGATGTCCCGTCCGAAGGCGTCGGTGCCCAGCGGGTGGGCCGCGCTGGGAGCCTGGAGGATGGCGGTGACGTCCAGGGCCGACGGATCGTAGGGGCTCAGCAGCGGCCCGACCAGGGCGGCGACGACGATGAGGGCGATGACCCCGCCGCTGACGTACAGCCGCAGGTGACGGCGGAGCCGCCTGCGCGAGAAGCGGCGGCTAGCCATCGCGGATCCTCGGGTCGACCAGGCCGTACACCAGGTCGACGATGAGGTTGATCGCGATGAACAGACCGGCGGTCACGAGGATCACGCCTTGGACGCTGGTGTAGTCGCGTGCGGTGATCGAGCCGATCAACATCGAGGAGATGCCGGGCCAGTTGAAGACGTACTCGACGAGAACCGATCCCCCGATCAGGGTGCCGAACTGCAGCCCGATGACCGTGATCACCGGGATGAGCGCGGTCCTGAGGGCATGCTTGAACATCACCACGAGCCTGCCCAGCCCCTTCGCGGTAGCCGTGCGCACGTAGTCCGCGTGTAGGACCTCGAGCATCGAGGACCGCGCCATCCTGGTGACCACCGCCGTAGGCGCCAGCGAGAGGGTCACGGCGGGCATGATGAGGCGGCGAAGGTGCGGCCAGATGCCGTCGGACAGGGGTCTGTAGCCGGCCGTGGGGAAGAGATGGAGCTGCAGCGCGAAGAGGAGGATGAAGAGGGTGCCCACGACGTAGACCGGCACCGAGATCCCGAGCGCCGCGAAGGCGGTGGCGAGCCAGTCGAGCACGCCGTTCCTCCTGACGGCGGCGGCCGCTCCCAGCGGCAGCCCGACGATCACCGCGATCAGGACGGCGACCCCGACGAGCTCCAAGGTGCGCGGAAGGCGCGCGCTCAGATCTTGCCACACCGGCCGGTTGTTGGTGAGGGAGCGCCCCAGGTCGAGATGCGTCAGGGACCCCAGCCAGGCTCCGTACTGCGCGAGGAAGGGCTTGTCCAGCCCGAGCTCGTGGCGGACGGCGGCGACGGCCGCCGGGTCGGTCTTGCCCTGGCTGCCCAGGATCACCAGCACGGGGTCTCCTGGAAGCAGGTGCAGCATGGCGAACACGACCGTCACCACCACGAACAGCTGGACGACCGCGAGGCCCAGGCGGCGCGCGATGAAGACCGTCATGCCGTCCGCCGGCCTGGCAGCGGGCGACCCGTCGAGCGTGGGTGGCTAGCCTCCATCGTCGCCATGAGTGTTGCCCTGCACGCCTTTCGCCTCATGTTCGCATGCGGCGCGCGGCTTCGTTGACAAGCCGCAGTCCGGACAATACAATGTAGGGCATTATAGTACAATATGGGTCAATAGAACAAAGGGGACTGTTTCGTTCGAGGAAGGAGGGACATCAGGGCATGGGTTCCGCGTCCGCTCGCGCCGGGCGATGCAGGCGCTCCACGTCGGGCATCACCGCGCGACGGCGGCAGCCAACGACAGGCACGAGGCAAAGGAGATAAGGCATGAGACTCATCCGAACGGTCGGAACGCTTCTATTGCTGACCCTCATGGCGACAGCTGCGTTCGCCCAGAGCGAGATCAAGATGGGGCTGTCGGCGGAGCCCTCCTCATTCGACCCCGCCGTGAACGCCGGAACCTCGCAACGCACCATCAAGCTGCTCGTCTACCGCGGCCTGGTGAACTACGCCGGCCCCGAGGGCAAGATCACGCCGGAGCTGGCCAAGGACTGGACCATCTCCTCGGACCACCTGACGTACACCTTCCACCTCCGGGACGCCACCTTCCATGACGGCTCGCCGGTCACCGCCGCCGACGTCAAGTTCACGCTCGACCGCATCCTGGACAAGCAGACGGGCGCCACCTTCGCCAAGCAGATGAGCGTCATCGACAGCGTGACCGTGGTCGACCCGAAGACCGTCGAGATCAAGCTGAAGAGGCCGGACACGCCGTTCCTCGACTACCTGGCGGTGCCCGAGTCGGTGATCGTCTCGAAGGCCTGGGTCGAGGCGCATCCCAAGGACTGGACGCATCCGCTGGGCGACGGGCCCTACGTGTTCAAGAGCTACGTCCCGGGGCAGAACATCGTGCTGGAGAAGTATGCCAACTACTACCAGCCCGGCATCCCCAAGACCGACAAGCTGGTGTTCGAGTTCTACGCCGACAGCAGCCTGCGCACGGCCGCTTTGCAGAACGGCGACGTGGACATCGTCGAGTACGTGCCCTGGAACGAGATCCCCCAGCTCAAGGCGAACCCGAACATCCAGGTCCTCGGCGGCAAGGGCCCCTTCATGGGCCTGATCTTCAACACCAACTTCAAGCCCTTCAGCGATCCGCGCGTTCGTCGAGCGGTGGGCTATGCCATCCAGCGCAAGGTGGTCATCGACACCGCCTTCTCCGGGCAAGGCACGCCGATCTGGGGGCTGCCGATCCCTCAGACCTCGCTCGCCTACGATGCCAGCCTCGACAACTACTTCAGCTACGATCCGGCCAAGGCGAAGCAGCTGCTGGCCGAGGCCGGCTACCCCAACGGCTTCACCGCTACGCTGCTGTCCACCTCGCAGTACGACTTCCACAAGAACACGGCGATCGCCGTGCAGGCCGAGCTCGCTAAGGTCGGCATCACGGTGAAGCTGGACTTGCCCGACTGGGCCACGCGGTTGCAGAAGAACCTCAAGGCCCAGTTCGACTTCCTGGTCGTCGGGACCGCAGGCGACATCTCCGACCCGGACTACCTGTCCGATTACTTCCAGGGGGGCCAGCAGGGCCTCAACAACGCTCCGGGCTTCAACGACCCCGAGATCAACAAGCTCCTCGAGGAGGGTCGCACCACGCTCGACCCGCAGAAGCGCCACGACATCTACGTCCAGCTCGAGAAGCGGGCCCTCGAGCTGTCGCCCCTCGACTTCTTGATGTGGCGCGACCAGAGCTACGCGGCCACGTCGAAGCTCAAGGGCTTCAGCCCGCTGCCCGGCTTCCTCAACTTCCAGTCCGGCATCCGCTTGCAGAACGCCTACCTGGCGCAGTGATCGCCTGACCACCCAGGGTGGGCGCCGCTCCGGCTCGGGGCGAGCGCCCACCCTGGCGTCGTCAGGGCCGAGTGGTAGGATTCCACAACGCGCCGACAGGTGCCGCCTGAGATCGGGTAGGGGAGATGGTGGCGAGCCTCGAGAGGGTGTTTGAGTCCGAACTCGACCGGAACAGCGTCACGCCGCTGTACATGCAGATCGCGGACCGCTTGCTCCAGATGGTGAGGTCGGGCGAGCTGGCTCCTGGCGATCAGCTGCCGCCGGAACTGGACCTGGCGCAGCGCTTCGAGGTGGGTCGGGTCACCGTGCGCAAGGCGATCGACGAGCTCACCCGCGAACGGCTTCTGGTGCGCCGCCGCGGCAAGGGAACCTTCATCGCCGACCGCAAGATCGAGCGGCGGTTGGTGGACGTCGCCAGCTTCAGCGCCCGCATGGAGGCGCTGGGCCTGTCGGCCTCCTCACGCTTGCTGGAGGTGCAACGCCTGTCGGCTACCAGCGATGTCGCCGCCAAGCTGCGCCTCGACGAGGGCTCGCCCATCGTGGCCATCACCCGGCTGCGCTTCATCAACGGCGATCCGGCCGCCATCGAGACCTCGGAGCTGAGCTTGGATCACTTCCCGGGGCTCGACGAGCAGATGCCCAGACACTCGTCGCTGTACCGGCTGCTGTCGGAGCGCTACGGCGTCTCCGCGCAGCGCTCGGACAAGACCCTGGAGATCACCACCGCGACGGAGCGCGAGGCCGCGCATCTCAACGTGAGCCAGGGAACGCCGCTGTTCCTCCTGCGCGCGACGGTCTATCACGGCGACGTTCCCATCGAGCACGCGAAGATCCTGCTGCGCGGCGACAGGTTCCGCTTCGAGATCTAGGCGGCAGGCGCCGGCCCGCCGGCTCAGGGAGGCGTCGCGTCGCCGAGGGGCTGGCCGTGCCCGAAGCCGCCGCGGTACCCGCAGGCCCTGGCCGCGAGGTCGGTCGCCGCCTCCAGGCAGGCGCGCGGCTCCTCACCCAGCGCGAAGCCGACCAGGCAGCGGGCGATCAGGGCGTCGCCCGCGCCGAGGGTGTCGACGGCTTCGATGCGGCGGGGCTCCACCAGGTGCACCTCGCTGTCCGTAACGAGCATCGCGCCTCGGCTGCCCCTGGTGACCACCACGGCTCGAGCCCCGAGCTCGAGACAGCGGCGCGCCAGCGTCTCCACCTCGCTCCAGGGCCGGTCGGGAGCGGACAGGAACGCGTAGCTGGTGTGCGGCACGCTGCGTTCGAGGACCGCCGGTGTCCACCGCTGCGAGAAGTCGAAGCTGAGGGCGCGCGAGGCCTGCGCGATGCGCGCGAGCTCGTCGTCGAGGTAGCTGTAGATGCTGGTGTGAACGACGTCGAAGTCGCCGAGCGCGGCGATGTCGGCCGCGCTCAGGCGCAGCCGCGCCCGCGCGCCGGGATCGGCGCTGACGAAGGTGCGGTCGCCGCCGACGAGGTCGACGACCGTGGTCGCGGTGGGGCCCGGCACGACCTGGCAGCGCGACACGTCGACCCCTTCGGACGCCAGCGCGGCGAGGATCAGCCGACCGTTGTCGTCGTCGCCGACGCATCCGAGGTAGGCGGCGTGGTGGCCCAGCCGCGCCACGTTGGCCGCCACGTTGACGGCGTTGCCCCCCGGGAAGCGCAGCCGCAGGTGGCGGTAGCTGTCGACGGTGTTGTCGCCGAGCCCGAGGATCCGCAGCTGCCGCGTCATTCGCCGTCGTCGTCAGGCGTGCCGGCGCGCAGCCGCTGCGTGAGGCTCTCGTCGATGCTGGTGGCGCCGGGCACCAGGGCGACGCCATAGGCGTCGGCGGCGGCTCGGGCCGAGACCCTGCGATCGTCGATGTCGCGCTGCACGCGCTCGGGTGATCTCGCCCGGGGGTTGCCGAAGCCGCCGGCGCCGGGGGTGAGCACGGCCACGCGGTCGCCCGCGGTCAGCGTCACGTCGCTGACCTTGGAGCCCAGGCGCTCGGCGCCGCCGGAGCTCCGGCGGAGCTCGAACGCGCCCGTGGCCCCGGCCTCGCCTCCCAGCAGTCCCCACGGCGGCGTGGTCTGCCGGTCGCCGAGCCCGGAGAAGGCGATGCCGTCCTGCAGCGCCTCGAACTCGCGCTCGATGCCGAGTCCGCCGCGGAACTCGCCCGCCCCTCCCGAGTCCTGGCGGAAGCGGTAGCGGGTGACGACGATGGGGTACTCCCGCTCGAGGGCCTCGACGGGCAGGTTGGAGGTGTTGGTCATGTGGACCTGCACGCCGGAGAGCCCGTCCCCCGAGGCGTGGGCGCCCGACCCGCCGGCGATCGTCTCCAGGTAGACGAAGACCTCCCCGGTCTCGTGATGGCGCCCGGAGAAGGTGGCCGTGGTGACGCTGCTGTTGCTGGCCGCCAGGACGCGGTCGGGCACGATCGCGCTCATCGCCCCGAAGATGGCGTCGGCGAGGCGCTGGCAGGTGTCGATGCGCTCGCCCACGGCCGCCGGTTGCACGCAGTTGAGGATCGTGCCCTCGGGGGCGTGCACCTGCAGGGCGCGGTAGATGCCGGAGTTGGAAGGGATGTCCGGGCCCACCAGCGCCTTGAAGCAGTAGAAGATGGTGGCCAGGGTGCCGTTGAGGGGCACGTTGATCGGCCCGCGCACCTGCGGGCTCGAGCCCGTGAGATCGACGGTGGCCACGTCACCCTCGACGATCACCGTGACCCGGATGGGTAGCGGCACGCCGAGCGTGATGCCGTCGTCGTCCATGTGATCGGTGAAGCTGCTCCGGCCATCCGGCAGCCGGGCGATGCCGGCACGCATGAGCGTCTCGGCGTAGTCGAGGAGCGCCGCGCTCACCTCGGCGAAGCGCGCCACTCCGTAGCGAGCGACGACCTCTTCGAGCCGCCTCACGCCCACGGCGTTGGCCGCCAGCTGCGCGTTGAGGTCGCCGTCGCGCTCGAGCGGCGTACGGCTGTTGACGCGGATGAAGTCCATGACGTCGGCACGCAGGCGGCCGCCCTCCTGCAGCCTCGAGATGGGGATGCGCACGCCCTCCTGGAAGATGCTCGAGGCGTCGCCCGAGGTGCTTCCCGGGACCTTGCCGCCGACGTCGGCGTGATGCGCGATGTTGGCGACGAAGCCGACGAGCTCGCCGTCCGCGAAGGCGGGCGAGACCATGGTGATGTCCGGGAGATGCGTGCCGCCGCCGGAGTAGGGATCGTTGGTGACGTAGACGTCGCCTCGCCGCAGCTCGGCGGCGCCGACGCGTTCGAGAACGGCCTGCACGCAGCCGAGCATCGAGCCGAGGTGCATGGGGATGTGCTCGGCCTGCGCGATCATGTTGCCGTGCCGGTCGAACACGGCCGACGAGCAGTCGCGGCGCTCCTTGATGTTGGTGGAGAACGCGGTCTTGACCAACGTCTCGCCGACCTCCTCGGCCACCGACAGCAGGCGGTTCCCGAGGATCTCCAGGGTCACCGGGTCGATGGTCGCCCTAGCCATGGCGGGCCGCCTGACCGGCGCCCGATAGCGTGATGACGAGGCTGCCCACCGCGTCGACGACGGCGCGGTCGCCGGGCGGCAGCAGGATGGTGGTGTCGAGGCGCTCGACGACGGCCGGGCCGGCGATCGCGTCCCCGGCCCTGAGGTCGTCGCCAACGAACACGGGGGTCGTGGACCAGCTCGTGCCGAAGCGCACGGGCCGCCGGGAGCGCGGCCGGAGCTCCGCGCCGTCGCGGGCGGGCAGCTCCGGCAGCTCCGGCTTCGGCAGCTCGCCCACCGCCGTCAGCCGCATGTTCACGAACTCCACCTCGAACTCGGGCCGCGCGTAGCCGTACTTGGCGGCGTGCGCGTCGTGGAAACGCTGGCACAGCGTGTCCGCGTCGACCTGTCGGATCTCCTCCGGGGCCAGCATGATCGGCAGCTCGTAGTTCTGCCTCACGTAGCGCGCGTCGATGGCGAGCTCGACGCTCCGCCGCTGCTCGGGCACGCGTTCGGCCCGCAGGACCTCGCGCCCCCGCGCTTCCAACCGCTCGAAGGCCGCCCACACGGGCTCGAGCCCCTCGGTGTGGGGCCGAACCAGGTGGCTTTCGACGTGATCGGAGCGTATGTTCGCGACCAGCAGCCCCAACGAGCAGAAGGTGCCGGCCGCCCGGGGCACCAGCACGCGCGGGATCGCGAGCTCCCGCGCGAGCTCCACGGCATGGAGCGCACCGGCGCCGCCGAAGGCCACCAGCGCGAAGTCACGCGGGTCGAAGCCGCGCGCCACCGACACCGAGCGGATGGCCCGCACCATGGCCGCGTTGACCACCGCGATGATGCCGGCCGCCGCGTCGTCGACCGACAGCGAGGAGCGCGAGGCGATGCGCTCGTCGATCGCACGGGTGGCGGCAGCGACGTCGAGCGGCATGGCCCCGCCGAGGATCCCGTCGGGGTTCAGGCGCCCGAGGACGAGATTGGCGTCCGTCACCGTCGGCTCGGTGCCCCCCGTGCCGTAGGCCGCCGGGCCGGGCGCCGCGCCGGCGCTGCGCGGGCCCACCTTGAGGGCCCCACCGGCGTCGATGCCGGCGATGGAGCCTCCGCCCGCGCCGATGGTGACGATGTCCAGCATGGGGATGCGGACGGGCCAGCCTTCCACCTTGCGCTCGGATGACACCAGCGGCGTGCCGTCCTCGACCAGGCTGATGTCGGCGCTGGTGCCGCCCATGTCGAAGGTGATCAGGTTCCCGCCGGTGGTCCGGGAGGCCAGATAGGTGGCGGCCACCACGCCGGCCGAGGGGCCCGACACGGCCGTGCGCACGGGCGCGGCGACGGTCTCGGCCACCGACAGGATGCCCCCGTTGGACTGCGTGACGTACGGCTCCGCCCTGATGCCCAGGTGCGATACGGCAGCGGCGAGGTTCGTCAGGTAGCGGGACATCAGGGGCCCGAGGTAGGCGTTGAGGACCGTCGTGCTGAGCCGCGGGAACTCCCGGAACTCGGGCACGAGAGCCGCGGAGTGCGTGACGAAGCTGCCGGGAAGAGCGCGCCGAAGGATCGAGGCCACCAGCTCCTCGTGCGCCGGGTTGGCGTACGACGACAGCAGGCACACCGCCACCGACTCGACGCCGAGCTCGGCCAGCTCGGCCGCGAGCCGGTCGACGTCCTCGGCGCACAGCGCGGTGCGGACCGAGCCATCGTGCAGCACTCGCTCGCGGAGCTCGAAGCGCATGCCTGCCCGCACCAGCGGCTCCGGCTTGGCGCGCTTGAGATCGTACAGGGATGGGCGCGTCTGGGTGCCGATCTCCAGGAGATCGCCGAAGCCGTCCGTGGTCACCAGCGCCGTGACGGCCCCGCGCCGCTCGATGAGGGCGTTGGTGGCGACCGTGGTGCCGTGCCCGAAGTAGCCGAGGGCGCCCGGATCGAGCTCCAGCCGGCCCAGCAGCTCGGAGATCCCCGTCATGATGGCGCGTGAGGGGTCGTCGGGAGTGGAGCGGACCTTGTGGACGTGGAGCGACCGGGCACGCGAGTCGGTCAGCGTCAGGTCCGTGAAGGTGCCGCCGACGTCGACCCCGAGCATGTACCGCATCGTTGGCTCCTCAGCGTCGCTCACGGGCGTGCCCTCCTGCGGAGGCGGCTGTCAGTACTCGACCCTGCCCATGTAGCGGCGCGTCGAGATCGGGCGGCCGCGCTCCACCCCGAGATACCAGTTGAACCACTGCAGGGGGAGGTGTGCAACGAACGGTGCGAGCAGTGGATGGAAGCCCGGGTACGCCGCGGTGTCGACGGCGATCACGTCGGCCCCGTGGCGCACGGCGAACGTCATCGCCCGGTCGGTGACGTGGCGTGCCTCGTCGGTCCCCAGCAGGAAGATCATCGGGAGGCCCGAGCTGACGATCTCCAGGGGCCCGTGCGCGAACTCGGAGGCGTTCAGGACCGCTGCATGCTTCCAGTGCATCTCGATCAGGTTGCAGATGGCGAACTGATAGGCGAGCCCGGCCAGCAGGCCGGTGCCCACCAGGTAGAAGCCCGGTGTCTCGAGGTGCGCCTGGGCGCGTTCCAACCCCCACGATCGCGCCGCTTCCTTCGCCTCGTGCACCTTGGGTGGCAGCGTCCGCAGGGCCTCCCAGAGCTCCTCGCCGGCCTGCCGGTCGCCGTCCTGCACGAGGATCTCGGCCGCAAGCATGTACCCCAGCAGCAGCTTGCTCAGGTTGGCGGCGATCGAGTCGTAGGTGAGCGCCACGCCGCCGGCGCCGACGAGCGGGGTGTCGGGGCGCGAGAAGGTGCCGAGCCGCGCGCCTCGGTCACGCGCGAGCTTCGCGCCGTCGAGGATCTCCGAGGTGGTGCCGGAGTGTGAGGCCAGGATGGCGCCCGCTTCGGCCGTGACGCGCTTCGGCGCGCGGGTGACGAACTCCCAGCCGGAGTAGGTGTCGACGGCCCAGCTGGAGTAGCGGTCGAGGATCCACTTGACGGGCTCGAGCACGGCGAGCGAGCCGCCCGAGCCCACCAGGAAGAGGTCGTGCACGCCGGCATCCTTCCACCCCTCCACGAGCCTGCCGACGGCGCCCGACTGCGTCTCCAGGATCTCCTGGAGGTCGTGCAGGAGGACGTTCCCCTCCATGTAGTTGCGAGGATGTTCGATTGCGGCCTGTCGTGGCATCAGCTCTCCATATCATTTTGTCCTATTTTGTCCTGTTTGTTCTATATTGTTCTAGAGTATAGTCGGCCTCCGGAAGCTTGTCAACGACGACCGCGTCACGGCCCGCGCTGCCGGTCCGGGGGCATCTGACTCTGGCCCGATGCCCCCGGCTCACCCCACGCTGAGGTCGATTCATGAGAGAGAGCCCTGCCCCGACGCGATGTCGTGGGACGTGCGGCGGCGCTGCGAGGCGCGGGCCAGGGGCTCGGCAGGGGGCGCCGGCGCGCTCGCGGCAGTCCTGCCGGAACGGAGGCGAAGGAGACCATGGAAGCACCCACCCAGGAGTACCCGGCCCGTCTGCAGATCGACTACGCCGAGCGGCTCGACCGGCTGTCGAGCTTCTTCCGGCTGATCTGGATCATCCCCATCGCGATCATCGCCAGCCTGCTGACGGCCACCGGGTCCGAGACGATCGCCACGTCCACCGGGCACCTGGTCACGCGCAACACCGGCGGCATCGGCACGGGACTGTGGCTGGCGACGCTGCTGATGATCCTGTTCCGGCTGCGCTACCCGCGCTGGTGGTTCGACTTCGCGCGCGAGCTGACGCGCTTCGGAGCGCGTATCGGCGCCTACCTGGCCCTGCTCACCGACCAGTACCCGTCGACCGTCGACGAGCAGGCGGTGCACCTCGAGATCGACTACCCCGACGTCGAGCACGACCTCAACCGCTGGCTGCCGCTGGTGAAATGGTTCCTCGCCATCCCGCACTACGTCGTCCTGGTCGTCCTATGGGCCGTCGCGGTCATCGTGGTCGTCCTCGCCTGGTTCGCGATCCTGTTCACCGGGCGCTACCCGCGGGGGATGTTCGACTACGTCGTCGGCGTCGGCCGCTGGAGCCTGCGCGTCAGCGCTTATGCCTTCCTGCTCGTCACCGACCGCTACCCGCAGTTCAGCCTGGCCTGAGACCGGCAGGCGCGGGCGCTCCACACCCGGACCCCCGGATCGTGGCGTGGCCGTTTCGCATGGCTTAGGCTGGGGAGCGCAAGGACAACCTGGGAGGCGGTAGCCATGCGGCGGACTCGTGGCGGAGGGCTTGTGATCATGGGGCTGGCAGCGCTGGTGGCGCTGGCCGCCTGTTCTTCCTCGAGCACCACAGGAAGCTTGACGGTGACGGTGAGCGGGTTGCCGGGCGGCGTCGATGCCAGCGTGCTGGTGACCGGCCCCGGCGGCTACAGCGCCACGCTCGCCGGGACCGGAACGCTGTCCAACCTCACGCCCGGGAGCTACACGGTCGCCGGAGCCGACGTGCGCGCCGCCGGGGCGATCGTAGACAGCGCGTACCTGGCAGCGGGCGGTGGCTCGGTATCGGTGAGCGCCAACGCCACGGCGGCCTCCAGCGTGGCCTACAGCGAACGCGCGGGCAGCGGCAAGCTCTGGGTCACCGACGAAGGCGTCGGCACCTACGGCTACGATGCCGGCCAGCTCGGGGCGACCGGCAGCCCGACGCCCTCCGTGACCCTCGGCAGCTCGTCCGGGCCGAACGGTCTGGCGCTCGACGCCAGCGGCAACCTCTGGGTCGGCAACATCCACTCCTCCCAGCTGGTCGAGTACAGCGTCTCCCAGCTCGGCGCCTCGGGATCCCCCGCGCCCGCCGTCACCATCGACTCGGACGGGTCGTCCCTGGACGGGCCCGTCACCCTCGTGTTCGACGCGCAGGGGGACCTCTGGGCCGGTGAGTGCGGCGGGAGTCTGGAGATGTACACGCCGTCCCAGCTGGCCGCCTCGGGGAACCCCTCGCCCGCCGTCGTGCTCACCGGCTTCGATTGCCCGTCGGGGCTGGCCTTTGACGCGCAGGGCAACCTCTGGGTCGGGACCGACGGCACCAGTGGCGTCGTGAAGCTCACCCCCTCGCAGCTACAGGCGAGCGGGAGCCCCACGCCGGCCGTGAGCATCGCGACCAGCGACGGCTACGAGGGCGTCACGTTCGACAAGAACGGGAACCTGTGGGTGGCCGACATCAACTTGAGCCAGGTGGTCATGTTCACGCCCGCCCAGATCGCCAGCAGCGGCTCGCCAACGCCCACCGTCACCATCAACGACAGCGGCAGCGGCGCGCTGCACGGCCCCGTCGCGGTCCTCTTCGACAACGGCGGCAACCTCTGGGTATCGAACATCAACAGCACGCCCGGCAACGTGCTGGAGGTCCGCGCCTCCGACCTCGGCAGCTCAGGGAGTCCCGTGCCTGCGGTCGTGATATCCATATCCAGCACGCTCGACTGGCCTCAGCTGGTGTTCGACCCGCCGGTGCCGTGACCCGGCGCCGCCGCTCCGCCCGGCGCCGCCCCGACAGGCGCGGCCGATCGCCCGGCGAGTTCCACTAGGCGAGCTCGCGGGGGAGCAGCTCTCGCGGGACGTTCTGGAAGGCGACCAGCCGCGTGAACCGCTCGATGGCACGGGCGCCGACCGAGGTGGTGCGGCCGTCGCTGGTGGCGGGGTAGGGGCCGCCGTGCACCATGGCGCGGCAGACCTCGACGCCGGTGGGGAACTGGTTGACGATGAGGCGCCCGACCTTGCGCTCGAGCGCCGCAGCGAGCGGCCGGTAGCGCTCCCACTCGTCCGGCTCGCCGTGGAGGCTGGCGGTGAGCTGGCCTTCCATGCCGCGGGCGAAGGCGAGCAGCTCGTCGTCGTGTCCGTAGCGGATGAGCAGGGTGCTGGGGCCGAACACCTCCCGGGCGAGGCGGGGGTTGGCGAGGGCGGCGGCGATGTCGACCTCCCAGACGGCCGCGCTGGCCGCCGCCGGGCCCGCGGCCCGCTCGCCCTCGGCGAGCTTGCGGGCGCCTTCGCCCGCGAGCTGCTCCAGGCCGCCCTGGAAGGCCCGGTGGATGCCGGGGGTCAGCATGGTGCGCGCCTCGCTGCGGCGCGCCCCCGCCACCAGGCGGTCGCGCAGGGCGTCCCCTTCGGTGCCGCTCGGTACCAGCACCAGGCCGGGGTTGGTGCAGAACTGCCCCACGCCCAGCGTGACCGAGGCCAGCAGGCCGTCGGCGATGGCGTCGGGGCGGACGCGGGTGGCGTGGGGCAGGACGAAGACGGGGTTGACGCTGCTCATCTCGGCATAGACCGGGATGGGGTCCGGGCGATCGGCGGCGAGGCGCATGAGCGCCTGGCCGCCGGCGCGCGAGCCGGTGAAGCCGACGGCGCGGATCAGGGGGTGCGTGACGAGCGCCTGACCCACCTGGTAGGCGTCGTCGAAGAGCAGCGAGAAGGTGCCCTCGGGCATGCCGCCGCTGCGCACCGCCGCGGCGATGGCGCGGCCGGCGAGCTCGGAGGTGCCGGGGTGGGCGGGGTGCGCCTTGACCACCACCGGGCAGCCGGCCGCGAGGGCGGACGCGGTGTCGCCTCCGGCGACGGAGAACGCCAGCGGGAAGTTGCTGGCCCCGAACACCGCCACGGGACCCAGGGGACGCCGCAGCGAGCGCACGTCCGGCTTGGCCCCCCCGGACCGGCCGGGGTCGCCCTCGTCGATGCGAACGTCGAGCCAGTCGCCCTCGTCGACGAGGGTGGCGAGGAGGCGCAGCTGGTTGCAGGTGCGGCCGAGCTCGCTGGCCAGGCGGGCCGCTCCCAGCGCCGACTCGCGGTCGGCGCGGTCGATGATGAGCTCGCCGCGCGCGTCGAGCTCCTCGGCGATGGCCCGGAGCAGGGCGGCGCGCTCGGCGCGAGGTGCGGCCGCGAAGGCGCTAAAGGCGTGCTCCGCGGCCTGAGCTGCGCGCTCGACGTCGTCGGCTCGGGCGGCGTGGAACCGTGGCTCGAGCGCCTCGCCGGTGCGCGGGTCGGTCGCGCGGAAGCTGCGCTCGCCGGGGGCCGCGGGGCGCGACCCCAGCAGCGACAGGCCGCTCAGCTGGGCGTCGTCGGCGGCGGCCATCAGGCGACCTCCTGGAGGCTGGGACGGCTGCGCAGGCTGGCCTCGATGAGCGCCTCGGCCTCCTCCCGCTCGCGGCCGGCGAGCTCCAGCCGGGGCGGGCGCACGCGCGCGCTGCCACGGCCCACCCGCTCCTGCACCAGCTTGATGAGCTGCACGAACTTCGGCACGGTGTCCAGCCTCAGCAGGGGCAGGAACCAGCGGTAGAGCGCGAACGCCTCCTCGGCGCGGCCGGCCCGCGCCAGCCGGTAGAGCGCCACCGACTCGGCCGGCAGCGCGTTGACGAGGCCGGCGAGCCAGCCGACGGCACCGGCGGCCAGCCCCTCGACGATGGCGTCGTCGACGCCCACCAGGATCTCGAGGCGGGCGCCCGTGAGCGCGCGCAGCGCGGTGACGCGTCGCACGTCGGTGCTGGACTCCTTCACCGCCACCAGGTTCGGGTGCTCGCCGGCGAGCTCGGCGATCTGCGCGGGTAGGAAGTCGGTGGTGTAGGCCACCGGGTTGTTGTAGAGCATGCAGGGCAGCGCGGTGGCGTCGAGGATCGCGGCGACGTGGGCTTTCATCTCGCGCCAGTCGGTGCTGTAGACGTAGGGCGGCAGCACCATCAGGCCGCGTGCGCCCTCCGCTTCCGCGGCGCGCGCGAAGCGCACCGCCTCGGCGGTGGACAGCGCGGCCACGCCGGGGATGACGGGCGCCCGGTCGCCGAGCGCGCCGGCCAGCGTGCGCACCACGGCCACCTTCTCCTCGAAGGCGAGCGTCGCCGCCTCGCCGAGCGAACCGCCAGGGACGATGCCGACACACCCCTCGTCCACCAGCCAGCGCGCATGGTCGGCCAGGGCGTCGCGGTCCACCTGCAGGTCCTCGTCGAAGGGCGTGGTGATGGCGGGGATCACGCCTCGCCACTCGAGGCTCGCCGGCGCTGCCGACGTGCGCGTGTCCTGGGTCGTCGCTCGCATGCGTGTCTCCCTTCGGTGCGCAGCGGCACCGCGCCGACCGAGCGCGTGCCCCGGCCACCGGCCGTCCGTGCCCGGGTGAAGCCTGGAGCCGTGTCGAGACCGAGTCGAGACAATGTATAACGGCTCATCGTGACGGCGCGGCGCATCCACGTCATCGACTCCCATACCGCGGGCGAACCGACGCGGGTGGTGGTGTCCGGCGGCCCCGAGCTCGGGGAGGGCTCGATGGCCCAGAGGGCGGAGCGCTTCCGCACCGAGTTCGACGCCTTCCGGAGGGCGGTGGTGGGCGAGCCTCGCGGCTCCGAGGTGCTGGTGGGAGCGCTGCTGCTGACGCCGGTGGACCCGGCCGCGACGGCAGGGGTCGTGTTCTTCAACAACGTGGGGCTGCTGGGCATGTGCGGGCACGGCACCATGGGTCTGGTGCGCACCCTCCAGTACCTGGGGCGAGCGGCGCCGGGGCGCCACCGGATCGAGACGCCCGTCGGTGTGGTGGACGCCGAGCTGCACGCCGGCGGCCGGGTGAGCGTGCGGAACGTGCGCGCCTACCGCTACCGTCACGGCGTGCGAGTGGAGGTTCCCGGGCACGCCCCGGTGACCGGCGACGTGGCCTGGGGCGGGAACTGGTTCTTCCTGGTCGAGGACCACGCGCAGGCGCTGGAGGCGGGGCGCGTGGACGCCCTGACGTCGTATGCCTGGGCGGTGCGTCGCGGGCTCGAGCGTGCGGGGGTGACCGGCGCCGAAGGCGCCGAGATCGACCACATCGAGCTGGTCGCGACGAGCGCCACGGCGGACGGCCGCGGCTTCGTGCTGTGCCCCGGCGGGGCGTACGACCGCTCGCCGTGCGGCACGGGCACCAGCGCGAAGCTGGCGTGCCTGCAGGCGGACGGGCGACTGAGCGCGGGGCAGCCGTGGCGGCAGGAGAGCGTGATCGGCAGCCTCTTCGAGGCGAGCTTCGAGCTGGACGAGCGCGGGGGCGTGATCCCGACCATCGCCGGGGAGGCGTTCGTGACGGCGGAGTCCACGCTGATCCTGGAGGACGACGATCCCTTCCGCTGGGGGCTGCCGTGAGCCGCCGCGTCACGGTCGTGGGCGCGGGCGTGGTGGGGCTCTTCAGTGCGCTGTACGCGCGGCGGGCGGGCTTCGAGGTGACGGTGGTCGAGCGAGGCGGCGCGGAGCGGGCCAGCGCGTCACACGGGAACATCGGGCTGATCGTGCCGAGCCACTTCGTGCCGCTGGCGGCGCCGGGCGCGGTGGCGCAAGGGCTGCGCTGGATGCTCGACCCGGAGAGCCCGTTCTACGTGCGGCCCTCGCTCGACCCGGGGCTGCTGGCCTGGGGGTGGCGCTTCTGGCGCGCGTCGAGCGCGACCCGCGCTCGGCGAGCGGGGCCGCTCTTGCGCGACCTGCACCTGGCGAGCAAGGCGGAGTACCTGGGGCTGGCGGAGCGGCTGGGAAACCCCTTCGACCTGCAAGAGAGCGGACTGGTGATGCTCTGCTCCACGGCCGAGGGCCTGGAGGCCGAGGCCCGCACTGCGGCGAAGGCGCTGATCCTGGGGTTGCCCGCCCGGGTGCTGGGGCGGGACGAGGCGCGAGCGCTGGAGCCGGGCGTGACGCTGAACGTCGTGGGCGGCGTGCACTACCCGGAGGACGCGCGGCTCGACCCCGGCCTGCTCGTGGCCGCGTTGCAGTCGGAGCTCGCCGGCCTGGGCGTAGGCTTCCGCTGGGACACCCGCGTTACGGGGCTGGAGCGGGAGGGCGGCGCCGTCCGCCGCCTGCGACTCTCCCGGAACGACGAGGGGCAGGACGCCTCCCCGTCTGCCACGGCGGGCGAGGCCTTGGAGGTGGATCAGCTGGTCCTGGCGGCCGGGGTGTGGTCCGAGGGCCTCGCCCGCTCGCTGGGCCTGCGGCTGCCCATGCGCGCGGGGAAGGGCTACAGCATGACGCTGCTCGATCCGCCGGAGCGGCTCGCCATGCCGGCCATCCTCTCCGAGGGGCACGTCGCGCTCTCCCCGATGGCGGGGGGTGTGCGGGTCGGGGGCACCATGGAGATCACCGGCGTGCGTGAGGGGGTCAGCGACAGCCGCGTGCGCGGCATCGAGCGCTCGGTGGCGCGAGCCCTGCCGGCGTTCGACGCCGGCGCCTTCGCCGGGACGCCGCCCTGGCACGGGTTCCGGCCCACCACGCCGGACGGGCTGCCCTACCTCGGCCGCAGCGCGCGGGCGGACAACCTGGTGGTGGCCACGGGGCACGCCATGCTGGGGGTGTCGCTCGCGCCGGTGAGTGGCAAGCTCGTCGGCGAGCTGCTCCAGGGCCTGCCGCCGAGCCTCGGCATCGAGGCCCTCAGCCCCGATCGCTACGCCTAGGGCTGCCGCGCGCGAGCCGGGCCGTACGCCCTGCTACTGCAGCGGGACCGCCGGCGTTCCGGCGAGCAGTGCCAGGACGTTGCCGGCCACGCGCTGCACGAACATGGTGGCGCTGGCGCCGATGTCCTCGCGGTTGTAGAGCACCACGACGGCGCGATCGTGCGCGGGTTGGAAGGCCACGAACGAGGTGCTCCCGCCCGTGCCGCCATTGTGCCAGTACAGTCCGCTCTTCTCCTGGTACAGCCAGCCCATGCCCACCTTCATGCCCGGCGGGCCGGGAGCGCGCAGCTGCTGCGTCATGGCGATCGCGCCGCTCAAGGTGGCCGCGGGTCCCTGCTGGGTCCCGGCCCCGACCGAGGCGGGATGCAGCTCGGCGCCCAGGAAGGTGAGGAGGTCGCCGGCCGTGGACCGGAGGGCTCCCGCGCCGGCCAGGGCGTCGAACGTCCAGGCCGGAACGGCAGCGTTGGCGGCGTCGTGCCCTTGCGCCAGGCGCGCCGTCTGTCCGGTAGCGAGGTGCACGGCGGTGTCGCTCAGGTGGAGGGGCCCGGCGATCTCGCTCTCGACCAGCTGGCCGTAGGTCTCCCCGGCGCGGCGGGCCAGCACGAACCCGAGCAATCCGTAGCCCAGGTTGCTGTACAGGTAGCTCGCCTTCTGCGGCAAGGCCAGGCCGTGCTGCGCGAGGTACGCGTACAGCTTCGCGGGGCCGTAGCCGGCGTACGGGTTCGACGGGTCGGCGCTCACGTCGAGGTTCGCCGGCAAGCGCGGCAGCCCGGAGCGCTGGCTGGCGAGGTCGCCCAGGGTGATCTCCGGGCCGGACGGCTTGGCGACGGTGCCGGGGGGAAGGAGCGCGCGCACGGGCTCGTCGAGCGCCACGCGCCGCTGCGCGACCAGCTGCGCCAGCAGCAGTCCCGTGAACGACTTCGTCACCGACCCGATCTCGAAGATGCTGTCCTTGCTGACGGCGCCGTAGGCGAAGATGCGTCGCTGCCCGTTCTGCAGGACGCCGACGACCACCCCGACGCCGGCCGAGGGCTCGAGCACATGGGTGCCGGTCACCGGCGCGAACTCCCGGTCGAGGACGCCCCCTAGCTGGCCGAGAGGCACGGGCGGACGGGCGGGACGGGGGGTGGAACTGCTCGCCAGCGGGGGCCGGGCGCCTTGCGGCTGCCGCTCGAAGGTGAGCGGCAGCGAGCCACCCTGCGTCCAGGTGCCGGCGATGGTCTTGCCGTCGGTGCTCAGGCGACCGCTGTAGCTGCCCTTCACGGCCGGCACCTCGAAGCTGAAGGTCGCGCCCGTCAGGGTCACGTTGGCACAGGGGATCGGCGTCGGGGACTGATCCAGGCTGATGAGCCTGGCGCCCAGCTTGCCGCTCGCGTCCCGGGTGACGTCGAGCCAGATCCGCAGCGAGGCCTGTCCCGCCACCAGCTTCCCTTCCCAGCTCCCCGTCACGCCCCCGGCCGCGGCCGGCGCGGCCGCCCGCGCGGGCGAGACCGGCAGGAGTGCCCAGGCGCCGATCACGGCGAGCGTCACCAGCGTCAATCCAGTCATCTTCATCGGGAGCTCCTCCCCTCGAGCCCTGGTACGACATGGGGCGTCATGGTGCGTCATGGGGCGACCCCGTGCGACATGCTGCGGCCGCCTCGTGGCGCCTCGCCCCGATCCGCAAGCCTACCGCGTTGCAGCCGTGCCGGCCGGCCTCGCGGCGCGTCCGCTGCGGCTCCGCTGCGGCTCCCCAGGGCCGACGCGCGTCCTGCCCGTGGGGCTGGCGCGCGCCCCAGCCGCTGGCTGGCGGCAGACGCCGCGCGCGGGCGTATGCTGGGCCCGCGTATACGCACCCGAGCGATGTCGAGGAGGCAGGGGCGGTGACGGCCCCGGTCGAGCGTGGCTCGGGTGCGGACAGCGTAGGAGGTAGATTGATGCTTCGTCGTGCCGACCCCGCAGCCCCTGGCGACGCGTCTGCCTGGCCCGAGGCGCTGGACGCGCTGAACGCCGCGCCCGACCATCACAGCCTCATGTTCGAGGACGAACGTGTCAGGGTGCTGGATACGCACATCCCCGCCGGCGATCGCACGCCGGTGCATACGCATCGCTGGCCGGCGGTGCTGGTGGTGCTGCAGTGGAGCCCGTTCGTGCGCTCCGCCGAGAACGGCGACCTCCAGCTCGACTCGCGGCGGGTGCCGACCCTCGCGGTCCCGACGACGGTGTTGCCATCGGCGCCACTGCCGCCGCATTCGCTGGAGAACGTGGGGACCGCCGACCTCCACATCATCAGCGTCGAGCTCAAGGACTGAAGGGCCGGGTCCCGTCGCGGGTCGGCTCGCCGCCCGCGGGGCGCGTGCGGATGCTGCTCGAAGGCTCCGATCAACCCGCGACCAGGTACACCGGGTTCGACAGCGCGCGCCGGCGCGGGTGCGCCAGGATCTCCTCCAGCGTGATCCAGGGCGGCAGCTTGCCGCGCGCCTCCAGTGCCGTGAATCCCTCTCGCACGGCGGCCTCGTCCCCCACCGCCAGCACCTCGGCACGCAGGAACGGGCCCTGTGCCTCCCATGCCCAGGCGTCCTCGAAGGCGTCCCCGTCCACCGGCACCTCCCGCACCGGACCTTCGGCAGCGACGTAGCGCAGCAGCGAGCCGGCCGCGCCGGTCACGCGGGCACGCACCGGCAACGGCGTGCCCGCGGGCGCCGGCGTCGCCGAGCCCATGCTGGCCCGCGCGACCTCCAGCTCCAGCCGCGGCCCCGCCGGCCCGTCGCTGACGAACGCCTGGCCCGAGCGCAGCCCCTGCAGCAGCGCCGCCTCGGAGAGCTCGGGAAGCTGGAACCAGGTGGTGGGCGTGCCCACCCACAGCAGCTCGGGGTCGCGGTCGGGCCAGCCGGGCTGGTGGCGGTCGCTGCCGCCAACCAGGGTGGGGCGCAGGCCGCGGCGGAGCAGCGCGTCGTAGCGCTCCAGTGCCTCCCAGTTGCGGTAGGCCCAGGGGCCGTTCCAGGCCTCGAAGACGTCGACCCCCTCCGGCACCGGGTAGTCCCAGTCGCAGCCGATGCACCCCGGCGCCGCCCGCGGGTGGTTGACGGCGAACAGCCCGCCGCGTGCGTGAACGTGATCGACCAGGGTGCCGACGTCACGGTCGCCGCCGATCCGGAAGTCGACCCAGCCGTCCACCCCCCAGACGTTGGCGTGGCCGCGGTAGGTGGTGACCTCCTCGCCGGGGAGCAGGACGAGCTCCGGCGAGCTGGCGGCGAGCAGCGGGAGGTGGTGGGAGGTGGTGTTGTGGTCCGTCACCGACAGGAAGTCCAGGCCGCGCGCGCGAGCGGCCGCCAGCAGGTCCGCCAGCGAGCCGCGGGCGTCGCTGTGGTGGGTGTGGCTGTGGAGGTCGCCGCGGAACCAGCGCGGACCGGGAACGCGAACCTGCGCGCCTGGCGGCGGGGCCGGCGGCGCCGGCCGCGGGCCGCCGAGCTCGACCTCCACCCGGTAGCTGCACGGTGCCTCGCCCAGCTGCGCGAGCCCCAGGACCACCTGCCAGGTCCCCGGCGGCAGCTCGCCCGCCAGGTAGCCGGGGGTCGCCGCATCCAGCGCCACGAACACCTGCTCCCGTGCCGACCCGCTCCAGCCGCGGAAGCCCTCCGCCGAAGGGAACGGACCGATGCGCGGGTCGAGCAGGCCGAGGTCGAGGATGTGGCCGTCGTCGTAGTGGTAGCGCACGTCCACGCGCCCGGTGCCGGCCGGCACCTCGAAGGGCAACAGAACGGTGGGCGCGGCCGTCTGCCCGGCCCGCAGCGTGCCCTCCAGCACGATCGTCGTCAACGTGGGACCCGGTTGCCGTCCTGGTCGAACAGGTCGAGGTGCTCGGGGTCGACGCGGAAGTGGGCCGTGCCGTCGAGGGCGGGCGGCTCGTCGCTGAACAGCCGCGCGGTGACGAGGCGGCCGTCCACCATGCAGGTGATGAGCGTCTCCGGTCCGAGCGGCTCGAGCGTGTAGATCTGGCCGCTGAGCGTGGCCGAGGCGGCATCTGGCGCCAGCTGCAGGTGCTCGGGCCGCACGCCCAGGGTGAGCTCGGCGCCGTCGCGCGAGCCGGCCCCCAGCCCCTCGCGCCAGGCTCCGGCATCCAGCTCGAAGCCGGGGCCGTGCAAGCGCCCGTCGCTGCCGTCCAGGCGGAGCGTCACGGGCAGCAGGTTCATCGGCGGGTTGCCGAGGAAGCTGGCGACGAAGGTGGTGGCCGGCCTGCGGTAGACCTCCAGCGGGGGGCCCATCTGGACCACGCGGCCGCTCTCCATCACGGCGATGCGGTCCGCCAGCGCCATCGCCTCGGCCTGGTCGTGGGTGACGTACACCGCGGTCACGCCCAGCTCCATCTGCAGATGCTTGAGGAAGCTGCGGGCTTCGACCCGCAGCTTGGCGTCTAGGTTCGAGAGCGGCTCGTCGAACAGGAACACCTGTGGCTTGTGCACCACCGCGCGCGCCACCGAGGTGCGTTGCTGCTGCCCGCCCGAGATCTGGCCCGGCCGGCGCGCCAGCAGCTGCTCGATGCCGAGGCTCCGCGCCACCTCCTCGGTGCGGGCGTTGCGGTCGTGGCTGCCGACGCCACGCACCTTCAGCGGGTAGGCGATGTTCTCGGCGATGGTCATGTGCGGGAACAGCGCGTAGTCCTGGAAGACCATGCCGACGTCACGCTCCTTCGGCTTGGCCTGCGTCACGTCGCGCTCGCCGATGACGATGCGGCCGCTGGTGGCTTGCTCGAGCCCGGCCATGAGCCGCAGGGTGGTGGTCTTGCCGCAGCCCGAGGGGCCGAGCAGGCAGATGAAGGCACCCTCGTCGATCTCGAAGGAGACCCCATCCACGGCCTTCACGGTGCCGAAGTGCTTGCTGACGTTGTCGAAGACGACTCGTGCCAATGGAGCGACTCCCTAGGACTTGATGCCGCCGAAGAACCGGAAGCCGTAGCGCCAGTTCACGAACAGGTAGAGGGCGAGCACCGGGATGGTGTAGAGCAGCGAGTAGGCCGTGGTGAGCGTGATGATGGGCGTGCCGCCCTCGGTATAGAAGGAGTAGATGGCGACCGAGGCCGGCATGTTGGACGGGCTCCGGAGCAGGATGAAGGGCACGAAGAACCCGCCCCACACGTTGACGAATGTCCACACCGCCACCACCATCATCCCCGGCCGCACGATCGGCAGGGCGATGTCCCGGAACATGCGCCAGGGGCTGGCCCCGGCGACCAGCGCCGACTCCTCGTAGGAGCGCGGGATGGAGTCGACGAAGTCGCGCATGATGAACACCGCCGCGGGCAGCAGCCCGCCGGTGAACACCAGGATCACGCCGAGCTGGGTGTCGATGAGCCCCAGCGAGAAGACCAGCAGGAACAGCGGCACCATCGCCGCGGTACCGGTCACGATCGAGGAGAACAGCACCAGCCCGTAGGAGAGGAGGTCGGTGCCGCGGATCGGTGCGCGCGACAGGGCGTAGGCCATCAGCGTGGCGAGCAGCGTCACCAGCAGCATGGCGCCGACGCCCTGGATGATGCTGTTGGCGAACAGTGCCCGCACCGCGAAGGCGTTGCTGAAGACCTTGCCGAAGTTCGCCAGGGTGAAGGGGTGAGGCAGCCGCAGCGACAGATTGGCCCGGGCATCGAAGGGCGCGAACACCAGCCACACCAGCGGCAACGCGAACAGGCAGGCGAACACCGCCGCCACGGCGTAGAAGGCGGCACGCGAGACCACCAGGCGTAGCAGCCTCATCGGGACGCCCCCTGCTGCCGCCGGAGCAGGCTCAGGTAGACGAGCGCGAAGGCCAGGTTGATCAGCATCATGATCATGCCGATGGCGCTGCCCGAGCCGAAGTCGAAGTACTTGAAGGCGATGCGGAAGGTCAGGATCGACACCACCTCGGTCTTGAAGGCCGGCCCGCCACCGGTGAGAAGGAAGGGCGTGAAGGTGTTGAAGGTCCACAGCGTGATCAAGATAAGGTCCGTCACGATATGTGTTCGGATGAGCGGGAGCACGATGTCCTTGAGCTTCTGCCAGGCGTTGGCGCCGTTCACCTCGGCGGTCTCCAGGTGGCTGGGCGGGATCGACCCCAGCGCCGAGGAGAACAGCAGCATGGAGAAGGCCGTGCCCCGCCAGGTGTTGAACAGGATGATGGAGAGGAGCGGCACGCCCAGCAGCCAGTCGACCTTGCCCAGGTGGAACGCCTGGAGGATGTGGTTGAGGGTGCCCCGGTCGTAGTCGAGGAAGGCCGACCAGGCGAAGGCCACCACCACGTCCGGGATGATCCATGCGCCGATCGCCAGGGTCTGCACCGTCTGCTTCACCCAGCCCTCGCGACGGTAGAAGAACCAGGCCAGGAACAGCCCCAGCACCGCCTGACCGATGAGCGCGGAGAAGAGCACGAACTGACCGGTGATGAGCAGGGAGGAGCCGAACTGGCCCGGCTGCAGGAAGGTCCCCGGCTGGAACAGCCGGGCGTAGTTCTGCAGGCCGATGAAGTGCGGGTGGAGCGCGCCCGGCCCGGTCAGCGAGCGGTTGGTGAAGCTGACGACCGCTACCCAGAAGAACGGCAGGATGATGAACGCGACGATGAAGACCGCCGCCGGCGCCAGGAACAGCAGGCCGGTGCGGAGGGGGAGGATGGTGCGTCGCTCGGGCACGTGGGGCTCCAGGGGGCCGCCGGGGCCCGGCCCTGCGGCGGCTGCCGCGCCGGGCCCCGGCGGGGGTGGCTCAGTTGCTGCTCGAGGTCATCAGGTCGGCGGTGTTGGCCGCTCCCACGATCTGCGTGACCGCGGCCGCGTAGGCGTCCATGGCCTGTTGCGGCGTCATCTGGCCCGACACCACGTTCTCGGTCATCCGCTGGATCTGCTCGGAGACCTTGGCGTAGTTGTCGTTGTTGGGCCGCGACACGGTCAGCGGCAGCAGCGTCTTGGCGGTGGTGGTGAGGAAGTCGTTGTTGGGCACGGGCACGTCATCGCGCGCGCTGATGGTGGGCTGGTAGGTCTCGAAGGCGTCGCGCGCGGGCTTGCCGTTCATGAAGGCCAGCAGGTCCCAGGCGAGCTGCGGGTGCGCGGTGTTGGGGTTGAGCACCCAGCCGGTGCCGCCGGAGGCCGTGACGAAGTCCTGGCCGCGGATGCCCATGCCGGGCTTCTCGGCGGGCATCTTGGCCCAGCCCATCACCTGGTCGCGGTTGGCGACGGCGAACTCGCTGCCCGGCTTGGTCACCGAGCGGTAGAACCAATCGCTCTCGACCAGCATCGAGGTGATGCCGTCGCGGAAGTTGGCGAAGGACTGGTTGCGGCCGTCCTTCACGAGCTGCACGCGCTGGTCGCCGAGCTGGTAGTCGTTGTAGATCTGCTTGTAGAAGTTGAGGGTGTCGAGGATGCCCTGGCTCTTGACCACCCACTTGCCGTTCATGAACGGGCGCTCGCCGGTGCCGAGGATCAGCATGTAGTAGCCCTGCAGCGTGGTGGCCTCACCCATGTTGGTGCCGGCGTCGATCTGCAGCGGGTAGGAGTTGGGGATGGCCGCCTTGATCTTCTGCGCGGTGTCGATGATGTCCTGCCAGGAGTGCGGCTGCCAGCTGTCGGCATTGGCGATGCCCGCCTTCTGGAAGATGTCCTTGCGGTAGAAGATCATGCGCACGTCGGTGCCGTTGGCGATGCCGTAGCGGTTGCCGTCGTAGGACATGATGTCCTGGATGCCCTGGGAGATGTGCGACCAGCCGTCCCAGTTGGTGACGGCCGATCCGCCGACGGTCTCGAGGGGCTTCAGCAGCCCGCCGCTGGCGAACTCGGGGATCCAGAAGCCGTCGAACGCCATGACGTCGTAACCCTTGTGCACCGACAGGTCGAGCGCGTACTGCTGCTTCAGCGCCTCGTCGCTGCCGCCGAACTGGTTGAGGGTCACCTTGACCGGCGTGCCCTGGGTCGACATCTGTTGCTCGAAGTTGGGAATGACGAACTTCTGGATCCACTGCACCTCGGCGTCGTTGACGCCGCCGGCGACGCAGCGGCAGGTGAGGGTCAGGGTGGTCTGGGCGAAGGCCGGCACGGCGAGCACGAGGAGCGCGCCGAGGGCGACGAGCAGGCGTGTGGGTCGAGCGAACATGGTTACCTCCAAGAGACCGTGCGATCGGGGTCTGGGCTAGGCCCAGGTCGGGTTCGAGGGCGCTGCACCCCCCTTCCGTGGCTGGGGAACGATCTCCAGCGTGGTGACCTGTCTGGGATCGACCGCGAGGTCGATCGCGTTCGAGGCGACGGCGAGCGCCTGGCGGCGCTCCTCGGCGAGGTCGACGAGATAGGCTTCGGCGGGCGCCGACCACAGCTCGAGCGTGCCGCGCACGGCATGGTCGGACGGGTTGAGGATGCGGAGGATGACGCTCTCGCGGTCCTCCGCCCGTTTCAGCGCGGTCAGCTCCAGCGGTTGGGGAAGCGCCAGCCAGCTCCGCGGCGCGCCCGCTCCCGCGGACGCCTGCACCCGCGGCGGCGCCTGGAAGGCCTGCGCCTCCTCCACCAGCTCGCCGCCGTCCCAGGGGCCGCGGAGCGGCATGAACGCCAGCTCCAGGAGGTGCTCGCCGGGGCACTGCGCGCCCGGCGTCGGCAGGCTGGGACCCGCTCCCTGGGGGCGCGACGCCAGGTCCTCGCGCGACAGCCAGCCGACGGCCCGCAGCAAGGTGATGCGCAGCGTCACGCCGTCCGCGTCCTGCGTCGCCTCGTACTCGGGGAGCCCGCGGGTCAGCACGGCGAGCCCGCGCTGCCCGTCCGAGACCGCCACGAAGCGGCGTTGGTGGCTGGTGGCCTGCGGCGCCTGGAACCAGCCTGCGCCGCTGGGGCACCCCACGGGCCGCTTCAGCACGTCGAAGTGACCGTCGGCCAGGACGTGATCGCTGTGACAGCCGCTGGCGACGCGGAGGCGCAGGCGATGGTCCTCCGCGCGATTGTCGAGCCGGATGCTCGCTCGCGCCGTCGAGGCGCCGGCGTCGAGCGCCAGATCGAGGGTCAGGGGCAGCTCGCTGCGCCCTTCCCGGCGGCGGCGGTCGGGGCTGAGGCGGGCGGGCAGGGAGAGCCGGTAGCTCAGTCGGACGCGCGCCGTGACCGGCCCGGTCTCCAGCAGCTCGGGCGCGCCGGACGGTCTCGTCAGCTCGATGGTGGCGTCGCCCGCCAGCGGCGAGAAGTCGTACTCGTCGCCGGCGTCTGCGGAGTCCTCGAAGGCGAGGTGGAGGGCCTGGGCCGGGCCGCCGCGACGGTCGCTCAGGCCGACCTGCCCCTCGGAGCTCACCGTCAGCCGCAGGACGCCGTTGTCGAGGGAGATGCCGTCGCGATCGCGGTGAGCCTGGACCCCCTCGTCGCCCGGCGGCGGGGCGCCCTCCGCCAGGCGGAAGTCGGCCACCCCCAGGGCGGGCAGGTCGGCCAGGAAGCGCAGGGTCACCCGCTCGAGGCTGAGGTCGCTGCGGCCGGGCGCGACCACGCGCGCCACCGTTGCCTGGCTGGGGACGGTCCGCCCGGCGTGATCGACCACCACGAGCGAGCCGCCCTGTCCCGCGGACACCTCGAGGGTGTGGCTGGCGACGGCACGGCGCGCGTAGGGCAACGGGTTGAAGACCGTGACGCCGCCGTCTCCGGTTCCGGCGAGCGCCTGCAGGGCGCGGGACGCCACCACCTCGCCGAGCTGCCCGACGCCGGCGAAGCGCACCATCATCTCGTCGTGCACCGCGTCCACCGAGCAACCGCAGATGGAGTCGTGGGGGTGGTTCTGCAACAGCAGACGCCACGCTTCGCGCAGCAGGTGGCCCGGGTAGGGGCTGCCGTGCAGCCACGCCAGCGTCGCCAGCGGCTCTGCGAAGCGCTCCAGCAGGGTCTCCGCCGCGGTGTTGGCGCGCTTGAGGTAGAGGCGCGCGGAGAGCACCCCCGGGAGCAGGTGCTGGTAGCGGCTGCCGCGGAACTCTCCGCTGTAGGGCTCGAGCTCCGAGGGCGGCTTGCGGGCCGCCGCCACGAACTCCTCGAGGTCGCCGTGGACGAAGCGGACGCCGGGGATGGCGTCGTTCAGCTGGGCCACGATGGCGGGGAGGTTTCGTTCTGGGAAGAGGTGGTCGGAGCCGTTCAGGAGGATCACGGCGGCGTTGGTGCAGTAGGGGAGGATGCCGTGGGGAAGCCGCTCGAAGGACTCGCGCAGCCAGGCCGGCAGGCTGGCGGCCTCGCCGTCGAGCCCGAACAGCACGGCCTTGACCTGGTCGATGGCGCGGCGCTCGTCGTAGGCGTCGCCGAGCTGCCAGTCGAGGTGGCCCAGCGCGGCGGCGGCGGAGTAGGTGCCGAGCAGGTGGACGGCGAAGACCTCGCTGTGACCGTCGGCGGCCAGCCAGCGGAACTCGCCGCGGAGGCGCTCCCCCTCGTCGCCCACGCCGCGCTCGAAGACGATGCTGTCCAGGCCGAAGCCGCTGGCGATGAGCGGCAGCTGCGAGACGTGGCCGAAGGAATCGGGCGTGTACGCCACCGGCATGCTGGGGCCGAAGGTGGCGCAGACGCGGCGGCCGGCCAGCAGGTTGCGGACCAGGGCCTCGGGGCTCACCAGGAACTCGTCGGCCAGGACGTACCACGGCCCGATGCGGAGCCGGCCGGCCCGCACCTGCTCCTCGATGAGCGCGCGCTTCTCCGGCCTGACGGCCAGGTAGTCCTCCAGCACGATGGCCTGGCCGTCGAGCGTGAAGCGCCGGTAGTCCGGGTCGCTCTCCAGCAGCTCGAGGATCTGATCGATGACCTCCACCAGGCGGGCCCGGAACACCTGGAAGGGCTGGTACCACTCGCGGTCCCAGTGGGTGTGGGGGATGACGTAGGCGGTGACGGGCGAGCCGGTGGTGTCGGGCATGGTGGTGGCGTCGGGCGAGGTGCTGGTGTCGGGCATGGTGGTGGCGTCGGGCACGGTGACCTCGGTTCTCAGGCGTGTGCGGCGAGCGGCGGATGCGGTCGGCAAGGTTCCGAACGGGGTCTGCTGACGGCACGGCCAGCCTGATGCCGGCACGTCAGCCACGTGTCAGGCGGGCGCGTCACGCCGACTCCCGCAGCGCCAGGCGGTGCGGCACCAGGGCGCGCTGCACGTCGCCCTGCGCCTCGCCCTGCTCGCCGCCGATGGCGGCGAGCAGCAGCTTGGTGGCGCGGCCGCCGAGGTCGTAGGCGTTCAGCTCGACGCTCGAGAGTCGCGGGTCGGTGTACTCGGCCAGGTCGTCATTGTTCATGCCCATCACGGCCACCTCGTCGGGGACGCGCTTGCCGTGCTCACGCAACGCCCGCATGGCGCCGACCGCCATGCCGTCGCTGACGGCTAGGACGCTGCGGAAGCGAACGCCGGCGCGCAGCAACCGGTCGACCTCCTGGCGGGCGTCGCCGGCGGCGCCGCTGATCGAGCGCATGAGCTCGGGGTCGGCCGCCTGTCCCGCTCGCTCGAGCGCCTTCAGGTAGCCCTCCTCGCGGTCGCGCGTGAAGGTCTGCTGGCGCGGGCCGTTCAGCAGCAACACCGGGCCCGGTGCGCGGCTCAGCAGGTAGCTGGTGGCGTCGAAGCCGACGCGGACGTTGTCGCTGTCGACGCTGTGGGTGTTGGGTAGCGGCGCGCGGCCCAGCACCACGGTGGGGAAGCCCACCTCGTGCAGCCCCTCGAGGGTGTCGGGGCTGGCCGAGGGGTTCATGAGGATGATGCCGTCGGCCCAGCGTTCCTGCACCAGGCGGCGGGCCAGCGCGCTCGCCTCCGCCTCGTTGTCGAGGATCGAGAGCGAGACGCTGTAGCCGTGGCGCTGGGCGGTGTCGTGGACCCCGCGCACGAAGCGCGTGAAGAAGCCGTTCGAGAGCGCCCCGCTCGAGTCCGGGTCGAGCAGATGGAGAGACCAGGTGATACCCCGCGAGAGGCTGCGCGCGGCGCGCATTGGGTGGTAGCTCAGCGCTTCGGCTGCTTCGAGTACGCGCGCTCGGGTTTCGGTTCGGACGCGCTCGTCCCCATTGAGGGCCAGCGACGCCGTCGACACGGCGACGCCCGCCTTGCGGGCGATGTCTCGGATGGTGCTCATCGCCGCCTGGAACGCGGTCGAACCGGTTCGATGACTAGCACGCAAGCACCTCGACCTCCCAATTCGCGATGCGCGACATGTCGATCCGTAACCGACTCTAGGGCCTGCGGCGGGCGCTGTCAAGGCGGCATACGGACCTCTTCGGCCACAGGCGTGCCCGTATCGAAAACGCCGAGGGCCCTAGGGCTTACGGACGATCGATCTGCCCATTCCGCAGTGCTTTCGGCGGCGAGCGTGAGGATGGCGCGGGACGGCGGCGTGGGTGCCCGGCCGGCGTGTTGGCCGGCGTGTGAGCCTCGAGCGAGCCGCTTGCCAGCGAGAGCCTGCGCGCCGGGCGCCGCGCGCGCGTCGGCACGACAGGCGCGCCATGGGTGCGCCGTCGACGGGCGGTGGGCGTGGGCGCAGGCGAGATCCGAGTGGCGTGGAATCCGAACGAAAGCCATCGGGTTTCTGATTTGTTTCGGCTGATTGACAGTGGTCCTGGCAGGTGGTTTCATGTTCCTGCCTGGCGAGTGGGGCGGGCGGCTCGGTCGTGGATGTCGAGTGGTTTGGAGGGGTGCTGTGAAGAAGGTTCGTCTGACCACGGCGCAGGCGCTGGTCCACTACCTGGCGAGGCAGCACAGCGAACGTGACGGCCGCGAGCATCGGCTCATCGAAGGTGTGTGGGCGATCTTCGGGCACGGCAACGTCGCCGGGCTCGGGCAGGCCCTCGAGGAGTACGGCGACGCCCTGGGGCTGCCCACCTACCGGCCGCAGAACGAGCAGGCGATGGTGCACGCCGCGGCGGCCTTCGCCAAGCACCGCAACCGCCTGAGCACCTTCGCCTGCGCCAGCTCCATCGGGCCGGGGGCCACCAACATGATCACGGGCGCTGCCGGCGCGACGATCAATCGCCTGCCGGTGCTGCTGCTGCCGTCGGACTACTTCGCGAGCCGCCTGCCGGACCCGGTGCTGCAGCAGCTCGAGCACGAGAGCCAGTACGACGTCAGCGTCAACGACGCCTTCCGGCCGGTGAGCCGCTTCTTCAGCCGCATCAGCCGCCCCGAGCAGCTGCTGTCGGCCCTGCCCGCCGCCATGGCGGCGCTCGCCGACCCGGCGCGCACCGGCGCGGTCACGCTGGCGCTCCCCGAGGACGTGCAGGCCGAGGCCTTCGAGTGGCCCGACAGCTTCTTCCAGCGCCGGGTGTGGCCCGTGGCGCGGCGGCCGGCGGAGGCCGGGCCGCTCGAGGCCCTGGTCGCGGCCATGCTGGCCGCCGAGCGCCCGCTGATCGTAGCGGGCGGAGGCGTGGTGTACAGCGACGCGGGCGCGGCGCTCCAGGCCCTCGCCGAGAGCTTCGGCATCCCGGTGGTGGAGAGCCAGGCGGGCAAGGGCGCGCTTCCCTGGGACCACCCGATGAACCTGGGGCCGGTTGGTGCCAACGGGGGACTGGCGGCCAATCGTGCCGCGGCGGAGGCGGACCTGGTGCTGGCGGTCGGAACCCGCCTGGGCGACTTCGTGACGGCCTCGCGCACCGCCTTCGGCAACGAGGGCGCCCGCATCGCGGTGCTGAACGTCAACGCCGCCGACGCCACCAAGATGGGCGCCCTCGCCGTGGTGGCCGACGCGCGGGCCGGGCTGGAGCAGCTTCGCGCCGGCCTCCAGGAGAGCGGCTACGCCGGTGCCTCGAGCGAGCGGCGCGGCGGGCTCGAGGCGTTGCGCGGCGAGTGGACTCGCGCCGTCGACGAGGCGCGCGCGACCCGCGGCGCCGCGGGGCTGGCCCAGGGCGAGGTGATCGGCGCCGTCAACGACGCCTTCGGCGGCGGCGCCACCATGGTCTGCGCCGCGGGCAGCATGCCGGGGGACCTGCTCAAGCTGTGGCGGCCGGACGACGCCAAGGCCTACCACGTCGAGTATGGCTACTCCTGCATGGGCTATGAGATCGCCGGCGGGGTGGGCGTGGCGTTGGCCGAGCCGGGCCGGCGGGTGGTCGTGATGGTGGGCGACGGCAGCTACCTGATGTTGAGCTCCGAGATCGTGACCGCCGTGGCGGAGGGGCTCGACCTGTGCGTGGTGGTGGTCGACAATGCCGCCTTCGGGTCGATCCGCGGCTTGCAGCGCTCGGTGGGCTCGCCGTCGTTCAACAACGAGCGCCGAGCGCGAGACGCCGCCTCAGGCCGGACCGACGGCCCGGTGGTGACGGTGGACTTCGCGCAGCACGCCGAAGCGATGGGGGCGCGCGTGTTCCGCTGCCATGACATGGCGGGCTTGCGGGCGGCCCTGGAGGCTGCTCGCGACGCGCCCGGCGTGAACGTCCTCGACGTCAAGGTGGCGCTCGAGCCGGCCGTGCCCAACTACCAGGGTTGGTGGGAGGTGCCGCCTGCCGAGGTCTCCTCGCAGCCGGCCGTGCGCGACGCGCGTGAGGCGTACCGGCGCGCCAAGGAGCGGCAGATCCTCCACTTCACCGGCCCCGAGGAGAGCGAAGGATGAAGATCGCCACCGCGCCCATCAACTGGAACAACGAGGACGTGCCCGGCTACCGGGCCTGGACGCCGTACCCCGAGGTGCTCGACGAGATCGCGCGGGCGGGCTACGCCACCACCGAGTGGTCCTCGAGCCTGCCGGGCGCCGCGGCCGAGCTTCGGCCCGAGCTGGAGCGTCGCGGGCTGAGCGTGCTGGGGGCGTTCGTCGGCATGAACCTGCGGGACCCCGCCGGCCGGCCGGCCGAGCTGCAGCGCGGCGTCGAGAAGGCCGCCTTCCTGAAGGAGCTGGGTGCCGGCTACCTGGTGGCCGCGGACGCCGGCGACGACGCCCGCCAAGCGGCCGCAGGGCATGCCGAGAGCGCGCCCGCCTTGAGCGACGAGGCGCTGCGCAGCGTGGCCACGGGCCTGGCAGAGCTGGGCGAGGCCGCACGGGCGATGGGCGTGAGCCTGGTGTTCCACCCGCACGTGGGAACCTACGTCGAGACGCCGGCCGAGATCGAGCGCCTGCTGGCCGCCACCGACCCCGACCTCGTCGGCTGGTGCCTCGACACCGGGCATCAGGCCTACGGCGGCGCCGACGTCCTGGCGCTGGTGCGAGCGCACCGCGAGCGGGTGCGCTACGTGCATCTCAAGGATGTCGACGGCGGCGTTCTGGAGCGCTCCAGGCGCGAAGGCTGGAGCTTCCGGGAGGCGCTCGAGCGCTTCGTCTTCGCTCCGCTCGGTAGCGGCGTGGTGCCCCTGCGCGAGGTGCTCGAGGCGCTCGCGAGCGGCGGCTACGACGGCTGGCTGGTCATCGAGCAGGACACCACCTCGGATGACGCCACCGCCACCGCCAGGCGCAACCGTGCGTGGCTCGAGCGCCAGCTGGCCGAGCTGTGAGGAGGGGTCCGGACGTGGATAGGCTCGGTGTCGCGTTGCTGGGAGCAGGCCGCATGGGCAGGTCGCATGCCGACGCGCTCCCCTCGATCCCCGAGGCGCGTGTCGTCGCCGTGGCCGATCCCGCCGAGGAGGCGCGCCTGGCGGCACGTTTCCGCACCGGCGCCGAGCGCGCGTACGCCGATCCGGCCGAGGCGATCGGCGACCCCGAGGTAGACGCGGTGGTGATCGCCACCCCTACCCCGACGCACGCCGCGCTCGCGGAGGCGGCGGCGCGGGCGGGCAAGGCCGTGTTCTGCGAGAAGCCCGTCGCCGACAGCGTGACGCGTGCCGCGGCGCTGGCACGGGAGATCGACGCGTGCGGCGTGCCCTTCCAGGTCGGCTTCCAGCGGCGCTTCGACCCGGGTTACGCCGCCGCGCGCCAGCGCATCGACGCGGGCGAGGTCGGCACCATCGACCAGTTCCGCTCCGTGGGGCGCGACCCGGCGCCGCCCCCGCTGGCGTACCTGAGGGTCTCGGGCGGCATCTTCTTCGACCAGGCGCTGCACGAGTTCGACATCGCGCGCTTCCTGGTGGGGGAGGTGGCCGAGGTCAGCGCCTGGGGCGCCGTGCGCGTCGCCCCGGAGATCGCGGAGATGGGCGACGCCGACACCACCGTGACGGTGCTTCGCTTCGAGAGCGGCGCGCTCGGGGTCGTCGAGAACTCGCGGCGCGCGGCGTACGGCTACGACATCCGCACCGAGGTCTTCGGCAGCGGGGGCAAGCTCGTGGTCGAGGCGGTGCCCAAGACGCCGCTGTGGCGCTTCGGGCCGGGCGGCGTGGCGGCGGACCACTACACCTTCTTCACCGACCGCTTCGAGGATGCCGCGCGCCGCGAGCTGCGCGCCTTCGTCGCCAGCGTGCTGGCCGGCGAGCCCCCCTCGCCCGGGATCGACGACGCTCTCGCCGCCATGCGCATCGCCCAGGCCGCGACCGAGAGCTTCCGCAGCGGGCGGCCGGTACCCGTGGAGGTGACCGCATGAACCCGATCCGACCGACCGCCGATCGCGGCGTGCTGCTGGACGTCGACGCGCAGGGCGCGGGCTGGAGCTACCTGTCGTTCCGGGCCGTGCGCCTCCACGGGAGCGAGCGCTACCAGGACGACAGCGGCGCGCGCGAGGTGGCGCTGGTGCCGCTCCAGGGAGCGGCCACGGTGACCGCCGGGGAGGAGCGCTTCCGGCTGGCGCGCTCGGGCGTCTTCGAGCAGCTGCCCTCCGTGCTCTACCTGCCTCCCGGCACGCGCTTCACCGTCGAGGCGAGCGGCGGGTTCGAGTTCACCGTGGGCGGCGCACCGGCCGAGGGCCGCTACCCCTTGCGGCTGTTCCAACCCCAGGAGATGAAGGTGGAGATGCGCGGTGGCGCCAACGCCTACCGCCAGGTTAGCCACATCCTGGGGCCCCATCTGCCGGCGGAGCGGCTCTACCTGTTCGAGGTCTACACGCCGAGTGGCTTCTGGTCGGGCTGGCCGCCCCACCGGCACGATGGTGAGGAGGGCTCGGCGTACGTGGAGGAGACGTACTACTACAAGATCGAGCCGCGGCATGGCTGGGGGATCCACCGCAGTTACACGCCGGACGGCGAGGTCGACGAGCTGATGGTGGTACGGGACGGGGATCTGGTGCTGGTGCCGCGCGGCTACCACCCGGTGGCGGCCCCGCCGGGATCGAACCTGTACTACCTGAACTACATGGCCGGAGAGCTGCAGGACGAGGCGCGCGCCACGCCGCCGGTCGACGACAGCGACTGGGCCTGGATGCGCGAGGACTGGCGGGGGAGGCCGCTCGCGCTTCCCATCCGAGGCGAGCCATGAAGGCGGAGACCAGGCGCAGCACCATCATCGATCTCCTGGAGCGCGAGCGTACCGTCTCGGTGGACGATCTCAGCACGCGCTTCGACGTCAGCGAGGTCACCATCCGCAAGGACCTCAAGCAGCTCGAGGAGCGCGGCTTCCTGCAGCGGGTGCACGGCGGCGCGGTGTTCGCGCCGCGGGTGCTCTACAACCCCTCGTTCAAGGAGAAGGAGCACCTTCGTGCCCAGGCCAAGCGCGCCATCGCGCAGCGCGCGTTGGACGAGGTCCACGAGGGCGAGTCGATCATCCTCGACGCCGGCAGCACCACACTGGCGCTGGCCCGTCTGCTGCGGCGCCACCACAAGCGCCTGGTGGTGATCACCAACTCCATCGCGGTGGCGTTGGAGCTCGCCGGCACCAGCCTGGAGGTGATGCTCCTCGGAGGTCACCTCCGGCACCACAGCCTCGCCATGATCGGACCCGCCACGGTGGAGACGCTGCGCTCCTACCACGCCGACACGGCCTTCATGGGCGCGACCGGCGTCCACATCGACCACGGCTTCACCACGCCGAACGCGCTGGAGGCGGAGACGAAGGCGGCGATGGTGCGCTCGTCGACCAGCACCATCGTGCTGGCCGATGCCAGCAAGCTCTCGCGGGTGACGCTCGCCCGCTTCGCCGACTTCGACCAGGCAGACGCGCTCATCACCGACGCCGCGGCGCCGCCGGACTTCGTCGAGCTGGCGAGCCGCGCGCTGCGTTGCGAGGTGGTCGGGCCGGCGGCCGAGGACGCCGCCGCGGCCGACCTGGCCGCGCCACCCGAGGTACAGGCGCTCGGGCACGCCGAGCCGGTCGAGCGCCCATGACGGGGCGCGTGCGCCAGCGTCCCGGACGCCCCGTCGCGCCGAGCCTTGGGCGTTGGTCCGCGGGCCGGGGTGGTGACGGAGCGGCGGCCCGACGCCTGCAGCCGGCGGCTCCGAGGCGCACGACGTGAGCGGCGACACGTTCGATCTGATCACGCTGGGTCGCTCGTCGATCGACCTCTACAGCAATGACGTGGGGGTGCCCTTCGAGGAGATCACCAGCTTCGCGGCGTACGTGGGCGGCAGCCCCACCAACATCGCCGTGGGCGCGCGCCGGCTGGGGTTGAGGGTGGCGCTGCTGACCGCCTTCGGGCGCGACAAGGTCGGCGACTTCATCCGCCGCTTCCTCGACGCCGAGGGCGTGGAGACGCGCTTCATCCCGGTGAAGGACGGCAAGCGCACCAGCGCGGTGCTGCTGGGGATCGAGGAGGACCGGTTCCCGCTGGTGTACTACCGTGACAACTGCGCGGACATGGCGCTGACCATCGATGACGTGGCGGCGGCGCCGATCGCCGAAGCGGGAGCATTGGAGATCTCCGCGACGGCGTTGTATGCGGAGCCGAGCCGGTCGGCGGCATTCTTCGCTGCGGAGCAGGCGGCGCGGGCGGGCCGCACGGTGTACCTGGATCTGGACTTTCGGGCGGACCAGTGGCATGATCCGCGGGCGTTCGGGCTGGCGGTGCGGGCGCTGCTGCCGCTGGTGAGCGTGGCGTTCGGGACGGTGGAGGAGATCAACGCTGCGATGCTCACGGACCCGGCGGACATCGAGATCCGCGATCAGCAGATCTCGGCGCCGGTCATCCGCGGGGACGTGGAAGCGAACATCGCGGGGATGCTCTCGCGCCGGCCGGGTCCGGAAGCGCTGATCGTGAAGCGCGGGCAGGAGGGCTGCACCGTCCACCTGGCGGACGGCGCCATGACGCGCGTGCCCGGCTTCGAGGTCGAGGTGATGAACGTGCTGGGGGCGGGCGACGCCTTCGCCGCCGGGGTGATCTACGGGCGCGCCCACGGGTGGGATTGGTACCGGAGCGCGCGCATGGGCAACGCCTGCGGGGCGATCGTGGTGACGCGGCATGGCTGCGCCAACTTCAGCGCGTACGAGGACGAGGCCCTGGCGTTCGTCGAGGCGCGCGGGGGGTTCTGAGGTGCCGTTCGTCGAGGACGGCCGCGAGCTGATCGGCCGGGCGTTCGCGCAGCGGTTCTCCATGCCGGCCTTCAACGTCTGCAGCGTGGAGATGGTGCGCGCGTGCCTGGAGGCGGCGGCGGAGGCCGCCGCGCCGATCATCGTGCAGACCTACCCGGCCGACCTCGACCAGGTGCCGCCGCTCGCGGCGGCCGGGTTGGTGCGCTCGTTCGCGGAGCGCGCGCCCGTGCCGGTGTTGCTGCACCTCGACCACGGACAGGGCTTCGAGATGGCGATGGCGTGCCTGCGGGCCGGCTACGGCTCGGTGATGTTCGATGGTGCGGAGCGGCCCTTCGGTGAGGTGGTGGCCGAGACGCGCCGCATCGCGGAGGTGGCGCACGCCATGGGGGCGGCGGTGGAGGTGGCGGCGGAGAGCTTCAACCACGGCAGCGCGACGGCCAGCCGTCCCGAGGAGGTGGAGCGGTTGTTCGAGGAGGCGGGGGCGGACATGGTGGCGGTGTCGGTCGGGAGCGAGCACGGTCGCGATAGCACGCTCGATCTGGAGGGGCTTCGTGCCATCGCGGAGCGGGTGGGGCGGCCGTTGGTGCTGCATGGCGGCAGCGGCATCCCCGAGCCGGACCTGGCGGCCGCGCGGGAGCTGGGCGTGGTGAAGGTGAACATCGGCAGCGCGCTGTACCGCGCGCTGCGCTCGGTGTGGCAGCAGAGCGCCGACGCGCCCGATCATCGGGCCGTGTACGCCCGGGCGCGGGAGGCGCTGCGGGAGGTGGCCAGCGGTCGCATCCGCGCCACGGGAGCGGCAGGCCGGGCCACGGCCTGACCCTGCGGATAGCGCCCGAGTGGACCTGCCGTCCGCGAGGCGGGGCGGCCGCATCGGCACGCCGGAACCGCTGCCGGCCCCAAAGGGGCCCACGCGCCGACGCCTACACGAGCCCCGATCGTGACGCGGTAGACTTCGAGCCACTGGTTGCCGAGCGATCGGCGCCGTAACCGTCGACCGAGGATGGCCCTGTCCGGGGGGCAGCGCACGCTGACGCGAGCCCGCCATTCTCGAGGAGATCGTCGCTGCTAGCGGTCGTCGCGGCCTGGCGGTGGCGGGTTGCCGCCTCACCGGGCTCCGGCCGGAGACGGGAGGCAAGCATGGCGGAGAAGCCTGACACGGACGCAGGCGCGTGCCCGGTGGTGCACGCCGGAACCGAGCATCGGTCCAACCGGGACTGGTGGCCGGAGCAGCTCAACCTTCACATCCTGCGGCAGAACGGCCCGCGGCCCAGCCCGCTGGGCCAGACGTTCGACTACCCGGAGGCGTTCGCGACGCTCGACTTCAAGGCGCTGAAGCAAGACCTCTACGCCCTGATGACCGACTCGCAGGAGTGGTGGCCGGCCGACTACGGCCACTACGGGCCGCTGTTCATCCGCATGGCCTGGCACGGGGCGGGCACCTACCGCATCGGGGACGGCCGCGGGGGCGCGGGCTCCGGGCAACAGCGCTTCGCGCCGCTCAACAGCTGGCCGGACAACGTGCTCCTCGACAAGGCCCGCCGGCTGCTGTGGCCCATCAAGCGCAAGTACGGCAACAAGATCTCCTGGGCGGACCTGATGATCCTGGCCGGCAACTGCGCCCTCGAGTCGATGGGCCTGAAGACCTTCGGCTTCGGCGGTGGCCGCAAGGACGTCTACGAGCCCGACGAGAGCGTGTACTGGGGGTCCGAGACCGAGTGGCTCGCCGACACCCGCCACTCCGGCGACCGGGACCTCGAGAACCCGCTCGCCGCGGTGCAGATGGGCCTCATCTACGTGAACCCGGAGGGGCCGGGCGGCAAGCCCGACCCGGTGGCGTCCGGCCGCGACGTTCGCGAGACGTTCGCGCGCATGGCGATGAACGACTACGAGACCGTGGCGCTGACCGTCGGCGGGCACACCTTCGGCAAGACCCACGGCGCCGGCGACCCGGCGCTGGTCGGTCCGCCGCCCGAGGGCGCCCCCATCGAGGAGCAGGGCCTGGGCTGGACCAGCCGGTTCGGCAGCGGCAAGGGTGCCGACACCATCGGTAGCGGCCTGGAAGGCGCCTGGAACCCGACGCCGACGCAGTGGGACAACAGCTACCTGGACATGCTGTTCGGCAACGAGTGGGAGTCCGTGAAGAGCCCTGCGGGCGCCTGGCAGTGGGTGCCGAAGGAGTCCGGCGAGGGCAACATGGCGCCGGCCGTGGACGACCCCTCGAAGCGCGTGCCGATCATGATGACCGACGCGGACATGGCCATGCGCATGGACCCGATCTACGAGCCGATCGCGCGGCACTTCCACGAGCACCCCGAGGAGCTCGCCGACGCCTTCGCGCGTGCCTGGTTCAAGCTGACGCATCGTGACATGGGCCCGCGCTCTCGCTACCTGGGGCCCGAGGTGCCCGCCGAGGAGCTGATCTGGCAGGACCCCGTGCCGCCGGTCGAGCACGAGCTCATCGGCGCGGCGGACGTCGCCGAGCTGAAGGCAGCGATCCTCGCCTCGGGGCCGAGCGTTTCCGAGCTGGTCAGGACCGCCTGGGCCTCGGCCTCGACGTTCCGCGGCTCGGACAAGCGCGGCGGCGCCAACGGGGCGCGCCTGCGCCTGGCGCCGCAGAAGGACTGGGAGGTCAACCAGCCCGCCGAGCTGGCGAGGGTCCTCGAGGCGCTCCAGGGCGTCAAGCGGGCCTTCGACGCGGCGCAGAGCGGCGGCAAGAAGGTGTCGCTCGCCGACCTGATCGTCCTCGGCGGCTGCGCCGCCGTCGAGAAGGCCGCGAGGGACGCCGGCCACCAGGTGGAGGTGCCGTTCGCGCCCGGCCGTACCGACGCCTCGCAGGAGCAGACCGACGTGGAAGCGTTCGCCGTTCTGGAGCCGGCCGCGGACGGATTCCGCAACTACCAGAAGGGCAGGTTCGCGGTGCGGCCCGAGGAACTGCTGGTCGACAGGGCGCACCTGCTGACGCTCACGGCGCCCGAGATGACCGCGCTCGTCGGCGGCATGCGCGTGCTCGACGCCAACGTGGCGGGTTCCGCGCACGGCGTCCTGACCGAGCGCCCCGGGACCCTCGGCAACGACTTCTTCGTCAACCTCCTCGACATGGGCACGGAGTGGACGCCGGCCTCGGAGGACGGGGACGTGTACCAGGGGCGCAACCGGGCGACGGGGAAGGTCAGGTGGACCGCTACCCGCGTCGACCTCGTCTTCGGGTCGAACTCGCAACTCCGCGCCATCGCCGAGGTCTACGCTCAGGACGATGCGGAGGAGAGGTTCGTGGGCGACTTCGTGGCGGCCTGGAGCAAGGTGATGAACGCGGACCGCTTCGACCTGAGCTGAGCCAGCTGCAGCTGGAGTGGGCCGGGCCCGCTCGCTGGCGCCGTCGATGTTGCAGTGGCGTGCGCAGGCGAGCCGGGCCCGGCCCGTCCTAGACGCTCGCTAGACGCTACCGGACGATGCTCGTTGGCAGGCATGGCGGCCGAGGTGCCGCCAGCCGAGCAGCCACGAAGGAGGAGAATCCGTGGGCATTGCCATCGCGAGCGTCAGCAGCGGACACGAGGTCTCGAAGCGAGGGTTCATTGCCGGCGATGGGTGCCGGAGCGGGCGGCCCGACGAGCTTGCCCGCGTCGCGGGGGCGTGAGCATGCGTCGGTTCGGCGCGGTCTTGCTCGTCGCGGCAACGGCGTCCCTGCTGCTGCTGACCGCCTGCAGCAGCGGCGCGGCCGGGGGAGGTGGCGGCTCGCTCACGAGCCTCTACGTCGACCCCGCCAGCGGACTGGACAGCAACCCGGGCACCAAGGCCAGCCCGCTCAAGACCATCGGCAAGGCGGTGTCGCTGGCCAAGGGCGGGGACACCATCGTGCTCATGGCGGGGACCTACGACGAGATCAGCGGCGAGAGCTGGGGCTACACGGTGCCGGCCGGCGTGACGCTGAAGGGCAACACCACGGGCGTGGTGCTGCAGAGCAACAGTCATGCCGACGGCTTCACGCTCTCCGGCGACGCGACCGTGACGGGCGTCACCATGAAGGACTTCGGCGCGGCGCTCTCCTCGAGCGGCGGAACCCTGACCATGAAGAACGACACCTTCACGGGCAACGGCTACGCCGCCGTCCTGAGCAGCTCCGCGAAGGCGACGCTGGCGACGACGGACTTCACCGGCTCGGGTTGGGGGCTCTCGCTGCAGGACTCGGCGAGCGCGTCGGTGTCCGGCGGGACCGTCGACGGCATCGACGGCGACGCCTTCGACGTCAGCGGGAGTGCCAGCCTCACGCTCGACGGCGTGCAAGCAACGGGCACGCACGACGACGTGGTCTACCTGTCTCAGGCCGCCACCGCCACGATCAGCAACTGCGTCTTCCAGGACAGCAGCGCCCAGGGGTCCGGTGGGAGCTCGAGCGTCGACCTGTCCGGCAGTTCCTCCGTGACCCTCACCGACACGTCGATCACGGGCGCCTACAGCGATGCCGTTCTCAGCCGCGACGCCGGCAACTCCGTGGTGATCAACGGCGGGAGCTTCAGCGACAACGGCGGGTATGGCGTGGAGTCGGAGGGCTCTCTCAGCGTCAACGGCGGCAGCTTCGACAGCAACGCGTACTACGGCATCGTCGCGGTCGCGGGGACCGCCGTGATCAGCAACGCCGCCATGAGCTACAACGCCAGGCAAGGATTCTACGCGGAGGGTAGCCCGACCATCAAGCTGAGGAACGACACGCTCACGGACAACGCGGAGGGTGCCGTCTACCTCAATAGCGGGAGCGGCAGCGCGGACTTCGGCACGGCCGGCGACCCAGGCGGCAACACCTTCCAGCAGACTGCCAGCGGGTCGGTGGGGTTGACCGTGCTGTGGACCAACGCCGCCGTGCAGGCCGTAGGCGACACCTGGAACGCCAGCGTTCAGGGGGCTGACGCCGGCGGTCACTACAGCAGCCAGGTCCTCAGCGGTCCGCTGTCCGGGGCCAACATCACGCTGGTGACGGGGGCCAGCCTGCAACTGTAGCGGGAGGCGCCGCCTCGCGGTTGGAGGCGCGTGCGGCGGCGGGCTCGCGTGCGGTAGCATGAGACGCAAATTAGAAGGTCGAGAGGACCCGGACATGACTAGAGTACGTATCGCTGTGGTGTCGGTGCTGGTGGCGCTCCTGGTGGTGGTGCTGGCCGGCTGCGCGTCGCCCACGGGAAGCCTGACGGTGACCGTGAGCGGGCTGCCCGGCGGCGTGGTGGCAGCGGTGAGCGTGACAGGTCCCGGAGGCTACAGCGCCACCGTGACAGCCACGCAGACGCTGTCGAACCTCACGCCCGGGAGCTACACCGTCTCGCCCGGCAACGCTCGCGCGTCGGGCGCGATCGTCGATACCCTCTACCTGGGGTCCGGCGGCGGGACGGTCGCGGTCACCGGCGGCGCTACGGCCACCGCCGCGGTGTCCTACGCCAAGCGGACGGGCAGCGGCATGATGTGGGTGGCGGATGAAGGCGCCGGCGTCTCCGGCTTCACGGCGAGTCAGCTGGCCAGCTCCGGGAGCCCGACGCCGGCGGTGGCGCTGAGCAGCAGCGACGGGCCGGACGGCCTGGCGCTGGACGCCGACGGCAACCTCTGGGTCGGCATGGGGAACAGCTACACGCTGGTCGAGTTCACGGCGTCGCAGCTGGCATCGTCGAGCACCCCCACGCCCCACGTCGTCATCAGCTCGGACGGGACGTCGCTCGCCTGGCCCGGCTCGCTCGCCTTCGACCCCAGCGGCAACCTGTGGGTAGGCAACTGCGCCGGCAGCGGCAACGTCGAGATGTACACCCCGTCCCAGCTGGCAGCGACGGGTAGCCCCAGCCCCAGCGTGTCGCTCTCCGGCTCGTATGCGGCCTGCAACGCAATCGCGTTCGACGCGACCGGCGACCTCTGGATCGGCGACACCTCGAACGACCAGGTGCTCGAGTTCACTCCGTCGCAGCTGGCGACCTCCGGCAGCCCCACGCCGACCGTCACGCTCACCTCGGCGGCCTTCGCCTCCCCTGAGGGGTTGGCGTTCGATGCCAGTGGCAACCTGTGGGTCGCGAACGACGGAAGCTCCGGAGCCGGCGCGCTGGTGATGTTCACCGCGTCGCAGCTCGCCAGCAGTGGGTCGAAGACGCCCAGCGTCACCATCGGCGACGACGGCAGCGGCAACCTCTTCAATCCGGTGTACGTGGTGCTCGACAACGGCGGCAACCTGTGGGTGTCCGACTTCAGCAAGAACAACATCCTGGAGTTCGCCGCCGGCGACATCGGAACCTCCGGGACGCCAGCGGCGAAGGTCGTGTTGACCGGATTCTCCTACTTCAACTTCCCGCAGTTCCTGTTCGATCCTCCGGCGCCCTAGCGCGCTCGGCAGACCGACCGGGTCGCCGCGGCCGCTCACCGGCCGCGGCGACCACGTGTCTGGAACCGGCGGCCGGGGCCACGGGTCCCTGCGTGGTCGGCGCGCAGGCGTCGTCGCCGTCGCCTTCGGCGCTGCTTCAGCTCGCCGCCGTTCTCGCCGTTGCTGTCGCCCTCGTCCTCGCCGTCGCGGTCAGTGCTGCGTCAGCTCGCCGGCGTGCTCGCCGATGGCGTGGAGCAGCCGCACGGTCGCCAGCGTCCCCCGCGTGATCGTGTCGAGGCGGAAGAACTCGTTGGGAGCGTGGATGCCGTTGTCGGGCTCGCCGAAGGCGAAGTACAGGGTCCACATTCCCAGCAGCGCGCGGAAGTCCGACGCCACCGGCACCGTGCCGCCGACCCAGACGAAGACGGGCTCCTTGCCGTAGACGGCCTCGAGGCTGCTCGACGCCAGTGGCAGGGAGGGGTGGTCCAGGGGCATGTCGTAGGCACGCGCCTTTCCGGGCAGCCGGCCGATGTCGACCGTGAGCCCGGGCGGCGAGATCCTCTTGACGTAGTGCTCGATGGCGTCGAGGATGCGGTCCGGGTCCTGCCCGTCCACCAGCCGGCAGGTGATCTTGGCGTGGGCGGCGTTTGGCAGCACCGTCTTCACGCCGTCGCCCTGGAAGCCGCCCCAGATGCCGTTCACCTCGAAGGTGGGCCGTACCCAGCGGCGCTCCAGCGGCGAGTAGCCCTCCTCGCCCGTCCAGCCGCTGAGCCCCACGGCCGCGAGCTCCTGAGCGTCGTCGTACGGTAGTGCCGCGATGGCATCGCGAACGGCTTGCGAGGGCTCCTTGACGCCGTCGTAGAAGCCGGGCACCGCGATGCGGCCGCGTTCGTCCTTCATGGCGGCGAGGATGCGCGCCAGCCCCTCGAGCGGGTTGGGCACTGCCCCGCCGTAGAGGCCGGAGTGGAGGTCGCTGGACGCGCCCGCCACGTCGATCTGGCAGCCGGCCAGGCCACGGTTGCCGACCGTCAACGATGGCCGGTCGACCCCGAGCATGCCGCCGTCGGCGCTGATCGCGAGGTCGCCGGCGAGCAGCTCGCTGTGCTCGCTCAGGAAGGTAGGCAGGTTCGGGCTGCCGATCTCCTCCTCGCCCTCGATCACGAAGGTGACGTTGACCGGTGGCGCCCCGGCTGCCTCGGCCCAGGCCTCGACGGCCTGGGCGGCGATGAGCACCCCGCCCTTGTCGTCGCCGGCGCCGCGGCCGTAGAGTCGGCCGTCCCTCACCTCCGGCTCGAAGGGAGGGGAGGCCCAGAGCTCGAGCGGCTCGGGCGGCTGCACGTCGTAGTGGCCGTAGACGACCACCGTCGGGAGGGCGGGGTCGACCTGCCAGCGGCCGACCACCACGGCATTCCCGGGGGTGTCGATGGTGCGTACCTCCGGCACGCCCGCCCGCTGCAAGCGGGCGGCCACCCAGGCGGCGGCCGCCGCGATGTCGCGGCGGTGCTCGGGCACGGTGCTGACGCTGGGGATGCGCACGAATGCCGCCAGGTCGTCTGCGTAGCCGGCCGCGCGCGCCTCGGCGGCGCCCAGCGCTGCGTCAAGCTTGTCGTCCATGGCTCCTCCAGCCTCCGCGGGTGAGTCCGCTCGCACCAGCCTACTCCGGCGGCCAACCTCGCGCCGCCCTGGAGCGGGCTGCGGCGTCGCGTGCAGCGCCCGCGACCGGCTAGCGAGAGCCGACCTCCGGCCGATCGATCGCGCGCAGCCAGCCCCCATCCGCCTGGCGCCGCAGGACCTGTACACGCACGCCCACCCCGTCGGCACTGACGCTCGAGGCGAGGGCGAGGTCGCCCAGACGGATCGTGGGCAGCTGCTGCTCCGGCGTGAACGGGACGCCGCGCGCAACCAGGGCGCGGCAGGCATCGAGGATGGCAGTCCGGCCGCGGATCTCCGCGCCGGGAGGGTAGGCGAGGATGGCGTCTTCTTCGTAGAGCGCCGCCATGCCCTCTGCGTCGCCGGCGTTGGCGCGCCGCACGAACAGCCTCATGACGTCGTCGGCTTCCAGGGCCCGTGTCCGCTCGTTTCCGTTCATCTGGGTTCCTCTCCTTCGGGCGCCCTCAGCCCGGCCGGTACTCGCCGGGCAGGGTGCGCGTGGCGATGGCGATGCGGTTCCAGGCGTTGATGACGGCGATCGCCCAGATGAGCTGGGCCAGCTCGGCCTCCTCGAACTCGGCTGCCGCGGCATCGTATACCTCGCGCGGGACGTGGCCGTCGGCGACCAGCGTGGCGGCGTCGGTCAGCGCCAGCGCGGCGCGCTCGCGGCGTGTGAAGAAGGGGGCCTCGTGCCAGGTGGCGACGGCGTAGAGCCGCTGCTCGCTCTCACCGCGGGCGCGGGCATCCAGCGTGTGCATGTCGACGCAGTAGGCGCAGCCGTTGAGGATCGACGCCCGCAGGCTCACCAGGTCGCGTAGCGCCGAGTCGAGCTCGAGGGAGCCGTCGAGCGCGACCATGGCGCGGTAGGCGGCGGGGGCGAGGGAGGAAGCGGACAGGCGGGGCGGTTCCATGTGAAGCGTGGCGTCTGTTGACATGGCCCGAGCCTAGCCGCAGACTGGACCACTAGCAATGGCCAACTCCGATACAGAAGACTGGTCCAATTCCGGAGTCGACCTCCATCTCGTGGTCGACCGGATCCCCGGGCGGGGCCTGCGCGCGGGCCTGGAGGACGCCCTCCGCGATGCCGTTCGCTCCGGCCGGCTGGCGCGGGGCGGCCGCCTGCCTCCCACGCGCACGCTGGCACGAGATCTGGGCGTGTCGCGCGGGACGGTGCAGGAGGCGTACGCGCAGCTCGCGGCCGAGGGGTGGATCCGCGGCCGGCAGGGCTCGGGCACGGTGGTGGCGGTCGACGGCTCGCCCGAGCGCGCCTGGCAGGCCAGGCCGCCACAGCACACCCGCTGGCGCCATGACCTGCGGCCGGGAAGGCCGGACGTCACCTCGTTCCCCAGGGCGCTATGGTTGCGTGCGCTCAAGGACGCGCTGCGAGGCGCGCCTGCGGAGGCGCTGGGGTACGTCGACCCGGCCGGTCAGCTCCCCCTCCGCGTGGCCCTGGCGGCCTACCTCGCCCGCGCCCGCGGCCTCAGCGTCACGCCCGGCGATCTGGTGGTGACGAGCGGCTTCACCCAGGCGCTCGGGGTCGTCGCCCGTGCCATCGGCGACGGTGGGCCGGCGATCGTGGCCATGGAGGACCCGGCCATGCCGCTCCACCGCCGCGTGGTCGCCGCCGCAGGGCACCGTGTGGCGCCGATTCCCGTCGACCGGGACGGTCTCCGGGTCGATGCCCTGGATGCCGTCCGCGACGTTCGTCTGGTGGTGCTGACGCCGAACCGCCAGCACCCGACCGGCGCGACCCTCCATCCCGACCGGCGTGCGCAGCTGATCGCCTGGGCGCGGCGGCAACGGGCGCTCATCCTCGAGGACGACTACGACGGCGAGTTCCGCTACGACCGGCAGCCGCTCGCCCCGCTGCAGGCCCTCTGCCCCGACGCGGTGATCTACGCCGGCACCACCTCCAAGACGCTCGCTCCCGGTCTAAGGCTCGGCTGGCTGGCCGTGCCGGCCGCGGCGAGACCGACCGTCCTGGCGCACAAGACGCTCACCGACTGGCACACCGGTGCCATCGAGCAGCTGGCGCTCACCGCGCTCCTGGAGAGCGCCGCCTACGACCGCCACATCCGGAGCGTGCGGTTGCGCTACCGCCGCCGCCGCGATGCCCTCGTCGGGGCGCTCCGGGAGCGCTTCCCGGGCCTCGAGGTGCACGGCGCAGCCGCAGGCCTCAATGTTCTCGTGCCGCTGGCCGACGCGGATGCCGAGCGAGCTGCCCTGGCGGCGGCCAGGGCGCGCGGGGTGGGGCTGGGGGGCCTCGATGCCGGCGGCTACTACCTCGCCGGCGGGCACGCCGGCCTCGTCATCGGGTACGCGGCCGCCGCCGAGCACGGCTTCGCCGCCGCGCTGGCGGCCCTTCTCGCCGCGCTCGAGACCGCCCTCGGCTGAGGCGGCCACCGTGCCCTGCATGGCGCGGATCGCCCTGCACGGCGCGGATCGGCACGCCCGCGTGGCCCGCGACAGGCCGGCGCGGCTGACGGTCGGCGCGTCGGGGGCGTTCCGAGCTACTCCGGCGGCGCCCAGCGGAAGATCCGGTAGCTGAAGATGTCCTCGAAGCCCATGTCCCGGTAGAGGTTCGCAGCCATCGCCGAGGCCTGCAGGATTCCGTAGCGGTAGCCGCGCCTCCTCGCTTCGGCGAGGGCCGCGGCGGTGACCGCGCCGGCGATCCCCCGCCGACGCGCCGCCGGGACGGTGGCCACGCAGTAGACGCCCGCCACGCCGGCGGCCAGGAAGATGGTGGCGCAGCTCACCGGGCGCCCGTCGAGGCGGCCGAGGAAGTTGTGGACCGGCCCCTCGGGCTGCAAGCCGGCCAGCGTGAAGAAACGGTTCCAGATGTCCTCGGCGCCGACGACCTGGTTGCCCCCCAGGAGCGTCTCGACGAATGTGCCGAGCGTGGCCGAGTCGGCAACGCGCTCGACGGTCACCCCCTCCGGCACATCGGGGGCCACGATCCGGCTGAGGTCGGCCGCCATGGCGGGTGCGCCGTCGACATCGGCGAAGCCGGCTGCCTCCAGCCTGCCCGCCAGCCCCGCCGGCGTGGCGAGGGGGGAGAGCCACAGCAGCACGGCGGTCCGCAGTCGCCGGTGCGACGCCTGCAGGCGCTCGAGGAAGGAGCGGGCGCCGTCGTCGTCGAGTCGTAGCCCGATGGCCATGTTGAACCAGAACATCGGGTCCTCGTTGGCGGCCCACGTGACCGTGGGGTCGTGGAGCACCTCCGCCCCGCCCAGGCCCTCCTGCAAGGCGAGGAACTGGCCGAAGTTGGCCTCGTTGGCGGCGCCCAGATCCTGAGGCTGACGCTCGGCGTCGTGGGGCATGCGGTTCCCTCCTCCCGGGTGGTCGCACGCACCATACGGCAGCGGCGGTCCGTCCCTTGACACCTGGAAGCCCCCGGGAGCAAACTGTGACCGAAATGGCCGATTTCAGTCATCTGGTCAGCAAGGCGGCAGGTGGGATGCCAACGGCGGCGCGCGATGGCGGCTAGGCCCAGGCGGCAGGCCGCGGGCAAGCGCGAAACGGACGCGGTGCGGGAGGCGCGCGAGCAGCGCATCCTCGAGGCCGCGGCGGCGCTGCTGGCGCGCTGGGGGTACCAGAAGACCACCGTCGCGGACGTGGCTCGCGAGGCGGGCGTCGGGAAGGGCACCATCTACCTGCACTGGAGCGACAAGGCGGCGCTCTTCCGCGGGGCGATCGCGAACGCCAGCAAGCAGGTCACCGACGACATGCTACGGCGCGTGCAGGCCGACCCCGAGGGCGGGCAGTTCTACCGCCTGTGGACGCACGGCATGGTGGCGATCTACGCCAACCCGCTGCTGGCGGCCATCATGTCGGGCCGCAGCGACATCCTGCGGGGCCTCATCGACTCGCTCGATGCCGCCACCCTCGAGCAGATGTTCGGCAACTCCGGGGCTCAGGTCGAGCGCCTCCAGGCCGCGGGCCTCATCCGCGACGATCTCCCGCCGGGCGTGGTCACGTTCCTGATCGCGGCGCTGAAGCTGGGCATCGCCAACGCCTCGGAGTTCGCGCCGGGGGCGCAGGCGCCGGCCGCGAGCGAGCTGACCGACGCTCTGAGCGACCTCATGCGGCGCTGGCTGGCGCCCGAGCGGCCGCCGGCCGACAGCAGCAAGGGCAAGCGCATCATGGCCGAGTGGATGGATCAATCCAACGCGATCTTCGGCCAGCGCGAGGATCCGGAGGGGTGAACGAGATGCCAAGCGTCATCGAGGTGGAAGGGCTTCACAAGAGCTACGGCCGCGCCCGCGGCGTCAGCGGCGTGACGTTCGCGGTTCAGGAGGGCGAGGTGTTCGGGTTCCTCGGCCCCAACGGGGCGGGCAAGACCACCACCATCCGGTTGCTGATGGCGCTGCTGCGCGCGGATGCCGGCAGCGCGCGCATCGCCGGCCTGGACTGCTGGCGTGACGCAGTCGAGATCAAGCGCCTGGTCGGCTACGTTCCCGGCGAGCCTGCCCTCGATCCGGGGCTGACCGGCGGCCAGATCCTCGCCTACTTCGCGCACCTTCGCGGCGGTGTGGAGCCGGCCTACCTGCAGGAGCTCATCGAGCGCTTCGAGCTGGACCCGAGCCGCAGGTTCAGGCAGTACTCCAGCGGCAACAAGCGCAAGGTCGTGCTCATCCAGGCGTTCATGCACCGGCCCCGCGTGTTGGTCCTGGACGAACCCACCAGCGGGCTCGACCCCATCAACCAGCAGGAGTTCGGCCGGCTGGTCGCCGAGGCGAAGACAGCCGGGAGCACCGTGTTCCTCTCCTCGCACGTCCTCAGCGAGGTGGAGCACACCTGCGACCGGGTGGCGATCATCCGCGACGGCCGGCTGGTGCGCGTCGGCGGCATCGCAGAACTGAAGGACATCAAGCGCCACACCGTCACCATCACCTTCGCCTCGCCCGCGCCCGCGGCGGCCTTCGAGGGCATCCCCGGCGTGGAGGAGGTGGCGGCCGAGGACGGCGGGCGCACCCTGCGTCTGGTGGCGACCGGCGAGCTGGACGCGGTCATCAAGGCGGCCGCAGGATTCCCCGTCGTCGGCGTGGCCACGCACGAGCCCAGCCTGGAGGAGATCTTCCTCCGCTACTACCAGGAGGAAGGCGATGTGGCTGCGTAGCATCTACCTCAAGACGCTCCGTGAGGGCCGGCTGGCCGTGCTCGGTTGGGGACTGGGAATGGGCCTGCTGGTGGTCGCCGTCGAGGCCTCGGTCGGCTCGGTGGTCGGCGCGCCCGGCGGAGCGCAGGCGCTCGCCGACATCACCCGCTCGTTCAAGTGGGCTGCCGACCCCGTGGCCGTGACGACCGTCGGCGGCTACACCACCTGGAAGCTCGCCTTCACCGTGCTGCTGATCGCCGTCTGGCCACTCATCGCGGCCAGCCGGGTCCTGCGCGGCGCCGAGGAGCGCGGCACCATGGACGTGCTGCTGTCGCTCCCGCGCGCCCGGCTGAGGGTGGCGCTGGAGGCGCTCGCGGCCGTGTGGACGTCGCTCCTGGCAATGTCGCTCATCGTTGCACTGCTGGCCTACCTCGGTGGCGCGTCGGCGCACGCCGCGTTCTCGCTCGGAGACGCGCTTCTCTTCGGGCTCAACCTGGCGCTGGCAGCCGGCGTCTTCGGCAGCATCGCGCTGCTGGTCAGCCAGTTCACCCTGCGAGCGAGGACGGCCGCCGGGGCCGCCGGCGGGCTGCTGTTCTTCTTCATCGTGCTCGACATGCTGCACCGCACGGTTCCCGGCACCCTGTGGCTGAGCGCCCTGTCGCCGGTGTACTACTTCGACCTCAGCAAGCCGCTGGTTCCTTCCTACGGCACCGACCCGTGGGCGATGCTGTTGCTGCTGGGTCTCTCGCTGGTGCTCAGCAGCGTGGCGATCGCGCTGTTCGTTCGCCGCGACATCGGGCTCAGCGTCTCGCTGCCCGGTAGGGCGCGACGCCGCCGGCGGCCCGTCGCGGCGCGCGCCGCACGACCCGTTCCCGACGGCGCCTGGTCGCTGCGGTCGCTCTACGCCCGGGCGCTGGCGACGGTCGCCGCGCCGGCATTGTGGTGGACGCTCGGCATCGCCGGCTTCGCGGCGTTCACGATCCTCGCCACCACGTCGGTCGCGGACCAGCTCCACTCGCTCATCGAGGGCTCCACCACCATCGGACTGGTGCTCTCCAGCCTGGGCGGCGGCGCCAGCGGCATCGACGCCAGGCTCTTGAGTGCGCTGTTCTTCTTCCTGCCGTTGCTGATCATGGTCTTCGCCGTGACCCAGACGAGCCGCTGGGGTGCGGACGAGGAGGAAGGCCTCCACGAGCTGGTTCTCGCGACCCCGCAGCCGAGGCACCGGCTGCTGCTCGCGCGCTACGCGGCGGTGGCGACCGCCAGCCTGTTCATCGCCGCCGTCACGCTCGCGACCGCGGCCGTAACCGCCGCGGCGTCGCAGCTGTCCCTGAACGGCGCCAACTTGACGGCCGCCGTGCTGCTGATGGTGCCGCAGGCGCTGCTCATGGCGGCCATCGGCTACCTCTTCGCCGGCTGGCTCGCCTCGGCGTTGGAGACAGGTCTGCTGAGCTTCCTGCTGGCCTTCTGGTTCTTCGTGTCGTTCGTGGGCCCCGAGCTCAACTGGCCGCCGGCGGTGCAGAAGCTGTCGTCTCTCTACTACTACGGCACGCCGCTGGTGCACGGTCTTCCGCTGCTCGACACGGTCGGTCTTCTGCTGGTGGCGGCAGTGGCGCTTGCGGTCGCGGTCGTGCGCTTCAGACGCAAGGACATCGGGCGGTTCGTGAGGTGAGGGGCGATAGCCTGGCCGAGGGGGCCGCCTGCGCCGACGGCGCGGGGTCGAGGTGATCCGTCCGGCGGCGGACGGCACGCTCACGGGCCCGGTGCCCGCGCGGCTCGCCGTGAGCGCTCCGCGCGTGGATGGCATCCTGGAGCGCGGCCAGCGATTCCGGGCGTCGCTGTGGGGGTGCGGCGAGCTCGCCTGGCTGCGCTTCCCGCTGCTTCCCGCGCCCTGGCGGATCCTGCCCAACCTGGTGGAGGGCGCGGGCTTCCGCTTCGGCCTCGCTCAGACCAGGCCTGTGGTGGCGCTGGAGCTCCGGGGCGGCACCGACCGCGTCACCTGGCGCGGGGCTCGGCGACCGCAGCGCGGCTACGCAGCGGTAGCGGATGCGGCGGTCGCGATCGACGACGCCGGCACCGAGTGGTGCGTCCTGCCGTGGGGTCGCGCGGCGTTGAGGCGTGAAGGGCGCGTGGCGCTGCTGGCGCTGGGCGAAGACGTGGCGGAAGTGCGAGGCGCCCTGACGATGAGCCCCGAACGCGTCTTCAGCGAGGCCGACGACTACGTCCGGTGCTGCCGCCGGATCGAGCTGGACGATGCCGTGCTCGGCTCCATGGCGGTGCACGCGCTTCATGCGGCCTTCGGCTCGATCAAGCGGAGCCCTGCCGGCGGGTTCGCGGGCGTCGCCGCGGGGCCCGGCTACAGCCTGCCCGCTCGCAGCTACTACCGTGACGGCTACTGGACGCTTCAGGCCATCCTGCCGTTCCGGCCCCAGCTGGTGAGGGACACGCTCGGCGTCCTGGCACAAGGCGTGCACCAGGACGGCGAGGCACCGAGCGCGGTGATCACGCCGGGACCCTCGGCCCGGCACTTCCACGACAGCCAGGGGCTCAAGAAGGACATCCCCGCGGCGGCGCCGGCATATCCGCACGACTGGTGGCGCGACCACTTCGACTCACCGCTGCTCTTCGGCATCCTGGCCGGCGAGTACGAGGCGGCCGCCGCTGACCCCGCCGTGGTGGACGCCGCCTGGCCGAAGCTGCTGGCCATCGCGGAGCGCTACCGGACCATGCCCGCCCACGCCGGCGTGCTGCCGTGCAAGCCGGCCGGGAACGACAGAGACTGGGCCGACAACGTCTATCGCACGGGCCTGGTGACCTACGACATCGCCCTGTACCACGGCTTCCTGCGGGCGCTCGCGGCGCTGGCGGAGCGGCGCGAGCCGGCGCTGGCAACCACGCTCCGGCAGCGGGCGCGGGCGGTCCGGCGGGCCGCCACGGAGGCCCTCTGGGACCCCGAGCTCGGACACTACCTGGAGTACCGGGCGCACGACGGCTACGTCGAGCGGCATCTGGCGCTCGACACGCTCACGGCCATCCGCTTCGGCCTGGCCGACGACACCCGCTCCGCGGCCGTCCTCGCCGCCGTGGGGAAGGACTTGACGACCGCACGCAACGACCGTCAGCCGTACGGCGACTGGGGGGTGATGGCCTGCTTCCCACCGTACCGGCGCCGCCGCGACACCCGCGGCAAGTCCGCCTTCCCCTTCCGCTACCACAACGGCGCCGACTGGCCGTACCTCGACGGGCTCTACGCCGGGCAGCTGCTCCAGCGGGACGACCCCTCCTGGCGCTACCCGTTGACGCGTTGGTGGCGCTACGGGCTGGCGCAGGGATGGCCCGCGCCGGTCGAGTACTACAGCCCGCCCTTCGGGGCGGGAGCGCCGTTGCAGGCGTGGTCGGCCATGCCGGCCGCGGCGATGGTGCAGGACGGCTTCGGTGTGCGGCCGCCCTATCGCTTGAAGGCCCCGCCATTCGGCGATGCCGTGTTGCGCGACGTCTCGATCGAGGGCCGGCGCCGTGATCTCGTCAGCCAGGGAGGCGAGCTGCTCGTCCGGCCGGCCTGAGCGCGGCCAGCCGGCGACTCGGGCACGGGCGGCGCGCTACCATGACCGGCATGCTCGATCTATCCTTCGTGCGCTCGCAGTTCCCCGCCCTGTCGGGCGACTGGGTGTACTTCGATAATGCCGGCGGTTCGCAGACGCTTCGCGGCGTTGCCGACCGGGTGCGCGACTACCTGCTGAGCAGCAACGTGCAGCTGGGGGCAAGCTATGCGGTGTCGGAGGAGGCCGGCCGGCGCGTGGCGGAAGCGACGCGTGCGGTGGCGGGGCAGATCAACGCGCGCGACGAGCACGAGGTGGTGATCGGGGCGAGCGCCACCCAGTTGCTGGCCAACCTCGCGCTGGCGATGCGCCCGCAGCTCGCCGCTGGCGACGAGGTCGTCGTGACGAACTGCGATCACGAGGCCAATATCGGGCCGTGGGCGCGCCTGGCCGACCAGGGCGTGGTGGTGAAGACCTGGGAGCTCGACCCGGACACGCTCGAGCTCCGCCTCGCCGATCTGGAGCCGCTCATGAGCGCGCGCACCAGGCTGGTGGCCTTCACGCAGGCGTCGAACGTCCTGGGCACCATCAACCCCGTGGCCGGCATCGCCCGCTTCGTGCACGAACGGGGCGCCAGGGTGTGCGTGGACGCGGTCTCGTACGCCCCGCACCGGGCCCTGGACGTGCAAGCGTCGGACGTGGACTTCTGCGTCTACAGCGCGTACAAGGTGTACGGCCCCCACCTGGCGGTGCTCTACGGCAAGGGCGAGCTGCTCGAGGAGCTGTCGACGATCAACCACTACTTCGTGCCCCCGAGCGAGGTCCCCCGGAAGCTGCAGCCGGGGTCGGTCTGCTACGAGCTGACCTACGGGCTGCTGGGCGTAACCGAGTACCTGGAGGCGCTGGCGCGGCGGCATGCGCAGCCGCCGGCCGAGGAGCTCCACGACCGGATACGCCAGGCGTTCTCGGTGATGGCCGAGCAGGAGGAGCGTCTCGCCGCGCGCCTGCTCGACTTCCTGCGGGGCGCACGCGGCGTGCGCATCTACGGCCGCGAGCGGCATGGCGGGTCGGAACGCGTCCCGACCGTCAGCTTCACCGTCGAGGGGCACGACCCGGCGGCGGTCGCGAGGTTCGTGGACGGCGCCAACATCGGCATCCGCTACGGGGACTTCTACGCCCGCCGGCTGATCGAGGCGCTGGGGCTCGGCGAGCACAACGGCGTGGTGCGGGTATCGATGGTGCACTACAACACCCTCGAGGAGGTCGACGCGCTCGTCGCGCGGCTCGACGAGCTGCTGTGAGCCGCG
>CAZBZU010000002.1:92600-114496 GCA_964496495.1 uncultured bacterium
GGTCCTTAGGAGGGACCCGACATGCGCATACCCATCCGCATCCTGGCAGCGGTGGCGTTGCTGGCCACCGGCAGCGCGCTGGCCTTCCAGTGGAACCCCGACAACTTCCCGTCGGGTAGCCACAGCTACACCTGGGAGATGACCATCGACCAGGGGGACGGGCCGCAGACCGCCAGCATCACCATCGACATCGCTCAGAAGGGCGACAGCTACGACACCACCACGACCACCAAGGTCACGCAGACGGGGATCAGCAAGGACGACCTCAGCAGCGCGGCCATGGGTGGCTCGATGCTCGGCGCGCTGGCGCTCGGCCCCATGATGGTCTTCTACGGCCCGTCGTTCATGATGCTGCCGATGCTGCTCGGCAAGGAGGACATCCACGTGCGCAAGGAGCCCGTGCGGGTGGCCGGCATGGGCAGCATCTACATGGACAAGAGCGAGACCATCGCCGGGCACCAATGCGTGGTGCTGCGCCTCGAGATGGACGACGGCAGCCCGCCGATCGAGATGGCGCTGGCCCCGGACCTGCCGTTCCCCTGCTACAGCAAGTACGGCGATCAGGGCGATCAGACGACCATCAGGCTGACGAACGCCAAGTGAGCTCGCGTCGGTGACGAGGTGCGGCCGGAGCCTCCCGGGCTCCGGCCGCTGCCGCGAGGGGCCACCTGCCGGTCTCGCCGGCTACTGGACCGTGAAGGGCACCGGCGCTCCCAGCCGCACCGAGGCGGACTGCCCGTTCAGGGTGCCGAAGGACAAGGGTGTCGGGGCGCCGGCTAGTCGCTCGAACGGGTCAGCTTCAACGCATCCCGTATGGCCGCCCCCAGCTCGCTGGCGAGGTAGGTGCCGTTGGTGCCCAGGTTCACCTCGGTCCGGCCGTCCGGGCGCTCGACCAGGGTGACGTTCACCAACGAGCGGTAGTCCTGGCAGCGCGGCTGGTCGAAGGGGTCGAAGCCGCCGACGCTGCAGCGTCGTTCACCGAGCTGGGCGGTGAGGAAGCCCCCGGACTTGCTCGCCTGCGTGATCACCCAGCCGCCCGTGCCGGCCGGGTAGGGTTGCACGTTGATGGCGTGCACCACCGCCAGGTAGGCGGCATCGTACGAGAGCGGGCTCACCAGCGCCGCGGGGTGGCGTATGGCGGGCGCGCACCCTGACAGCAGCAGCAGGGCCGCGAGGCCAACGATCGGGAAGCGGTTCCGCCTGTTCATGCCGGCCTCCGTCCGTGCTCCCTCCTCGACACGAGGGTACGCCCGAGCCGGCCTCTGGTTGGTAGCGCTTCCGCTCTCGGCGGCCGCGCCTACGCGCCGTGACCCTGGCCCACCCAGCGCACGCCCACGTCGTTCGCTGCGCGCAGTCGGTCGGCGAGCTGGGCGGCGTGGTGCTGGATGTGGCGCAGGTTGACGAGCTGGTGCTCGAGCTTGGGCATGTCGTACCAGGGGAAGCCGCACTCCGCCCGCGTCAGGTCGAGCCCGTCGACCGCCCCGTCGACGGCGGCATCGACCACCCGCCAGTAGGCGAGCACCTCGTCGCGGGTGTAGGGGGCGGGCACCAGCGGCAGCGAGCTGTCGGGATCGGCGCGGCCGGGGATGCCATCGACGTGCTGCGCCGGGTGCTGGCCCTGCCAGGGCACGAAGGCGTCCACGCCGGGCATCAGGTACAGGTGGGTGAAGTACAGCGCGTGGTAGGCGACCTGCCAGTAGGCGTTGGTGGGGGTGGGGTCGGTCCACAAGACGTCGTCGCACAGCTCCACGGCCTGCCTCAGCATCGCCAGCGAGGCGTGGTACTGGCTCTTGAGCGCCGAGCGAAACGCCTCGTCGCTGGCGGGTTGCGCTGCCGGGCCGTCGACCATGCCGGCTCCTCTCCCAACCTCGGGCGGCTGACCGGCCCCATCATGTCACAGCGCAGCGCGCGCCGCCGGCGCGCGCTGCGGGCCGGCCGGCAGGCTCAGTCGTCGGCCGGCCGGACGTTCTGATTCACCCGGAAGAGGTTGTCCGGATCGTAGCGCCGCTTGACCTCTCGCAGGCGCGAGTAGTTGTCGCCATAGGTGGCGCGGATGCGCTCGTCGCCCTCGTCCATCATGAAGTTGACGTAGGCGGCACCGGTGGAGTGGGGGTGGAGGGCGTCGTAGTAGCCGACGGTCCACTCGCGCAGCTTGGCGGCGTTGGCCGCGTCCGGGTCGACGCCGACGATCACCTGGCTCCACATCGCCTCGCGGTGGCGGTAGGCGGTGTCGCCCGGGCCCACGCGCTGCGCGGCGCCGTTGACGGGGTAGAGGTGCATGGTCGACTGCGGGGTCGGCAGGGTGGCGCCGTGGCGGGCGTGCTCGCGGATGGCGGCCGGTGACAGGCGGCCCATGAAGTCCGCTCGCCAGTACCACTGCAGACCGCTGGGGTAGAGCGGGTCGAAGAACCCGTTCAGCATCGGGAACGGCATCTCCTGGGCGCCGTGCACGAGCGGCTCGGCCACGTCGAGCAGGGGCTGTGCCAGCGCGTCGAACTCCGCCTTCGGGCCGTTGTGACACCAGACCGCCGCCGCCACCTTCTTGCCATGCAACGCCTCGGGGAACGGGGGCACCGGTGGCACCGCGGTGAAGGCGAAGAACCCGCCGAGCGCCTCGGGCGCCTCGGCGATGTGCTCCTGGTACGCCGCCAGCACGCGTTCGCCATTCCCGAGGTCCCAGAAGGTGGGCCCGCCCACCACGGTGCTCACCGGAAGCGCCCGGAACGGGAAGCTGGTGACGATGCCGAAGTTGCCGCCACCGCCGCGGAGCGGCGCGAGCCCGTGGTCCTCCACCAACCGCTGGGCCCGCCGCAGCTGCCGGCGGCCATCGCTCGGTTGCCGGCAGCCAGCCACCCCTCGGCCGGTTGTGGCACGGGCTCACCCTAGCGCACGCGGCGCGCTCCGACCCGGCGCCGGTCAGCCGGGGGCCGCTACGCTCAGGTCCTGCTCGCCGAGCCACGCCTCGATGCGCGCCATCCCGGCGGCGTAATCGACGCGCGGACGGTACCCCAGCTCACTGCGGATGAGCGAGGCATCGTAGTACTCGTGGCTGTCCTCCTCGATGGGGTCGTCGCCGTCCGGCTCCAGCGGCCGGCCGACGATGGCCGCGATCCGCTCCAGATAGTCCTTCCAGGGGACGTGTCCGTCGACCACGTTGTAGCGCCGGCCGGCGGCCGCGTCCTGGCGCAGGGCCAGCACCACGGCGTCGGCGAGGTTCTCGACGAACAGGTAGGGGAGCCTCTTGCTGTCGTCACCCCTGAAGCCGACCCCACCCCGAGCGATGTCCCGGGCGGTGGCCATGGTCCAGCCGCAACGCGGGTGCGCGCCGAGGATGGCGGGTGGACGCAGCATCACCGAGGTCAAGCCACGGGCCGCCACCTGCGCCAGCGCTCGCTCGGCTTCCGCCTTGCTCACCCCGTAGGGGTCCAGCTCCGCCCGCTCGCCGTCCTGGAGCGGCGTGGCCTCGTCGACCACGTCCACATGTCTGATGTCGTAGACGCTGATGGTGGACAGGTGAACGAAGCGCTGGCAGCCCGAGCGCAGGGCGGCCTCGGCCAGCGCGCGGGTGCCGTCAACGGTGAGGCGGCGAGCGTCGGCGATGCCCAGCCGGTAGGCGACGGCGCAGTGCACCACGGCGTCCACTCCCTCCACCGCGGCGGCCAGCGAGCTGGCGTCGCCGAGATCGCCGCGCACGGCGGTCGCGCCGGGCACCTCGGCGTCGCCGCGAACCAGCGCCCGCACCTCGGCACCGGCGCCCTGCAGGCGCCGCGCCACGAACGAGCCGCTGAAGCCCGTGGCGCCCGTCACCAGCACGGTCGTTCCGTCGAGCTCCACGCTTCCTCCTCCCGCGGGGGCGCCGCCCGGCACCCGCTGGGCCGAACCGGCCGCCCGCCGCCTCGCTGAGCTTGGCGAAGTCTAGCGCGGCCAACGGCGAGACCGGGTCGCCGACGGTCAGCGCTCGGCGCCGAACGAGCGCGCCGGTCCCTCGCGCCCCGGCGGGGCCGCTGGGCCCGGGCGGTGGCGTCTCGCGCTAGGCTGGGACAGCGCGAGTCTCACCGCGCGTGAGGGGGACCGCCGTGGACGACCTCAGGCCGCTCGGCAGGACCGGCCTCCGGCTCACACCGCTGGGCCTCGGCATGATGCAGTTCGCCGGTGGCGCGGGCATGTTCCGGTACATGTTCCCGCCCATCGGGCAGCCCGCCATGACGGAGATCGTGGGGGCCGCGCTGGAGGGCGGCATCGACTGGTTCGACACCGCCGAGATGTACGGCGGCGGGCGCTCCGAGCGGGGGCTGGCGGCGGCGCTGGCGGCGCGCGCGGTGGCGCCGGGCGCCGTACGTGTGGCGACCAAGTGGATGCCGCTGATGCGCACCGCCGGCAACCTCCCCCGCACGATTCCGCGGCGCCTGGCGGCGCTGGCGCCCTATCCCGTCGACCTCTACCAGATCCACCAGCCCTGGTCGCTCTCAACGCCGGAGGCGGAGATGGACGCCATGGCGGGGCTGGTGGAGGCCGGGCACATCCGCTCGGTCGGGGTGAGCAACTTCGACGCGCGGCGCATGCGCCGCGCCCACGCCGCGCTGGCGACGCGGGGGTTGCCCCTCGCCTCCAACCAGGTGCACTACAGCCTGCTGCACCGCGAGATCGAGACGAACGGCGTCCTCGACGCGGCGCGGGAGCTGGGCATGAGCATCATCGCCTACTCGCCGCTCGATTCCGGGCTGCTCACCGGCAAGTTCCACCGCGACCCGGCGCTGCTCGAGCGCACCCCCATCGGTCGCCGCATGATGCTCCGGCGCCGGCTGGAGGTGAGCCGGCCGGTGGTCGACACGCTCGAGGAGATCGGGGCGGCCCATCACGCCACGCCGGCGCAGGTGGCGCTGGCGTGGCTGGTGCAGGCCCGTGGCGACACCGTGCTCGCCATCCCAGGCGCCAGCAAGCCCGGGCACGCGCGCGAGGCGGCAGGGGCGCTGCGGCTCACGCTAGCGGGCGACGAGATCGCGCGGCTGGACCGGGTGACGGCACCGGGCCGCTGACGCCTGCCGGGCGAGGTCCGGCGCCGGCTCAGCGACGCCGGGCAATCTCCTCCGGCCCCCGCACCAACGACGTGACGACACCGACCACGGCGATGCCGGCCGAGACCAGGAAGGCGGTGTGGAAGGCGCCGGCGAAGCTCCGCTGCAGGGTCGCGATCGCGCCGGGGCCGCCCCGCGCCAGCGCCAGCCGGGCGCCGGCCGCGGCCCCGCCCAGCCCGATGAAGATCGCACCCGCCAGGGCCACGCTGACGCTCTGGCCGATCACCCGGCCGGTGGCGAGCATGCCCGAGGCGACCCCCTGTCGCTGCCGCGGCGCCGCGCCCATCAGCGCACTGTTGTTGGGAGACTGGAACAGCCCCTGCCCGATCCCGGTGACCACGAGCGTGACGATGACCCGCCACAGCGGCGTGTGAGCGTCGAGCAGGCTGATGAGGACCAGCCCCAGGCAGGCGATGGCCAGGCCGATGCTGGCGGGCCAGCGCGTGCCGATGCGGTCGGCCAGCGAGCCGCTGAACGGTGCGATGAGCGCGATGGTGAGCGGCAGCGGGGTGAGCAGCAACCCGGCCCGCAAGGTGGTGAAGCCCCGCAGCTCCTCGAGGTAGAAGGGGAGCAGGAAGCTGACCGCGAACAGCGCCAGGAAGCTCAACACCAGACTGACGTTGGCGGCCGCGAACAGCCGGCTGCGGAACAGCGACAGGTCCAGGATGGGGTCGCTCACGGTGCGCTCGGCAGTCAGCAGCGCGACCGTCGCGGCGGCACCGACGGCCAGGGAAGCGATCAGCTCGGGCGAGGTCCAGCCCCACTCCTGGCCGAAGGAAAGCCCCAGCGTCAGCCCGCCGAGCCCCAGGGCCAGCAGCAGGGCACCGAGCGGGTCGAAGCGGCCGGCCGCCCGTGTGGTGCGGCGCCGGAGCAGGCGCACCGCCGCGGCAGCACCGAGTAGGCCGATGGGCACGTTGACGTAGAAGATGGCGCGCCAGGTGAAGCTCTCGGTGAGGATGCCGCCCAGGGTGGGGCCGGCGCTGACGCCCAGCGACACGATCACGGCGTTGAGGCCCAGGGCCCGGCCGCGCTCGTGCGGCGGGAACGCACCCGTGAGCATGGCCGGGCTGAGCGCCATGAGCAGGGCGCCGCCGAGCCCCTGGAAGGCGCGGAAGCCGACCAACGCGCCCAGCGTCGGCGCCGTGCCGCACAGTGCCGACCCCAGCGTGAACACCAGCAGCCCGGTCACCCAGATGAGCTTGTGGCCGATCATGTCGGCCAGGCGGCCGACGGTGAGCAGTACCGTCGCCACCGCCAGCAGGTAGGCGATGACCACCCACTCGATGACGCCGCTCAGCGGAACGCCGAAGCGGTGGGCGATGGCCGGGAGGCTGATGTTGACGATGGAGCTATCCAGCGTCGCCATGAACACGCCCACGCCCACGATGGCCAGCGTCGTCCACTTGCCGGGGGACGCGCCGGTGGCGGGACCGGGTGCCGCTCCGCCCGCGGCGTGCACCGGCCGCTCGCCTAGGTCGGCGCGGTCGGGCCGTGCTGGCTGGGAGCTGTCGTCGGGGGTGCTCGGCATGATGACGCGGTGGCCCGTTCGGGCCCGCAGCCGATGCTACCCGTTCGACGAGGAGGCCACAAGCGCCGCTGGCGGCGCACGCGCGTCGCCGGGCGAGGGATCGCATGCCGAGCCGCCGCGCCGGCATGGGCGAGGGCTGCGGGCCCGCCTGCCGTGCCTGCCAGCAGTGCCAGCTCGGAGTGACTGCTAGGGTGCGGCCCGTCCTGGCGCCAGCCGGTAGCTCGAGGTCAGCGCCTCCGTGCCCTCCGCCACGAAGCCCAGGTCGCGCAGCAACCCGTCGTGGAGGTCGTAGATCCAGGCCCGCACGGTGAGCGGCTGCCCGGCGGACCAGGCCTCCTGCACCACGGTCGTGCGGCACACGTTGCGAGCCTGCTCGATGGCGTTGAGCTCCGCGAGCTTGCGGGCTCGAGCGTTCCCGTCGGGCTGGGCGGCCAGGTCGTCGGCGTGCTTGGCGGCCACGTCCTTGACGTGCCGCAGCCAGTTGTCGGCCAGGCCGTGCGGTTTGCCGTCGAGCGCGGCGTCCACGCCGCCACAGCCGTAGTGGCCGCACACGATGACGTGCGAGACGCGCAGCACCGACACGGCGTACTCCAGCACCGTCAGGACGTTCAGGTCGCTGTGCGGAACGACGTTGGCGACGTTGCGGTGGACGAACACCTGGCCCGGGTCGAGACCGGTGATGACGTTGGCGGGCACCCGCGAGTCGGCGCAGCCGATCCACAGGAAGCCGGGCGACTGCTGCGCCGCCAGGCGCTCGAAGTAGCCCCCGTCGCCGCGCACGACCGTCTCCGCCCAGGCGCGGTTGCGCTCCAGCAGATCCTCCGGACGGTACATGGTGCGAGGATACGGCGTTCGAGGACACGGCACGCCGCCGCCGGCGCGAGCGCGCCGCCTGGCGCGCGCCGGAAACCGGCGCGAGCTGCCCGGAGCTAGTCGGAGGTGTCGCTCTTGCCGATGGTGCCGCCCAGCGCCCTGTGCCCTTGCCCCACCACCAGGAAGCCCTGGTGGTCGGTCTCACGCACCACCCGGGTCAACTCGCGAACCTCGGTGCGGTTGACGGTGCAGAAGAGCACCGTGCGCTCGCCATGGCTGTACATGCCCTTACCCTGCCAGGCGGTGACGCCGGTGCGAAGCCGGGCCTGCAAGGCGGCCGCCACGTCCTCGGGGCGGTCGGTGACGATGAACACGGTGCGCACGATCGACGGGCCTTCGATGGCGTAGTCGGTGGCCAGGCCGTTGAGGAACAGCGCCACCAGCGAGTAGAGCGCGCGCTCCCAGCCGAACACGGCGCCCATCAGGGCGACGATGATGCCGTCGGTCAGCATGTACACCTGGCCCATGGGGATGCCCGTGCGGCGTTGGACGACGCGCCCCAGGATGCCCGTACCCCCCAGGTTGCCGTGCGCGCGGATCACCAGCCCGCCGGCGATGCCGGTGATCGCGCCGCCGTAGAGAGCGTCGAGGAGCGGGTCGCCGCTGACGCCGTGCACCGGCACCACGGAGGCGAGGCCGTCGATGGCGACGGTGGTGACCACCACGGCGTAGATGGTGCGGGCGATGAAACGGGCGCCGCCCAGCTGCCACGCGCCCAGGAGCAACAGCGGGATGTTGAGGACGAAGAGCACCATGCCGTTGGGGAGGCGGAGGTAGTTCGTGACGACCAGTGCCACGCCGCCGAGGCCGCCGGGTGCGACATGGCTGGGTACCAGGAAGAGGTCGAACGCCAGCGCGTAGACGAGCGCTCCCAGGGTGATCAGCAGCACGTTGACGCCGTCGGAGCGGATCGTCCCTCCGAGGAGATGCCGCAGGTGCCTGAGAGGGTTGGCGCCGGGTGCGGTGGCGGGGCTGGCGCTCGTCAGAGGGGTGGTCTGTCGTCCGGCCATGGCGGCCTCCCTGGCGTGGGGAGAGGTGGCCCGGCCGGCTGGCGCCGGCGGTGTCCTCCCTTGCCGCACACGCTACAGCATCTGCCGCGCGCCACTGCGGGTTCCGCACGCGCGCGGCGGCCGTGCCGTTCAGCCCGGCGTGGCGCCCGTCTGCGCGTGTGCGATCAGCCACTCGAGGAGGTGCTCGCCCGCTCCGCCGAGCTCCGTCCCTGCGTGGAACCGCGCGTGCAGGCGGGCGCCCTCGCTGGCCTTCAGGTCGGGCTGCTGGAAGTAGCCGTGGAGCGGGCAGCTGCGCAGCTCCGGCGGGTGGCTGAGGTGCCGGCCACGGAGCGCGCGCCAGTGCCAGGCCAGCGCTCCCGGTGCGGTACGGATACGGCCGGGCTCCGCCGGCATGTGGAAGGCGGCCTGCCAGCTCGGCAAGGCCTCGAGCGGCATCGGCCGTGCGATGCCGAACCCCTGTACGAAGCGCGCGCCGAGCGCCGACGCCACCTCCACCAGGCCGGGGTCGCTGGTGCCCTCGACGACCACGCGGCGGCCCAGGTCCTGACCCAGTCGAACCAGGCTACGGACCAGGGTGAGGGTCTGCAGCGGCTCGTCGATCAAGCGCGCCATCAGCGCCTGGTCGATCTTCATGGTGTCGAACGGGAGCTCGGCCAGGCGCCGCAGGCTGCTGAAGCCCGACCCCAGGTCGTCGATGGAGAGCCGCACGCCCAGGTCGACGATGGCACGGATGGCCGCCTGGCGAACCTCCTGACCGATGTCCTCGGTCTCGATGAGCTCCAGGCTGAGGCGCTCGGGCGCCACGCCGTGGTGCTGGAGCGCCTCAGCGATCCAGCCCGGGCAGTGGGGCTCGAGCAGGGTGGAGGGCGGCAGGTTCACGGCGACCTCCAGGCGCTGCGGCGGGCGGCCGCTGCCGCCGGCCGCAGCGGCGCCGGATGCGCTCTCGGTCCCGGCGGGGACACTGGGGCAGGCGTCCCACGCCACCAGGGCGTCCAGCGCCCGGTCGAGCGTGAGGCGGAACAGCCGTGCCAGCTCCACCTCGCCTAGCACCGGCAGGAAGGTGCCGGGAGCGAGCACGGCACCGCCTGGAAGCCGCAGACGCGCCAACGCCTCGGCGGCCACCACCTCGCCGGAGGTCATGTCGGCGACGGGTTGAAGGTACATGGTCAGGCCGCCCCCGAAGAGGCGCTCGCGGTAGCGCTCCGCCAGCGGTCGCGCCAGGGCGGGCGCGCGCTCGGGGCCGTGGCGATGGCGCCACAACCGCTCCCAGCGGTGCTGCAGGCCCTGGGAGAAGACGTCCGTCCAGTCGGCGCCGAACTGGCCGACCCAGGCGCCGTAGACCGCCAGGATGGCCACCGGCCGGTCGTTGGGGCCGGGGACGGGAACGGCCAGCAGGCTGCGGACCCCCAGCCTCGCCAGGGGCTCGCGCCAGGGGCCGGTGCGCTCGTCGTGGGCGTAGTCCGGGCCGCACTGCGTGACACCCGTCGTCCAGGCCCGCGCCACCAGCGTGCTCGCTCCGGCATGGTCGATGTCGGCGAGGGGGGCCAGCTCCGTGGTACGGGTCAATGCCGTCAGCTCGGCGCCGACCTCGCCCGCGCAGGCCTCCACCGCCAGCCGCCCGTCGGCGTCCGTGCGCTGCAACGCCGCGGCCTTCACGCCGGGAAGCGCCGCCAGGGCCTCCAGCTCGATCTGCAGGGCGTCGACCCAGGGCGTGCCGTGCGGCGGCAAGGGAGCGGCGTTGAGCTGGTGGTGTGCCGTGATGGCGGCGCCGTGACCGCCGAGCTCGTGCTGCAGCTCGTCCTGCAGCCGGGCTTCGGCCACGTGCATCATCCGGAAGCGCTCGCGCCCGGTGAGCGGCGACGCTGCCAGGCACTCGCTGAGCACGGAGCGGTAGCGGCCCAGCATCTGCACCACGCTGACCGGATCGACGCCGACCAGGGCGTGGACCCTGCCCAGCGCCTCGGCCCGGCCGTGCGTCGCGTCCGCTTCCGCGGCGGGGGCGAGGAGCTCGCCGACATGCCTTGCGAGGCCCTCGGCGTGCCGCTGCAGCGCCGGCGCCGCCACGGCAGCGAAGACGCCGCCCTTGAGCGCATCGGCTTCGATGTCGCGCTGCAGCGTGTCCACGTAGCGCCGCGCGACCTCCTGCAGCAGGCCGTGCGCCCGGTCCAGCAGGGCAGCGGCGGCGGCGCCGTACGGCGCCGGTGCTGCGTCGCCGGGAGTGGCGTCCTCGCGGTCCGAGGCCAGCTGCCACCACGCCACCCGCGTCGGCTTGGCGGACTTGGCGCGGTACATGGCCATGTCGGCCTGGCGCACGAGCTGGTCGATCTCCTCGCCGTCGAACGGATAGAGCGCGACCCCCAGGCTCATGCCCACCTTGGCGGTGCGTCCGTGGCCCAGGTCGAACGGCTCGTCCATGGCGTCGTGCAGCCGCTCGAGTGCCGCCGCCAGCTCGGCGGAGGCACGGCCGGCCGGGAGGTCGCCGACGACCAGCGCGAACTCGTCGCCCCCGAGGCGGACGAGCATGTCCTGCCCCCTGAGCTCTGCGCGCAGCCGCTCGGCGAGCTGCCGCAGGAGGCGGTCTCCCGCGGCGTGCCCGCAGCTGTCGTTGATGGGCTTGAAGTCGTCGAGGTCGAGCATCCCCACCGCGACGGCGGCGCCTCGCCGGCGGGCGCGCGCCAGCGCTGCGCTCAAGTGCTCCACCATCATGCGGCGGTTGGGCAGATCCGTCAGCGGGTCGTGGAGGGCCTGGTGCTGCAGCAGGGAGAGCTGCGCGCGGTCGTCGAGCCACCGCTCCAGCAGGCGGCCCAGGCGGCGAACGAGGCTCTGCGAGGCCTCGTCGAGGCCGTCGACCTCGGGCGCGGCGAGGCACAACACCGCCGAGACGGCGCCCTGCTCGCGCACCGGGACTGCCAGCAGCGAGCCGATCCCGGGCGCTCGCGCCCCCTCCAGCCAGCGAGCGCGCCCGACGTCGCCGTCGAGGGCGGGCTCGCCGGTGGTCCATGCCAGCGCCACCGGCGATGCGGGGGTGCCGCCGAGCTCGAGCGCGAGCCCACGCAAGGCCTCCTTGGCGGCGCCGGCGGCCGCGGTGAGGTGAAGCCTGCCGCCCGCCTCGGCGCGCGCCACGGCGGCGCCTGCGAAGGGGCCATCCTGTGCCAGGGCCTGCGTCGTGGAGGCCCACAGCTCGTCGGCGTCGCGGGCGCACAGCAACGCGTCGCCGAAGGCGGACATGACGGTGTAGTAGTGGTCACGTTGCGGCCGATCGCCCGACGGGGCGGTGCCCCCGGCGTCCGGCCAGGCGCGCTCATGCAAGGCGCTTCCTCCCGCCGTGCGCATGCTAGCGCGGGAGGTCTTACGGCGTTCTTGCACGGGCCGGAGCGGGGGTCACCGTGACCACGCGCCCGCGTGGTACGACACGCGGGCGCGTGGCCGGCCGGGGGTGCCCCGAGGGGTCAATCGGAGCGTTGGAAGGCGGCCGTCACCTCGAGGTGGATGGGGTCGGAGACGGCGAGGATGGGGCCCACCGTGGGGCGCGTGAGGGCGAAGTCGGCGAAGGTGACATCCGTGGTGGCGTCCAGGCTGACGCCGCCGTCGGAGAACGTGGCGGTGCCGTCCCAGGTGACGGTCTTGGTGGTGCCGTGGACGGTGAACTCGCCGGTGATGGCGATGTCGGCGGTGCCACTGCCGGGGAGCGGCCACGGCAGGCCCCGGATGGACGTCGGCACGAACACGGCGTCCGGGGTGCTGCCGGTCTGGAGGGTGTTGCGCTTGATGAAGTTGTCTCGCCGCGCCGAATCGCTCGTCAGGCCGCTCAGGTCGACGGTGAGCTTCGAACCGTCCTGGACGCTGCCGTCGGAGCCGAGCACGACGCTGCCAGTGACCAGCTTGGTGACGCCGTGCGCGTCGCGCGGGAGTGCCAGGCCGACCACCTTCTCGCGGACGGTGTAGCTTGCCTGACTCTGGTCCTGGACGACGGTGTAGGTCTGTTGCGCGGCCGCCCAGCCGGGGAGCAGGGCGAGAAGACAGACGGCGGCTGCCAGGGCCGTCCATGGCGTGATGGGCCGGGGTGTCCAGTGGTGGCGCTGCCGGCTGCTCGCTGCGTCGGTGTGCCGCATCGCTGGTCCTCCTGTGGCGCCCCGGATGGGGGTGTGGCCCGCGGCGTGGCCGCGGGGCTCCGGGGTGCTCGTCCGCAGACGGTAGGGCGCGCCTGTGCAGATCCGGTGCAGGGGTGGCGCGCCCGCGTCTGCCGCTCGCGCGGCCAGCCCTGGCGAACCCGCTCAGGCGCTGTGGTCGGCGGCGCTTCGCCCGGCAATGCGGCCGCTGAACAGGCAGCCTCCCAGGAAGGTGCCCTCCAGGGAGCGCAGGCCGTGCATGCCGCCGCCACCGAAGCCCGCTGCCTCCCCGGCGGCGAACAGGCCAGGCAGGGGCTCGCCCGCCGATGTCAGCACGCGACCCAGGAGGTCGGTCTCGAGCCCGCCCAGCGACTTGCGGGTCAGGGGCCGGAGGCGCACCGCCACCAGCGGCCCGGCGTTCGGGTCGAGCAGGCGGTGCGGCCGCGCCACCCGGGCCAGCCGGTCCCCCAGGTAGCGCCGCGCACTGCGCATCGCCATCACCTGGAAGTCCTTGCCCGGGGCCAGCATGACCTGCTCGTCGCGCGCCCGGGCGGCGTCGCGCACCACCGCCGCGTCGAGCCGGGAGGTCCCTGTGAGGGCGTTCATCCGCGCCACCAGGCGATCCAGGTCGGTGTCCTGGAGGACGTCCTGGCCGCGCTCCAGCAAGGCTCTCAGGGGCGGTTGCAGGCCGGCCAGCCTGCCGCGCACCACGCCCCAGACGCTCTTGCCGGTGAGGTCGGGGTTGTGGGCGCTTCCTGAGAGGGCGAGCTCGCGTCGCAGGATGCGGCGATCGAGAAGGAACCAGCTGTATCCGAGCCCGCGCCTGCCCAGGTGCGCCAGGGTGTCGAGCGAGTTGAAGCCCGGGAAGAACGGCGGCGGGAGCCTGCGGCCGTCGGGGTCGAGCCACAGGCTGCTGGGGCCGGGCAGGATGCGTATGCCGTGTCCTGGCCACACCGGCGTCACGTTGCCGACGCCCTCCGGGTAGTGCCACATGCGCTCCTGGTGGACGAGCCGCCCGCCGGCCGCGTCGACGGCTTGCTGGAGCGCGCCGTCGACGTGTGCGGGAACCCCGGCCAGCATCCCGTCCGGCGGCGGGCCGAGGCGCCCCTCCGGCCAGTGACGGCGGACCAGTGCCTGGTTCCCACCCGCGCCGCCCGAGGCCACCACCACGGCCGCGGCGCGGACCGTGAAGCCGCGCGACGCCCGGCGGCTGCTGGGTCGCCCGCGTTCCACGGCGTCGTCCTCCAGCACCTCGCCCGTCACGCCCGTGACCGTGCCGGCCTCGATCTCGAGCGCGCACACGCGGTGACGGAAGCGTAGGCAGATCCTGCCTGCGCCGGCGTGGTCGCGTACCCGGCGCTCGAACGCCGCCACGATAGCCGGGCCCGTGCCCCAGACGATGTGGAAGCGGGGCACGGTGTTGCCGGGCCCGTTCGCCAGGCCCGCCCCGCGCTCGGCCCAGCCCACGATGGGGAAGAACCGCAGGCCGTGGGCGCGCAGCCAGGAGCGCTTCTCACCGGCGGCGAAGTCGACGTACGCCTGCGCCCAGCGCCGCGGCCAGGTGTCGTCCTCGCCACCGAAGTCGGCCGTCGCCAGCCAGTCGCGCCAGGCGAGATCGCGCGAGTCGCGGATGCCCAGGCGGCGTTGCTCCGGGCTGCCGACCAGGAACAGGCCGCCCAGCGACCAGTAGGCCTGGCCGCCGAGGCTGGCCTCCGACTCCTGCTCGAGCACGATCACCCGCCTGCCGGCCTCGGCCGCCTCCGCGGCGGCCACCAGCCCCGCCAGCCCGGCCCCCACGACAACGACGTCGGCGGCGTCGCTCACGGCCACGCCGGCGTTCCCCTCATGGCGGGCTCAACGGCCCGAGCCCGCCGCCGGCGTAGCCAAGCATGTGAGGCATCCACGCGCACCCGCCCCTCGAGCGTTTCCGCTTGCTCTGTGTGGGCGCGATTGTAGCACTGCGCGTGGATGCCTCTGCCACCGGTGCGGCTTGTCGTCGGACCGTAGTCCGGCTGGACTCAGTCGCTCTGGATCGACGCCAGAACCTTCTCCACCACCGCGTCGTCCACTTCCTCGAGACCGTGGACCTCGCGTGCGTGCTCCGCGACCATGCGCAGCAGATCGTCCTCCGTCTCGGCGCGCACCTCCGCGTCGCAGTCGAAGCCCACGTCACGGCATCTCAGCAGTTTGGCCACGATCGTCTTCCTCCTTCCGGCCTCAGCCTCACCCGCCGGCCGTCACGCCGGCGTCACGTCCTCGCATCTGAGCTCTCGCCTCCACCAGCCGGAGGCGCGCCGATGCCGACAGCGGCTGCCAGCCCGACGCCTCGGCCCGCGCCAGCGCGGCCTCGGCGAAGCGCCGCGCGGCGGCGCCATCGGCCTCCGCGAGGCTCACGCGCGAGAGCGTGAGGAGGGCCTCGATCTGCAGCCGGGCGTCGCCGGCGTCGATGCCGATGTGGGCCGCCCGGGCCGCGGCGGCGCGAGCCGCTGCGAGCCGGTCGTCGGCGACGAGGTCGGTGGCGTTCGCGGCGGCCGCCGAGACGGCCAGGTAGCCGCCGGCGAGGCTGTCGAGGACGTACCCTTCGAGCAGGCGATCACGATGCTCGCGCGCGAGCGCGTGCGCGCGCCGCAGGAGCGCCAGGCCGTCGGGCGCGCGCCCTTCGCACACCAGCTGGGCGCCCAGGTTGTTGAGGATCTTGGCCTCGGCGGTGCGCTCGGCCGTGGCGCGAGCGAGCGCCAGGGCGGCGAGGTAGTGGCGCCTCGCCGCGCCGGGCCGCGCGAGCGCGTCCTCTACCAGTGCCAGGTCGAGGCTCAGCCGCAGCCGGGCGGCACGATCGCCCAGCCGCAGGGACTGCAGCGCCCGGTCCCAGCGGTCTCGCGCCTCCACCAGATCGCCCTCGGCCCAGGCGAGCGAGCCGAGCACGAACCAGGCGTCCGCGCGAGCGCTGCCCGCGGCCGCCTCGGGGGCATGGTCCGAGGCATCGCCCGAGACCTCGAGGGCGCGCCCCGCGTGGGTGCGGGCGCGGCGGTTCCAGCCGAGCCGGTGCTCCAGCCAGGCGAGCTCGGCGAGCAGGCGTCCGAGCTCGAGCCCCTCGGGGAGCTCCTCGGCCATGCGCAGGAGCAGCTCCGCTCCCTCGCGCAGCCAGCCGCCGCTTTCGGCGTGCTGCGCCACGCTGCTGCTCGGCATCGTTTGCCGGGGCGGCGCGGACGGGAGCTGGGCGGCCTCCCTGGCGGCCCTCGCGGCCAGCGCGACGGTCTCGACTCCCGGCTCGCTCCCGACCTCGTGGGCGAGGGTCCGGCGCAGCCGCCGGAAGGCCCGAAGCGCCGCGGCCGGCTCTCGCTGCGCCAGCGCCACCTCCATGACCGTGCGGCACGCCGCCTCCGACCAGGGATCGAGGTGCGTCAAGCGCTCCGCGGCCGCCGCGGCGGCCGCCAGGTCCCCGTCCTGTCGGGCTGCCGAGATGCCATCCAGCAGCGCCTGCCTCACACGCGCATCGTGATCGCTCCGGCGTGATGCCAGCCACTCGGCGAGCGCCGGCCAGCGTGAGGCGTCGACCCCCGCCAACAGCCCGCCGCCGGCGGTGCCTGCGATGGCCTCGTCGGGGAGCGCGCGAGCGTCGACCCAGACATCGGCGTCGAGCCTGACCGGGTCGCCGCGCACGATCGGCGCGGCCTCACGGATGCGCAGCAGCAGCTGGCGGAGGTTCGCGCGGGCCCTGGCGTCCGGCCGCTCGGGCCACAGCAGGCCGGCCAGGCGTTCGCGCGGGGTCGGGCCCTCCAGCGCGAGGTAGGCCAGCACCAGCCCCGAGGTTACGCCCGGGAGCCAGGCGCCGGTCGGGCCGATGAGCCTGACCGTCTCGCCGCGCAGGAACAGGTGCCAGGGCGCCTCGGACTCCTGCTCGCCGGTCGCTGAGGCGGACTGCGTCACGTCACCCATGCTCCTCCCACGAGCCTTCGGTGGCCGGCCACGACGCTGAAGGTGTGGCGCCGATGATACCACCGCCGGCGGCTGCCGGCGAGGCAGGTCCGGCCCTCGGCACGGCCGGGGTAGGCTACCGCACGGGCCTGCGTCGCCGGCGCCGGGTCGAAGGGACGGGTGCGTGGAGCTGCTGGATGGCGGTATCGCCGAGATGCGAGCGGCGCTCGAAGCCCGCGAGGTGAGCGCACGTGAGCTGATGGAGGGCTATCGCGAGCGCGTCGAGCGGCTCGACCGCGACGGGCCGCGACTCAATGCGGTCATCGAGCTGAACCCGGACGCCGAGCGCCTGGCCGACGCCAGCGACCGCCGCCTGGCCGAGGGCCGCGGGCGCGGCCCGCTCGAGGGCATTCCGGTGATGCTGAAGGACAACATCGACACCGGCGACCGCATGGCCACGACGGCCGGGTCGCTGGCGCTGGAGGGTCACCGGGCGCCCGCCGACGCGACCGTGGCTTCACGGCTGCGCGCCGCCGGCGCCGTGTTCCTGGGGAAGACCAACCTGAGCGAGTGGGCCAACTTCCGGTCGGACCGCGGCTGCAGCGGCTGGAGCAGCCGCGGCGGGCTCACCCGCAACCCCTATGCGCTCAACCGCAGCGCCAGCGGCTCGAGCTCCGGCTCGGGTGTGGCCGCGGCCGCGGCGTTGTGCGCGGCCGCGGTGGGCACCGAGACCGACGGATCCATCGTCAGCCCGGCGTCGGCCAACGGCGTGGTCGGCATCAAGCCCACCGTCGGGTTGGTGAGCCGTGCCGGCATCATCCCCGTGGCAGCCTCGCAGGACACCGCCGGCCCGCTGGCGCGAAGCGTGGCGGACGCGGCGTTGTTGCTGGCCGTCATGGCCGGCCCAGACCCGCGCGATCCGGCCACGAGCGCTGCGCCCGAGGGTGGCGCCTTCCTGCAGGGCGCACTGCGGCCGGGCGCGCTGCGCGGAGCGCGCCTGGGCGTGGCGCGCGACTACTTCGGCCGCCACGAGGAGGCCGGCGCCCTCATCGAGGGGGCGCTGCGGCTGCTGCGCGAGCTCGGCGCGGAGATCGTGGACGGCGTGGAGCTGGGTCGCGCCGGCATCCAGAGCGCACCGGAGATGGAGCTCATGGTCTTGGAGATCAAGCTCGGGGTGGACGCCTACCTGGCCGCTCATCCCGACGCCGGCGTACGCAGCCTGGCCGAGGTCGTCGCCTTCAACCGGGAACATGCCGAGCGGGTCATGCCCTACTTCGGCCAGGAGCGGCTGGAGCGGGCGGTGGCGGGCGGGGACGTGGACGAGGAAACGCACCTTCGGGTAGCGGCTGCCACGCGTGGCGCGGCCCGCGCGGCCATCGACGGCGCGCTCGGCCGCCACCGCCTGGACGCCCTGGTGGCGCCCACGCTGGCACCGGCCTGGGTGAGCGACCTCGTCGACGGCGACCTCAAGCTGGGGAGCTGCTCGGCGCCGGCGGCCATGGCGGGCTACCCGCATGTGAGCGTTCCCGCCGGCTACGTCCACGGCCTGCCGGTAGGGCTGTCGCTGTTCGCCGAGGCGCATAGCGAGGCACGGCTGCTCGGCTATGCCCACGCCTTCGAGCGGGCGTCGCAGGTGCGGCTCGCACCCACCTTCCCACCGCGCGCAGGCGCCGCCGGGGAGGCCACCGCGGCCGGCGCGGGCCGGGCGCGGTGACGATGGTCCTAGGCCTGCCCGCCGCCGCCTTCGCGGTGGCTGCTGCCGCCGCCATCCTCATCGGAGTCGGCAAGGCGGGTTTCGGAGCCGGCGCCGGGGTGATCGCCACCCCGCTGGTGGCCCTCGTCATGCCGGTGCCGGCGGCGGCGGCGCTGCTGCTTCCGGTGCTCATCGGCGGCGACATCTTCGCGGTGTGGCACTACCGCCGCAGCGCCAGCCTGCGTGACCTGCGGCTGCTGCTGCCGGCGGCGCTGGTGGGGATCGTCCTGGGCGCGTTGGCGTTCGATGTGCTGGCGCCGCACGGCCGCGCGCTGGAGGTAGGCGTGGGCGTGCTTGCGCTGGCGTTCACGGCCTGGCAGGGGGTGCGCGCGCGGGTGCTGCGCTTGCTCGCACGGCGGCCGCCATCGAGGGCCCTGGGCGCGGTCCTCGGGGGGTTCGCCGGCTTCACGTCCACCATCGCGCACGTCGGCGGGCCGCCCATCGCCGTCTATCTGCTGCCGCGCGGGCTGGGCCGCCAGCTGTACGTGGGTACCGCCGCGTGGTTCTTCTTCATCGTGAATCTCGTCAAGCTGGTGCCGTACGCCTGGCTGGGGCTACTGAGCGTCGACAACCTGCTGGTGGCGCTGGTGTTGCTGCCGCTGGCGGCCCTCGGAGCGGCGCTGGGCGTGTGGCTCAACCGCGCGGTGCAAGAGCGGACGTTCACGCTCATCATCTACGCGCTGCTCGTCGTCACCGGGCTGCAGCTCGTCAGCGGCACGACATTCGTCGCGCTGCTGACGCGGGGCCACGCCTGAGCCGCCGCTCGGCACCGGGGCGCCGGGCGCTAGAGTAAGGGTCTAGTGACGCGGAGCGGCGAGGCGATGGTGCCTGCCCGGATGGCGCAGGCGGAGGTCGGCGAGGCGGGGCTGGTGCGGCGCGCGGCCGACGCCCTGATGGGCCGGCGGGCTCGCCTGACGGGCACGGTCTACCTGCTCCTCGACCACTCCGCCAGCATGGCGGACGACGGCAAGATGTCCGAGCTGCGGCGCGGCTCGGTACGCTTCTTCTACGAGGCCTGGCGCCGACGGTACGCCGTGGGCGTGATCGGCTTCGGCCGCGGCGCGCGCCTGCTGACGGGGGCCACGCGCGACCCCTACCGCTTCCAGCGCTGCCTCGACGGTGTCACGCCCGACGGCGGGACCGCCATGGCGGCCGCCCTACGCCTGGCGTCGAGGCGGCTGTCCCGTCGCCGCGGCAGCCGGGTGGTGCTCCTCCTCACCGACGGCATGCCCGACGACCGCCGCGCCACGCTCGACGCGGCCGTCGCGGCGCGCGCGCGTGGCATCACCGTGATCGCGGTGGGAACGGGCGCCGCGGACGAGGCGTTCTTGCGGGCGCTCGGCCGCCAGCCGGAGCTCGCCGAGGTCGTGGACGCTGGCGGCTTCGGCGAGGGCATCGGGCGGGCCGCCGGTCGGCTCGAGCGTGGCTGAGGCGGCGGCCGCGCCGGCTCGAGCGGCGCTCGTCGCGTCCGGCCGGCGCCTGCCGGCAACCACGGGCCAGCGCCCGGAGACAGGGCCAACGGTAGGGCGCGCGCTCCTCTCGGAGCGCGCGCCGCGGCTCGGAGTACGGGCGGACCGTGAGGGCGGCGGCCCGCCAGGGGGCATCAGTGCTGCGGCTGGACCTCGACGTACCAGCACTCGCGCTTGGCGAAGACGCTGAAGCGAACGGCACCGTACTGGCCGAAGTCGGTGGTGACGCTGGCGAAGCCGTTGGCCAGGCTGCGGCTGGAGAACGGACCGATCACGCAGTCGGTCTCGCCCTTCCAGCGATTCGGCGAGACCGGCTCCAGTAGCCGGACCCCCTGACCGTTTGCGACGGGTGCGTAGACGTGACGACGGTGCGTCTGACGTACCATGCGCGTCTCCTAGGGGCTCCGCTCCAGGCAGGTTCCGTGGGCTCGCGCGATGTTCACCCGTGCGGCGAGGGGCTCGTTGGGCTGTGGCGAAAGGAGAGGTCGCGTTGCGCGTGGAGTTACATTCTAGGGCCTCAGGCGGGCCCGCCGCAAGGCCGGAGCAACGCCGTCGCCGGGCCGGCCGATGGCCCTCGAATCTCGTCTTGGAGGGCGATCATCCAGCCTGACCGGCCCGCGCCAGCAGGCGCAGGGACGTCAGTCCAGGAAGTCACGCAGGGACGCGTCCCGCCGGGCCAGGTACTGCAGCTTTCGCAGGGCGCGAGCCTCTGCCTGCCGCACGGCCTCGCGCGTGATGCCGTAGAGATGGCCGATGTCCTCCAGGGTGTGCTGCTCGCCGTCCACCAGGCCGAAGCGCAGCCTCAGGACCTCCGACTCGCGGTCCGACAGGCGGTCCAGGAGCTGCGTCAGCTTGTCGGTCAGCGCACGATCGCTGGCGAGGTCCACCGGCGCGTCGGCGCCGGCGTCCTCCAGCAGGTCGCCGAGGAAGGTGTCGTCCTGGTCACCGACGGGCCGCTCCAGCGACAGGGTGTCGCGGGCCTGCCTCAGGGTGTGGTCGACCCGCTCGATGGTCCAGCCCTCGCCCATGGCGCCGGCGATCTCCTCCCGCGTGGGGGGCCGACCGAGGTCCTGCTCCAACCGGTCGGCCGTGCCGCGCAGCCTGGTGAGCGTCTCCTGGAAGTGCACCGGCAAGCGGATGGTGCGCGCCGCGTTCGCCAGCGCCCTCACCACGGCCTGGCGGATCCACCACACCGCGTAGGTGGAGAACTTGTAGCCGGTGTTGACGTCGTACTTGCTCACGGCGTGGATGAGGCCGGCGTTCCCCTCCTGGATGAGGTCCAGCAGCGGCAGGCCACGGCCCCGGTAGCGCTTGGCTACCGAGACGACCAGGCGAAGGTTGGCCTCCACCAGCGCCTTCGTCGCTGCTTCGGCGTCCTCCAGCCGGCGCGTCAGCTCGCGGCGCTGGCGCTCGTCGAGCGTCTCCCGCTCGATCTCGAGCCGCCCCCGGGCCTCCTCGCCGGCCTCGACGCGGCGCGCCAGCGCCACTTCCTCCTCGCGCTCCAGCAGGGGGACGCGACCGATCTCGGCGAGGTAGCGCTGAAGGTCGTTCCCCTCGTCGATCTGGGTGCGGCGGTGGTCGGCGGCCTGCCGGTCGCTGTGACCGGAGGCCGCCCCGGCGTCGCCGCCCTGCTCGGGGGCGGCCTCCGCGTCGTGCTGGCGCGTACGTTCGATCGAAGCTCTGTCCATGACGACAACCATCTCCGGGTGGGGGGTGACGAGCGTCTCGCCGGCTTGGCTCCAGGCGATCTCGCTCGGGAACCTACCTAGCCTCGCTCCCGCGGGAGGGGCGATTGGCACGTTTGGTGGGCTTGACGGCGGAGCTGAGCCCCGCCACACCGAACAATTGTACCACGGCGGTACACATTTACGCGCAGCTGGGCGACACCGGGCGGACGACGTGAGGGCCGCGGTCCTCGGGATCGGGGTGGCGGGCTTCCTGGAGCTCCCGCTCGCCGTCACCTACCTGCGCAGCCGCTCCTTCGACGAGGGCCGACCCAAGAGCGGGTCTCCTGGAGGGGGTGTCCTTGACGCGGGTGTCCTGGACGCGTTCGCGCCCCGGCCGGAGGGGCCGGGGCGCGAACGGGGGTTCAGGTGGCGCTGTCAGCTCACCCGCCGCTGCTCGAGCCGGAGCCCGAGGAGCTGGTCGACGAGCCTCCCGACGA
>CAZBZU010000002.1:114596-163425 GCA_964496495.1 uncultured bacterium
CCCGACATCGAGCCGCTGCCCGCCGAGGCACCCGACATCGAGCCCGAGCCGCGCGACATCGACAGGGTGGACGTGGGCGTGGTGATGATCCAGCCTACCGCAGCCGTGGGCGTGGGATGCGACAGCACGTGCCCGCTGATGTTGCTGTTGCTGTTGGCGTCGATCAGGCCGCCAGCGGGCTTCACCGCCCAGTAGACGCTGTGCGAGTTGATCATGCTGTCCGACACCGTGTACTGCACGGCCGAGGGGAAGGCCTGCAGGGGCTTGCCGGTCTTCCGGTCGAGCACGCGGTAGGCGAAGTTCGCCACCACCTTGGTGCCCGACTTGACGTGGGCGTCCCAGCGCCGATTGCTGGCGGCCAGCACCTGGAAGGTCACCGGGTCCTGGAAGGTGCCCGCCGGGATGTAGACGGTCATCTCGCCAGGGGCCGACCCCTTGAAGTAGGCGTCCGGGACCGTGACGGACGCCGACTGGCCTGGTTGCAGGTCGACCGATGCCAGGACGTGGGGGAACTCCTGGCTGATGGGCGTATCGGGCATCGATTGGGCCATGGACTGCGTGACGCCGACAGCGGCCAGGAGCAGGGCCACCGGCGCGAGACGCAAGAGACGCATGGGCATGCCAGCCTCCTTCCGGATGGGCGCGGGGAGGGTGTTCCCGCGGAGCCAAACTGGCTGCACTGTGCGCGCGTAACTCATGAAGGTCTTGAACGCAGGATGAAAAGCCCTACCCGGTGTTGCGCGCGCCGCACCCCGGTGGCCCTGGAAGCCGCGGACGGTCTCGGCCGCGAGTCGTCTCAGCGGGCGCATCAGCGACCCGCCCACGCCAGCGCCGGCCCCAAAGCCGGCGCCGGTGGGGGCCTCGCCGCCATGTCGCCTGCTCGAGGGTCCGGTGCCTGCAGCGCCCGGTCGCGGGCCCTGCGACCTCGGCCCAGCCGCTCGACCCGGCGCCTCCAGGTGCATCGCTCATGCCCGGCAGGGGATGGGGGTCTTTGTCCGGGACCATGGATGCGTCCAGGACAGCGTCGCCCGACACGTCGCCAGGATGCTTGACAACGTAACTATTGCTCATTATATTGTTCCGCGTGAAAACGACATCCATCATCAACGAGTTCATGCGCACGACCAAGGCGGCCCGCCGCCTCGGACGCGCGATGCAGAGCCTGGCTGGCGGTCACGTCGAGGACGCCAGCGGCCTGAACGCCAAGGAGCTGTTGCTGCTGCGCGCGGTGGAGGAGGGGCCGTGCTTCCCGCACGAGCTGAGCGACCGCACCGACACCGCCGCGGCAGTGGTCACGCGCACCGTCGACCACCTCGTCGAGCTCGGCTACGTCGTGCGGCAGCCCGACACCGTCGACCGGCGCCGGGTGGCGCTGGCGGTGACCGAGGCCGGCGCCCGCGCCAGCAGCGACGGCTGGGCCGCGCTGCGCGGGGTCATCGCGCACGCCTTCTCCGACGTTCCCGAGGGTGCGCTGGCGCGCCTGGCAGAGGACATGGAAGCGCTCTCCGAGGCGGTCGAGGCCAAGGAGGCGGCGGGCGAGGTCTCCGCGGTCGGCTCGCCTGGCGGGACCTCGGGCGAGAGCGGCGGCGAGCACGGCGGGGTGTCCGCATGAGGCGGCCCGGCGCGCTCGGCGGGGGCGGCCGTGAACGACGGGAGGTCCAGACGACCAACCGCATCACCGGCAACGCGCGCTGGTGGGCCCTCGGCGCGGTGCTGCTGTCGATGTTCTTCGCCTCGCTGGACCAGACGGTCGTGTCCACGGCCCTGCCTGTCATCGTCGGCGACCTCAAGGGGTTGTCCGTCTACGCCTGGGTGTTCACGGCCTACATGATGGCGTCGGCCATCACCGTGCCCATCTACGGCAAGCTCTCCGACATCTACGGCCGGAAGCCGTTCTACGTGTTCGGGCTGATCGTGTTCATGATCGGCTCGGCGGTGAGCGGCCAAGCGCATAGCATGTTCGAGCTCATCCTCGCCCGCGGCGTGCAGGGGATCGGCGCGGGCGCCCTGATGAGCATGCCGCGCGCCACCATCGGCGACATCTTCAATCCTCGCGAGCGCGGCCGCTGGATGGGCGTGATCGCCGCCACGTTCGGCATCTCCAGCATCATCGGCCCCACGATCGGCGGCTGGATCACCGACAGTCTCGGCTGGCGCTGGGTGTTCTACGTGAACCTTCCGGTCGCCGCCGTGGCGCTCATCGCCGTGATCGCCACGCTTCCGCGGGTGCGCGTCGGCCACCGGGTCAAGCTCGACTGGCGCGGCAGCGTGCTCATGGCCATGGGCCTGGTGCCGTTCCTGCTGGCCCTGACCTGGGCCGGCGGCCAGTACGCCTGGGGCAGCGCCGCCATCCTCGGGCTGTTCGCCGCCGCCGCCGTCTTCCTCGGCCTGTTCGTATGGAACGAGCGCCGGGCGGCGGAGCCGGTCCTCGACCCCAGCCTGTTCGCCAAGCCCATCTTCACCGTCACCGTGATCGTGGCGCTGTTCGTCACCATGGGCATGTTCGGCACGCTGATGTTCCTGCCGCTATACGTGCAGGGCGTGATCGGCATGTCGGCGCAGGGGTCGGGCGAGGTGCTCACCCCCATGATGCTCAGCTTCGTCGCGGCCAGCGTCTTCTCCGGCTGGTTGATGAGTCGCACCGGTCGCTACAAGCTGCTGGCGATCGGCGGGTCCGTGTTCATGGTGGGCGGCATGGTGCTGTTCAACCTGATGGGCGTCGGCACCACCTGGCCGACCGTGGTGCGCAACATGATCGTCATGGGCGTCGGGATCGGCTCGCTGCTGCCGCTGCTCAACGTGGCGGTGCAGAACGCCTTCCCGTACAAGATCATGGGGGTGGTGAACGCCACGCAGCAGTTCGTACGCTCGCTCGGCGGGGTGATCATCGCCCCCATCCTGGGCACGGTGCTGGCGCGCGGCTTCGTGGGCGCCTTCCAGGGGGCCCTGCCGCCCCAGCTCCAGCAGATGCTGCAGTCGCTGCCGCCGGCACAACGGGCCGCCATGAACGACCCGCAGGGGCTCATCAGCTCGCAGGCGCAGGACGCCATCCGCTCGAGCTTCGCTCGCTTCGGCGCGCAGGGTCAGACGCTCTACGAGCAGTTCGTGCACGCCGTGCGCGTCGGCCTCAACCACGGCATGGGCGAGATCTTCACCGTGGGCCTGGTGGTCGCCATCCTGGCGTTCCTGGCGACCTTCCTGCTGCCCGAGCTCGGCCTCAAGCACGACGAGTTCTTCGAGGGCGAGGAGGGGGCCGGCGCGCCCGCGGGCGACCAGCCTGCCGGCGACCTCGGCAACGAGTCGATGACGGGCGAGCCCTCGGCTGCGCCCGCGCGCTTCAGGAGCGCCGACGCCGAATCGTGAGCTGCAGCGTGACCTGAGCCGCGCGGCGTAGACGCTGTCGCGCGGGCCGGGGCGACGGCGTCTTGCCAGCGCGGTGGGGCGCGTTCCCGCGTCAGCTCCGCTCAGGGCCGGCCCCGAGCGGAGCTGACGGCGTCACCACGACGGCGCTGGTGAAGATGGTCTGGTTCGGGACCAGCACGCGCGTACCGGCGGAGGCAAGCTCGGTGTACCGCAGGTCGATCGCGCTGACCGTGCCGCTCTGGCCCGCCACCGTGATCTCCTCTCCCTCCTGGAAGGGGCGGTACACGAGGATCAGGACGCCGGCCACCAGGTTCGCGAGGATGTCGCGCAGCGCGAAGCCCAGAGCGAAACCTCCCAGGCCGAGCCCGGCCACCAGCGCGGAGACGTTGATGCCGAGAGTTCCGAGGGCGGACGCCAGGCCGACGAGCCACAGCGTCACGCGGAGCCCCTGGCGGGCCAGCGCCCGGAGGCCCGCGTGCACCTGTCGGCCTCGGAGCGCACGGCCGAGAATGGCCTGCAACACGGCGTTCGTGAGAACGAAGACCAGGAGCGTCCCGACCGCCAGCAGCGCGCGGGCGCCGGGACCGTAGATTGGGAATACGGCCTGCAGGGCGTGCATGCCTGATTGTGACGCGCGGGCCGGGCAACGCCTGTTCGCGGCGTGCTTCCCCGCGCGCGACCGGGTCGATCGGGCCGCGCCGCACGCTCAGGTGGCGGTGCCAGCCTGCCCGGCCAGCGAGCGCCGGCCGCCGCAGGAGCTCAGAATGAGAGGTCTCTCATCTTGTATACATGTATCTTTAGTATACCGAGATGCACGCAATCAAACCGTGCGGGCCCGTGACGCGGGCCGGCACCGGACCGGGTAGAGCGGATGGACTCGGGGTGGCCTCGCGGCCGTCGCCAGGCGGGAGGGTCGATGGGTAGCTGGCACGTCGTACGACATTGGTTCCCAGCAGCGGGGGCGCGCCTGCGCGCCTCATGCCGTGAGCAGCGGCCGGGCCGGGGGAGCGGGACGTGAGCATCCTCCTGCTCTCGGTGGGCTTCGGCCTCATCACGGCTTCCGTGATCGCCATCGCGGGGGTGGGCCTGTCTCTGCAGTTCGGCGTCACCAACTTCGTGAACTTCGCCTACGGCGACTTCATGACGCTGGGCATGTACCTGACGCTGGTGCTGGGCACGGCGTTCGGGCTGAGCGTCTACGCGGCGTTGCCGCTTGTGGTCGTCTTGACGGGCCTGGCCGGGGTGCTCATGAACCGCCTCGCGCTCGACTCCTTCGTGCGCCGCGGCGCCAACCCGATCATCCTCCTGATCACCACCATCGGCGTGTCGCTCATCATCCAGAGCGGGCTGCTGGCGATCTGGGGTGCGCAGTTCCAGAAGTTCTCGCTCGGTCCCAGTCAGCCGCTCCACCTCGGCCCGTTCATCTTCACGCCGAGACAGCTGACCGTCCTCGGGCTCGCCGTGGTCGCGATGCTCGCCATCCACGTGCTGCTGCGCTACACCCGCCTGGGCAAGGCGATGCGGGCCATGTCCGACCGGCGAACGCTCGCACGCGTCGTGGGCATCAACACCACCTGGTTGACGGACTGGACCTGGTTCATCAGCACCGCCATGGCTGGCCTCGCCGGGGTGGTGCTGGCCATCAACACGGCCAGCTTCACGCCCTCCACCGGCTTCGGCTTCCTGCTGGTGATCTTCGCAGCGGTCATCGTGGGCGGCATTGGCAAGCCCTACGGCGCCATGCTGGGCGCCTTGATCATCGGCGTCATCACCTCGGTGGCGGCCTCCTACATGGACTCGGCCTACAAGGATGCCATCGCCTTCGGGTTCTTGATCCTGGTCCTGCTGGTGCGGCCCCAGGGCATCTTCGCATCGCGGGGGCGCGGCTGATGGCGGCCCTGAGCTACTACGTCAGCGTGCTGGCCATCTTCGCCTGCATCTACAGCATCATCACGCTCGGGCTGAACGTCCAGTGGGGGTTCGCCGGCATCCTCAACTTCGGCGTCTACGCCTTCGTGGCGATCGGCGCCTACACCTACGCCCTGCTGACGCTGGGCAAGCCCATCCCCGGAGCGAGCCAGACCTACATCCTGGGCTTGCACCTACCCTTCCTGGTGGGCCTGCTCGCCGCGGGAGCGGTCGGCGGCGCGGTGGCGTGGGCGCTCGGCGCGGTGGCGCTGCGGCGCCTACGCAGCGACTACCTGGCTATCACCACCATCGCCTTCAGCCAGATCCTGTGGCTGATCGCAGGCAACGAGACCTGGCTCGCCAACGGCTGGGACGGGGTGTCCGGCATCCCGCAGCCGTTCAACGGGCTGCTGAAGCTGTCCTTCAACGACTACAACTTCTTCTTCCTGGCACTGAGCCTGGTACTGCTTGCGCTGGTCGTGTGGCTCGCGCAGGTGATGCTTCGCACTCCCTTCGGCCGCATCCTTAGGGGCGTCCGCGAGGACGAGGTGGTGGTCGAGAGCTTCGGGCGCAACGTCAGCTCCCTGAAGCTGCGGGCCTTCGTCATCGGGGCGGTGCTGGCGTCGGTGGGTGGGGCCATGCTGGCGGCGTATGTGGGGGCGTTCAACCCCAGCGCGTTCCTCGCGGGCGAGACCTTCTTCGTGTGGGCCGCCCTGCTGATCGGTGGGAGCGGCAACAACTGGGGAGCGATCCTCGGTGCGGTCCTGGTTCCCGTGGTGTTCACCGAGGGGACGAGGTTCCTGCCGAACATCCCGTCCAACCCGCAGCTCATCGAGGCCTTCCGCTACGTGATCATCGGGCTGCTGCTGATCCTCACGCTCAAGTTCCGCTCCCAGGGCATCTTGCCCGAGCGGCCGGACCGCTTCGAACGCGGCGCCAAACGAGGCGCGCGGCCGAGCAGCACGCCGATTCCCAGCGACGATGCGGGGGAGCCGCCGCATGCTTGAGGTTCGGGACGTCCACAAGCGCTTCGGCGGCAACCAGGCCGTCAACGGCTGCAGCTTCACCGTCGAGCCGCAGACCACGGTGGGGCTGATCGGCCCCAACGGCGCGGGCAAGACGACCACCGTCAACCTCATCTCCGGGCGCATCCCCGTTGATCGGGGCGAGATCCTGCTCAACGGCAACCCCATCCACAACTTGCCCATGTGGCGTGTGGCGCGTCGCGGGCTGACCCGGACGTTCCAGATCTCGCGCGAGCTGCGAGCCCTCACGGTGATGGAGAACATGCTGATCGCCGCCCAGCTGCAACGCCACGAGGGGTTGCTGCAGACGGTGTTCGAGCTGCCGCGCATCCGGGCCGCCGAGAAGGAGTCGGTGCGCAAGGCGTTCGAGCTGCTCGAGCTGTTCCAGCTCACGCGCTTGGCGAACCAGTACGCGGGCAACCTCAGCGGCGGCCAGAAGCGGCTGCTCGAGCTCGCCCGGTCGCTCATGACCGAGCCGGAGATGCTCGTCCTCGACGAGCCGCTTGCCGGCGTGAACCCGACCACGGCGCGCAACATCGCCGAGTACATCGAGACCATGCGGGCGCGCGGCATCACCCTGCTGATCATCGAGCACAACCTGAACATGGTGGAGCGCCTGTGCGAGCGCGTCGTGGTCATGGCCGAAGGGAGCGTCCTCGCCGAGGGGAACATGAAGGAGATCCGCGAGAACCCGAAGGTCGTCGACGCCTACCTGGGGACGGTGGTCTGATGGCGCTGCTTCGCGTCGAGGGGCTCACGGCAGGCTACGGCGACACCACCATCCTCAGTGATGTGGCCATCAGCGTCGAGCCCGCCCAGGTCGTGAGCATCATCGGACCCAACGGGGCCGGCAAGTCGACCCTGATGAAGACGGTGTTCGGCCTGCTGCGCCCGTCGCAGGGCAGTGTCGTGTACGAGGATCGCGACATCACCGGTTGGGCGCCGGACCGCATCGTGCGCCTGGGCCTGTGCTACGTCCCTCAGGTCGAGAACACCTTCCCCACCCTCACCGTGGAGGAGAACCTGGAGATGGGGGCGTTCACGCTGACGGCGGGACTGCGCGATCGGCTCGATCGCGTGTACACCATGTTCCCCGACCTCGCCGCGGCCCGCCACAAGCCCGCCGGCAAGCTCTCCGGAGGGCAGCAGCACATGCTGGCCCTGGGCCTGGCGCTCATGCTCAACCCGCGCCTGGTGATGCTGGACGAGCCGACAGCCGGCCTGTCGCCGAAGTTCGCGATGTCGGCGTTGCGCCATGTGGAGGCGCTGCGCGCGGACGGGGTGGCGGTGCTCCTGGTCGAACAGAACGCCGCTGCCGCGCTGCAGCTGTCCGATTGGGCCTACGTCCTCGCCAGCGGCCAGAACCGCTTCGCGGACACGGGCCCCGCCCTCCTCGAGAACCCAGAGGTGGGCAGCCTCTACCTGGGGAAGTAATGGAGCTAGAGGACGCGTTGGCCGCGATGTTCGCTGCGCATCAGCGCGAGGACCCGAGCGCGTCGCTCGGCGAGCTCGCCTTCAGGACGCTGCGGGAGACCATCCTCCGTGGCCACCTGCGTCCGGAGCAGAAGCTCAGCGAGAACCAGCTGGCGCAGGCCATGGGGGTCAGCCGGACGCCCATCCGGCAGGCGATCCACATGCTCGAGACCGAAGGGCTGGTCACGACGCAGCGGCGCCAGATCAGCGTGCAGGCCTTCCAGCTCGATGAGCTCGAGGAGGTCTACCTCATCCGCCGCGCGCTGGAGGGGCTGGCCACCGAGCTCGCCGCCATCAACATGACCGACGAGGAGATCAACGAGCTGGACGAGGTGGTCGATCTGATGGCGTTCTACCTGGAGCGCGGCAACGTCGCGGCCCTGCGACAGACCAGCCGCGAGTTCCATCAGCGCATCTACGACGGCTCCCGCAACCGGATGCTGGCGCTCATGCTGGCCAACCTCTGGACCTACATCGATAGCGCGCGGGGCGGCACCGCGGAGGGTGAGCGAATCACCGGCGATCCCCTCAAGAGCCACCGCATCATCCTGCGCGCGCTGCACGATCACGACCCCCTGCTCGCCCGGCGCCTCGCCGAGGGGCACGTCATGACGGCCAAGGACCGCACGCTTCGGGCCGTCCGCAAAGCGTCGCATTCACCGGGCCGGGGCGTTCCCGAGTAGGCGCCGACCCCGTGGAGGAAAGGGGAGCGAAAGGTATGGCCGAAAGCATGCCAAGCGCCAGATGCGTGAGGGGTTCCGCCAGGAACCCGGAGGAGGAGAACCAGTCATGAGGAGCAACCGTCTTCCCATCGTCGCGGCCATCGTGGCCGCCGTGGTGCTGATCCCGGCCGCGTTTGCCCAAGGCACGTTGAAGGTCGCGGTCGTCGGGCCCTACAGCGGCTTCGAGTCGTTCATCGGGCCGGACACCCTCAAAGGCGTGCAGCTGGCTACCGACCTCATCAACCAGAGCGGCGGCGTCATGGGCAAGCAGGTCGAAGCGTCCACCGGCGACACCACCGGCGACGCCATCGACGCCGTGCCCGCCCTCCAGAAGGTCGTCAACGTCAACCACGTCAACGGCATCATCGGCCCGTCGTCGGTGACCATCCAGGCCGCGCTGCCGTTCATCAAGAACCTCGACATCGTCGACGTGATGGTGGGCGGCACCACGGCTCTCGACAACAACGCCCTGCCGAACCTGTTCCGCACGACCCCCTCGGACTCGCTCATGGGCGTGGCGATGGCCTACTACGCCCATCAGAAGGGGTACAGCAAGGCTGCCGTGGTCTTCGGCACCAACGCCTCGGCACAGTCGCTCAAGGCGCCCGTGGTGAACACCTTCAAGAAGGAAGGCGGGACCATCGTGGCCGACGTGGGCATCTCGCCTGGCCAGAGCTCGTACCGTAGCGAGATCCTCAAAGTGTACGCCGCCAAGCCCGACGTGGTGTTCTTCCAACTCGACCCCGGCACCGGTGGCACCTTCTTCAAGGAGGTCACCGAGCTCGAGGGCACGTCCACCCCCTACGTGGGGACCGACGTGACCGCGTCTGCCGACTTCATCAAGGCCGTCGGAGCGCAGACCGCCGACGCGATGGTGACCTCGATCGAAGGGAGCTCCAAGGGTGGGAGCGGCGCCGGCGCGTTCGTGAACGCCTACCAGAAGAAGTACGGCGGCAAGCCGGTGGAGCTCGCGAACTACGGCTACGACGCCATGAACGTCATGGCGCTGGCGTGGCAGAAGGCCGGCACCACCTCGGGTAGCACGGTCTTCCAGGCGATGCGTGACGTTGCGGGCGGAACGGGCACCGTGTGCACGACCTTCGCGGACTGCTCGAGCCTGCTGAAGGCCGGCAAGGACATCAACTACGAGGGCGCCAGCGGTCCCGTGGACTTCAACCAGTACGGCAACGTTGCCGCCGGTTTCGAGGCCGTCAAGGTCGACACCGCCGGCAACGCCAAGGTGCTCATGGACATCGGCGCCAAGGCGCTCGAACCCTACTTGAAGTAGGAGAGACCCTCACGCGCCGGGGCCCCAGGCGGCCCCTGCGGGTACGAGCCGCGATCCCGGGAGAGGGGTCGCGGCTCGTCGCCGGCGCGCCACAGGTCATTCGGTATACCAAAATGGTGTACCACAGTGCTAGGCTGCGCGCATGGATCCCGGCGCAGACACCCACGACCGCGCCAGCCGCGGTGAGCACGCGGCCCGCGAGCTGCGGCGGCACATCCTCTCGCTGGCGTTGCGGCCCGGCGAGAGCCTCCCCGAGCGGCGGCTGGAGCGGCTGCTGGGCGTCTCGCGCAGCCCGGTGCGGCAGGCGCTCGCCGAGCTCGACAAGGAGGGCCTGGTGCGGCGGGCCGGCCGCAGCTACCAGGTCGCCCCGCTCGACCTCGCGGAGTTGCGGCAGCTCTTCGCCTTCCGCGCGCTGCTGGAGACCACCGCGGTCAGGTGGGCGGCGGCCGCTGCGGACCCGGCCCGGCTCGACGCCGTGGACGCGATCGTGGCGGAGCTCCATGCGGCCGAGCCGCCCGAGGACCGCCTCGCCCGGACCGCCCGCCTGCACCTGGCGTTGGCTCGAGCCAGCGGCAACCGCTTCCTCGCCGACAGCCTGGAAGCGATCCTGCCGCGGGTGACGCGAGCTCGCTACCTGGAGATGACGAATGCCGAGACGGTTGCACGGGGCGACGACGAGCACCGCCACATCGCGCGGCTGGTGCGTGAGGGCCGGGGCGAGGAGGCGGCGGGTCTGATGGCGGAGCACTTGGAGCGCACCCGCGCACACCTGGAGCGCAGCCTCGCCGGGCTGGGACCGGGGCTGCGACTGCTGGTCCAGGGCGGTCCGGCGTGAGCGCTCTCAGCGGCGTGCGTGTGTTGGAGCTGGGGCAGTTCATCGCCGCCCCCTACTGCGGGCAGGTCCTGGCCGACCACGGCGCGGACGTGATCAAGATCGAGCGCCCCGGCAGCGGGGACGCCATGCGCGACTGGGGCGTGAACACCGGGGACGGTGCGCCGATGTGGTGGTCGGTCATCGGGCGCAACAAGCGAAGCGTCGCCATCGACCTCAAGACTGACGAGGGGCGCGAGCTGGTGCGCCGCCTGGCGCTCGGGTCCGACGTCCTGCTCGAGAACTTCCGGCCGGGGACGCTGGAGCGGCTGGGGCTCGACCCCAGCGACCTGGCACGGGAGAACCCCGGGCTGGTGGTGGCCCGCATCTCCGGGTTCGGGCAGACCGGCCCCTACAGCAGCCGCGCCGGCTTCGGAGGCGTGGCCGAGGCCATGGGCGGGCTGCGCTACCTCACCGGCGAGCCGGAGCGGCCGCCGGTGCGCGTAGGCCTCGCCATCGGGGACAGCCTCGCTGGCCTGTTCACGGCCTTCGGCGTCCTGGCCGCGCTGCGCGAGCGGGATGCCAGCGGTCGCGGTCAGGTCGTCGACACCGGCCTCACCGACGCGGTGGTTGCGGTGCTCGAGAGCGTGCTGGCGGAGTACGGGGCGACGGGCGCTGTGCGCGGCAGAACCGGCAACACCCTTCCGGGGGTGGCGCCGTCCAACATCTATCCGACCGCGGACGGGCAGTGGGTCGTCATCGGCGCCAACGCCGACGGCCCGTTCGCGCGCCTGTGTGGCGCGATGGGCCGGCCGGAGTTGGCGCGGGACCCGCGGTTCGCCGACCACGGCGCGCGCGGCCGGCACCAGGCGGCGCTCGACGAGCTCATCGCCGGCTGGACCCGCCGCTACCCGCTGGCGGAGAGCGTGGCGCGGCTGGCCGAGGCCGGCGTGCCGGCGGGCCCGGTCAACACGGCGGCAGAGGTCGCCGCCGACGCGCACTTCCGCGCCCGCGGGAGCGTGATCGAGGTGGACGGTGAGCGAGGGCCGGTGGTGATGCAGGGCGTGGTGCCCAGGTTGACGGTCACGCCGGGTGAGGTGCGCTGGCCCGGGCCCGCGCTCGGAGCGCACACGGCCGAGGTCCTTCGGGACGGCCTGGGACTGAGCGCCGAGGCCATCGCCGCGCTGGCGGCGCGCGGTGTCGTGGCAACGGGGGAGGCCACATGCTGATCCGCGACGTCACGCTGCGCGACGGGCTGCAGATCCTGCCCACGACCCTGACCACCGCGCGGAAGGTGGCGCTCTACGAGCAGCTGTGCGCCAGCGGGCTGACGGCGTTCCAGGTGACGTCGTTCGTCTCGCCCAGGCGCGTTCCCCAGCTCGCGGACGCCGAGGCGCTATGGAGCGCCCTGGCGGGCAAGCCGGGACAACGCGATGCCCTGGTGGCAAACCTCATGGGCTACCAGCGCGCCCGCGCGGTCGGCGCCGACCGGCTCGAGCTCGTCCTGGCGCTGTCGCCCACCTACCACCGCGAGAACTCGGGCCGCAGCCAGGAGGAGACCATGGCCGACTACGCTCGGGTGATCGCCAGCGCGAAGGAGGCGCGGGTGCACCTCGGGATCGGCCTCGCCAACGCCTGGCACTGCACCTTCGAGGGCGCCACCCCGCCGGACCGTGTGCTCGCCTGGGGCGACCGCTTCTACGCGCTGGGCGTGCGCGACATCGGGCTCGCCGACACCACTGGCGCGGCACACCCGGGCGAGATCGCGGCGCTGGTGCGCCGGGCGCGCGAGGCATGGCCCGACGCCTTGCTCCGTGTCCACCTCCACGAAGGCGGGCGCGGCGTGGTCAACGCACGCGCCGCCCGCGACGCTGGGGCGGACGGGCTCGACGTCGCCTTGCACGGGATCGGCGGTAGCCCGTTCGCGGGCGAGGTGGGCGGCAACCTGGACGCTCTCGCGCTCGCCGAGGCCGGGCTGGCGGAGCTGGATGCCGGCGCGCTGGCCAGGGCCTGGGACGCGCTCAGCGGGTGGCTGGCTGCGGACGGGTCGTCCGCGGCGTGACCGGCGCGCGCGGCGATGCCCTTTCCTGCGTCTGTGAGGACGTTCGTCCCTCGCCCTGGCCGTCTCGGCCCGCTATCATGGCGTTCCCTGAGGCAGGTCGGGCCGCGAACGCCAGCGATGGCGCGTTTCGATCCGCCTCACGAGCCCCGGCGGTCGACTAGCTGGCTAGCGGCCGCCGGGTGGTCTGTGCCCAGCTGCCGGCGTTCGCGAGAGGAGCCGAGCATGGCGAACGAGTTCCTGACGTATCTCGGCGACGATGCCGAGGAGCTGCTCAGCTACCGGGCCAAGGGCATCGCCAAGGATCGCTTGACGCTTCCCGGCCCGGACTTCGTTGAGCGGGCCTTCCTCGACTCTGACCGCAGCCCGCAGGTCCTGCGGAGTCTGCAGCAGCTCTACGGTCACGGCCGGCTGGGCGGTTCCGGCTACCTCTCCATCCTGCCCGTGGACCAAGGCATCGAGCACACCGCGGGTGCGTCCTTCGCGCCCAACCCCGACTACTTCGATCCCAGGAACATCGTGGAGCTGGCGGTCGAGGGAGGCTGCAACGCGGTGGCGTCCAGCTTCGGGGTGCTGGGGGCGGTGGCGCGGCGCTACGCCCACCGCATCCCCTTCATCGTGAAGATCAACCACAACGAGCTCATGACCTACCCCGAGACCTCCGATCAGATCCTCTTCGGGACGGTCGAGGAGGCGTGGAACATGGGGGCCGTGGCGGTGGGCGCCACGGTCTACTTCGGAAGTCGTGAGTCCGACCGCCAGATCGTGGAGGTCGCCGCGGCCTTCGAGCACGCTCATGCCCTCGGCATGGCGACGGTGCTGTGGTGCTACACCCGCAACGAGCGCTTCGTGAAGGACGGGGTGGACTACCACACCGCCGCCGACCTCAGCGCCCAGGCCAACCACCTTGGCGTCACCATCCAGGCGGACGTGGTGAAGCAGAAGCTGCCCACGGTCAACGGCGGCTTCACCGCCATCGGCTTCGGGCGCACGCACCCGAAGATGTACGGCGAGCTGGTGCCCGACCACCCCATCGAGTGGGTGCGCTGGCAGGTGGCCAACGGCTACCTGGGGCGGGTCGGCCTCATCAACTCGGGCGGTGCGGCGGGCGAGCACGACTTCGCCGACGCGGTGCGCACCGCGGTGCTCAACAAGCGCGGCGGCGGCAGCGGTCTCATCAGCGGCCGCAAGGCCTTCCAGCGCCCGCTCGACGACGGCGTGAGGCTGCTCAACCTGATCCAGGACGTCTATCTCTCCGACGAGGTCACGGTGGCTTGAGGCCGGGCTCTGTGGCGAGTGGCGGACGCACGGGGCCGGGTGCGCGAGGGCGTGGAATGCGCGCCTGTCGGTGGTGGCTGTGATGTCGATGATGTCGGTGCCGGTGATTGCGGACGTAGGCGCCAGGGCCCTGGCGGCCCTGACGACGCTCGCTCCCAAGACGCCTCGGCGCCGCTGTACGTCAACTTGCACGGCGGCGGTTTCGTGATCCGCTATCCGGAGCAGGACGGTCCCCTGTGCCGCCACCTTGCGGCAACGGCCGGCGCGACCGTGCTCAACGTGGATTACAGCGTCGCGCCGGGCCGGCGCTTCCCGGCGCCGGTCGAGGAAGCCTACGACGTGGTGCGCTGGGCGGCGGCCGGCGGCCACCCCTGGAACGAGCGCCGGCGTTGTCTGGGCGGGCACAACGCCGGCGGATCGCTCACCGCCGGGGCGGCTCGGCTGGCGCTGGAGAATGGCGAGCCGCGCATCGCCCTGCAGGTCCTCCACCATGCCGTCCTCGACCTCGTCACCTCGGCGGCCGCCAAGCGCAGCCGCGCGGCACGGCCGGCGTTGCGCCCGTGGATGGGAGAGATGCTCCACACCGCCTACATCCCGGACGTGGGCCAGCGGCGCGACCGGCTCGCCTCCGCAGCCTGGGGCGCGAACGCCGACGACCTGGAGGGCATCGCTGCGGGCTGAGCGTCAGCCTTCGCCGCCCTCGACTCGAAGGGTGACGCGCCGCCCGCTCGCCAGGCGGTAGAGCGCCTCACCACCGAAGGCCAGCAGCGCCAACCCCAGCAGGAACCACAGCTCCATCGGCTGGCGCGCGGCGGTCACGGCGAGCAGGGTGACCAGCGCGGCGGCCGAGGAGGCGGCGGCCAGCCACGGCAGGGCCGGCCGCCCGCCGGTGCTGGGAGAGAGGCGCGCGCAGGCGACGTTGACGAAGGTGAAGATCACCAGGAAGCCTGCGCTGCCGATGACGGCAATGCTGCCGAGCGGCACCAGGTTGGCCAGTAGCAGCGTGGCGCCGCCGGTGATCAGCAGGCCTTCGACGGGACGGTGCCAGACCTTGCGCTCGAGCGCCGCCGGCAGCTCGCCGGAGCGAGCGATGACGAAGCTGACCCGGGCCGCTCCGTAGAGCGAGGCGTTGATGGCCGAGGCGGTGGACAGCATGGCAGCCACGGCCACCAGCACGAAGCCTGCCTGGCCGAGCGAGGGTCGCGCGGCGACCGCCAGGGCGTAGTCCTTCGCCTGCACCAGGGTGGAGCGCGGCACGCCGCCGACGGCTATCAGCGCCACCGCCACGTAGAGGACCACCACGAACCCCACCGCTACGGCGTACGCGCGGGGCAGCGTCACGCGCGGCTCGACCACGTCCTCGGCGGCATTGGCGATGAGCTCGAAGCCCTCGTAGGCCAGGAAGATGACCATGCCGCCAGCCACCAGCGCCAGTGGCGAGGCCCACGCCGCCGGCGCCAGCCGCTGGACGTGAACGGCCAGGGCGCCGGCGCCCACGAAGACCAGCAGGATGGCCACCTTGAGCGCCACGATGATGCTTTCGGCGCGACCCACGGCGTCGGCGCCCAGCACGTTCAGCCCGGTAATCGCCGCCACCGCCAGGCTGAGCAGCAGGTGGCGGACGAGGGCGTGGGCCGGGCCGGCCACGAAGCTGGCGCCGTAGCTTCCGAAGGCCTGCGCGTAGAGCGCCAGCATCACCAGGTAGCTGAGCCACAGCATGACGTTGAGGCCGCCGCTCAGCAGGCCCGAGCCGAAGGCACGATTGAGGAAGACCACGGTGCCGCCGCGGCTGGGGAACGCCAGCGTCAGCCGCACGTAGCTGGTGGTGGTGAGCAGCGCCACCACCCCCGCCAGCAGGAAGGCGAGCGGCGCTCCCCCGCCCGCCAGATCCACCGACAGGCCCAGCACCGCGAAGATGCCGCCGCCGACCATCCCTCCGATGCCGATGGCGACCGTCTCCCACAGGCCGATGCGTCCGTGGCGCACGTCCAACTCTACAGCGGCGCCGCGATCGTTCCGCCGCCTCTACCCGGGCCCCTGCGTCACCCGCACCACGCTGCCCTCGCGCACGCTCAGCACCTCGGCCGCGCGCCCGTCGCGTACCGCGATCTCGAGCAGGCCGCTGCTGCCCAGGTAGGCCAGCGGCCGGCCCACGGGCACGTCCGCGAAGGCGCGGCGGATGGGTCCGATCTCGAAGCCGTCCAGGTGGACCCGCCAGCGCGCCAGATCGGGCAGCAGGACGCGGGCCGCGAGGTTGCTGATGAGGTTGCCGAACTGGTCGTGGTGGATCAGGTCGGCCTCCCAGCCGTCGTCCGTGCGGCGCGCCGAGTCCCAGCGGATACGCACCAGCGAGGCCGGGTCGACCGACGCCCCCAGCGCCTCGATGGGCACCCCCAGCGCCAGGTGGGCGGCGGCGGGCGCGAACACGTCGCGGCCGTGGAAGGTGCTGCTGACCACCGGCAACTGGTAGGCGCGCGCGTCGAGGCTGACCGCCGCCTCGACGGTGGCTTCCTCCAGCACGCTGGTGAAGAGTCCGTTGTCGGGACCGACGAAGGTGTAGGGGCCGCTGGCGCCCTCGACCAGACGGATGGCCACGCCGCGACGCTCGGAGCCGACCCCGGGGTCGACCACGCCGCAGAACACCGTCCCTGCCGGGAAGAAGCCGTGCGACACGTAGAGGTCGAACGCGCCCTCGCGCACGTCATGGGCCCGGATCTGGTGGCTCAGGTCGATGACCGGAGCCTGGGGGGCGATGCCGAGGATGACGGCCTTCAGCATCCCCACGTAGGTGTCGCGGAGGCCGAAGTCGGTGAGCAGGGCGATGGCGGCGGCCGGTCGGCGGGCCGGGGGGCGGTCGCCGAGCAGACGGTCGTCGAAGGGGCGGTCGGTCATGCGCTGGTCGGCTCCCTCCCGGCGGCCACGCGGATACATGCGCCCATCCTACGGGCTCCCCGTATCGCTGCGCGACTCGGCTTCCAGCCTGGCGGTGTCGCGGCCGGCGCCGCGGCCCCTGGTGCGACCGCCGGCGGCCGGGATGCCTGCCTCGCGGCCGCCCTGCGCGGGCGCGGGCGTCTGCGCGCCGCCGGCTTCCCGTGCCGCGCCCCCGGGCCCGCCTTCGGGCGCCGGCGACGCGCCCATCGCGCGGGGCACCGCAGCCGCGCCGAGGCGCTCGTAACGCCGCCGCTCGAACAGGTAGAAGGTGCTCGGCACGACGAAGAAGGTGAGCAGTGCCGAGGTGAGCACCCCGCTCAGGATCACCAGACCCAGCGGCTTGCGGAACTCCGCGCCCTGGGCCGCGCCCACCATCAGCGGGATGCTGATCACCACGACCGTCATGGTGGTCATGATGATCGGCCGGAAGCGCACCCGGGCCGCCTCGACCAGGGCAGTGAGCAGGTCCCCGCCCTCGCTCACGCGCCGGAGGGCCACGTCGAGCAGCAGGATGGCGTTCTTCGTCACCAGCCCCACCAGCATTACCACCCCCAGCACGCTGATGACGTCGAGGGAGTTGCCGGTGAGGTAGAACGCCCACACCGCCCCGACCAGCGCCAGCGGCACGGTGAGCAGCAGGTAGAGCGGGTACTTGAAGGAGTTGAACTGGCTGCCGATAGCGAGGTAGTTGAGCAGCAGCGCCAGCGCGAACGCGATGGGCCCGTACTTCAGCAGGTCGCCGAGCAGGTCGATGTTGCCACTGGTGGACTGGACCACGTTGGCGTCGAGCACGCCGGCCGCCACCAGGCGCTTGTGCGCCTCCGCCTTGACGTCGGAGAGGCTGGCGCCGGGTACGGGGTCGGCGGTCACGTCGGCGCTGTACGCCTGGTTGGTGCGGCGGATGATGGCCGGCGCCAGACGTGTCTCGAAGTGGCCCAGCGAGCCCAGCGTGACGTTGGCCTGCAGCGCCGGCGAGTAGAGCGGCAGGCTCAGGATCGCCTGCTCGTTGGTGAGGGAGCGCGGGTCCGCCATCACCTGGATGGGGATCTCCACGCCGTTGCGGCGCATGCTGGCCGCCTTGATGCCGACGTTGTAGGCGCGCAGCGCCTGGAACACCTGCGCCCGCGTCAGCCCGGTGCCGGCCAGTGAGGCGGCACTGGCCACGAACACGCGCTCGGTGGAGCTCGACGCCACGTCGGAGCTGACGTTGCGCAGCTGGGGGTCGTTCTGCAGCACGACCACCGCCTGGTCGGCGTGCTGCCGCAGGAGGTCGAGGTTGGTCGACGACAGCGTCAGGTCGTAGCCGGCGTTGGTGGGCGCGTTGCTGGGGTCGACGGCCCCCACCTTGATGCGGATCTCCGGGTGGTCGGCGAACAGCGAGCGGAGCTGATCCTGGATGGCCACCGCCAGCTCGTCGGTGGTGCGCGTCCTCTTGGACTTGCCGACCAGTTGCACGATGAAGGTCGCGTCCTCGGGCAGCGCGCCGCCGACCTGGGTGCCGGAGCCTACGGTGGTCTGCACCGTCGTCACCAGCGGGTTCGCCATCAGCGTCGACTCGATCTTGGTGGCGACCACGTTGGTCCGGTTCAGGCTGGTGCCCACCGGCAGCCGCGCGTCGACAGTCAGCTGCCCGGCGTCCGACGGCGGCTGGAAGTTGAAGCCGATGTGCGGGAACACCCAGAACAAGCTGGCGAAGAGCAGCAGCGCCACGGTGAGCGCGATCCAGGCGCGGGGCAGCAGGCGGCTCAGCAGCGAGACGTAGGCGTCCCGGCCTTTCGCCACCAGGAAGTCGCCGAGCTGGAAGAGGTTGAGGAAGAGCGCCCCGAGCGCCGCCATGGTGATGCGCAGCAGCACCCGCAGCACCGTCAGCAGCGGCGGCAGCGCCAGGAGCACCAGCAGCGCGCGGGCGCCCTGCGCCCGGTAGAGGCCGGCGCCGGCGGCCAGCGCGATCAGCCAGAACCAGGGGCTGCGCCAGAACCCGAGGCCCCACCGAAGGTCGTTCCGAGCGCGCCCGGTCATCTCGGGGAACTGCCGCCAGGACGGCGGGAACGGATCGGGGGAGAGGGCCAGACGCACCGTCAGGAAGAACATCGCTTCCAAATAGCTGAAGGCGATGGTTGCCGCCATGGTGATGCCGAACTGGGCGAAGAACTGGCCGATGATGCCCGGCAGGAACGAGATGGGAAGGAACACGGCCAACAGGGACATGGTGGCCGCCAGCACGGCGGTGGATATCTCGCTGGCACCCTTGAGCACGGCCTCCTTGCGCGAGTAGCCCATCTCCCGGTAGCGGTCGATGTTCTCGGCCACCACGATGGCGTCGTCCACGACCAGACCGATGGCCACGGTGAGTGCCAGCAGGGTGATGATGTTGAAGCTGTAGTGGAACAGCCAGAACATCACCAGAGCCCCCGACAGGGCTACCGGGATCGCCAGCACCACCGCGAACACCGACCCCAGCCGGCCCACGAACATCAGCACCACCAGGGACACCGCCAGTGCGGCGATGACCATCTCGTGGAGAGTGTCGTAGACGCTGGAGGCGACGTAGGTGGTGGTGTCGCCGACGATCTGCGTGCGGTAGCCGGGGGGAAGCTGGGTCTGGGCCAGCCTCGCCTTGAGGGCCTTGGCGGTGGCCACGGAGTTGCTGTCGGAGAGCTTCCGCACTTGCAGCAGCACCACGGGCTCGCCGTCGAGGCGTGCGTAGGAGGTGGGCTTGGCGGTGGTGTCGCGCACCGTGGCCACGTCGGAGACGGTGAGCCCGCGCGTCGGGTCGATGGGGGTGGCGGCCACCTCCTGCAGGCTGGTGGGGGTGGACCGCGCCGTGACGAGCACGCGGCTGTTGGCGAAGTCGAGGCTGCCGGCGGGTACGTCGAGGGCCGAGGCGCCGATGGCGCTGGCGACCTGCTGCGGCGTGAGGCCGTAGCTGGCGAGCTCGTTGGGGTCCAGCAGGACTTGCACCTGCTCCTTGGCCGGACCCACCACCGTTACGTCGGCGACCCCGTCGACGCGCTCGATGGCGGGTTGCAGGGTGTTCTCGGCGTAGCTCTGCACCGCCATCAGGTCCTGCCCCGGAGCCGACAGCGCCACGCTGAGGATGGGCTGGTCGTTGGGGTTGAACTTCTGGACGGTGGGGTTGCCCGCGCCGTCGGGTAGCTGGTTGCCGATCTGGGCGATGCGCTGGCTGACATCGATGGCGGCCTGGTCGACATTGGCGTTGGCGTTGAACTGGGCGATGACGATGCTGTAGCCCTCGTAGGCGACGGAGCTGACGGAGCTGATGCCGGGAAGAGTGGTGAGCGCTCCCTCCTCGGGCTGCGCCACCTGGCGGGAGACCTCTTCCGGGCCGGCGCCGCTGTAGCTGGTGGTCACGGCGATCACCGGCACGGTGATGGGCGGGAAGAGCTCGATCCCGCGGCTGACGATGCTCACGGCGCCGAACAGCATCAGCGCGCCGAACGCGCTGATGGTCAGGACGTAGTTGTTGACGAAGAACTGGATCAGGCGTCTCATGGCGAGGTCGTGCTCCCCACCACCTTGACGTGCGCGCCGGCCAGCAGGTCGCTCGGCAGCGGGTCGATGACCCGGGCGCCCTCGGGCAGGCCCTCCACCGCCGCCTGGCCGCCCACCTCGGCCACCAGCTGCACCCTCGTGCGAGCCGCGATCCCGCCCTGGGCCAGCAGCACGGTGCTCTCACCGTTGTCGGTCTGGATGGCGTCGGCCGGCAGTAGCTGGCCGCTGCCGAGCGTCACCTGGTAGCTGACCTGGGCGGTGGCGCCGGTGGGGATGCGCGTCTTGGAGGGGTAGATGCGAGCGGTCAGCTGCACCAGCCGGGACGAGCCCGGCACCTCGGTGGAGCGGATCACCTGCGCGGCGTAGTCGAGGCCGCCGTAGCTCACCTGCACCAGGCCCTGCGCCCGGAGCTGCTGGGCGTCCTGCGGTGGAACGTCGAACCTGGCGAGCTGGCTGCCGGTGGACACCAGCCGGAACACGGTGCTCCCCACGCCCACGAACTCGCCCTCGGCGACCCGCATGTCGGCGACGGCGCCCGCGAAGGGGGCGGTGATGCTGGCGTCGCTCAGGGTGTGCCGGGCCTGGTCGAGTTGGATCTGCGCCTGCTGCACCTGCAGCTTCTGCAGCTGGAGGTCCTCGCTCTGGGCGCGGTTCGCCTTGTCCACGGCGTTCTGGGCTTGCTGGTAGCCGGACCTCGCCTGGGCCAGCTGCGCCCGCAGGTTGTCCAGGTCGGTGGCGGATATGCCGCCTGCCTGGTAGAGCTTCTCGCCGTTGGCGACCTGCGTCTGCGCCAGGCCGAGCTGAGCCTTGGCGGCGTCCAGTGCCGCTTGCGCCTGCGTGAGCCCCTCGCCGGCCGCCTTCTCGGCCTTGTCCAGGGTAATCTTGGCGCTCTCCAGCGCCGTCTGCGCGTTGCGGACCTGCAGTTCGAGCGAGACGGTGTCGAGCTGGACCACGGTCTCGCCGGCCTCGACGGGGCTGCCCTCGTTGTGGAGCACCTTCGCCACGCGGCCGGAGGTGCCGGCGGCCACCAGGGAGCTCTTCTCGGGATCGACCGTCACCGAGGCGCTGCGCTGGGCGGTGAGGTTGCCGCGCCGGGGCTGCACCACGCGCACGCTGCGTACGTCGACCGACGCCTGGGCCGCCTGCGGCGGGCCGCTGGCACCGCTCGCGGCGTCCGCCCGCGCCGATGAGCCGGCCGCACCGCTGCCAGCCTGCCGGCCCCCGCAGGCGGAGAGGCCGAGCGTCAGCGCCAGTGCGAGCACCGGCACCGCCGCCGCGCGCCGGCCCGAGCGGGCGCGCCGGCCCGAGCGGGCGCGCCGGCCGCTAGTGGCCATTGCCGGTCCCGTTCGCGTCCGTGCCGCTCCCGGCGGGCCCCGGGCCCGCGACCGATCCCGAGGGACGGCTCGCGGCCCCCGGAAGGGGCCCGATACTGGCGCCGAAGTCGTACACCGAGGGCCCGCCCAGCGCCACCTGCGTGCCCGCCTGCAGCTGCAGCAGGGCCACCACGTAGGCGTCGCGCGCCTGCAGGGCGCTCAGCTGCGCCTGCAGCTGGTCCAGCTGCGCCTTCTGGTACTGCACCTTGGGGATGAGCCCGGCCGCCAGCCGGTCGGAGGCGAACTTTAGGCTCTGGTTGGCGTTGGCCAGGCTGTCCTGCTGGATGCGCACGCTATCGCTGGCACTCTGGGCCTGCACCACCAGGTTGCGTGCCTGGATCTCGAGGCCGCGCTGCGCCTCGGCAACGAGCTTCTCGGTGGTCTGCAGCTGGGTCTTGGCGGATTGGATCTGCGAGGCCGACGCGTAGCTGGGGTCGAGCAGCGACACCCCCAGCCGCGCCAGCGCCAGCCCCTGCCGCGACTGAAGCAGCTGCGGCGTTCGCGGCAGCGACTCGATCGCCGCCTGCACCTCGGGCACCGGCACCAGGAAGCTGTCGGGGATGGGCTCGAGCTCGGCGGCGTCGAGCTTCTGGCCGATCAACCCCTCGAGGTTGGCGACCGCCACGGCCAGGCTCTTCTGCACCGTCTGGGCGTTCTTGTTGGCGTTGTCCAGCGAGACCTGGGCATCCCGCACGTCGAGATCGGTTCCGCTGCCGTTGCTGCGGCGGATCTTGGCGATGTCGAGCGACGCCTGGCTCACCTCCACGCCCTTGGCGGCGACCGCCGCCTGCTCGCGCGCCTCCAGCACGCCGGTGTAGGCCTGAGCGATCTGCACCAGGGCGTCATCGAAGGCCTTCTCGAGCTGTGCCCGGTCGAGGGCGACGGCCTGCTGCGCCTTGGTGAGGTCCAGCTTCAGGGCCAGCGGATCGCCCTGCACGCGCAGCAGCTCGCTGTTGTCGTTGAGCAGCTCGAGCCGCTTCGTCACGGCGTCCGGCCGGCTCTGCGCCGCCTGAAGGGCGTCCTGGAATGAGAGAGCGTGCGCGAGCGGCATCACCAGCGGCAGCACGCAGGTCAGAGCGATCACGAGGCGTTTCACGGCCGTACCTCCGACACGGGTTGAGGAACGAGGGGCTTGCCATAGAAGCGGTAGTAGGCGAGGGTCTTGTTCAGCGTGTCCTGCCGGGCTTGCTGCAGGTCCAGTTGCGCCTGCGTCAGATCGAGGGCCGCCTGCTGGGTCTGGAGCGGCGTACCGAGGCCCAGCGCCTCGCGCGAGCGATCCTCGTCAAAGGTCTTGCGGGCATCGTCCGCCTTGCGCTCGGCCAGGGTCAGCGCGCGCCGCGCCCGGGCGAGGTCGTTGTCGAGCGAGGCCTTCTGCAGCGCCGCGCCGCGCTCGGCGGCCAGGGCCGCCTCCCTGGCGGCCTGCAGCTGCGCCCGGGTGGCGTTGAGGCCGTCGATCACGCCGGGAGAGATGGTGAGCGAGACGCCGATCTGGAAGCTGCCGTTGATCTGATCCTGGGGGTAGGCGGATCCGGGGCTCTGGTAGTCGAAGCTCACCTTCGGCTGCAGCGTCCGCGACTCGATGGAGACGCCGACGCTGTCCTTGGGATCGAGGTTCCAGGTGTAGCCCGCCTGCACCACGGGGTAGACCGAGCGGACGGCGCTGTTCGCGGAGACCGCCGCCAGCTCGGCGGACAGCCGGGCCTTCGCAAACGACAAGGCGGTACCGGACGGCACTGCCAGCGAGAGCGCGGCGACGTCCGGCGGCGGCGCCTCACCGACCAGGCTTCGCAGCGTTGCCTGGGCAAGCTGCAGGCTGCCTTCGGCATCGGCGACGTACTGCTTCGCCTGCACCAGGCCCGTCTCGGCGCTGCGGAGATCGCGATCGCTGGCGGCGCCTTTGCCGTACCGCAGGCGGGTGGCGTCGAGCGCCGCCTGCGCCACGGTCTGGCCCTCGGTCGCGGATGCCAGCGATTCCTTCGCCAGTTGCACGCCGTAGGCCGCCTGCAGCGCCTGGACCTGCAAGCCGGTGAGGGCGTCGTCGTAGTCGAGCTGCGCCTGCTCGAGCTGGATGCGGCTGCGGTTGGCCTGGTCGGCCGTGTCGCCGAAGAGCCAGGGGCGCAGCGTGACATCGGCGGAGACCTGTCCGCCGTTCACCGGCAGGCCCTGCACGCCCGGGGTGGTGGGGTCGAGGTCGACCTGGTTGTTGTCGAAGCGCGAGTAGCCGCCCGACGCTTGCAGAGATACCGGGTCGTGGGCGGCATTCAGCTGCGCCTTGGCCGACACCACTTGCTCGGCCGCCGCCTGCAGCGAGGGGTAGCTCGCCAGTGGCGCGAAGAACGCGCGCAGCGCAGCCGGCACGGCGGCTCCGGCGTGGCCGGCGCTGCCGGCGGCGTTCTGCGCCGAGGCGCAGGGCGCCAGCACGACCAGCGTGACGACGAGCGCGGACACGGCCGCGCGGGCAAGCGCCCGGCGGATCGGTGGGGTTCCGGGCACAACACTCACTCTTCGAGAAGCGCCTTCTGGATCCTCACCAGGGCCTCCAGGTCGGCCGTGCTGAGGCGCGCCACCGTCTCGGTGGTGGTGTCCGTCCAGGCGCGCTGGACGGCCTCGAGAGTGCGCCGCCCGGCGTCGGTGAGCTCGATTCGGACCCGGCGCCGGTCGCCGGGGTCGAGGGCGCGCGTGAGCAGCTCGCGGTCCTCGAGATCGCCGATCAGGGCCGACACCGCAGACGGCGGCGCGTCCATGAGCTGCGCCAGGTCCTTGGGATAGGTGGCATCGTGGCCGACCAGCGCCAGGGCGAAGGCGTGCACCGGCCGCAGCCCCAGAGGGCTGAAGGCGCGCTCCGCCAGCTGCCGCTGCGCCCGCAGCAGGCGGAACATGGTCTCGTGGAGCTCGGTGATGAGGACGTCGCGCTCATGGGTGCTGGTGTCCGTCACGGCGCTACCCCGGCGGTCGCGGGCGGCCTGGCCGCCGCGTGAACTATTGGGAGTTCTGAACAATTGAACATAGCCAATTGTTCAGTGTATCAGAACGCCGGCGCCCGCTGGAAGGGCTCAGCCGAGGAGCAGCTCGACGATCACCACGTCGTGCCAGGTCCCGTCCAGGCGGCCATGGCGCTGATAGACGCCGACCTCGCGGAAGCCGTGCCGGGCCAACAGCCGGCGCGACGCGACGTTCTCCACGAACACGCGCGACACCAGCTTGCGGATGCCTGCCGTGGCCGCGGCCGCTACCAGGCCGTCGAGAGCGACGCCGCCGAGCCCGCGCCCACGGGCCCCGCGAGCGACGTAGACGGAGAACTCGGCGATGTCGCGGTAGCAGTCGCGCGGGCGGTACTCGGCGCAGGCAGCGAACGCCTGCACCTGCCCGGCCTCGCGCACCACAACCACCGGGTGGCGCCCGTCCAGCCAGGCGGCCACGTCCTCGGCCCTGCGGTGGCGCGTCTCGAAGGTGGCGATGCGGTCGTCGATACCCTCGTTGTAGATGCTGGCGATGGCGGTACAGTCGTCGGGGCTGGCAAGGTCGGCGTGAGCGTGCATGACGGGCCTCCAGGCTGGGGTGTAGCGAGTGTGACGCGTTGCGCTGGGCGCCGCAAGGCTTCGCCCCGACTGCAGGCGTACCCGCCGCGAGGCAAGGAGGCGTCATGCACATCTTCTTCACATTGCGCACGCTGGTCCTGCACGCCTGGAGGGGAGGCTTGGAATCATGACCAGCCTTCGAACGCGGGCGGGGTGGGCGGCGTTGGCTCTCCTGCTCGTTCTCGGGCCACCGGCATGGGCGCAGCCGTCCGGGCTCACGCTCGACGCAGCACTCGCCCTCCTGCCTTCCTCGCCGGGGTGGCAGAAGGCTGACCTGGATTACCAGAGCGCTGCCGACGCCCTCGCCGCGGCGCAAGCGGCCGCCGGACTGCAGGTCTCTGCCGGCGGCAGCGTCGACAGCAGCGCTACCCTCGCCGGCAGCGGCGGCCGCAGCGGCACGTCGGCGAAGCTATCGGTCTCGGCCTCGGCGACGGTGCTGCCGTGGGCTCCGGCCGACGCCGGCATCGCCAACGCCGAGGCCAACCTCGCCATCGCCGCGCGCAACCGCGACAGCGCTCGTAAGACGCTGATGCTGACGCTGGTGCAGCAGTACTTCGCCGCCAGACTGGCCGCCACCACGGCGTCGAACGCCGCGGCCGCCGCCGATCAGGCCCAGGCGGAGCTCGCCGCCGACCGCGCGAAGCGCTTGGGCGGGCAGCTGAGCGCCGCCGGCCTGGCGCAGGCCGAGGCCTCGAGCGCCGCCGCGCAGGCGGCCCTGGCGCAGGCCAGGACCAGCCTGGACCTGGCACGCCGCGCCCTCTTCGCCACCCTCGGCCAGAGCGTGTCCGGCGCGCAGTTGACCACCCCACCGCCCCAGGCGAGCGGCCCCGCCGGCTCGCTGGCGGCGTTGGTGAGCACCGCCCTCCCCAAGCGCGACGACGTCCAGGTGGCGAAGCTCAGGCTCGCCCAGGCCGAGCGCACGCTCGCCACGGCGAGCGCGCAGCGCTGGATTCCCAGTGCCAGCCTCAACCTGGGGGTGGCCGGCAGCGACAGCAACGGCTCTCAGGCGGGGCTCGGCGTCAGCGCCGCGCTCGACCTGCAGAAGGGCGTGCTGAGCGGGACGGCCTCCTACCCGGTGGCCGGCAGCGGCGACGCCGTAGGCACTCAGCTGACGGTCGGCGCGTCTTTGAGCATCCCCCTCGATGCGCCATCGTCGAACGCGACCGTGATCTCGGCCCGGACATCGCTGCAGAGCGCCCGGGCGGCACTCGAGGCCACGCGCCAGACGGCCGAGCTGGACATCCGCCAGCGCTACGGGAGCTGGCAAGGGGCGGAGGCGACCCTCGCCGCGGATCAGGCGTCGGAGGCGGCCGCCAAGCAGTCGCTCGCCACTGCCCAGGCCAGGCAGGCCGCCGGCCTGGCGACTGCTCTCGACGTGGGCAGCGCCCAGGTGGCCTACCGCCAGGCGCAACGCGCCTTGGCATCGGACGAGAACGCGCTCTATCTCGCACTGCTCCAACTGCGCAACGCGCTGGGGGAGCTGCAGCTACCCCCGAGAGGATCGTCATGAGAATTTGCACCGCACTCCCGCTGCTCGTGCTCGCCGGTTTGGCTTGGGCTCAACAGACCCCGACTACCCCGGCTCAGCAGCTCCCCGCGCAGCAGCACAGCCAGACAGCCCAACAAGGCGCGCTCGACCTGCCGCAGGCGCTGGCGCGCGCCTACCTGCAGGGCACGGCGCTCGCCACTGCGCAGACCAACCTGCAGAACGCGCAGCTGCAGCTGAAGGCCACGCTGGCCGACCCCTCCACGCTGGTGGTCGCCAAGACGCAGGCGCAGCAGACCGTGGCGCTCGACACCGTCAGCGTGGACGCCACCAAGCTGCAGGTGCTGCAGAGCGTGGCGAGCGCCTACCTGTCGCTCTACGAGGCGCAGCAGAACGTGGCCCTGACGCAGGCCAAGCTGGATCTCGCCAACAAGAACCTGGCCGTTTCCGAGGCCAAGTTCCAGGACGGCAACGCCACGGCGTTGGCGGTGTCGCAGGCGCGCACCGCCCAGCAGAGCGCGCAGCAGGACCTGGCCAACGCCCAGGCCAAGGTGCCGGTGAGCGAGGCGCAGCTGGCGACGCTGCTGGGCGTGACCAACCTCGGTTCGGTGACGGTGGCGGCGCCGCCGACGTTCCCCGAGCTCACGGTGAAGCTCCCCGACCTCCAGGCCGGCCTGCTGCAGCGCTTGCCGAGCGTGGTGCAGGCCAAGCAGTCGGTGGACCTCTATAGCCTGCAGGCGAAGCTCTACGACAACGACTACACCCCGCGCATGACCTACCAGACGGCGAAGACCTCGCTCGACAACGCTCGGCGCTCGCTCGACAACGTGCGGCGCAACGCCGACACCAGCGTGGCCAACGCCTACCAGGCGGCGATGAACGCCTACGCCAACATCGCCATCGCCCAACAGAACCTCGCGAACAGCAAGCAGGTGCTCGCCCAGGACCAGGCGGCCTACCAGGCGGGCACGGTGGCGGCGGTGCAGGTGCAGTCCGACCAGGTGAACGTGACCTCGGCGCAGTTCAGCCTGCTGCAATCGGTGGATACTTACCGTAACGCTCTCGTGACGCTGTCCGTCTCCGCCGGTCGAGACCTTACCGGGCTGGTGGCGCCGGCGACGTCCGGGTCGGGAGGCGGATCGTGAAACCTCGGGGCTGGGCGCTCCTCGCCGTCGTGGTGATCGCAGCGGGCCTCGCCGGGTACGGCCTGCGCGGCAGCCTGAGCGGCGGCTCGGGGAGCTCCGGCGGCGCGACGTCGACGACCCCCGTCGCTGGCGGGCGGGCACCTGGTGGCGGCTCGCGCGGCGGCGGTTTCCCTGGTGGCGGTAGCCCCGCCGGCGGCTTCGGTGGCCGCGGCGCCACCGTCACGGTGCAGGCGGTCGCCGTCGCGAGCGGCCCGCTGGTGGCGCAGCGCACCGCCACCGGCACGGTGGTGCCGGTCACCCAGAGCAACGTGGCGGCCCAGGCCTCCGGCACCGTGAAGTCGCTGCTGGTGTCCGTCGGCGACGACGTGACCGCCGGCCAGCCGATCGTGCAGCTCAACACCGCCAACCTCGAGCTCGCCCTCTCGAACGCGCAAACCCAGCTCGCGACCGCGCAGATCAACCTGCAGACGCAACAGACCAACACGCAGCAGGCCACCACGCAGCTGCAGAGTCAGCTCGACTCCGCGCAGGCGGCGCTGGCGGCCGCGCAGTCGAGCTACGACTCGGCCCAGAAGGTCTACGCGCTCGGCGGCGCCTCCAAGGCGAGCGTGGACAGCGCGCGCAGCCAGCTGGCACAGGTCAAGGCCAACGTCTCCTCGGCCCTGAACGCACTCGATCAGAACCAGCGAGCGCAGTCCGAGAGCCTGCAGCAGCTCAAGCTTGCCGTGGCTCAGGCGCAGAACGGCGTGAAGCAGGCCGGGCTGAGCCTCGCCAACGCCACCATTCGCGCCCCCTTCGACGGCCAGCTGGCGTCGTTCTCGGTGGCGCAGGGCGAGTACGTCGGCCCCTCCACCGCCGTCGCCACCGTCGTGAGCGCCCGCCGCCAGGTACAGCTGAGCGTGCCGCCATCGGACGCCGCCGCCTTCGCTGCGGGCACGACGCTCACGTTTGCGTCAGGCGTGACCAAGTTCCCGATCACCGTCGAGCAGCGACCGGGCGCGGCGGCGAACCAGGCCGTCACCGTCACCGCCGCCTTCGCCACCGGGGCGGCCGCCGACCCACCGGCGGTGGGCGTCGTCGGCACGGTGGACTACAAGGTCACCCTGGCGACCGCCACCCTCGTGCCCATCACCGCCATCCAGAACGACGGCGACAACACCTTCGTGTACGTCATCCAGAACGGCAAGGCGGTCCAGACCGACCTGACTATCCTTGCCCAGGCCGGCAACCAGGCCGCGGTGAGCGGCGTGCCGTCCGGCGTGAAGGTCGTCGACCAGCCGCCCCCCGGCCTGCTGAACGGGGCCAGCGTGAGCGAGGTCGGCGCGGCGGGCGCAACCGGTGCCACAGGGGGCGTCCGCACGGGCGGTGCCGGGAGCGCAGCTGGTGGTGGAGCTGGTGGTGCAGCTAGCGGTGCAGCTGGGCGTGCAGCTGGCGGCGCAGCCGCTGGCACCGCCAACGGCAGCCGCTCCGGTGGCACGCCTGGTAGAACCGCCGGTGCGTACGGAGGCGCGGGCGGCGCGGGCTCGTCGTCGGGCGCCGCGTCGTCGGGCAACGCCGCGGCCCGTGGCTCCGGGTCGAGCGGTTCCGCGGCCGGTGGCAGCACACCGTCGACGGGTTCGGGCGGCGGCGCCGCCACGGGAGGTCAGTGATGGACGACGAGGGCGACGGTCGTTTGAACGGTCGCTCCGACGACCGCACGGACGGCCGTGAGGGCGGGCGCCCGGGCGAGGGGCGCGACCTCGCCGGCGACGACGCGCGCTCGGCCGCCGGCGATGGCGGCGCGCCGCCCGGCGGTGGCGGTGGGGCCGACCGGGTCGCGGATCTGGCGGACCGCAACATCGCCGAGCACGTACGGGTGAACCCGCTGGTCGGCCTGTCGGTGGCGCGCTACGTGCTAGCCATCGGCATCTTCGTGGGCGTGGTGGTGTTCGGCCTCATCGAGACGAGCCGCCTGGGTGTCGACCTGCTGCCCCAGACCAACATCCCGGTCGTGATGATCGCCACCAGCTACCCCGGCGCCTCGCCGGCAGTGGTCGACCAGCAGGTGACACAGGTGGTGGAGTCGGCGGTGTCGACCGTCGGTGGCATCACCAGCATCAACTCCAACAGCGGCACCGGCTCGAGCCGCGTGATCCTGCAGTTCAACCCCGACGCCAACCAGGCCGCCATCGCCAACGCCGTCGCCGCCCAGGTGGCCTCGCTGCGCGGCCTCCCGAGCGGTGCCAGCTCGCCCATCGTGCGCACCTTCGACCCGAACGCCCAGCCCATCCTGGAGATGGGCCTGTGGGCGCCCGGCGCCAACATGAACGACCTCTACGCCTACGCCAACAACATCCTGGTGCCTGCCATGCAGCTGGTGCCGGGGGTGGCGAACGTGAGTGTCTCCGGCGGCTCGCAGCTGCAGTACCAGGTGCTGCTCGACCCCGCCAAGCTCAGCTACTACAACCTCTCACCGCAGCAGGTCAGCTCGGCCATCGGCTCCTCGATCGTCAACCAACCTATCGGCTCCATCACCCGCCAGAACGACGTGCTGACCTTCGCCACCAACAGCCAGCCGACCAGCGTCGCCGACATCGCGGGCATGGTGGTGGACAGCGCCCGCAACATCCGCGTGCAGGACCTGGGCAGGGTGCAGACGGCGTCGATCGCGACCAACTACACCCGCGTCAATGGCCAGCCGGCGGTGCTGCTGTCGGTGCAACAGGCCGCCGGCAGCAACGCGGTGGCGGTGGCGAGCGGCGTACGCAGCTACCTGGCGTCGACCACACTGCCGACCGGCTACCACGTCACCATCAGCAACGACACCACCGGACCCATCGTGGCGTCGGTCCACTCGACCTTCCACGAGCTGTGGATCACCGCGATCGTCGTTGCGATCATCGTGCTGCTGTTCCTCGGCCGGCTCAACACCGCGTTCACGGTGATCCTGGCGATCCCCATCGCCCTGTCGGCCTCGCCGGTGCTCTACGGCCTGCTCGGCTTCACCTTCAACGAGGTGTCGCTGCTCGCGCTCATCGTGGCGATCGGCATCGTCGTGGACGACTCTATCGTGGTCGCCGAGAACGTCGAGCGCTACCGCGCCATGGGCATGGACCGGCGCACCGCCGTGCTGCGCGGCGCCAGCCAGGTGTTCGGTGCGGTGACGGCGGCCTCGCTGTCGCTGCTGGCGGTGCTCATCCCGGTGAGCTTCATGGGCGGCTTCGCCGGCAACTACCTGCGCCAGTTCGGGCTGGGGCTGGCCGCCGCCGTGTTCCTCTCCTGGCTCGAGGCGCTGCTGTTCCTGACCGTGCGCATGGCCTACATCGGCGATGCTCCACCGCAAGGCTGGCGCGACGTCGGCCGGCACCTGCGCGGCGTGACCGTTGCCGTGCGCTGGGGCTGGCGCAACTGGCGGCGGCCGTGGGGGCTGCTGGTGCTGGCGGGCGCTGCCTACGCCATGTGGCGCTTCCTGCCCCACCTCGACCTGCTGGCGGTCATTGCCTACCCCGTTGCCCTGATGCTCCTCGCGTATCTGGTGCGGGCCGGCATGGCCCTGCTCGAAGCGCTCACAGGCACGCTGCACGGCCTCACGGAGGCGGGACTCAGGTGGACCCGCGACGGCTACACCAGCCTCCTGGGCCGCATGCTTCCCTACAGCGCGTGGGTGCTGGTGGGCGCGGTCGCGTTCCTGGTCATCACGGTCGTGGTGATCGGCCCGCGCGTGACCCTCAACTTCGTGCCACAGACCGACTCCGGCTTGATGCAGGTGGGCGCCCGGCTGCCGTCGGGCACCACCCTGGCCGAGGCCAACCAGGTCGCTGGCAAGGTCGAAGACTTCCTGATGGCGCAGCCCGACGTGCGAACCGTGCAGACCAGCGTCAGCAGCAACGACATCAACGTGCAGGCGCAGCTCGTACCCGTGACGCAGCGGCCGAGCATCTTCGCCCTTGGCGCGGAGTACCAGCGCTCGTTGCAGCAGGCGGTGGCCTCCATCCCCGACGCCCGGGTGTTCGTCCGCACCGGCGGCGGCTTCCGCGGGCAGGGGTCGGGGGTGACGTTCGGCCTGCTCTCCACCGACTACGCGCTGCTGAGCCAACGCTTGCAGCAGATCCCGGACGCGCTGGCGGGCGACCCCAGCGTGCTCAGCGTGGACACCGGGGGACAGCAGGCGTCGCCGGAGTACGACTTCGTGCCCAACCCCAACCTGCTCGCGGGTACCGGCATCTCCGCCTCGACGGTGGCCCAGACGCTGCGCAGCTACACCGGCGGCTCGACCGCCGGGACCGTGCAGACCGGCGGCGAAAGCAGCGACATCGTGGTGCGGCTCGACCCCGGATACCTCAAGGACGCCCAGTCGCTGCTGTCGCTGCCGATCTACTCGCCGACGCTCAAGACCAACCTGCAGATCAGCCAGCTCGGCGCCATCGTGATGAAGCAGGCGCCCCTGCGCATCACCCGCAGCAACCGCCTCTACAGCACCAACTTCACTATCACGCCCGCCGCCAACGCGCCCAGCCCCATCGAGTTCCAGCAGCAGATCACCCGGGAGCTGACCCAGGCCGGCATTCTCGACAACAAGGTGATCATGGGTGCCGGTGACACCTTCGGCCGCGCCGGACTGTCACGCCAGCTCGGCACCCTGGGGCCGCGCGTGTTCGCGCTCGCCCTGCTGCTCGCGTACCTCGTGATGGGCGCGCAGTTCAACTCGTTCCGCTACCCCATCTACCTGCTCCTGCCGGTGCCGCTGGCGGTGGCGGGTGCCGTGTGGTTCCTGGTGGTGCAGGGGCAGTCGCTCGACATCTTCAGCCTCATGGGGATGCTGCTCCTCATCGGGCTGTCGGCGAAGAACGCCATCCTGTACTTGGAGTTCGTGGTGGAGCGCATCGGCAAGATGCCCTTCAGGGAGGTCATGGTGGAGTCGGCACGGCTACGCTTCCGGCCGATCGTGATGACCACGCTGACGGTGCTCGTCATCAGCTTCCCGCTGCTCTTCGGGCGCGGTTCCGGCTCCGAGTTCAACCGCGGCATCGCCCTCGTGATGCTGGGTGGCATCGTGGTGTCGGCGTTGCTGACCTTCTTCGTGGTGCCTGCGGCCTTCTACCTCTTCGAGCGGCGGGCCCAGGACGCGCGAGCGGCGCTGGCCAGCGCCGACGGCCCGGCCGCGACGCATGCGGCGGCGCAGGCCCGTGAGCGGGGCGCCGACCGTGGCCCTGAGCGGGGCCGCGACCCTGGCCCCGAGCGCGCCGGCCGCCAGGCGAGCGATTGAGCGGCGGCTGACGGCGGAGCGGGGGCCGCCACCGCCGTGCTGCGCGCGCCGGCCCGGCGGTGGCGGCCGAGCTTGCGCGCTCTCGGACGCTCGCCTATAATGGGCGTTCTGGTGGCGGCCCGCGGTTGTGGCCGCGCACCTCGACAACGCGCACGAGGCGCCGGGCAGCCCTTCGCGGGGTGCGCCGGCGTGTGCTGCCGGTGCCTGCAGGTGCGGCGCCGAGTGGACCGTTCCGCCGAGGGAACCGGGTCCCGGGAGGTCGGAAGATGTTCGCAATCGTTAGGTCTGGCGGCAAGCAGTACCGCGTGGCGGAGGGCGACGTGCTGCGCGTGGAGAAGCTTGCGGCCGAGGCAGGCGACGAGGTCGACCTGCCGGTCCTGCTGCTGGGCGGGGACGAGGTCCGGGTCGGCACCCCCCACGTCGAGGACGTGCGGGTCGTCGCCGAGGTGATCGAGCACGGCCGCGGGCCGAAGCTCGACATCTACAAGTTCAAGGCCAAGAACAACTACCGTCGTCACCGCGGACATCGCCAGGCTTTCACCGACGTCCGCATCGCCCGCATCGAAGGCGCCGGCGGAGGCCGCAAGGCGACCTCCAAGGCGGACAAGGCGGAGGCTCCGGACGCGAAGGCGGCCGAGACGAAGGCCGCCGATGCCAAGGCCGCCGATGCCAAGGCCGCCGAGCCCAAGCCCGGCGCGGCCGAGGTGGACACGGGCACGGCCGAGGCGGCTGCCAGCGACCGTGGCGGCCGCGCCTCGAAGCGCGGTGCCAAGAGCGCGCCCGAGAGCGGTGCCAAGAGCGCGCCGAAGGGCGCCGCCAAGGGCACGGCCAGCGAGAAGGCCGCCGGCGCCTCACGGGCGAGGTCCACGAGCAGGTCCGCGGCCAAGTCCACGAGCAAGTCAGCGGGCAAGTCCAGCAGCACGACCCAGGGCAAGAGCGCGAGCAAGGCCAAGAGCGCGTCCGGCTCCAAGGCCGAGACCGCGTCCAAGGGCGCGTCCAAGCGAGCCTCGGCGCCGAAGAAGGCTGCCGGCGGTGCCAAGGGCGCCAAGAAGACCGATGAGGCCGACAGGTCGAAGGAGTAGCGCGAGATGGCTCACAAGAAGGGTGTAGGCAGCTCCAAGAACGGGCGCGACAGCCAGTCGAAGCGGCTTGGCGTGAAGCGCTTCGACGGCCAGCAGGTCAGCGCCGGCAACATCCTGGTACGGCAGCGGGGCAGCAAGTTCAAGCCTGGGCACAACGTCGGCCTGGGCAAGGATTGGACGCTCTTCGCGCTCAGGGATGGCGTGGTGCGCTTCGCCGACCGCGGCAGCAAGGGCCGCTTCATCAGCGTGGAGGAGAGCGCCGGCGAGGCGATCCCCGCCGACTGACGATCGGTGCGCAGGCAGGACGGCTCGGCCGCGCTCGCGGTCTGGCGGCGCGGCCCTGACGGGGCCGCGTTCCTGTGACCGGGCAAGGGCCGGAGGCCAGCATGGGGTTCCGCGACGTCCTCGACATCACGGTGCAGGGAGGCAAGGGTGGCGACGGCGCCATGTCCTTCCTGCGCTTGAAGTACGTTCCCAAGGGCGGTCCCGACGGCGGGCGCGGCGGGGACGGCGGCAGCGTGTACTTGCGAGCCATCGACGATGTGTCGGCGCTGGACCGCTTGACCCCGCACCGCCGCTACCGGGCCGGCAGCGGGCGGCAGGGCGAGGGCAGGAACCGCAGCGGCGAAGGGGGCGACGACCTGGTGATCGAGGTGCCGGTCGGCACCACCGCCGTCGACCTCGACAGTCGCGAGATGGTGGCGGACCTGCTGGCGACAGGGGAGACGGCGCTGGTGGCCGGCGGCGGCGAGGGGGGGCGCGGCAATGCCTCCTTCGCGAGCGCCAGGCGGCAGGCGCCGCGCTTCGCGGAGTACGGCACCGCGGGGCAGACCGCGCGCCTGCGGCTCGAGCTCAGGACCATCGCCGACGTGGGCCTGGTGGGCTACCCCAACGCCGGCAAGTCCAGCCTGCTGGCAGCGCTCTCCAATGCCCGCCCGGCCATCGCCGAGTACCCCTTCACCACCCTCACGCCCAACCTGGGCGTGGTCGAGCACGATCTTCGGCGCCTCACCATCGCCGACATCCCGGGCATCATCGAGGATGCCCATCGCGGCCGCGGCCTGGGGCTGGACTTCCTGCGGCACATTGCGCGTACGCGTCTACTGGTCTTCGTGCTGGACATCTCGGCCGAGCCCGTCGCGGCGCTCGCCGCCCTGCGGAGCGAGCTCGAGCTGTACGACCCCGGCCTGCTGTCGCGCCCGGCGCTGCTGGCGTTGAACAAGATCGACCTGGCCTCGCCGACGGAGGTGGCTCAGGCGGAACGGGAGTTGAGCGCCACGGGGGTGCCGGTGGCGAGCGTGTCCGCGCTGGAGCGTCAGCGGCTCGAGCCGCTGACGGAGGCGCTATTCGCGTTGCTGCCGGAGCGGCCCACCCCCGTCAAGGAGGCCCCTGCCGAGAGGCGCGTGAAGCAGCGGCCGCTGGAGGTCGGACGGGACGCCAGCGGAGAGGGCTGGGTGGTGCGAGGCGGCGACATCGAAGCCCTGGTGTCGCGCTTCGATCCCGCCAACCCCGACGCCGTGGCCTACCTGCAACACTTCTTCCGCAGCTACGGCATCGACCGCCTGCTGGCACGCGCCGGCGCCGAGGACGGTGACGAGGTGCGCATCGGCGACGCGGCCTTCCAGTACTTCTCGGAACAGCGTGGCGACGCCGAGGCAGGACGGGGCAGGGCGGACGCCGAGTGAGACGTCCCGGCGTCCGGCCGGTGCCGACGCGCGCGCGGCAGCTGCCGCTGGGGTCGGCTCCGCCACGGTTGGAGGGGGCTGCGGTGTGGTTGAATAGCGATGCCGCCGCCGAGCGGCGCACGCCCGATGCCCCAACGCGCGCCGGGGTCGCGTCGGGCGCATGTCGACCGAACCGAGGAACCATGGCCGAACGAGATCTGCTTCGTGATCAGGACCTATGTCGCAGGCCCGAGATAGCCGCCGTCCGACCGCGCGTCGAGGAGATGGTGACGAGCGAGCGCTTCCAGCACATCCGGCGGGTGGCGCGCCTGGCGGTGACCATCGCCCGCGCCAACAGCTTCGCCGAGGGCGAGGCCGAGGCTACCTGCCTGGCCGCCATCCTCCACGACGCCGCTCGCGACCTGCCGCCTGACGAGCTGTTCCGGCTGGCGCCACCCGAGAACCCGCTGGAGGAGCGGCAGCCGCTCTCGGTGCACGGCCGCGCCGCTCGCGTCATCGCGACCTCCTGGGGCATCGACGACGCGCGGGTGCTGGAGGCCATCGAGGGCCATGTCTTCGGCGTCGGGCTCGACAACCGGGTCGGCATGGCGGTCTACATCGCCGACGTCTGCGAGCCCGGCCGTGGCGTGAACGACGACATCCGCGAGCTCGCCATGCGCGACCTGGCGCGTGCCTACCGCGAGGCGGTGGCCTCGAAGGTGAGGTACCTACGCTCGTGCGGCAAGAGCGTTCATCCCGCCACCCTAAGGGTGTATGAGCAGATTTGTCACCAGGCGTAACGCGCGCTTCCTCATGATGCTCGGCCTGCTGCTGGCCCTGGCGGGCCTGGCGGGCTTCTGGCTGACGCGCGACGTGCACCGCTCGCCGCTGTCCAAGGCGCAGCGCCGGCTCCTGGGCATCAAGGGCAACACCTTCCACGTCAGCTTCGTGGTGGCCGGGCGCGACATCCTCTACACCAAGGCCAAGGCCGACCCGATCTACGGCAAGGGCGGCAAGATCGTCGGCTGGAACTACCACGGCCAGGTGAGCACCGCCGGCGTCAACACCGACACCATCCTCTACCTGGACATCACCGGCGACAACATGACCATGATCGCCATCCCCCGCGACGTGTTCCTCTTCGACCTCGGCTACCGCATCAACGGGCTCTACGCGCGTGACGGCCCCGACGCCCTCAGGCGGCGGGTGTCGTCGATCCTGGGGGTTCCGGTCGACTACTACGCCATCATCAAGCTCGACATCTTCCAACACCTGGTCGACGCCCTCGGCGGCGTGAACGTCGACGTTCCCTACGCCATGAACTACGACGACAACGCGGCCGGCCTGCACATCCACTTCCAACCGGGCCCGCAGCACATGGACGGCCAGCAGGTGGCCGAGTTCGTGCGCTACCGCCACACCCCCAGAGGCGACATCGACCGGCTGGACAACGTCAAACGCCTGGCCTACGCCCTGATGACGCGCCTCAAGGAGCTCAATGTGCGCGCCGTGACCAAGGTGCCGAGCCTGGTGGACACCTTCTTCAGCGACGTGCAGACCAATGCCACCCCTGCCCTGGTGCGCCAGCTGGCCTCCCGCGTCGGCAGCCTCAAGCTCAAGGAGACCGCCACCCTGCCCACCACCGAAGTGCAGGTGAAGGGCGAGGGGACGGCGCTCAGGGTCGACCCGCAGGACGTCAACGCCTTCCTCGCGGAGACCTTCGGCGGCACGCCCCGCACCTTCAGCAAGGCCCCCGACGCCACCCTGCTCATCACCAACCACAGCGGCAAGCCTGGTCTGGAGAACTGGTTCCGCACGCGCCTGGAGGCGCTGGGCGTGCCCTCGAAGGACATCATGGTGCGCAGCGAGGCGGGCGTCGATCCCACCCCGAGCCGCCTCCTCGCCACCACCGCGACCTGGAACGACGCCGACTACTACACCTCGCTGCTGCACACCGGCAAGCAGCAGGTCGACCACCTCGACCGCTACGATGGACGTGGCGTCGGCCTCGAGCTGGTGCTGGGAAGCGATGCCAGCGCCATGGTTCCCACCGGCGCCAAGGTCGCCACGTCGGCCAGCGCGAAGTGACACGGCCGACGCGCAGGGGAGTGAGATTGCAGGCAAGCGCGAGCGTTCCGCAAGAGGTGCAGCTCATCGTCGATGCCCTCGACGACAAGCGCGCCAAGGACATCGTGGTGCTCGACCTCACCGAGGTCTCGTCCAGCCTCGACTACTTCATCGTGGCCACTGGCGAGTCGAGCCTCCAGCTCAGGGCCCTGGAGGACGGCGTGCGAGGCCGCCTCAAGGAGGGCGGCTTCCGGCCGAGGGGCGTCGAGGGGCCCAGCGACCGCTGGGTCCTGCTCGACTACGGCGGGGTCGTGGCCCATCTGATGAGCCCCGAGGCGCGCAGCTTCTACGACATCGAGGGGCTGTGGGCCGATGCTCGACGCGTGCAGGTCGCGCCGGCCTGAGGGCCGCGGGCAGCGTGCCGTGACCGCGCCTGGGCGCGCCCCCCGGCACTGGGCCGAGGCGCTGGCGCGGCGATACCTCGAGGGCCTGGGCTGGGTGGTGCTGGACGCCAACTACGCCGTTCGCGGCGCCGAGATCGACCTGGTAGCTCGCGACGGCGACACCGTGGTGTTCGTGGAGGTGCGGCAGCGCCGCAGCGCCGCCTATGGGCATCCGGCGGAGACCCTCGACCGGCGCAAGCTGACACGCCTGGCCTACGCCGCGCGTCGCTACCTCGCCGAGCGCCTGCAGCGGCCCGACGCTGCCAGCCGCTTCGATGCCGTGGTGGTGGTGGGGGGCGAGCCCTCGGCCGAGCTGACGCACCTGCGCGACGTGCTCTGACCCGCGACCTCGGGCGCGGCTCGCACGACCCGCGCTCTTCCGTGGACGGCCGGCGTGCGATACTGCCCCGTGCGTAGCGCGGGCATCATCGACCTGGGGAGCAACACGGCCCGGTTGGTGGTGTTGCGCTACCGCGCCGGGTACCGCTTCCAGCTGCTAGACGAGCTGCGCGAGGTGGTGCGGCTGTCCGAGGGGATGGGGGACTCCGGCATCCTCAGGGCCGAGCCCTTCGAGCGCGGGCTGCAGGCGCTCAGGACCTTCCACAGCTACTGCGAGGCCAACGACATCGACGACGTGCGCGCCACCGCCACCAGCGCGGTGCGGGCGGCGCGTAACGGCGACGCCTTCGTCGAGGCGGCGCTGGACCGTGCCGGGGTCGAGCTCGAGGTGCTGAGCGGCGAGCAGGAGGCCCGCCACGGCGCCCTGGCCGTGGCCAACAGCCTCGACGTGAGCGACGCGGTGGTGTTCGATCTGGGCGGCGGCAGCATGCAGTTGAGCCGGCTCGAGGGGCGGCGCTTCGCGGGAGGCGGTGCGCTGCCGCTGGGGGCCGTGCGGACCACCGAGACCTTCGTGCGTAGCGATCCGCCGAAGGGCAAGGCCCTCAAGGCGTTGCGGCAGCACGTGCGCGAGGTGCTCGCCCCGAGGCTGGACGCCCTACCGGCGGGTGCGCCGGTGATCGGGGTGGGGGGAACCGTTCGCAACCTCGCCAACGTGGCGCAGTCGCGAGCGGGCTACCGGCCGGAGCTCCTCCACGGCTACCGGTTGCACCGCCGCGAGCTGGAGGATCTGCTCGAGGAGCTGGCCGCCCTACCGGTCGCGCGCCGCCGGGACGTGAAGGGGCTCAACAGCGACCGAGCCGACATCATCGTCGCGGGTGGGACCGTCATCGCGGAGACGCTGGCTGCGCTCGGCGCCGACGGGGTGACGATCAGCGGCCAGGGGTTGCGGGAAGGGCTGTTCTACCCCTTCATGTTCCCCGAGGGCGACCACCTGGCGCCCGATCTACGCGAGTTCAGCGTCCTCAACCTCATGCGCGAGTACTACGACAACCCCGAGCACAACCATCACGTGCGGTTACTGGCGCTCGAGCTCTTCGATCAGCTGGCGCCGCTCCACCGCCTCGGGCCCGAGGCGCGCGACCTGCTGGGGGCCGCGGCGCTGGTCCACGACATCGGCATGGCCGTCGACTACTACGCCCACCACAAGCACGGCATGTACCTGGTGATGGGGCGTGCGCTGCCGGGCTACAGCCACCGCGAGCAGGTGCTCATCGGCTTGCTGGTTCGCTACCATCGCCGAGGCAGCCCCGCCGACCAGGGCTACGCCGGAGCCTTGGAGCCGGGCGACATGGAGCGGCTGTCGTTGCTGGCCGGCGTCCTGCGCCTGGCCGAGTACCTGGAGCGCAGCAAGGCTCAGCGCGTACGCGGCGTGCGCTGCCACCTCGGCGGCGGGGTGGTGCAGATCGAAGCGCTGGCGCACGGCGACGCCGAGATCGAGGTGCGTGAGGCGGGGATGCGCTCGGGCCTGCTGGCCTCGGCGCTGGGCGTGACGGTCGAGGTCATTGCAGGCCACGCAACGGCGTGAGGGGCGGGAGCCGGCATAATGACCGCGTGGCGAGGCGCGTGCGCGTGAAGATCTGCGGCATCACCAGGCCCGAGGACGCGGCCATGGCCGAAGAGGCCGGCGCCGACGCCATCGGCATCATCTTCGCGGCCGGGTCCAGGCGCCACGTCGGCCACGCGACCGCGAGCGCCATCGTGAGCGCCGTGGGGCCGCTGGTCACCACCGTGGGGGTGTTCGTGGATGCTCCTCTCGACGAGGTGCTGGCCGCCGCCCGCCGCCTGCGGCTGGGTGCGGTGCAGCTCCATGGCGACGAACCGGCCGCCTACGCGGCCGCCGTCCGCGGCGAGGTGCCCGTGGTGCGGGCGCTGCCCTTCAGGCCGGGCCTGACGCCGGAGGCGCTGGCGCACTACCCGGCCGATGCCATCCTGTTGGACGCCCAGGCACCCGGCTCGGGCCGGGCCTTCGACTGGTCCGAGGCGTCGGCGTGGCGGCGACATCCGCGCCTCATCCTCGCCGGCGGGCTGACGCCGGAGTCGGTGGCGGATGGGGTCCGGGCCCTCGAGCCCTACGCGGTAGACGTGGCGTCCGGGGTCGAGGCCGAGCCCGGGGTGAAGGATGCCGAGCGCGTGTGGGCGTTCGTCCAGGCCGCGCGAAGCGCGTGAGCCTCCACGGTTGTCCACAAGCGGCCGCGGTTTTCCACAGTTCTGGGGATAACTCGATTGCATGCGGCCAGGAGCGGGATGAGCCTTCGGTGAATGGAATCTACGGTGTCCAGGACGTTATTGGGCGGATCCGGGGGGCCGCGGCCTCGGCTACCAGATGGAGCCCGCACTTGTCAAGAGGGGGCACTTTTCCACAGTTTGCAGCGGGTTATCCACAAATCGCATAATGGTCGTCGACCACCGCAATGCCGGGCAGCGCGGCCAGGCGCCCGCCTGCCCGGGATCCGCAGCCCCACACAGGGTCAGGGAGGACGCCACCGTGAACATCACCGCCATCACCGACGCCCGCCGGTTCTCGCTCGAGCGCGTCCAAAAGACGGAGCTGGTGTCTGGAGGGGACCTCAGCGTCTCGCTGCTGTGCTTCGAGGCGGGACAGACGGACGACGATCAGAGCCTTGCCGCCAGCTGCATCTACCAGGTCCTCGAGGGCGAGGTGCTCCTGCGCCACGAGGGCGGCAGCGAGCGCGTCGGCACCGGCAAGCTGGTCAGCGTCCCTGCGGGCACGCGCCACCAGCTGGAGAATGCCGGCGGAGGGCTGCTGGTCGTGATGGCGACGCACGCCCGCTAGGGTGGCGCGCAAGGCGAGCGACCACCGCCTGAGAACGGCCCTCAGCCTGGAGGATCGGCGCCGGTCGCCGTACCGCGCCAATCGCAAGGCGTGGCAGGCCGAGGGCAGGAAGCTCGCCGAGGAGCGGGAGCGCCTCGCCCTTGGCGGCGGCCAGCGCGCGCTGCAGCGCCAGCACGCCAAGGGTCGCATGAGCGCGCGCGAGCGCATCCAAGCGTTGCTCGACCCCGACACCGCCTTCGACGAGCTGATGACGTTCGCCGGCTGGGAGATGTACCAGGACGAGGGCGGCGCGCCTGCCGGCGGCGTCGTCGTCGGCATCGGACGTATCCACGGCCGGGCCTGGATGGTCATCGTCAACGACGCCACGGTCAAGGCGGGGGCCTTCTTCCCGATCACGGCCAAGAAGGTCATCCGTGCCCAGACCATCGCCTTGGAGAACCGCCTGCCGACCGTCTACCTGGTCGACTCGGCAGGCGTCTACCTGCCCATGCAGGACGAGATCTTTCCCGACCAGGACGACTTCGGTCGCGTGTTCTACCTCAACGCCCGCATGAGCGCCCGGGGCATCCCGCAGATGGCGGCCATCCTGGGTAACTGCGTGGCGGGAGGCGCCTACCTTCCCGTCATGTGCGACACCCTGGTGATGACCGAGGGCTCGGGGCTGTACCTCGCCGGGCCCGCGCTGGTGAAGGCGGCCATCGGCCAGAGCGCCTCCAGCGAGGAGCTCGGCGGCGCCGCCATGCACGCCGAGCTCTCCGGCACGGTGGACTACCTGGAGCCCGACGATGCCCGGGCGCTCGAGCGGCTCAGGCGGCTGGCTGCAGGCTACGCGCTGCCGGCCAGCGCTCCGTGGGCGCGGGAGCGCCGGCAGACCGCGCCCCCCGCGGCGAAGCAGGAGGACCTGGAAGGGTTGCTCCCGGTGGACGGCGGCAGTCAGCCGTACGAGGTACGGGAGATCATCGCGCGGCTGGTCGACGGCTCCGAGTTCGACGAGTACAAGGCCCGCTACGGACGCACGCTGGTGTGTGGCACGGCCCGCCTCGGTGGGTTCCCGGTGGGCATCGTGGCCAACCAGAAGCGGGTGGTGAAGAGCCGCGGGCGTCTGGAGGTGGGCGGCGTCATCTACGCCGAGGCGGCTGACAAGGCCGCCCGCTTCGTGCTGAACTGCAACCAGGCGGGTGTGCCGATCCTCTTCCTCCACGACGTCAACGGTTTCATGGTGGGACGGGACAGCGAGCAGGAGGGCATCATCCGTCGCGGCGCCAAGCTGGTGAACGCGGTGAGCAACAGCGTCGTGCCGCGGATCAGCGTCATCCTTGGCGGCTCCTACGGTGCCGGTCACTACGCGATGAGCGGCAAGGCCTACGCGCCGCGCTTCATCTTCGCCCTGCCCAGCGCCCGCTACGCGGTGATGGGCGGGCAGCAGGCGGCCAAGACCATCCTCGACATCCGTGCCGCGCAGCGGGGGCGCGCCGGCCAGGCGCCCGACGACGCCGAGCTGGCCGAGCTGTGGGACAGCGTGCGCGCCGGTTACGAGCGCGCGCTCGACATCCGCTACGGTGCCGCCCGGCTGTGGGTGGATGCCGTGGTGATGCCGCTCGAGCTGCGCCGGCGCATCGTCGGGGCGCTGGAGGCGTGCGCCCTCGAAGGGGAGCTGGCACGCATCTCGCTGGGTGTCTTCCAGGTGTGAGCCTGGGGGCCGCCGCCTCAGCCGGGCGGCCAGGCGCCCAGCGCGCGCCGCGCGTCCACCACCTGAGCCGCGTGGTAGGCGGCGTGGTCCGCCAGCAGCACGAGCTGCCGGAAGAGGGTGTGGTGGCGGGCGTGCGGTAGCGCTGCGGTAAGGTCGCGATCGTGGTCCCGCACCAGCTCCAGGGCCAGGTCGCGACCCTGCCGCCAGGCCCCGACGCTGTTCGTCCAGGCGCTCTCAGAAGGAGGCTCCGGGTCGCCGGGCCAGTAGCCTGCCGGCCAGTCGGGCGAGCGCCAGTCCGGATCGAGGGCGTACTGGATGAGATCCTCCTGTGCGATGCGGATGTGTTCGAGGAGCTGCCAGATGCTGTGCGCCAACCCCTCGGGGACGCGCCCGCGGTGCTCTGCCGCCAGGCCCGCCAGTGCCCGCTCCAGGGGAACGTGCGCGCCCTCGCCTAGCACCAGGCGCTCGAGCTGGTCGCGGATGACGCCGTCGTCCATGCTGTGCCTCCTCCGAAACGGTGCTGCCGGGTCAGCCGACCTGCGGGAAGTTGCCGGGCCGCCACTTCACGGTGCAGCCCATCGCGAAGGTCTCGGCCTCGTCGACGTCCTTCCCCGCCAACAGCCGGTCGAGGGCGTCGCGCAGCGTCTCCTGGGTGACGGCCGCCGGGTCCTTGGGGCTGTCGTCGATGCGGCCATGGTAGCGCAGCCTCCGCTCGCGATCGAACACCAGTACCTCGGGCGTGCGCTGCGTCCGGTAGGCCTGCGCCACCGACTGGTCCGGATCGCGGAGATAGGGGAAGGGCAGGCCGTGCTCGGCGGTGAACTCGGCCATGGGCAGGGGACCGTCGTCGGGGTAGGCGTCGGCATCGTTGGAGTTGACGAAGACCATGTCGACGCGGCCCTGGTAGGCCCGCGCCAGGGTCACCAGGCGCTCCACGTTGGCGAGCACGTAGGGGCAATGGTTGCACGCCTGGACGTACACGAACAGCTCGGCATGGAAGTCGCTCAGGCGGTAGCGCGCGCCGTCGGTGGCGGCGAGGTCGAAGGCTGGCGCGGGCGCGCCGATGGCTAGCGGCTGGGGTTGGGTCGGTTGCATGGATCTCCTCCCGGATGGCGCCGCGGTCCGGGCGCGGCCCGCGGTGACTCTCCAGCTATAGCCGGCTCGTGCCGCTCCGGCTGTCGTGCCGGCCGCGGACCCAGGCTACACTGACCGGCGATGGGCCTCCCGTTCGTTCCGCTGCGGCCGGCGTCACCGTGCCCGGGCCGGCCGGCCGAGGGCGTGGCCAGCGGTGCGCCATGCCGCTGAGCTTCGGCGCCCCGCTGATGCTCTGGGGGCTGCTGGCGCTGCCGCTGGTGGTGCTGCTCCACTACGTGCGCGCACGCCGCCGGCGCACCCGGGTGTCGGCCCTGTTCCTGTGGCAGCGAGCGAGGCGCGCAGCGGAGCGGCGGCGGCGCATCGCCCCGACCTGGTTGCTGGTCGCTCAGCTCCTCTTCACCGCGCTCGCGGTGCTGGCCCTGGCGCGGCCGCAGCTGACCGGCGCGGCCGCGCCCGACCGCATCCTCGTCGTCGACGCCTCGGCCAGCATGGCCGCGCGCGACCCCGACGGCGTCCGCCTCGACAAGGCGCGGGCCGAGGCAGAGCGTCTGCTCGGCCACTCGGGACGCGTGGCCCTGGTGCGGGCCGGCCTCGACGCCCGCGTGGTGGTGCCGCTCACCGACGACCGGGCGGCGGTGCGGCGGGCGCTCGCCGGACTCCGGGCGGGCGACCGCAGCGCCGATCTGGGGCGCGCCGTTGCCGTTGCCCAGGCCATCTCGCCGGGCGCCCGGGTGGATGTGATGACCGATCAGGCGCCGTCACCCTCCGGGCGCGTCCACTACCACGACGTCGCCGGCGGGGGCGTCAACGTGGGCATCAGCGCCTTCGACCTCGGCGTCCAGCAGGCGTACGTGGGGCTGGTGTCGAACGCCCGCAGACCCGAGCAGGTGATGGTGACGCTGACCAGGGGCGGGGCGCCGGCCGCTCGCGGCACGGTGCTGGTGCCGGCCGGCGGTGTCGGCAGCATCACCTTCCCGCTCTCCGAGACGAGCGGGATCTACCGGGCGTCGATCGAGCCGGCCGCTGGGGCCGCCGCCGGCGATCCCACCAGTGACGCCCTGGTGCTCGACGACAGCGCCTTCGCCGGCGCCCGCCGGCTGACGGTGGTCGTGCAGCGGCCGGACGAGGCGGTGCTCAAGGCGTTCACCGCCGTCCCCGGGGTGACCGTGCGGCTGAACCCTCGCGCGCCCGACATCCCGGCCGACATCCGGGTGCTGACGGGTGTGACCGACCCCGCCTCGCTGTCGCGGGGTGCCTACCTGCTGTTCGCGCCGGCGGCGGCCAAGCCGGAGTACCAGGTGGTCGCCAGCTCCGACCGCGGGTCGCCGCTGCTGCGCTTCGTCGACCTCCAGAACGTGGTGGTCGGCCTGGACCCCGGCCGCTCACGCTGGCAGCCCGGCGGCGCCTGGCAGGTGCTGGCCAGCACCGCCGACCTGGAGCCCGTGCTGCGCTACCGCGACGAGGCCGGCGTGCGCATCCTGGAGGCCGCCTTCAACCCGGAACAGACCGACCTGGGCTTGCGGGCGGCGTTCCCGGCGCTGGTCGCCAACCTGGTGCGGCTCGTCCGCGGCGACGACCGCGTGAGCCTTGGCGCCGCGCTGGCGCCCGGCACCGTCTTCGAGGGCGCGCAACCGGCCGCCGACGGCAGCACGGGTGGCAGCAGCGGCAGCACGAGTGGCGCCGTGGGCGGCGGCGCGCCCGGCGCAGGCGCGGTGGTGGCCTTCGCTCTCCGACCTGGCGTCTACCGTGCGACGGATGGCCACGTGCTGCTTGCCAGCCTGGACAGCGAGGCCGAGTCACGCATTCCGGGGCCGGTCGCGGGCGCCGCCACCGGCGCCGGCTCGGGCACGGCCGCGGGGGGTGCGCCGGGAGAGCGTGCCGCCCCCGGCGAGCGTGCCCTGGCGAGCGTCAGCACCTCGCTGACGCCGCTGGCAGGCCTGCTGCTGGTGCTGGCGGTGGCCGCCCTGGTGGCGGAGTGGCTGCTGTGGTCGGGGCGATCCAGGGTGCGCCCGACCGACCGCCGCCCGCCGGACCTGCGGGGGCCCTGGTGGCGGCGCTGGTGGCGCACGCCGGGGCGCTGATGTCGGGAGGGTGAGGTGGGGGCGCTGAGGCCGGCGGCCCGGCCGGGCGCCGGCGCCACGGGGCGGGCCGGCGACCCATCCGAGAGCTCGGGCATGCTGGTAGGCTGGGGCCGACCGGTCGCGCCGTCCACGAGGGTCGCCGTCACGGAAGAGGAGAGCCGAGCATCGCGCGTGTCGAACTGAGCCTACCTGCGGTGGTGGTGCTGATCCTGGGGGCCGGCATCGCGACGCTGAGCAGCGCCGCGCCGACGCACGAGCTGCTGCGGCAGGTCGCGTACCTCGTCGGTGGGCTGGTGCTGGCCGGTGGGCTGGTGTGGCTCGGCTGGCGGCGGCTGTCGCGACTCACTCCCTACCTCTACGTCATCAGCCTGCTGCTGCTGATGATGGTGCAGGCCATGGGCACCACCGTGAACGGTGCCAAGTCGTGGCTCTACCTCGGCCCTCTGCCCGGCTTCCAGCCCTCGGAGCTGGCCAAGCTGGCGCTGATCCTGGCGCTCGCCTCCGCCATGCACGAGCGCCCGCTGCGCGGGCCGCTTAGCTACCTGCGGCCGATCGTGCTGCTGCTCCTGCCGCTGGCGCTGGTGGTGCTCGAGCCCGACCTCGGCACCGCCCTGGTGATCGCCGCCATCGGCGCCGGCATGATGCTGGTGCGGGGCATCCCCTGGCGTCACCTGGCGGTGATCGTGGTGCTGCTGGGCGTGGCCGTGCCGACGGTGCTGCTGCCGCACCTGAGCGCCTACCAGCGCGACCGGCTGGTCTCCTTCGTGCACCCGTCGGCCGACCCGCAGGGCAGCGGGTACCAGGTGATCCAGTCCACCATCGCGGTCGGCTCCGGCGGGCTGTTCGGCAAGGGATACAAGCAGGGCACGCAGTCGCAGCTCGGCTTCATCCCTTTCCGGCAGACCGACTTCATCTTCCCGGTGCTCGCCGAGGAGGGCGGGTTCGTAGCGTCGGTGACGCTACTGGTGCTCTACGGCCTGCTGTTCTGGCGGCTGACGGCCATGGCTGGCGAGTGCCCCAAGGACCGCGACAAGCTCGTCATCATGGGGGTGATGACGCTGATCAGCTTCCAGGTCGTGGTGAACATCGGCGTCACCCTGGGGCTGGCGCCGGTGACCGGCATCACGCTGCCGCTGGTGTCCTACGGCGGCACCAGCCTCATCTCCACGCTGCTGGCGCTTGCCCTGGCGCTGGTCGTGCACCGCGACCGCTTCGCCGAATGGTGAGCGCCTCGCCGGCTGGCCGCGCCACCTGCTAGAGTCGTCTCACCATGCGCTTTCGCGGCATCGTCTTGACCATCGTCGTGGTAGTGGCGCTGTTCGTGGCCGCGCTCGACTGGGGCGAGCTGACGAAGCCGGTACCGGTGAGGTTGCTGGTGGCGACGCCGCAGTGGCCGCTCGGGCTGATCCTGCTGGTGACGTTGGTCGCGCTGGTGGTGCTGTTCTTCCTGGCCGCGCTGGTCGACCGGGCCGGCCAGCTGCGGCAGCTCACCCGCTCGGAGCGCCAGGCGGCCGCCCTTCGCGCGCGGCTGGAAGCGCACGAGAAGGAGGAGGCCAGCCGCCTCGAGGGCTTGCTCGACGCGGCGGTGGCGGACCTGCGGGCGCGCGTCGGCTCGCTCTCCGAAGGGCTCGAACGGCGCCTCGACAGCGCCCTGGAGGCGGTCGAGAAGCGCCTCACCGACCGCATCGCCGGCCTCGAGAGCAGGGTTCAGGAGGCGCTCGCCGCCATGGAGGCCCGGGACCGCGAACGCCTCGCGGCGGTGAGCGAGCGCATTGTCACGCTGCGCGACGAGCTGGCGGCCGACATCGCCCAGGCGGAGGACGCGCTGGCGCGCCGGATGGCGGGCGACGGCGCCGAGCCGGAGCCGCCGGGCTGAACGCGGCCGCATCGGCGCCTCGGGTGGTGGCTGCCGGTCCGCACCTCGGCTACGGCTGGGGAGCGGAGGGCTACGCGGCCGACCGCGGCGGTCTGCTAGCTTGTGGGGCATGGACGGGCTCGACAAGGAGCGTGTGAGGGAACAGGTGCTCGAGGCCCTGAAGGTCGTTCGCGACCCGGAGATCCCGGTGAACGTGGTGGATCTGGGGCTCATCTACCGTTGCGACATCGACGAGGAGGGCCACGTCGACATCGACATGACGCTGACCAGCATGGGCTGCCCCGTGCAGGACATGATCCAGTCGGACGCCGAGATCGCGGCCATGAAGGTCGACGGCGTCACCAGGGTGACGGTGGACTTCGTGTGGTCGCCACCGTGGACGCCTCAGAAGATGACCGAGGACGGCAAGAAGCAGATGCGCATGTTCGGCTTCAACATCT
>CAZBZU010000003.1:0-141805 GCA_964496495.1 uncultured bacterium
AGGACAACCGGTTTTGGTCCGGTCGGTCGGGGTTCGAATCCCTGTGGGCCAGCCATATCGCCTCCCGCCAGCGGGGGGCGATTGTCGTTGCTGCCCTCCCTCGCAGGCGCCAGCCGGCCGGCGGGCATCACCCCTCGGGGTAGTCGTAGAAGCCGCGCCCGCTCTTGCGGCCCAGGTGACCCGCCTCCACCAGCTTTCGCAGCGTCTGCGGCGGGCGGAAGCGGCTGCCAAGCGCCGCCTCCATCGACTCCGCGATCAACAGCACGGTGTCCAGGCCGATGTAGTCCGCCAGCTCCAAGGGCCCCATGGGATGGTTGAGGCCAAGCCTCACGGCGGTGTCGATGTCGTCCCGCCCCGCCACGCCCTCTTCCAGCATTCGGACCCCCTCCAGCAGCAGCGTCGCAACCGCCCGGGTGGTCACGAAGCCCTGGCGATCGGCCACCGTCACGCTGGTCTTGCCGCAGCGCTCGGCGAGGGCCCTGGTCGCCTCCAGGGTGCCGTCGCTCGTCTGCAGCGCACGGACGATCTCGATCAGCGCCATGCGCTCGGGCGGGTTGAACCAGTGCATGCCGATGACCCGGTCGGCACGGCTCGTGGCCGCAGCGATAGCGGTCACCGACAGCTCGCTGGTGTTGCTGGCGAGCACCGCGGCGGGTGGCGCCAGGCGGTCGACCTCGGCGAACAGCTGTCGCTTCAGCTCCAGCCGCTCGGGTGCGGCCTCGATCACGAAGTCGGCCAGCCGCACGGCCTCCGTGAGGTCGCCGGTGAGCCTGAGCCGGCGCTCCACGGCCTCCGCCTCGTTGCGCTTGGCGATCCTGGAGGCCGCGCCTCGACGGGCGTCCTCCGAGACGTCATAGACGATGACCTGCAGGCCACTCTGCAACAGAAGCGTGGCGATGCCGCCGCCCATGGTGCCGGCCCCCAGCACCGCGACACGTTCCGGTGACGTCATGGCAACCTCGCTCTCCGGCGCCCAGCCGAGCGCACACGGCCCCCAGTCTAGGAGGCCCGCCCGCGTGGAGCGTAGAGGTCGTAGCGCGTCGTGGTACCCAGCACGCTGCCGCTCGGGCGCGGCAAGCCCGTCCCCTCCCCCAGGCCGGGCGCCCGTCTGGGCCGCTTCACCACCACCCGCGCCGTGGCGACCTCCAGTGCGGCCGCCAGCAGCTCCGGAGCGTCCTCGTCGCCGCCGACCAGATCGCGGAAGAGAGCCATGCCCTTCTTGGGCAACGCTCGCTTGGCCGACGGCGGGTACATCGGGTCGATGAGGACCACCGCGGGCGCTGGCCTCAGACCCGCCAGCAGCTCGCAGGCGTCGCCCACCAGCAGGCGGACGCGCTCGCCCGCACGGCGCGCCTCCTCCCCCTCGCGGCCCTCCCGTGCGCGCGCCAGCGCGTCCTCCAACAGGGCGGCGATGAGCGGCACCCGCTCAATCATGGTCACCTCGGCTCCGCGTGCCGCCAGCCGCCAGCCGTCGACGCCCAGGCCGGCGGTGGCGTCCGCCACGGCGGCGTTCGGCGTCAGCGGCCCCACCGCCCTCAGGAGGTTGTCGCGACCCCCCTTGGGCCGCACCAGGATGGCGCCCGGGACCACCCTCACCGGTGACCCGTCCGCCGGTCGGAGGGCCAGGCCCGCGGCACCCACCTCCAGGGCCACGTCGGCCTGCGACATCTGCGACGCCTCCGACTCCAGCGGCAGCCCGAGCCGCTGAGCCCAGCGCTCGGCGGTCGGCCTCATGGCAGGCTCGAGCACGCGCACGGCGGCGGACACGGTGCTCATGAGGCTCCCGCGCGATGCACCGACATGCGCCATGCTACGGCGCAGGGGTCGGCAGCAAGGGCATCGCGCACGCGCCGTCGTTGCTGCCGCCGCCCGCCGGGCCGCGGGGGCGGGCGAGGCGGTCACGGGGGTTCACGGACCTCCAGGGCGGTGATACCATGCAGCAGAGATATGCACCGCGTGCTTTGGATAGCTACGCCGTGCCTCACAATCGCCTTCGCATCATAAGCAGCGTATGCCGCTCGCTTACGATGCAACGGCACCCGAGGGAGGACGCCCATGAGCAACGCCAGCCTCGCCCAGCGCCGACGCGCCGCTGTCGCGCCTGCCGCCTACAGCACCCACCCCTTCTACCCCGTGCGCGCTAAGGGCAGCTACCTGTGGGACGCCGACGGCAAGCGCTACCTCGACTTCTCGGTGGGCATCGCCGTCATGAACGTGGGGCACTCCCACCCCCGGGTGATCGCGGCCGCCACGCAGCAGGCCGAGACCTTCCAGCACCTGTGCTTCGCGGTGGCGATGCACGAGAGCTACATCGCTCTCGCCGAGCGCCTCAACGCGCTTGCGCCCGGCGACAGCCCGAAGAAGACCTTCCTGGTCAACTCCGGTGCCGAGGCGGTGGAGAACGCCGTGAAGATCGCCCGCGCCTACACCGGCCGCGCCGGCATCGTGGCGTTCACTCACGCCTTCCATGGACGCACCTACATGGCCATGTCGCTGACGGCCAAGGCGACGCCGTACAAGGCCCGCTTCGCGCCGCGGGCGTCCGAGGTGTACCGCGCCGCCTACCCCTACGCCTACCGCAACCCCTGGGGGCTCGATGATCCCGAGGAGGTGGGCGAGCGCACCTTGCACGCCCTGCGGGAGCAGGTCGAGACCACCATCGGCGAGCACGAGGTGGCGGCCTTCATCATCGAGCCGGTCGCCGGCGAGGGCGGCTTCATCCCGGCACCGCGTAGCTTCCTGGCGGGCCTGCGCGCCTACGCCGACGAGATCGGGGCGCTGTGGATCGACGACGAGGTGCAGGCGGGGATCGGCCGCACCGGCCACCTGTGGGCCGTCGACGCGTTCGGCCTCGAGCCCGATCTGGTCACCAGCGCCAAGGCGCTGTCCTCCGGCTTCCCGCTCTCCGCGGTGATCGGCAAGGCCAGCATCATGGACGCCATCGGCGAGGGCATGCTGGGCTCCACCTTCGGCGGCAACCCCATCAGCTGCGCCGCCGCCCTGGCGACGCTCGACGTGCTGGAGGAGGAAGGGCTGATCGAGCGCGCCAACGTCATCGGCGAGCGGGCCAGGCAACGTCTGGATAAGCTGCAGCGCGAGTTCCCGCAGATCGGTGAGGTGCGAGGCCGTGGCGCCATGATCGGCGTCGAGTTCGTCGAGGCGGGCGGCAAGGAGCCGAACCCCGCCGTGGTGGCGGCGGTGGTGGCGCACGCCCGCGACGCCGGCCTGGTGCTGCTGTCGACGGGGACCTACGGCAACGTCATCCGCTTGCTGCCGCCGCTCACTCTCTCCGACGACGAGATCGAGGAGGGCCTGGCCATCCTGGAGAAGAGCATCCGGGCGGTGCTCGAGCCGGTCGGAACGGTCGCCTGAGCGTCCGTCCGCCCCCGGCCCCGTCCCGTCCGGCTGGGCGTGGCCCGTGCCCGGCGGTCCCGGCGGAAGCGAGCCGGCTGCTATACTCCGCGTCGTGAGCGACGTCCGTCTGGCGCCGTCGATCCTGGCCGCCGACTTCGAGCGGCTGGGCGACTCGATCCGCGAAGCGGATGCCGGCGGCGCGGACTTCATCCACATCGACGTGATGGACGGGCAGTTCGTGCCCAACATCACCATGGGGCCGGTGGTGGTGGCCGCCGCACGGCGGGTCACCAGGCTCCCGCTCGACGTGCACCTGATGATCGAGGCGCCGCAGCGCTACGTCGAGGCGTTCGCCGGCGCCGGTGCCGACCGCATCACCGTCCATGCCGAGGTCGCGCCGCACCTTCACCGACTGCTCCAGCAGGTGCGGGAAGCGGGTGCCGCCGTCGGCCTCGCCCTCAACCCCCTCACGCCACTGGCGGTTCTAGAGGGTGCGCTCCCCTATCTCGACCAGGTCCTGATGATGACGGTGAACCCCGGCTTCGGAGGCCAGGTCTTCATCCCCGCCAGCCTCGAGCGGATCGCCGCCGCGCGCGAGATGCGAGAGCGCCTGAAGCCGGACTGCCTCATCGAGGTGGACGGCGGCATCGACAGGCACACCGCACCCCAGGTGTGCGCGGCGGGCGCTCAGGTGCTGATCGCGGGAACCGCGGTGTTCCAGGGAGAGGGCAGCATCGCCGACAACCTGCGCCGGCTGCGAGCGGCCGCCGGCGGCTGACCGCCGCCGAGGTGGCCCGGCCGGCCGCGCGCTCAGGCGACCTCGCGGAAGCGGCCGAGGTCCCGGAAGCGGCGGCGGCGCTGCTCCTGCAGGGCCGCTGACCCCATCCCGATGAGCGACGCCACCTCCTCGAGCAGGGCATCCCGCACGCGTCGGACGGTCTCCTCACGATCCTTGTGCGCGCCGCCGATGGGCTCGTCGACCACCCGGTCGACCACGCCGAGATCCAGCAGATCGTAGGCCGTGAGCCTCAACGCCTCGGCGGCCTTCTCCGCTTCGGCGGCATCCCGCCACAGGATGGCGGCGCACGACTCCGGGCTGATGACCGAGTAGATGGCGTTCTCCAGGATCAGCACGCGGTTAGCGACGCCCACGGCCAGCGCTCCGCCGGAGCCGCCCTCGCCGATGATCACGCTGACCGCCGGAACGGTCAGCCGCGACATACGCCGGATGCTCTCGGCGATGACCCACGCCTGTCCTTGCTCCTCGGCGGCAATGCCGGGGTAGGCGCCGGGCGTATCGATGAGCGTAACCACGGGCAAGCGGAACTTGTCAGCCAGATCGAACATGCGCATGGCCTTGCGGTAGCCGCTCGGGTGGGACATGCCGAAGTTGCGGTGGATGTTCTCCTTGGTGTCGCGGCCCTTCTGCTGACCGACGACCACCACGCTGCGCTCGCCCAGGCGGCCGATGCCGGCGACCACGGCCGGATCGTCGCCCAGGGTGCGGTCGCCATGGAGCTCATTGAAGCCCTCGAAGGCCCCCTGCAGGTAGTCCATGGCTGTCGGACGGCCCGCGGCCCGCGCAACCTGGACGCGTTGCCAGCGCGTGAGGTTGTCGAAGGTGTCGCGCTTCAGCCGTTCCAGGCGCTGCTCCAGCCGCCCGATCTCATCGGTGAGGTCGATGTCCTGCTCGGCGGCGTACGCGCGCATCTCCTCGATCTTGGCCTCGAGGTCGTCGATCGGCTTCTCAAAGGGCAGCGGCACGCGTCGCTTCCTTCCGCTCGTCCGGCACCGCGGCGGCCCCCGATCGCAGCAAGCCGATGATGGCGGCGACACGCTCCTTCAGCTCCTTGCGTGGCACCACGTCGTCGAGCATGCCCTTCTCGAGCAGGAACTCCGAGCGCTGGAAGCCCTCCGGCAGCTCCTGCTTGATGGTCTGCTGGATGACCCGCGGTCCGGCGAAGGAAACGAGCGCTCCCGGCTCGGCGAAGATCACGTCGCCGAGCGTCGCGAAGCTCGCGGTGACGCCACCGGTGGTGGGGTCGCTCAGGATACTCAGGTAGGGCAGCCGCGCGCGCGCCAGCGCCTCCAGCGCCACCGTCGTCTTGGCCATCTGCATCAGCGAGAGCGCGCCCTCCTGCATGCGCGCGCCCCCCGAAGCGGTGACGATTACCAGCGCACGACCCTCCTCGGCCGCCCGCTCGGCGGCGCGGGCGATCTCCTCGCCCACCACCGACCCCATGGAGCCGCCGAGGAACAGGAAGTCCATTACCACCAGCGCGACGCGCTGACCGCCCAGCAGGGCCGACCCCGACAGCACCGCGTCCGGCCTCCCATGCTTCTCTTGGTTCTTCTCCAGGCGCTCGGGATAGGCCTGGGTGTCGACGAAGCCGAGCGGGTCCTCGGCCTGGAGGCCACCGGACCACAGCTCGAAGGTACCCTCGTCCGCCAGCAGCTCGACGCGCGCCTCGACCGGCATACGGTAGTGGTGGCCGCACTCGGGACAGACGTAGGCGTTCGCCACCAGATCCTTGCGATAGATCTGCGCGTTGCACGCCTCACACTTCAGCCACAGGCCCGCTGGCGCGTTGTCGTCCTCCTTGCGCGTGGGTCGGTTCCGCCGGAACCACCTTTCAAGCGCCATGCGGCCTCCTCGTCGCCCGGGGCGGCCGGTACCGCCCAACCGCGATTCCGAGCACGTGCCATTCTAGCAGTCGCGCGCGGCCCCGCCTCAAGCCGTCCAGAACGGCGGTCGTCAGGCTCCTGCCGCCCGCTCTTCCTCGGCGGCATCCTCGACCCCGGACTCGCCGCCGTCGACCGATCCTACGGTGCCGTCCTCTCTCTCGCCCTGCCTGGCCTGGAGCGTGGCCGCGGCCTCGCGCCCGAGCGTCGCGTGATTCGCCGTGGCGGCCGTCTCCGGCAGGCGAGGCGTGCCCTTGTGCCCGATCATCTCGCTGCGGCCGGTGAAGGACGCCCCCTCCTCGATGTCGAGGGCGGTAGCGCGGACGTCGCCCTCCAGCTGGCCGTCCTTCCAGATCTCGATCTTGCCGCGGGCGTCGACGTTGGCACGGACCTTGCCGAGGATCTTGACCTCGTCCGCCTCGATGTGCTCGCCCTCGATCACGCCGGCCTCGGCAACCTCGAGCACGCCGCTGACGCGGACGTTGCCCATCACCGTACCGTGGACGCGCACCCGTCCCTGTGCCTCGAGATCGCCGATCAGCTTGGTGCCGCGGTGGATGTAGGTGAAGGGCTCGCTCGCGGCCTTCTCCTGATTCTGTTTCCTGCTGCGTCCCAGCATGCCGTCCTCTCCCTCGCCGCGCCTGGCACGCACCGCCGGCACGCGCTCCGAGCGCCCCGTGGGGCTCGTCGGCGGCGAGCGAGGCGCCCCCGCGCCGCGCCCTCGCGAGCGGCGCCGGCGGCGGCACTGCCTCGACGATGCCGTCCCGAGGGTCCGCCTCGGTTCTACCGCGGCCGCCGGCCAGCGGGTCATAAAACGCTTCACAGGCCGACGGCTGGACGTCGGCCCTGTCATGGAAGCCGCCGCCCCGGCGTCGTATCCTGGTGGCCATGGAACCAGCCCGGGTCGTCCTGGTCACGAACGTGGGCCAGGGCTTCGGTCGGGCCGTGGCGCTGGCCTACGGCCAATCCGAGTACGACGTCGTCTGCGCGGATCGCGACGTCGACCTGGCGGCCAAGACGGCTGCCGAGATCGAGGAGCTCGGTGGCCAGGCGATCCCCATCCAGGCGGACATGGCCACCCACATGGATGTGCTGGCCGCCTACCACAAGGTGTTCGAGATCTTCGGCGCTCTCGGTGGCGTGGTCCACGTCTCCAGCCAGGTGAGCCACACCCCCTTCGAGAACCTGAGCGAGGGCGAGTTCGCGGAGCTGGTTGCCGAGGACCTGCGCAGCGCCTATCTGACGTTGAAGACCGCCGCCAGGCTGCTCGGGGGCGGATGGGTGGTCATCGTGGCACCACCGCTGGGGCGCCAGCCGCAGATGGCAGCGGTCGCCGGCGCCCTCTCCAGCCTGGTGCGTAGCTTCTGCGAGCGCTACGAGGCGCCGCGCGTCAACCTGGTGGTGCCCTCGCGCGACGCCGCCGACCCACGCCACGACGCCGCACTCGTGCGCAGCGTACGGTTCCTGGGTTCCTCGTCGGCACTGGGGGTGTCGGGGCAAGAGGTGTTCGTGGAGCTGCCGCCGCCACCGCGAGTGACTGAGACGCTGCTGCCGGAGGTGCGGGCCGCGCTCGACGACCGGGTCCGTCAGGACGACCTGGAGGCCAGCCTCTACAGCGAGGCAGAGGAGCAGGACACGGCCGACGAGGACGAGGAGGTCGAGGAGCTGGTGTTGGACGAGCTCGAGCAAGAGCCGTTCGACGATATCCCCGCGCGCCCCGCCATCCGGCGTCACCTGGTCGACGAGGGCGAGTCCGAGGTCGAAGGCGACCTGGCGGACACGCCCAGGCACCGGCTACCGTGATCGCCTGCCGGTCGTGGCCGGGGCCGGCTGACGTGCCGCCATGAAGTGCCCCTACTGCTCCTCGGAGGACACCCGGGTGATCAACTCCCGGCCGTCGGACGAGGGCGCCGCCATCCGCCGACGCCGGGAGTGCGGCGTGTGCCATCGACGCTTCACGACCTACGAGCGCGCCCAGTTCGAGGCGCTGATGGTGCGCAAGCGCTCCGGTCGTCACGAGGCCTTCAACCCCGACAAGCTCCTGGAGAAGCTGCGCATCGCCTGCAACAAGCGGCCGGTGACCGAGAAGCAGCTGCGCGAGTTCGCGTACAGCTTCGAGGACGACGTACAGGCACCGGAGATCCCCTCCGAGGAGATCGGGCGGCGGACCCTCCAGTTCCTGCGCGCCCTCGACGACGTCGCGTACATCCGCTTCCTGAGCGTCTACCGCGACTTCGACTCGGTCGACCGCTTCATCGAGGAGATCCGCGAGCTCGGCGGCGGCACCTCCGCCCTCGACCCGGAGGTCGAGGCGGAGCCGACCCCGGATCTGGAGCCCTGACGAGGTGAGCGCGCGGACCTCTCGCTGACCACCAGGTGCGGCGGCGGTGCGCAGGACGGCTCCGCGGCCGGCCGTCCGGCGAGCCACGGCGCAACCACCGGCACCCCCGAAACGCTATCCTTGTGCTACCCCCCGCGCCGGCGCGACCGTTCGGCCGATGCGCGGGATGCCGCGCCTGGCTGCCTGGGCGGGCGGAGGGAGAATGTGTAGCGAACCGGGTCCGTCGGGCTTCATCACCAGCAGCCTGCCGGGGCTGGTGGGCGCCGGGCTGGCACCCACCATCGCCCGCGTCAAGGAGCGGCTGGTGGTGCAGCCGCGGCCGGACGCGCTGGGCGTCGCCACCGTCGCCTTCCTGCCTCTCATGCTGGCGTGCGGCTTCGATGTCTTCGACCTGGCCCAGCTTCGCGGCACGACCGACGGCTCGAGGATGCTGTTCCGCGTGCGCCTGGACGGAAGCACTGCCGTGGCGGAGGTGCACGCCGTGGGGACGCCGCTCTCGCGCGGCGACCGGCAGGACGACGAGGCGGACGGGGCCTTCACGCTGCGCACCAACGGCGCGGACTGGCAGCTGCTGGTCCACGGCGAAGACCCGTACCCCTTCAGCCTCTACGACGACATCTTCCCCAGCGTTCTGGCTCGCCTGTTCCAGGTCGGCGGACCCGACGCCGCGCGGCGCGTCGAGCTGGCCCGCGGTCTGCTGCAACAGGAGTGGCTCGCCGGCAAGCTCGCGCGGCTGTCCCGGGAGCTCGGGGTGGACGAGCTGCGGCGCCTTCTGGGAGGCCCCGGCCACGATCCTCAGCGGCTGCTGACGGTGATGCGTGAACGCCGCTTGCTCGGCGAGCGCCGGACGGTGGACGACCGGGCCTTGCAGCGCGCCATCGCCGTCACACTGCAAGCGACCGAGGCCGGCTCCGGGGCGCGGGTCGGCACGGAGGCACTCGCCCTCGACGACCTGCTACGCCACGCCGAGGCGGTGGCGAACCTTCGCGGCCGCCTGCGGACGCGCTTCGATGGGGTGACCTTGCCGGTCACCTCCCGCAACGGCCTCTACCTGGTGCTGGCCGCCGTGGCGATCCAGACGGGCCATCAGGACGCCGTCCCCTCCGACGATCTGATCGTGCCGCCGGCTCGAGTCCCGTCAGGCGTGCGCGCGCGCCCGCTGGGGCCATCGGGCTGGTTCCTGCTGCTCACCCGTGAGAAGCGGGCGCTGGCCGTGGCCGTGGCCACGCTCATCGAGGCGCTGGCGCTGCAGGGCCGGCTGGAGGCGTGGCAAGCCGGTCACCCCTACCCGGGGTGCGAGCTGGACGACCCCGACGGCTGACTCAGCCGGGCGGCGCCGGGGCGAGGGTCAGCGTGCCGATGCGACCGCGCTCCGCGTCGCTCCGCCGCAGGCTCATGGGGAGGTAGCGGACGTCGCGCCAGCGCCGCAGGAAGTCGCCGTAGTGGCGGGACAGCACGTTGCCGGATTGCCCGGTGGTCTGGATGAACCGCGAGGCGTCCGGGGTCGCGAGGTCGTAGACCGCGCGGTAGCCGGGGCCAACGATCTGGCGGTAGGGGTGGGCGGCATCGCTCATGTCGTAGCGGCCGACGTCCACGGTGAACGGGCCGCCCCCGTTGGCGATGCGCAGGTCGAAGATGCGCCGGAGCGGGGTGCCGGTGAACACCTGGTGTGCGCTGTACGCCGGATGGACGTCGCCCCAGCGCCACCTCGAAGGATCCTTGCCGTGCGCCTTGGCCAACTGGAGGACGGCGTCCTGCAGGGCTGCGCTGGCGTCCTGAGCGCAGCTCTCGATGCCAGGGGTGCGGATGTCGTCGCACCAGTGCCTGTCGCTCGTCAGCACCTGTCCCAGGAAGCGGGGGTGGAACCCGAAGTAGGCGTCGAAAAGGTCGCCCATCTCGTCGCCGTACACGCGCTTGGAGAAGGCGCGGTACCAGGCCGCGAAGATCAGCGGCGCGCTGCCCGAGCGCGTCATGTCGCCATCCCAGTTCACCAGCTGGGCTTGCGCCTCTCGCGCCAGCTCGCTTGCCGGCCTGGCCGCCCGAAGCGTTGGCAGGAAGGTCCGCGCGAACAGCGAGGTCTGGTCGGACTGGATGCGCTCCATGCTGGCGACGGTGGCCTCGGGCGCGCCGTCGAGCAAGGCAGCGATCCGCTCGGCGCGGTACGGCACCGTCCAGTCCCGTGTCAGGTAGTACGGATAGCCGTCCGGCACCACCTTGTTGTTGGCGGTGACGATGCGCCCGCTCGCCGGGTTGAAGGTGTGCGGTAGCGCGGCGAAGGGCACGGTGCCGACCCAGTCGTACTCCCCGCTCCAGCCCGGCACCGGGACGCTGCCGTCGCCATGCTTGCGGATCGGGATGCGGCCGGGAGCGTAGTAGCCGATATTGCCGTCGACGTCCGCGTAGACGATGTTCTGCTCGGGGGTGACGAAGTCGCGCAGCGCGGCCTTGAACTGCGTCCAGTTCTGCGCCTGGTCCATCTTCATGACGGCCTGGATGGTGGTGTCGTCGGGCTCGAGTGCCGTCCACTGCATGGCGATCACGTAGCCGTTCCCGTGTTGCCTGGCAACGGCACCGGCGTCCTTGACCACGTCCGAGATGACGGGTCCGTGCCGGGTGCTGCGCACCTTCAGGCTGACGTCGGCGGCGCCCTTCACGTGGATGACCTCGGTCCGCGTCTGGAAGGGCTCGCTGCCGGTGGGCGTGAGGTAGCGGCCGGGGTCCGCAGGGTCGACCTTCTCGATGAACAGGTCCTGGGTGTCGGGGCCGGTGTTCGTGAAGCCCCAGGCGATCCGCCGGTTGCGGCCCAGCAACACCGCCGGCGTGCCGGGAAGCGTTCCTCCGATGACGTCCAGCCCCGGCGCGGAGATCTGCGCCAGGTACCACAGCGAGGGGGCGTCCAGCGCCAGGTGGGGATCGTTGGCGAGGAGCGGCTTCCCCGATGCCGTGCCGGAGCCAGCCACGACCCAGTCGTTCGACCCCAGGCCGGGCGGTGGCGGCGCCGGCGCCGCCGCGCTGAGCGCGGCCAGCGGCAGCTTTCGGTAGAGGGCGCGGAAGTTCGGCACCACCACCGGTCCGTCCTTGGGGTAGGCCGGCCACAGCGTGGCGATGAGGGACTCGGGATCGGCGGGCCGCAGCTTGGCGATCAGCCGGGCCCGCAGAAGCTCGGTGCTCCAGTTGCCCGACAGGTCCCAGGACATCATCTTGGCCCACGCGATCACGTCGGCGGCGGTGAAGCGCTTCGGCTTCACGCCGAGGATGACGTACTCCGGAGGCCAGGCGCCGTGGTGAGCGTCGATGTAGGCGTTGATGCCGGCGACGTAGGCGTCGAGCCGGCTGCGCGTCTGGGGATCCAGATGCAGCAGCGCCTGCTGCGCGGCCCGGTAGACGCCCAGGGTGCGGAGGAACTCGTCGGTCGGCAGCGTCGCCTTACCGAGCACCTCGGATAGCGTCCCCTCACCCACGCGGCGTTGGAAGTCCATCTGCCACAGGCGGTCCTGCGCGTGAACGTACCCGAGCGCGAATAGCGCGTCGGGAACGTCCTTGGCGTAGATGTGCGGGACGTCGTTGGCATCCCGCACGATGTCGACCGGCTGCTTCAAGCCGGACAGGGTCACCGTTCCACGCGTTCTTGGCAGCGAGGTACGCAGGTAGAGCCAACCCCCCGCCGCCGCCAGCACCACCACCACGACGATCCCGCCAACGATGCGCAGCGCAAGCTTCACCACCGTCTCCTTCCGCTTTCGGCGGCCATTCTACCCTGGCGGCTTGTCCCCCGCGCCGCCGCGACACGCGCCTGGGACACACTTTGTTGCCTGTGGGACAAGCAGTCCTTGACAGCAGCGGCGCAGCGGCTTACATTTCAGAAAAGCTTTTCTCGTTTTCGGGGCTGCGCGCCAGATGGCCTGGAGGGTCCATTGGGAGCCAAGCGAACTGTACCCGTGCGTGTCGGGATCAAGGATGTCGCCCAGGCAGCGGACGTCTCTGTCGCGACGGTGTCGAGGGTGCTGAACGGTAGCGAGACCGTGCGCCCCGAGCTGCGTTCCCGGGTGCTGCGCGTCTCCCAAGAGCTCGGCTACCGCCCCAACCCGCATGCGCGCGCCCTCCACACCGGCCGCTCCCACGCGATCGGCATCGGCGTCGCCACCGCCTACATGGGAGGCTTCCTCACCGACCTGTTCGACGCGCTGGAGAACACGCTGGCAAGCGCCGGCTACCGCCTCATCGTGGCGGGGGGCAACGGCGAGCGGGCGAGCGAGAAGGCCACCCTGGTCGACCTCCTGAACCGGCACGTGGACGGGCTACTGGTCTACATGGAAGCCATCTGCGACAGCGATCTGGCCAGCATCGCGGTGGGCGGCACGCCGACCCTGGTGCTCGGCCGCACCGTTTCCGGTATCGAGGACCGCTGCCTCACCTGGGACCAGCGTGCCGGCGCCGCCCTGGCGACCGGGCACCTCCTCGCCCTGGGGCATCGCCGGATAGGCCACATCACGGGACCGCCCCGCAACCTGGACGCCCGTCTTCGCCGCGAGGGCTACCTGGAGACCATGCGTGGGGCCGGCGTCCAGGTCGACCCCGGCTGGATCGTGGAAGGGAGCTTCGAAGAGCAGGGAGGGCGCGATGCCATGCGCGCCCTGCTCGACCGGAAGGCCGTGACCGCAGCCTTCGTAGGCAACGATCGCATGGCGCTCGGCGCCCTCAACGCCCTCTGGGAGCGAGGCATGAGCTGCCCCTCCGACGTTTCCATGGTGGGCTTCGACGACGCCTATGGCGCGGCCTTCGCCACGCCTCCGCTCACCACCGTGAAGCAACCCCTCGAGGAGCTCGGCCGCCTCGCGGCCCAACGCCTCCTCGACGACATCCGCGGCGAGCAAGGAGCAGGTCGGCCCGACCTTCCGCCGCTCGCCCTCGTGGTCCGTGCCTCGGCGCAACGAAGGGAGGTGCCCTGAGGGCGAAAGCCCCGACCAACCTGCCGCCCAAGCGTACCTAGTCCAAGGAGGAGAACGCCACCATGGCGAAACACGGCCTACATATCCGGCTCGTCACCGCGGTGACGGCGCTGGCCCTGGCTGTTGCCGGCTCCGTCGCCGTCGCCCAGACGCTGCCCCGCAACCAGACGCTCTACATCGGCGGCTTCCAGTGGGGCCCGCCGACCAACTTCAATCCGCTAGCCTCCAGCCCGGCCTGGCCCACCGGCGGCGACGGCTCGATGAACCTCCAGGCCGACGGCTACCTGTACGAGACGCTGTTCATGTTCAACATCGTCGACGGCTCGTACGAACCTCTTCTCGGCAAGAGCATGAGTTGGACCACGCCGACGCAGCTCACGGTGAAGCTACAGCCGGGGTCGCAGTGGCAGGACGGCCAGCCGGTGACCGCCAGCGACGTGGTCTTCAGCTACGAGCTTGGCAAGAAGTTCTCCACCAGCTACAGCGGCATGTGGGACTACCTTGCCTCCGTTCAGGCCCCCGACCCGCAGACCGTGGTCCTCAATCTCAACCCCTCCAAGCCCAACCCCGGCCTGATCGAGCAGTACGTCTCGACCGTCTACATCCTGCCGCAACACATCTGGCAGGCAGTGGCGGACAAGGGCCAATCAGCCCTGCTGCAGTACGAGAACTTCCAGCCGGTAGGCTCCGGGACCTACAAGGTGATGAGCCACAACCCGCAGCAGGTCGTGCTACAGCGCTTCGACAACTACTGGGGCAAGGACCTGTACGGCATGCCCGCGCCCGAGTACGTGGTGCACCCGATCTTCAAGAGCAACGACGCCGGCAACCTGGCGCTCAAGCAGGGCAACCTGGATTGGTCCCAGGAATTCGTCCCCGAGGTGTGGACCATCAAGAACGCAGGCACCTGGTATAGCCAGAAGCCCTACTACGTGCCCGGGTCCATCCCGATGCTGGTCATCAACCTCCAGAAGCCCGGCCTCGACAACCCGCTGGTGCGGCGCGCGCTCGCCTACGCCATCAACTACCCGCTGATCGTCGAGACTGCGGTATCGAACTACTCCGCACCCGCCAAGTCGAGCCTCATCCTGCCGACCGGCGTCGAGTCGAAGTACTTCGACGCCCAGCAGGTCGAACAGGACGGCTGGAGCTACGATCCCGCCAAGGCCAAGGACATCCTCGAGAACCAGCTCCACGCCAAGAAGGGTTCCGACGGCGTCTACGTCCTGCCCGACGGCACCAAGCTGAGCTTCACCGTCGAGACCCCCTACGGCTGGACCGACTGGATGGCCGCGCTGCAGGTGGTGTCGCAGAGCGCCAAGGCGGTCGGCATCGACGTGACGACCAAGTTCCCGCAGGCGCCCGTGGTCACCACCGACGTGCAAACCGGCAACTTCGACATGGCCTGCTGGTACATCTCCGGCGTCGGCCCTGCGTCGCCATGGTCGCGCTTCCGTGACATGCTCGACAGCCGCAACGTCCCCCCGGTGGGCCAGAACGCCTTCTGGGACTACAACCGCTACAGCAACCCGAAGGTCGCTCCGCTGCTCGACCAGGCGGGCGCAGCCACCTCCGTCGCGGCGAAGAAGGCCGCCTACGCGCAGCTCGACAAGATCTTCATGCAGGACATCCCCGGCATCCCGCTGATGTACCGGGCGCTCCTGTTCTACGAGTTCAACACTTCCGTGTGGACCGGGTTCCCGACGGCGGCCAACCCCAACCACGCGCAACCCTTGTTCAACATAGACGTGCTTCGGTCGTTGAAGGCCAAATAAGCCTCGTTCTCGCCTGCAGGGGGGCCGCCATGCGGCTCCCCTGCAGGCACCGATCGCAGCCGAGGAGGTCCTCCAGGTGTCGGCTAGATTCCGGAGATACATCCTGACGAAGCTGGTCTGGTACCTGGTGGCACTGCTGGCGGCCGTCAGCCTCAACTTCTTCCTGCCGCGCGTGATCCCGGGCAACCCGGTGGACACGATCATGGCCCACTTCCTGCAGAGCGGCGGGCAGGGAGCAGCGGCCGGCAAGATGTACCAGGCCTTCATCGCGCAGTTCGGCCTGGAGAGACCGCTGTGGGGCCAGTTCCTCACCTATCTCGGAGACATCGCCCACGGGAGCCTCGGACAGTCCTTCTCGCTGTTTCCGGCCCATGTGACCACGCTCATCGGCCAGGCCGCACCGTGGACCATCGCCCTGCAGCTCCCCGCCATCCTGATCGGCTGGATCCTGGGCAACCTGTTGGGCGCCCTCGCGGCCTTCAAGCGCGGCGCGTTCGATCGCAACCTGTTCGTGACGGCATTGGCGTTCTCGAGCATCCCCTACTACGCCCTGGCCATCGTGCTGCTCTACGTCTTCGCGGTGGTCCTGCCCATCTTCCCGGCCTCCGGCGGGTACGCCTTCGGCACCATCCCGAATCTCTCCTGGTCATTCATCTTCGACGCCCTGAGCCACTATCTCCTGCCCTTCCTGTCGCTTGTGGTGATCGCCATCGGGGGCCAGGCGGTGGGCATGCGTTCCATGGCGATCTACGAGCTCGGCAGCGACTACGTCAACTACGCCACCTCGCTCGGAGTCAGTGACCGGCGCGTGCTCGGTTACGTGTTCCGCAACGCCATGCTCCCGCAGATCACGGGACTGGCCCTGTCTCTGGGGACTCTCGTCGGCGGCGCGCTGATCACCGAGATCGTGTTCTCCTACCCGGGGGTGGGCACGTTGCTGTTCAACGCCATCAACGCGAACGACTACCCGCTCATCCAGGGCATCACCTTGATCATCATCGTGGCCGTGCTCCTGGCCAACTTCCTCGTCGACATGGCCTACGGCTACATCGACCCGCGGATCCGCGCGGCGCGCAGCGGGGAGCGCTAGCCATGCTGGTGCGCGTACGCTTCCTGCGGACGGCCATCCACTCCGGCCGCTTCAACACCAGCCTGGTGCTGGTGGTCCTCGTCGTCCTGTTCGCCTTGCTGGGGCCCGTCATCGTCGGCCACGACCCGAACGCCGTCGTCGGCAGCATGAACGCCTCGCCAGCGAGCCATCCCCCGCTCGGAACGGACAACTTCGGGCGCGACGAGCTGACGCTCCTGATGTACGGCACGCGCACCTCGCTCGAGATCGGCGCCATCGCCGGCCTCGTGGCGGTGCTGATCGGAGTCGTCGTAGGCACGCTGGCCGGGTTCTACGGCGGCGTCGTCGAGGAGGCGCTGATGGGCGCGACCAACGTGCTCATCACCATCCCCGCGATCGTGGTGCTGATCCTGCTGTCGGTCGCTCTCGGGTCTCGCTCGGCGGTCACCATGGGGCTCATCATCGGGGTGACGTCCTGGCCCTGGACGGCGCGGGCTGTCGCTGCTCAAACGAGCAGCCTGCGGACCCGCGAGCACATCGACATCGCCAGGCTGTCGGGCGCGAGCGGCTTCGGGATCATCGTGCGGGACGTGATCCCCTACATCCTCTCGTACCTCGGCATGGCCTTCACCCTGCAGCTGGCCACGGCCGTCCTCACGGAAGCGGCGCTCAGCCTGCTTGGGCTGGGCCCCACCAACACCATCAGCCTGGGGATCCTGCTGCAGTGGTCGCTGCTGTGGGAAGCGGTGCGCCAGGGGGTGTGGTGGACCTTCATCCCGCCGACGTTCTTCCTCTCCGTCGTCTCGTTCGGGCTGCTGCTGCTGAACTCCAGCCTCGACGAGATCTACAACCCGCGGCTGCAGGGAGGGGGCGGTAGCGGTGCCTGAGCTTCTCGTTGCCAAGGACCTCCGCGCCTACTACCGCACCGGCCTCAGTGGCTGGATCCGTGCGGTGGATGGCGTGTCCCTGAGCCTGAACGAAGGCGAGATCCTGGGCGTTGCAGGGGAGTCCGGCTGCGGCAAGTCGACGCTGGCGATGGTGCTGGCGTCGGTAGCGCGCTGGCCGCTATGCGTACAGGGTGGCACCATGCACGTCGACGGCCGCTCCGTGCCGCTGAGCGGCGGCCTCAAAGGGGACGGCTCGCACCGCGGCACGGTGGTCTCGCTGATGCCACAGGGCGCCATGAACTCGCTCAACCCCACGCAGCGGGTGCGCGACTTCGTGTTCGACGTGCTCCGATCCCACGACCCGCACGTCGCTCGCGCGGAGACCCTCGATCGAGCCCGGGAGCGCCTCGAGAAGCTTCACCTGCCGGCGCGCGTGCTCGACGCCTACCCGCACCAGCTCTCAGGCGGAATGAAGCAGCGGGTGGTGGCGGTCATCTCCACGCTGCTCGACCCGCGCGTGCTGATCGCCGACGAGCCCACCTCGGCGCTCGACGTCGGCGCGCAGCGCGCGCTGCTGGCCCTGATGGTGGAGCTGCTCGAGCAACGCATCATCGGCAGCATCGTGCTGGTGACGCACGAGCTCCCCATCCTGCGCAACGTGGCGCAGCGCACCATGATCATGTACGCCGGTCAGCTCTGCGAGACGGGGCCCACCGAGGAGGTCATCTTCGCCCCCGCCCATCCCTACACCAAGGCGCTGATGCAGGCCACCCTGGTGCTCGAGTCGGCCACCAAGCGGCAGCGCATCGAGGGCCTGGAGGGCGGGCCTCCGGACCTGTCGCAGCCTCCCGGGGGCTGTCGCTTCCACCCGCGCTGCCGCTACGCCCTCGAGGCGTGCAGCCAGAGCGTGCCGCCGACGGTGGTCCCCTCGGCCGGGCACGACGCCGTTTGCTGGTGGCTGGCGCAGGCCACGCCTCCACCGACGGCGGCGGCGAGCGACGGGGCGGCGGAGCCATGAGCGCCAACGGTCAGAGCCCGCTGCTGCGCTGCGCCGCGATCACCCGCGTCTTCGGGCAGGGCGCGCGAGCCGTGCGCGCGGTGGACGACGTCAGCCTGACGATGCAGCGTGGCGAGATCGCCTCCATCGTGGGCGAGTCCGGCAGCGGCAAGTCGACGCTGGCACGGGTGGTGCTGCGCCTGCTGCAGCCGAGTGCCGGCGCCGTCTACTTCGACGGCCGCGACGTCACCCGCCTGCGCGGGTTCGCTCGCCGCCGCGAGTACTGGAGCCACGTCCAGGCGGTGTTCCAGGATCCCTTCGGCTCCTTCAACCAGTTCTACCCGGTGCGCTACGTGCTTCGCAGCGCCTTGCGCCTGGAGGACAGCGCCCTTCCCCGCCGCGAGCGCGAGGCCCGCATGGCCGTCGCGCTCGAGAACGTGGGCCTGGACCCGGCCAGCGTGCTGGACCAGCTCCCGCACGAGCTCTCCGGCGGACAGCGCCAGCGAGTGATGATCGCCCGGGCCGTCATGGTGCAGCCCGACCTGCTGATCGCCGACGAGCCCACCACCATGATCGACGCATCCTCGCGAGCGAACATCCTCAACGTCCTGCTCGACCTCAACCGCGACCGGCGGCTCACCATCCTGTTCATCACTCACGACATAAGCCTGGCCACCTACGTCAGCGACACGCTGTTCATCATGCAGCACGGCAAGCTGGTGGAGAGCGGCCCGGTCGAGCGCGTGACCCGGACGCCAGAGCACGACTACACCCGCCAGCTCTTCGCCGACACCTTCAGCCTCCACGGTGAGGCCTGGCACGCGGCCGGCGGAGGCGCGGCGTGAGCCGGTCGGCGCGCGCAGGCGGCCGGGGCTCGCCCGAGCCGGCGCCGGCTGCGGCCGCCGACCGCCCCGTGCGTGTGGGGCTGGTGGGTTGCGGCAACATCAGCGGCCAGTACCTGAAGGCCTGCAGCCGCTTTCGCACGCTGGCGGTCGAGGCGGTGGCCGACCTCGACCCGGAGCTGGCCGAGGCTCGCGCCACCGAGCACGGCGTCCCGAGAACGCTGGCACCGGACGTGCTGGTCCGTGACCCCGACATCGACCTGGTGATCAACCTGACCAACCCCAGCGCCCATGCGTCCGTGTCGTTGGCCGCCTTGAACGCCGCAAAGTCGGTGTACAGCGAGAAGCCCCTGGCGACCACGCGCGACGACGGCCGCGCCCTGCTCGCGGCCGCGGAGCGCTCGGGCGTGCGCCTGGGTTGCGCGCCCGACACCTTCCTGGGCGGGGCCCTGCAGACCGCCCGCAAGCTCCTCGACGACGGCTGGATCGGCCGCCCGCTGGCGGCCACCGCCTTCGTGGTCAACCACGGCATGGAGCACTGGCACCCCAACCCGGACGCCTTCTACCAGCCCGGCGCGGGCCCACTGTTCGACGTCGGGGTGTACTACCTCACCGCCCTGGTGAGCCTCCTGGGGCCCGTCGCGCGGGTCTCCGGCGCCGCCGGCCGCGGCTTCCGCGAGCGGGTGGTGGGGGTCGGCCCGCGGCTCGGCGATCGGGTGGAGGTGGGCACGCCCACGCACGTGAGCGCCCTGCTGGAGTTCGCGGGCGGCCAGGTGGGCACGGTCGTCGCCAGCTTCGACGTGTGGGCCTCGGAGCTCCCCAGGCTGGAGATCTACGGCAGCGAAGGCACGCTGCTGCTCCCCGACCCCAACTTCTTCGGGGGCACCGTGCGGCTCCGCCGGGCGGGCGCAGACGCCTGGAGCGAGGTGCCGCTCAGCCACGGCTACGCGGAGACGTCGCGCGGCCTGGGCGCCGCCGACCTGGCTCGAGCATTGCGCAGCGGACGCCGCCAGCGCGCCTCCGGCGAGCTGGCCTACCACGTGCTCGACATCATGCAGGCGGCCCTGGAGAGCGCGGAGCGGGGCGAGCGCGTGACGCTCGCCAGCGCCGTGGAACGGCCTGCGCCCTTGCCGCTCGGCCTCGCCGACGGCGAGCTGGACCCCTGAGACGAGGCGTCTCCGGAGCCCGCCGACGGCGGCCCGGAGTGCGGAACGGAGCCCGATGACCACATCGCACGACACCCCGGAGCGCATCCCGAACCTGGCACTGCAGCTCTACACCCTCCGGCAGCTGGGGCTGCCGTTCGAGGCGTTGGTGCGGCAGTCGGCCGACGCCGGCTACAGCGGCGTCGAGACGGTGGGCGATCAGGTGCGCGCCCCCGACGCCAGGGAGGCGCTGACGACCCACGGCATCGAGGTGTGCTCCAGCCACGTGCCGCTGGACGCCCTCGAGACGGACCTGGCAGGCGTCTGCGACGCCAACCTGGCGGTCGGCAACCGCGTCCTGGTGGTGCCGTGGCTCCCCGTCGAGCGGCGCGGTCGCGACGCGGCCAGCTGGCAGGCTCTGGGCGAGCGCCTGGGCGAGCTGGGTGCCCGTTGTCGCGAGCGCGGCCTGCAACTGCTCTACCACCACCACGACTTCGAGCTCGGCATGGTCGGCGGGCGCAGCGGCCTGGCGTGGTTGATGGAAGCGGCCGACGCGCAGGACCTCGGGCTCGAGCCCGACCTGGGCTGGGCGCAGCGCGCCGGGCTCGACCCGCGGGCGCTGCTGGCGAGCTTCGCCGGCCGCTGCCGGCGCGTCCACCTGAAGGACGTCGCCCCCGCGGGCGCTGCCTCGTCCGAGGAGGGCTGGGCGGACGTCGGCGAGGGCGTGATGCCCTGGAACGCGCTGCTGCCTGCCTGCCGCGAGGCGGGGGCCGAGTGGCTGGTCGTCGAGCACGACGCCCCCCTGGATCCGCTGGGCTCGGCGCGCCGCAGCGCCGACAACCTCAGGGCATGGCTGTGAGCCTTGTCGGCGCCGGCGTGGCCGCGCGCGACGGCGCACCGGCAGGACGGAGGGACTTCCCGTGACGGACGCAAGCGATCTTCTCGACGGCCTCAGCCTCGAACAGAAGGCCGCGCTGTGCGTGGGCGCGAGCGCCTGGACCACCGTGCCGGAGGGAGCGCGGGCGGTACGCATGTCGGACGGGCCGCACGGCGTGCGCTTCGTGGCCGACGAGCACCTCGCCGGCCGGGAGAGCGAGCCCGCCACCTGCTTCCCGACGGCCGTGGCGCTGGCGTCGACCTGGAATCCGCTGCTGGCGCGCGAGGTGGGCGCGGCGTTGGGAGCGGAGGCGGCGGCCTGCGGCGTCGACGTGCTGCTGGGCCCGGGCGTCAACATCAAGCGCACGCCCCTCGGCGGACGCAACTTCGAGTACTTCTCCGAGGACCCGTACCTCGCGGGCGAGCTGGCCGTCGCTTGGATCGAGGGGCTCCAGAGTCGCGGCGTGGGGGCCTCGCTCAAGCACTTCGCGCTGAACAACCAGGAGTTCCAGCGCCAATCCATCGACGTCGAGATCGACGAGCGGGCGCTGCGCGAGATCTACCTGCCGGCGTTCGAGGCGGCCGTCACGCGTGCCAGACCTTGGACCGTGATGTGCGCCTACAACCGGGTGGCCGGCCAGCTCTGCTCGCAGCACCCGCGCTTGCTGAGCGCCATCCTGAGGGACGAGTGGGGCTTCGACGGTGCCGTGGTGTCGGACTGGGGCGCGGTGCGCGACCGCGTTGCCGCCCTGGCCGCCGGCCTCGACCTGGAGATGCCCGGCCCCAGGCCGCGCCACGTGCAGGAGCTGGTGACCGCGGTGACCGAGGGCAACCTGCCGCTGGCTACGCTGGACGCGGCGGTCCTCCGTCTGCAGCGGCTGACGGAGCGCGCCGCCGCGCGGGGCGCGGCCGCTCCGGTCGACGCCGACGCCCACCATGCCCTGGCCCGGCGGGTCGCGGCCGAGAGCATGGTGCTGCTCAAGAACGACGGCTTGCTGCCGCTGGCGCCGGGCGCCCGCGTGGCGCTGGTCGGCCGTAGCGTGCGCGAGCCGAAGATCCAGGGCGGCGGCAGCTCGCGCGTCAATCCCACGCGCGTGGACCTCCCCTGGGACGCGCTGCTCGCCGACCTGCCGGGCGCCCAGTATGCCGAGGGCTGGGCGGCCGACCTGCGCCCGGACCCCGCGCTCATCCGCGAGGCGACCGACGCCGCGCGTGCCTCCGAGGCTGCGCTGGTGTTCCTGGCGCTGCCGGGCGAGCTGGAGTCGGAAGGCTACGACCGCACCGACCTGACCCTCCCGCCGGCTCAGGTGGAGCTGCTTCGGTCGGTCGCCGCCGTCCAGCCGCGCACCGCCGTGATCCTCAACAGCGGCGGCGCCGTGGACATGCGCGCCTGGATCGGCGAGGTGCCGGCAGTGTTGCAGGCGTGGACCATGGGCCAGGCCGGCGGCGGCGCCCTGGCGGACGTGCTGATGGGCCGCGTGAGCCCCAGCGGCAAGCTCGCCGAGACCTTCCCGCTGGCGATCGAGGACACGCCGGCCTACCTGGCCTACCCGGGTGAGAACGGCCGAGCACGCTACGACGAGGGCTGCTACGTCGGCTACCGCTACTACGAGGCGCGCCGGCGGCCGGTGCTCTTCCCCTTCGGCCACGGCCTCAGCTACACCACCTTCGTCTACGACGACCTGCGCGTGTCGGCCTCGAGCTTCGATGCCGGAGACGCGCTGAGCGTGTCGCTGAGCGTCGCCAACAGCGGCGAGGCGTTGGGCCAGGAGATCGTACAGCTCTACGTCCACGACCCGGTCTCACGGCTGCGGCGGCCGGTGAAGGAGCTCAAGGCCTTCGCCAAGGTGACCTTGCAGCCCGGCGAGGTCCGCCGCGTCACGCTGGAGCTGGGTGAGCGGGCCTTCAGCTACTACGATCCGCTGCACGCCCGCTGGGTGGCGGAGCCGGGAGACTTCGACGTGCTGGTCGGCGCGTCCGCGTCGGACATCCGGCTGCGTGCGCGAGTGACGCTGGTGCACGGCACCGAGCTGCCCTTCGCGCTGACCCGCGACTCGAGCGTCCGCGAGTGGCTGGCCGACCCCCGCGGCGAGCCGGTGCTGGCCCCCATGCTGCCGCAGATCCGCCACGGGATGGCCTCGGCGATGGGCTCCGATCAGGACCACCAGGCCATCGGCATGGACCTTGACCGCTTCCTGATGGACATGCCGCTGGTGAGCATCCTGGCCTTCGGCGAGACCTCGCCCGACGTCTCCGCCGTCGGGCTCGTCGACGAGCTCCTGGCCCGGGCTCGCGGCGACGACCGCACCGCCGAGGAGGTGACCGCGTGAGCGCCGTCCGCCCAGCCCCCGACGGTCTCGATCACGTCGCCATCACGGTGCGCGACATGGATCGCGCGCTCGCCTTCTACCAGGGGCTTCTGGGATGTGAGGTGCTCGGGGAACTGCTGCTGGACGGCGGCGCCCGCAAGCTGGTCTACCTGCGGGCCGGTGCCGCCCAGCTGGAGCTGTTCGCCGACCGGCCGCCAGCCGGCTCCTCGGAGGATGCCGGCGCGGGGGCCGGGAGCCCGCCGTCCGACCCGCCGGCGCTCGGCTTCCAGCACGTCGCCTTCCACACCGGCGACGTCGACGGCGTGGCCGCCCGCTTGCGGGGCGCCGGCGTGACCTTCCACGTCGGGCCGCTCGATGCCACGGGGAACGTGCGACTGGCCTTCGTCAGGGATCCCGACGGCAACCTGGTGGAGCTGGTGTCGCGCCTGCCCGACATGCGGCCCTACCGCTCCGGCTGGGACTGAGCGGGCGCGCGGCGCGGCGCCGGCCGATCCGCGGCGCCGCGGTGCCGGCCGCGACCGCCCCGACCAGCTGTCCTCGGCGCTGCGCGAGCGCATCCTCGCCACCGCCGAGCGCATGGGCTGCACCGGCTCCGACCCCAAAGCCCGCAGCTTGCGGCGCGGTACCCCCACCACCATCGGCCTGGTGTACCCCAGCCGGCTCTCCTACGCCTTCACCGACCCCATGGCGGCACTGTTCGTCCAGGGTGCCGCCGAGGAGGTCGAGCGCTACGGCTACGGCCTGCTGCTGGTCGGCGGGCCGGCCGACGACCTCGACCCTGCCGCTCCTCGGGGAGCGCCGGTCCAGCGGGCGCCGGTCGACGGCTTCATCCTCCAGTCCTTCGCCGACGACGACCCCCTCTTCCGCGCTGCCCTGGCGCGGCGCCTGCCCACCGTGGTGGCGGACGACCCCGCCGCCAGCGAGCTGCCGTGCGTGGCCATCGACGATGCGGGCGCGGCCCAGAACGCACTCGAGTACCTGCTGGCCCTCGGCCACCGGCACATCGGCGTGCTCTCGCTCGAGCTGACGCTGGACGCGTCGGGCGGCCTGGCCGGCCCCGAGCGACGCTCCAGGGCCCGCTACCGGGCCGCGCGCGAGCGGCTGGCAGGCTACGGCCGGGCGCTGGAGGCCGCCGGCCTGGCCTGGGACCGCGACGCGCTGGTGTTCGAGTCCTTGGACAACACGGTGGCCGAGGGCAAGCGCGGTGCGGCGCTGTTGTGGGCGCAGCGGCCGCGCCCCAGCGCGCTGCTGGCCATGAGCGACCAGCTCGCCTTCGGGGCCCTGGCCTTCGCCGCCGAGGCGGAGCTGGCGGTGCCCGGCGAGCTGTCCGTGGTCGGCTTCGACGACGTGCCCAGCGCCGCGCGCTCCGCCCCCGCGCACCAACCGACCATCCGCAAGGGACGGGAGGCGGGCCGGCTGCTGCTCGCGGCCCTGCGGGGCGAGCCGGCGCCGGGCTGCCTGTGGCTGCCGACGGAGCTCATCGTGCGCGGCTCGAGCGGTCCGGCGCCGGCGCCGTGCTAGGCCCGCCGCCGCTGCCGCCCAGCGCTTGCCGCGCCCAGGAGCGCTATGCTAAGCTCCCCTTTGGCTTCGCGCCCGGTGGCCCCGTGGCGCCCCGGCGAGCCCCCACGAAGGACGTGACGACTGTGAAGACGATCTTCCCCAAGGAGACCCGCAACGACTGGGTCGTGATCGACGCGTCAGGCCAGACGGTCGGCCGGCTCGCGACCCGGATCGCCTCGGTCCTCCGCGGCAAGCACAAGGTGGACTACACGCCGAGCCAGGCTTGCGGCGACTTCGTCATCGTCGTCAACGCCGACAAGGTGGTGTTCACGGGCCGCAAGCTCGACCAGAAGGTCTACACCCGCTACAGCGGCTATCAGGGCGGGTTGAAGAGCACCACGGCTCGGGTGATGCTCGAGCGTCACCCGGACCGCGTGATCCGCCATGCCGTCTGGGGCATGCTCCCCAAGACGCGGCTGGGCCGCAGGCTCATCCGACGTCTCAAGGTCTACGCCGGCGACGCGCACCCGCATCAGGCGCAGCAGCCGAGGCAGATGGAGGTCGCCTGATGGATCAGTACTACGGCACCGGCCGCCGCAAGTCGGCCGTGGCACGCGTCTTCCTCCGCCCGGGCCAGGGCCGCATCATGGTCAACGGTCGCGAGTTCCAGGACTACTTCCGCGGCATCCTGGTGGGCGTGCAGGCGCTCGAGCCGCTCAAGGCCACCAACACCGCCGGGCGTTACGACGCCGTCATCACGGTGGCGGGCGGCGGGCCCAGCGGCCAGGCCGACGCCATCAAGCTCGGGGTGGCGCGAGCGCTGCTCGAGGTGGACCCCAACTTCCGGACCACGCTGAAGCAGGGTGGTTACCTGTCCCGCGACGCACGCATCGTGGAGCGCAAGAAGTACGGCCTCAAGAAGGCACGGCGCGCTCCGCAGTACAGCAAGCGCTGACCCGGCGGCCGCCCCGGGAAAGGGGCGGCGGCGCTGACGGCAGCATCCTAGGCGGCGGGGCGCCCTCCTGAGGGAGGCGCCTCGCTTTCGCGTTCCGGGGCCGCAGCCCCTTCGACCAGGTCCGGCCCCGGCGCCGGCGCTCACCCAGCGGGGAGGTTCCGTCTGCCATGTCCGTGTTCCACGCCACAGTCCTGGGGATCGTCCAAGGCCTCACCGAGTTCCTGCCCGTATCGAGCTCCGGCCACCTGGTGCTGGCCAACTACTACCTGGGCTGGGGCAGCGGCCTCAAGCTGTGGGTGGACATCGCTACCAACACCGGCACCCTGCTGGCCGTGCTCATCTACCTACGGCGCGACGTGGCATCGGCGGTCTCCGGCTTCTTCACCGGCCTGGGCTCGGCCGAAGCCCGTCGCCGGCCGGGCTGGCGCATGGCACTGCTGGTCATCGTTGGGAGCATCCCGACCGCCATCATCGGCCTCGGGCTGAAGGGCGTCTTCGACAGCCTCAACACCCCACTGCCGGTGTCGATCGGGCTGATCGTCACCGGCTTCATCCTGTGGTTCGTACCGGCGTCGGGGCACAAGCACGAGACGGGCCAGGTGAGCTTCGTCGACAGCCTCATCGGCGGCGTGGCGCAAGGGCTCGCGGTGATCCCCGGCATCTCCCGCTCCGGCATCACCATCGCCACCTTCATGGGACGCCGGCTGACCGGCGAAACGGCCGCCCGCCTGTCGTTCCTGATGTACCTGGTGGTCTCGGCCGGGGTAACGGTGCTGGGCGTGCGCAACGTGGAGGCCGCCCACATCGGCCTGGGCGCGGTGCTGGCGATGTTCGTCGCCTCCTTCGTGACCGGCTACCTTGCGCTGATGGTCCTGTTCGCCGTGCTCCGCCGAGGCCGCTTCCGCGTCTTCGCGCCCTACCTGTGGGCGGTCGGGGTCATCACCATCGTCACCGTGGCCGTGCGCTGAGGGTTCTCGCGGGGGCACTCGGCGGCACGCCGGAATCGCGCCGGGGACGCGCCAAGCGCAGACATCCGGGCGCTCGGCGCTGAGCTACAATGCGCCGAAGAGGAGGCGCCGCCATGACAGTCGCAACGCGGATCGCACCGTCCCCGACCGGCGACCCCCACGTAGGGACGGCGTACATCGGCCTGTTCAACTACGCCTTCGCCAAGAGTCACGGCGGACGCTTCATCTTCCGACTCGAGGACACCGATCGGCAACGCTACGACGCCTCCGCGGAGGCCCGCATCCTCGAGATGTTCGAGTGGCTCGCCATCCGGCCCGACGAGGGCCCGACCCTTGGCGGGAAGGTGGGCCCCTATCGCCAGAGCGAGCGGGTGGACCTCTACCGTCAGCAGGCGGAGCGGCTGCTGACCGAGGGCAAGGCCTACCGGGCCTTCGAGACGCCGGCCGAGCTCGAGGCGATGCGCACCGAGCAGAAGCGGCTCGGCAAGCCGCTCGGCTACGACGGGCGCGGCCGAACCCTCGCCCGTGACGAGCAGGAACGACGGGCGGCGGCCGGCGAGGCGCACGTGGTGCGGCTCCTCACCCCGGACGACGGCAAGACCGGCTTCCACGACGTCCTGCGGGGCGATATCGCGATCGACAATCGCGAGATCCGCGACCCGGTGCTGCTCAAGAGCGACGGCTACCCCACCTACCACCTGGCCAACGTCGTGGACGACCACCTGATGGGCGTGACCCACGTGATTCGGGCCGAGGAGTGGGTGACCAGCACGCCCATCCACGTGCTGCTCTACACCGCTCTCGGCTGGGAACCGCCGACGTTCATCCACATGCCGCTGCTGCGCAACCCCGACAAGAGCAAGGTGAGCAAGCGCAAGCTCGATACCTCGGTGGCGTCCTACCGCAGCCAGGGCATCCTTCCCGAGGCCCTGCTCAACTTCCTCGCCACGATGGGCTGGAGCATGCCTGACGGGCGGGAGTTCTTCTCCGTCGACGAGATGGTGCGTGACTTCGACATCACCCGCGTATCGCTCGGCGGCCCGGTGTTCGACCTCAAGAAGCTCCGCTACGTCAACGCCAAGTACCTGCGCGATCTGCTGTCGCTCGAGGAGGTGGCGCGCCGGGTCGCCCCGCTGCTCCGCGAGCGCGGCCTCGAGTGGAACGACCACGACTACCTGCTGGACGTGGTCGACGTGCTGCGCCCCCGCGCCGAGACCCTGGTCGACCTCGCCGACGGCGCGGGCTACTTCTTCACCGAAGAGGTGCGCTACGACGCCTCCGCGCGCAAGCAGCTGGCGGCAGGCCAGAAGTACCTCGAGGACCTGGAGCGCGAGTTCTCGATCCTCGAGTTCTTCGACTACGACGGCGTCGATGACCTGCTTCACGACTACGTCCAGGCCCAGAGCGTGGGCATGGGGAAGGTGCTGCAACCCCTGCGCGCCGCACTCACCGGCACCACCAGCGCGCCTGGCGTCACCGACCTCGTCACCATCCTCGGCAAGCGCCGCGTGCTGCGGCGCATCGGCCACGCGCTCAGCGCCATCGACCAGGGCCTGCCGGACGACAACCCCCAACGCCCCGGCGAGGGCGTGGACTCCCGCAAGGGCGCGGCGGGCGGCGACGGGCAGACCCCCAGCCAGGGGCGCAAGGAGGGCGGCCAGGTCGGCCCCGCCCCGAGCAAGCGGGGTTCCGCCGGATGAGCTGGTTCGACCGTCTGCGACTCGGCCTCTCGCGCACGCGCGACGTCCTCACGGCCGAGGGGGGCGCCAGCTGGGAGATGGACTGGGACGACCTCGAGCTGGCCCTCATCGCGGCCGACGTGGGCGCCAAGCTGGCGGCCGAGGTGGTCGAGGAGACCCGCAAGGAGCGCGAGCGCGGTACGGCATTCCGCGATGCGCTCGAGAAGGCGCTCCTCGACCAGCTCGAGCCCGACCGGCTGCGCCAGAAGCTGCGCCGGGTGGGGTTCGAGCTCGACGTTCACCGCAATGTGGTGGAGCTGCGCGGCAAGGTGATCATGATGGTCGGCGTCAACGGGGTCGGCAAGACGACCACCATCGCCAAGCTGGCTCAGTACTACCGCGGCCACGGCCGCGGCGTGATGTTCGCCGCGGGTGACACCTTCCGCGCCGCGGGCAGCGCCCAGCTCGCGGTCTGGGGAGAGCGGCTCGGCGTCGCCACCGTCACCGGGGCGGACGGCTCCGACCCCGGCGCGGTCGCCTTCGACGCCGCCCGCTCGCGGGCCGCGCGCGGCCAGGACCTGCTGCTGGTGGACACGGCCGGCCGCCTGCATACCCAGCACAACCTGATGGAGGAGCTGCGCAAGGTCAAGCGCGTCATCGGCAAGGCCGATCCCGGCGAGCCCGGGGAGGTGTGGCTGGTGCTCGACGCCGTGACCGGCCAGAACGGCCTGGAGCAAGCCAGGCGCTTCCACGAGAGCGTCGGCGTCACGGGCGTGATCGTCACCAAGCTCGACGGCACCGGCAAGGGCGGCATCCTGCTGAGGATCGCGCGCGAGCTCGAGCTCCCCATCAAGTTCGTCGGCGTGGGCGAGAAGCCCGAGGACCTGCAACCCTACGACGCCGCCGCCTTCGTGCGCGCCCTCCTCGACATGCCCGCGGCCGCGGCCTGACGGCAGGCGGATCACCGGCCGTGGCGGCCTCTCCCCTGCTGCTGTTGTGCGCCACGGAGGTCGAGGCGCGGCCTACGCTCGAGGCCCTGGCAGGCGAGCCGCAGGCGTGCGCCTGGGGTCGCGCGTGGCGCGGGAGCGCCGCGGGCGGCGAGGTGGTGCTGCTGTGCGCGGGCGTGGGCAAGGCCAACACCGCTGCCGGGCTGGCGCTGGCGCTGGCGCGCTGGCAGCCGCGAGCGGTGGTGCAGTTCGGCATCGGCGGCGCGTACGTCGGGAGCTTCCTGAGCACCGGCATGACGGCGCTGGCGAGCGCCGAGGTCCACATCGATTGCGGTGCCGGCGAGGGCGACGACTGGCTCGACCTGGAGGCCCTCGGGCTGCCGCTGCTGCCGGGGCCGCCGGTGCGCTACAACGAGCTCCCCACCGATGCCGCCCTCACCCGGCGTCTGGCAGCTGTGGCGGGCGTGCCGACGCTGCGCTTCGCCACCGCCGAGCGCGTCACCGCCACCTTGCAGGAGGGCGAACGCTTGCAGCGACGCCTGGACGTGGCGATCGAATCGATGGAGGGCGCGGCCGCCGCGCAGGTGTGCCTGGGACTGGGCGTGCCGTTCGCCGAGGTGCGCGCCGTGAGCAATATCGTGGGCGAGCGCGACCGCGCCGCGTGGGACGTTCCCGGCGCGGTGCGCTCCGTGTCCGCGGCGCTGGCGGCGATGCTGCCGGCGCTCGAAGCGGCGGGCTGAGCGCGCCGCCGGCCGGGGGCCCGCCCGACGGCAGCGCCCCGCTGCCCGACGGCCGCTCGGCCCCCACGATGGGCGCGGGTGCCTGGCGAGGCCGCGATATACTCCGCGCATGCCACTGGTAAGCGCACTCGACATCCTCGGTCCCGCCCGCCAGAGCGGCTACGGGATCGGCGCCTTCAACACCAACGACATGGAGATCACCCAGGCGATCCTGGAAGCCGCCGAGGAGACCCGTAGCCCCGTCTTGGTCGCCCTCTCCGAGGGCGCCTTGCGCTACGGCGGCGACGCCCTGGTCCGCCTCGTGACCGCCATGGCAGCGGACGCCGGCGTGCCCGTCGCGGTTCACCTCGATCATGGCTCGTCCTTCGAGTCCTGCATGCGCGCCATCCGCGCCGGGTTCACCTCCGTCATGATCGACAAGTCGCACGAGGACGAGGAGGTCAATGTCCGCGAGACCCGCCGCGTGGTGGAGGCGGCGCACGCGGCCGGCGTCAGCGTCGAGGCGGAGATCGGGCGCCTCGGCGGCGTCGAGGAGCACGTGGTGGTGAGCGCCGAGGAGGCGTTCCTCACCCGCCCGGACGAGGCCGAGCGTTTCATGGCCGCCACCGGCGCGGACACGCTGGCGGTGGCCATCGGAACCTCCCACGGCGCCAACAAGGGCAAGGGGCGGCCCTACATCGACCATCAACGCATCCGGGAGATCGCGCAACGCATCGCCAGCCCGCTGGTGATGCATGGAGCAAGCGGCGTGCCGGAGCCGCTGGTGGAGCGCTTCAGGGCCACCGCCGGAGCGCTGGACAACGCCAGCGGCATCCACGTCGACGACGTCCGCCAGGCGGTCACCGAAGGCATCGCCAAGATCAACACCGACACCGATCTGCGCCTGGCCTTCACCACGCGCGTGCGCGAGGTGCTGGCGGCCTCGCCCGCGGAGTTCGACCCTCGCAAGATCCTCGGGCCGGCCCGCGACGAGATGCGCGAGCTGGTGCGGACCAGGCTAGAGCTGTTCGGCTCCGCGGGCCGCGCCTGAGCGCGCTCCGCACCTTCACGCCACCACCACGGCACGCCTCCGGGCGAGCACCGCCGACGCCAGCGCCGCCGCCGGGAGCAGACAGAGGAATGCGATCACCATCGCCGGCGTCAGCCCCAGCGCCTGCTGCAACACCCCCTCGCCGAGGTAGAGGACGCCGGCGCTGCCCCAGGTGAACCCCATCAGCATGCCGGTGGCCGCCCCCATCGAGCCCGGCGCCATGTCCTGCGCGCTCACGATGAGCAGCGGCACGGCCGCGTTGGCGCTCGCCCCGCCCACGATCACCATCAGGAAGTAGGCCAGGCCGCCCGGCGGCAGCACCAGGACCGACAGCAGGGCCGGCAGCGCCGCCAGCATGGCCCCCACGATCAGCGGGCGCCGCGGCAGCCTGGCCGACAGGGCGCCGGCGACGATGCCGCCCAGGCCCCCGGAGAGCGCGAAGGCCGCCAGGGTCCAGGAGATGACCGCGGCATCCGGGGCGAAGCCGCGGACGTGCGCCAGCCACAGCGGCATGGCGTTGTTGAAGCTCACGAACGCCAGGCTGCGCAGAATGCCGGCCAGGCTCAGCACCCCCACCGGGCTCATGACCAGTTTGGGGTCGAGGAAGCGGATCCGTCGCGCCTGCCTCGTGCCGCCGGTCCCGGGCAGGATGGCCAGCAGCGACGCGCCCAGCAGCAGGCCGGGGATCATCAGCAGCGGCGAGAACCGCAGCCCCACGGTGCGTGCGATGAGCAGGATCACCACCGGGCCGAACGCCATGCCCAGCGTGCCGCCGCTGCTGAACACCGCCACCGCCAGCTCCTTGAAGCGCTCGCCCATGACGCGCATCAGGCTGGTCCCGGCCGGGTGGAAGGCGGCCGAGCCGAGGCCGCCGAGGAGCAGCAGCAGGAAGAGCACCGCGGGGCTCGGCGCCACCGCCACCAGACTCAGCAGCACGGTGCTGGTGATGATGCCGGCGGCCGCCATGGTGCGGCGACCGACGCGGTCCGCCACGCCGCCGAAGAACGGCTGCATCACCGCCGAGCTGAACGACAGCGTGGCGACGAACAGGGCCAGCGCGGCCTCCGAGAGATCGAAGCGCGCCTGCAGCGTGGGCAGCAGGGCCGCCAGCATCGCCGAGAAGGCGTCGTTGGTGGCGTGGACGGCGATCAGCAGCAGCGGGATGCCCGCCGACGCGAGCAGCGGGCGGCGGGCGAGGCGGGCGGGCATGGCGCCAAGTCTACCCGGCACCCTGGGCCGGCGCATCGCGGCGCGCGACCCGCCGCCCGCCCCGTGCGCCTCAGCTCCGCTCCTCGCCTGTCGCGCCCGCGGCGTCGCGGGCGGGCGTCACGTAGACCGTCTTCTGATGGCTGAAGCGGACCGCTCCCGGCGGCTGGCCCTTCACCTTCCAGACGTTCTTGCGCAGGGTGTAGTCGACCGCCACGTTGTCCGAATGGCGTGCCGGTGAGAAGCCGGCGGCCAGCCTGGCAGCGAAGAGCACGGTATCGAACGGCACCTCCGCGCCACCGGCACGCACCACCACGTGCGCGCCGGTGAACCCCTGGACGTGCAACCACAGGTCCAGGCTGCGCGCCAGGGCGAACGTCACGGCATCGTTCTCGCGGGCGTTGCGGCCGACCACCACCTCGAAGCCGTGCGGGCCGGCGAAGCGGACGCCGGGTCCGGCCGGGCGCTGCCGCTTCCGGCGCGCCTCCACGAGACCGGCCGCGCGTGCGACGAGCTCCTCGTCGGAGAGGCTCGGGAGTTGCGCCAACGCCTCCTCCGCCTGCCGCAGGGCGGTCTCCGCAGCCGGCCTCTCGCGCTCGGCGCGCTCCGCGCGGCGCTCCAACCGGCGGGCGCGATCGTAGCGCTTGCGCGCGTTGCCGAAGGCGTCGAGGCGCGGGTCGAGCACGAGCTCACGCTCGACGCCATCGAACCCCGGCAGCGCCACCCGCGCGCTGCCGGCCGGAGCCTTGGCGGGGTAGGCCATGAGGAGATCCGCCTCGCCGCGAACCTCGCCCGCTCGCGAGCCTAGGTCGCGGGCGCGCTCCAGGTCTTGAAGCCGTTTGCGGGCGACCTCCAGCTCTCGCCTCCGGGCGCCCGCCAGCGTCCGCTCCGCCCGCTGCCGCCGGGCGAGCCGGCGCTGCTCCTCCAGGCCGGTGACGCGGCCCGCGCGCTCGAGCCAGGACGCGGGCGAGGCCGCCAACGCCGGCAGAGCGTCCACCACCCGCTCCAGGGCCCGGCCCTGCAGCGGTGCGCCCGGGGCGACCTCGCAACCCACCGCCAGGGCGTTGCCGAGCTCCGGGCCGATCCCGTCCAGGATGCCCCTGACGCGCGTGAGGGGCTGGTCGTGGAGGGCCGCGAGCAGGCGCTCCCGGCTCGCCGTCCGCGGATCGATCTTGTCGTAGGGCGGCGGCGGCAGGTAGCCGACGCCCGGGCGCAGCTCGCGGTAGCGGTTGCGCCCGCGGAGCACCACCCGCTCGACCCCCAGGATCGTGCGCCCCTCGTCCAGCAACACCAGGTTGGCGTTGCGCCCGGTCAGCTCCACCACCAGGGTCACGGCCGGCTGCCTCACGAAGCCCTCGCTGGCCGCGAAGTCGAGCTCGACCACGCGGTCCAGGCCCCGTTGCCGTGCCGCCGTCAGCGGCCCGGTGGCGCGCGACGCGAGCAGCTCCTGGAAGGGGCTGCCGGCGGCACCGTCGGGCGGCGCACCCGGCCGCAGGGCCAGCCACGGCGCGGGCGGGCGGCTGAGGATCCATAGGACCTGGCTGGCGCCGCCTTCACGCCTCGTCAGCGGCAATGCCGCGGTGCGGTCGTCCGGGAAGCGCCAGAGGCCGCGTGCCAGTGGCAGCCGCCCCTCGAGCGGGCGCAGGGCCTCGGCCAGCAGGAGCCCTTCCACGGTGGGTCCGGGGTCTCAGTTGAGAAGGCGGTCGTGGCCGCCCAGGATCCGCTGAGCGGCGGCAAGGTGACGGCGTAGCGGCAGGTACCACTCGCTGGAAGGCTCGGTGTGCTCCAGGGCCAGGCGCGCGTGGGTGAGGACGCGGCCGGCCATGGCATCGCCGCGCCAGGCGTAGGCATCGGCCAGCAGCTGCTGAGCGGCGACCCACACCGGGTCCCCTTGCTGGCTGGCGCTCACCGCCTGCTCGAACCAGCTGATGGCCTCGTCGAGCCGGAAGTACTCGTAGGCGATGTTCCCCAGGCACAGGCAGGCGGCAGCCGTGGCGCCCATCTCCAGCGACTGCCGGGCCAGGACCTCGGCGCCATCGAGCTCGCCGGACTTGAGGCGGGTGTCGGCAAGGTCCGCCAGCGCCTCGGCGCGGTGCGGATAGGTCGGGTCGCTCACGACCTCGGCCAACATGGTCTCGGCGGCGGCCAGCTCGTCGCTCTCGATCAGCGCGTAGGCCGCCTCGTGCTGCACGTACGGGCGGTCCTCCGCGGGGGCGAGGCGCAGGGCGTCGGCGAAGGATGCGTTCGCTTCCTGGTAGCGCCCCAGCGCGACCAGCGCCTGCGCCGTCGCCAGCGAGGTCTGGAAACCGTCGTCCGAGCCCCCTGCCTCGCCTTCGAGTGCGGCGGACTCGCGCAGCAGCGTGAGGGCCAGGTTGGGGTTGCCGCTCTCCAGGTGCGCGCGCCCTGACAGGTAGCGCAGCACCGCCCGTTCCTCGATCCGCAGGGCGTCCTCGCCGATCCGCTCGAGCTCGTTCAGCGCGGTCTGCGGCTCGCCGAGCTCGAGCAGCGCGCCGGCGAGGCTCAGCCGTTCGGGGCCGCGCTCCGCCTCGGGCGCCAGCTCCACCGCCTTGACGAAGGCCTGTGCCGCGCCGCCCCAGTCCCCCAGGGCCTCGCGGCTCTGGCCCAGCAGCGACCAGCGGCGCCACACCAGGTAGGCCGGCAGCTCGCTCGGAGGGATGAGCGTGAGGCGCTTGGCGGCGCTCTTCGGGGCACCGGCGGCGAGCAGCGCGCTGGCCGCGTGGTAGGCGGCGACGGCTTCGCTGCGCGCCGGCACCTGCCGGATGCCGCGCTTGACGTCGCCCACGGTTCCGTCGCGGTAGGCCGCGAACTCCCAGTAGAGCGCCCGGTAGAGCGGATTCTCGGCCAGGTTGGGATCGAGCCCGACGGCCTGGCGAAGGGCAGGCACGCCGTTCTCCACACCGTCCTCGGCGTAGAGGGCGTACACCGCTGCCAGGTGGAGCCAGTACTGCGCCTGCGCGCCCCTGGCGAACCCGCCGCGCGCGGCGTCCTCCAGGATGGCGAAGGCAACCTCGTACTGCCCCTGAGCCAGCGCTTGCCTCGCCGGCTCCAGGTCTACGACCCGCGACCTGCGAAACATCACGCCTCACGCTACCACGCAGGCGCGTCCTGGGCGCTGTTAAACCTCCTACAACGACGGTCGCGTCGGCCGGGCCGGCCAACCCGACCGGCGCGCGCTCACAGCCAGGGAACGGTCCGCGGTCCCTCGCCGGGCGGCACCTGAGGCCGCGCCCGGTGGAAGCTCTCGACGAACAGCCGCCGGCTGAAGCGCTGCATGAAGCCGAGCACCGACAGCGCCTGGGTGCGGTGCTGCGCCATGGCCCGCAGCTTCGCCTCCAGGTAGGGGCCCGCCTCGACCACGTGGGTGGGCGGCAGCTGGGCCGCGCGGACCTCCGCCGGGTCCAGGAAGCCTGGGCGCGGCGCGGCGCCGTAAGGCGTCGCGCTGGCGAAGTAGTAGAGCCGCTCGACGGGCGCCTCGGCCTGCTCCAGCGCACGCACCGTCAGCCGGTGCGTGGTGACGTGGTCGGGGTGGCCGTTGCTGCCGTTCGGTGGGAAGCTCAGGACGACGCTCGGAGCGGCGCGGTCGACGACCTCGACGATCCGCTGCAGCAGCTCGTCCTCCGGGACCGCCTGCAGGCCGGCATCGGGCTCCAGGCCACGGCTGTCGTCCGGCACGTAGTCGGCGTAGTCGAAGATGGTCACGTCCTCGACCCCGAGCGCGGCGAGCGACGCCCGCAGCTCCGCCTCGCGCACCTCGGGGACCTCGTCGCGCGGGCACAGGTCCAGCGAGCGACCGGCGCGGCCGCGGGTCAGGGTGAGGGTCGCGACCCGCTTGCCGTGCGCGGCCATGCGCGCGAACAGCGCGCCGCAGCCGAACACCTCGTCGTCGGGATGCGGAACGATGAGCAGCACATCGGTCATGTCCAGGATGATACCTGCCTCGAGAGGCGCCGCCGTCACGCGTCGGGGGGCAGCCAGCGACCCAGGTTGCCCACCAGCGCCTCGGGCGCCTCGAACACCGACGCGAAGATGTCGAGGTAGCGGCCCTCCTCGGCCGAGCGCGGCCGCACCCCCAACTGCGCCCGCGGCGGCGCGGCGTCCGCCGTCAGGGCGGCCAGCACGCCGGTGGTGCCCGAGCCCTCGTCGAACTGGGCCTTGTCGCGCCACACCACCTCGGCCGGGAGCAGGTCCTCGACGGCCTTGCGCAGCACCCACTTCTCGACCCGCCGGCCGCCTCGCCGGGCCACCTTCAGCTCGGGCGCGATGCGCTGCGCCAGCGCCACCAGGGCGCGGTCGAGGAACGGCACCCGAGCCTCCAGGCCGTGCGCCATGGTGAGCCGGTCGACGCGCTGGAGGTTGAGGTTGTGCATCCCCTCCAGACTGCGGCGCAGCTCGCTGGCCAGCGCCCGGCCCGTCAGTGCCCGCACGTAGCGGTAGCCGCCGAAGAGCTCGTCGGCGCCCTCTCCGGTCAGCACCACCTTGACGTGGCGGGCCGCCAGTCCGGCGGTGAAGTAGGTGGGTACGGCGCTGCGGACCAGGTCCCGGTCGAAGGACTCGAGGGCGAATACCAGACGCTCCAGGGTGGCCGCCACCTCGGCCCGTCCGAACACCCGCTCGTGATGATGCGTGCCCAGGTGGCGGGCCACCAGCCGGGCGGCCTCCAGGTCGGGCGAGCCTTCGACCCCCACGGAGAAGGTGTGAAGCTCTCCCATCTCACGGGCGGCCAACGCCGCGATGGCGCTGGAGTCCAGCCCGCCCGACAGGAAGGCGCCCAGCGGCACGTCGCTCATCAGGCGCTTCGTCACCGCCCGTTCCAGCGTCCGCCGGACCTCCCAGGCAGCCTCCTCGGGGTCGCTGATGGTCGGCGCGACGTCCGGCACCCGGTAGTAGCGGTGCAGCCCGTGCTCGCTGCTCCAGACGCTCCCCGGCGGCAACTCCTCCAGGGCCGAGCCGGCGTCCTGGAGTGCCTTCATCTCGGAGGCGAAGCGCACCCCGCCGGCGGGCGTGCGCGCCAGGTAGAGAGGCTTGATGCCCAGCGGGTCACGTGCCAACAGCAGCTCGTCCGCGGTGCCGTGGGCCAGCGCGAACATGCCGTCGAGCTCGTCGACCGCCCCCGCCCCCTCCGCGTCCAGCAGGTGCAGCGCCACCTCGGTGTCGCTGAGGCTGCTGAAGCGCCGCCCAGCCAGGCGTTCCCGCAGGCCCTCGTGGTTGTAGATCTCGCCGTTCGCCACCAGGGCCGGGCCGCGCTCGCCGTTCCCGCCGAGGTGCGGCTGGTCGCCGTGCGCCGGATCCATGATGGCGAGGCGGGTGTGGCCCAGCACGCCCGCCCCCATCACCTCGAGGCCGTCGCCGTCGGGCCCGCGGTGCCCGAGCAGGCGCATGCGCCGTCTGGTTTCCTCGACCAGCGCCGAGCTCGGCCGCTCGCCCCAGCCTCCGGTGATGCCGCACATAGCCGTCCCTCCGCCGGTCGGCTCGCCGCGGCCTCGCCACCCCGCCGACGGCTAGTTGACGACGGCGTGTCCCGCGGTGCTGTCCGGCGCCGCGGTGGTGAAGTCGAAGCCCGAGGGGCCGGCCTCGACCAGCACGGTATCACCGTCCTGCACCTCGCCGGCGATGATGAGCCGCGACAGGGGCGTCTCGATGTGCTGCCTGACGGCACGCTTGAGCGGCCGGGCGCCGAACGCCGGGTCGAAGCCGAGCCGCGCCAGCTCCGCCTTGGCGGCGGGCGTCAGCTCCAGGCCGATGCGACGCTGTGCCAGCCGGTCGCGCACCGCGTCGAGCTGGAGCTCGGCGATGCGCTCCACCTGCTCGCGCTCCAGGGCGTGGAACACGATGATGTCGTCGACGCGGTTGAGGAACTCCGGGCGGAAGTGCTCCTGAAGCCGGGCGAAGACGGTGGCCTTGAGCTGGTCGTAGTCGGCGCCGGCACGGCCGGCCTCGAGGATCTGCGGGCTGCCGACGTTGCTCGTCATGATCACGACCGTGTTCCGGAAGTCCACCGTGCGGCCGTGCGAGTCGGTCAGCCGGCCGTCGTCGAGCATCTGCAGCAGCACGTTGAACACGTCGGGGTGCGCCTTCTCGATCTCGTCGAAGAGCAGCACGCTGTAGGGGTGGCGGCGGACGGCCTCGGTGAGCTGCCCGCCCTCGTCGTAGCCGACGTAGCCCGGAGGCGCCCCGATGAGCTTGGCGACGGTGTGGCGCTCCATGTACTCGCTCATGTCGAGGCGGATCATGTTGTCCTCGGTGTCGAAGAGCTGCTGGGCCAGTGCCTTGGCGGTCTCGGTCTTGCCGACGCCGGTGGGGCCGAGGAAGATGAAGGAGCCGATGGGCCGGCGGGGGTCGGCCAGGCCGGCGCGCGAGCGCCGGATGGCGTCGGCCACGGCGGTGATGGCCTCGTCCTGGCCCACCACCCGCTCGTGCAGCGCCGACTCGAGCTCCAGCAGCTTCTCACGCTCCCCCGCCATCAGGCGCGAGACCGGGATGCCGGTGGTGCGGCTGACGACCTCGGCGACCTCGTTCTCGCCGACCTCCAGGCGCACGTAGCGGGCGCCCTCGAGGCGCTCGCTCAGCTCGCGCAGGCCGGCCTCCAGCTTGGGCAGCTCGCCGTAGCGCAGCTGCGCGGCCTTCTCCAGGTCGTACTCGCGCTCGGCGCGGTCGATCTCGGTGCGTACCGCGTCGAGCTGCTCCTGGGTGCTCCGGAGCTGCTCGAGCACGCTGCGCTCGGCCTCCCAGTCCGACTGGGCGCGCTCGATGCGGCCCGCCAGCGCGTGCAGCTCCTCGCCGGCGCGCGCGAATCGCTGCGCCGAGTCCGGGTCGTCCTCCCGCCTGAGCGCCTCCTGCTCCACCTCGAGCTGCAGGCGCCGACGGCGCAGGTCGTCGATCTCCTCGGGCAGGCTGTCGAGCTGCACGCGGATGCGGCTCGCCGCCTCGTCGATGAGGTCGATGGCGGAGTCGGGCAGGCGCCGGTCGGCGACGTAGCGCTGCGCCATGCCGGCCGCGGCGATGATGGCGGGGTCGCTGATGCGCACGCCGTGGTGGACCTCGTACTTCTCCTTGAGCCCGCGCAGGATGCTGATGGTCTCCTCGACGCTCGGCTCGTCCACCAGGATGGGCTGGAAGCGCCGCTCCAGGGCGGCGTCCTTCTCGATGTTGCGGTACTCGGTCAGGGTCGTGGCGCCGATCATGCGGAGCTCGCCACGCGCCAGCGGCGGCTTGAGCATGTTGCCGGCGTCCACCGCTCCCTCTGCCTTGCCCGCACCCACGATGGTGTGCAGCTCGTCGATGAACAGCAGGATCTCGCCGCCCGACTGGACGGTCTCCTGGATCACGCCCTTGAGGCGCTCCTCGAACTCGCCGCGGTACTTGGCGCCGGCCAGCAGGCTGCCCATGTCGAGCTGGATGATGCGCTTGCCCTGCAGCCCCTCGGGCACGTCCTTGTGAACGATGCGCTGGGCCAGGCCCTCGGCGATGGCGGTCTTGCCGACGCCCGGCTCACCGATGAGGACGGGGTTGTTCTTCGTCCGCCGCAGCAGGATCTGCACGGCGCGGCGGATCTCCTCGTCCCGCCCGATGACGGGGTCGAGCTTGCCCTCGCGGGCGCGCTGTGTGAGGTCGATGCCGTAGCGGTCGAGCGCCTCGAAGCTCGACTCGGCGGTGCGGCTGTCGACGGTGCGGCCGCCGCGGATCTCCTCCGCCGCTCGACGCAGCGAGGCGGCATCGGGGAGCGCACCCAGGGCCTCGCCGCCCTTCTCGCGCAGGGCGACCAGCAGCGCGTCGGCGGCCACGAACTGGTCGCCGAAGTCCGAGGCGACCTGCTCCGCCCGCTCGAAGACGGCGGCCATCTCACCCGCCATGTACTGCCCGTCCGCCCCCGAGACCTTCGGCAGCCTCCCGAGTGCGGCGTCGATCCCGGCCTGGCACTGGCCCAGCTCGCCTCCAGCCCGCTCGACCAGGCGGGCGGGCGGTCCCTCGGCATCCGCCAGCAGGGCGGCAGCCAGGTGGGCGGCCGTCACCTGCTGGTGTTGGCGCGTGCGGGCGACCTGCTGCGCGCCGGCGAGGGCGGCCAGGGCGGTCTCGGTGAAGCGTTCGGAATCCATACCGTTGATGATAGAAACTTGAGTGGACTATTGTCAAGTTTTCTCAGCGGCACTTGGTTCATCGGTGGCCACGGCCCGGGTGGCACGCACGCCGGCGGGGGCGCCCGGCGGCCCGTCCGGCGGCCCGCCAGACCATCGACGCGGCGCCGCGCCCCGGGGGGCGCGGCGCCATGCCACTTCACACGCTTCCGACGGGCGGGCCCGGCTCAGGCGGCCACCGCCTCCTTGAACTCCGAGACCAGGGTGCTGATGCTGGTCTTGGCATCCCCGAAGAGCATGCGGGTGTTGGGCTTGAAGAAGAGCGGGTTGTCGACGCCGGAGAAGCCCGGGTTCATCGAGCGCTTCAGCACGAAGGTGGTGCGGGCGTGGTCGACGTTGATGATGGGCATGCCGTAGAGCGGGCTGCTCTCGTCCTCGCGGGCCGCCGGGTTGACGACGTCGTTGGCGCCGATCACCACGGCCACGTCGACCATCTCCATGGTCGGGTTGACGTCTTCCGGCTCCACCAGCTGCTCGTAGGGCACGTTCGCCTCGGCCAGCAGGACGTTCATGTGGCCGGGCATGCGCCCCGCCACCGGGTGGATGGCGTAACGGACTTCGGCGCCGTTGTGCTCGAGCAGGTCGGCCAGCTCCTTGACGGCATGCTGAGCCTGGGCCACCGCCATGCCGTAGCCGGGGACGAAGATCACGCTGCTGGCGGCTTCGAGGATGTAGTAGGCGTCCTCGGCGGTGATGGGCTTGACCTCGCCCTCGACCTTCATGCTGCCCGCGGTGCTCACCGCCCCGAAGCCGCTGAAGAGCACGTTCGCCAGTGAGCGGTTCATCGCCTTGCACATGACCTGGGTGAGGATCAGGCCCGAGGCCCCGACCAGGGTGCCGGCCACGATCAGCACGTTGTTCTGGATCACGAAGCCGGCAGCCATGCCGGCGATGCCCGAGTAGCTGTTCATCAGCGAGATGACGATGGGCATGTCCGCGCCGCCGATGGGGATCACGGCCAGCACCCCGAGGATCAGCGACAGGCCGATGACGGCGAGCAGCAGCGGGTAGGTGGTGGGCGGCGTGATGATGAAGATGATGCCCAGCACCACGGCGCCGCCCACGATGAGGGCGTTGACCGGCTGCTGCCCCCTGAACAGCAGCGGCTTGCCGGGCATGACCTCGGAGAGCTTGCCCCAGGCGATCACCGAGCCAGTGAACGCCACCGCGCCCACCAGCACCGCGAAGAAGATGGCGATGGAGGTGACCACGCCGGGGTGAGGGTTGCGCAGGTACTCCACCCAGCCGACCAGCATCGACGCCAGGCCGCCCGAGCCGTTGAAGAGTGCCACCATCTCGGGCATCTGGGTCATCTTGATGGCCGCGGCCGCCCACCAGCCGATGGCGCCGCCGACCACCAGGCCGACGATGATCCAGACGTAGTCGAGGCCGCCGAGCAGCAGGGTGGCCACGATGGCGAGCAGCATGCCGATGGCGGACACCATGTTGCCGCGCCGGGCGGTCTCCACCCGGCCCAGCATCTTGAGGCCGTAGATGAACAGGATCGACGCAACGATGTACGCCAGGTTGATGACTGTCGTCATGAGGCTTCCCTAGTCCTTCTTGCCGGTCTTGAACATGGCCAGCATGCGGTCGGTGACCAGGTAGCCGCCGACGACGTTGATCGTTGCGAACGCGACCGCGCATACGGCGAGCACGGTGCCGAAGGTGCCATGGATCTGGGTGGCCGCCAGCGCGCCCACGATGCTGATCCCGGAGATCGCGTTCGACCCGGACATCAGCGGCGTATGCAGCTGCGACGGGACCTTGCCGATGAGCTCGAGGCCCAGGAAGATCGCCATCACGAAGATGAACAGCAGCAGGAGCATCGTCACTTGGACCCCTCCAGGACCGCGCCACGGACGCGCTCATCACGGATCTGCCCCTCGTGGGTCAGGAGCGCCGCGCCGACCACCTCGTCGGCGGTGTCGAGCTTGAGGGCCCCGGCCTCCTTGTCGAAGGCGTGTTCGAGCAGGAAGTAGACGTTGCTGGCGAACATCTGGCTGGCGTCACGCGCCACCTCGGCGGGGAAGTTGGCCAGGCCCACGATGAGCACGCCGTTGTCGGTGAGGACCTCCTCGTCCGCCCGGGTGCCCTCCACGTTGCCGCCGGTGGACGCCGCCAGATCCACGATCACCGACCCCGGCCGCATGCTCGCGACCATCTCGGCCGAGATGATCTTCGGCGCGGGCCGGCCGAACACCTGGGCGGTCGTGACCACGATGTCCGCGCCGGCGCAGATCTTGACCATCTGCTGGCGCTGCATCTCCAGCTGCTCGTCGGTGAGGGCCTTGGCGTAGCCCTGCTCGGTCTGCCCCGTTTCGCCCACGTCGATCTCCACGAAGCGGGCCCCGAGCGACTGCACCTGCTCCTTCACCACAGGGCGGGTGTCGTACGCCTCCACCCTCGCGCCCAGCCGCTTGGCGGTGGCGATCGCCTGCAGCCCCGCCACGCCGGCGCCCACGATGAAGGCGCGCGCCGGTGGGATGGTGCCGGCCGGCGTGCTCATCATCGGCAGCGACTTGTCGATGCGCTCCGCCGCGATGATGACCGCCGCGTACCCTGCCAGGCTGGCCTGGCTGGAGAGCGCGTCCATCTTCTGGGCGTACGTGGTGCGCGGGATCAGCTCCATGCAGAAGGCGCTGACCTTGGACTCGGCCAGCGCCCGGACCGTCTCGGCGCTGCGGAACGGGTCCAGGAAGCTGACGCTCACGGCCCCCTCCCGAAGGCCGGCGATGACGTCCGCGGTGGGCTTGTTGACGCTCACGAGCACGTCGGCGCTCGCCAGGAGCGCGGCGCGATCCGAGCCGAAGGTGGCGCCCACCTTCTCGTAGGCCTCGTCGGCGAGGTGGAGCGTGGCACCGATGCCAGGCTCGAGCGTCACCGACATGCCGAGCCGCACGAGCTTGTCGACGATGGCGGGCGTCAGCCCGATCCGTCTCTCTCCCGCGGCAGTCTCTTTGAGGGCGACGATAGTCATTTGGCTTGAATCATGACACACTCTCGGAACGAGGAGCCACCGGACATTCGTCCCGCGAACACGACCTCGCGAACCGCCTCCGTGACGCGTCTTCTAGCGTGCCACACGCCGCGGAGCGCGCTGCGCGGGCGGCCCGGGCGACCACCCCGGAAGGCCGTATGGGACGTCCGCCCCGGCGCCGCCGAGGTGCCAGGACGCTATACTCGACGGCTGATGGAGCATATCGGCATTCTCACCAGCGGCGGCGACGCACCCGGCATGAACGCAGCCATCCGGGCGGTGGTCCGCACCGCGGTGTACGAGGGGCTTCGGATCTCGGCCGTGTACCGCGGCTACCAGGGCCTCATCGAAGGCGACATCGTGGAGATGGGGGCCCGCAGCGTCGCCAACATCATCCAGCGCGGCGGCACCGTGCTCCGCACCGCCCGCTCCAAGGCCTTCATGGAGTCCGAGGGGCGCGCCGTCGCCGCACGCAACCTGCGCGAGCGCGACATCGACGGGCTGGTGGTGATCGGCGGCGATGGCAGCTTCCGCGGCGCGTACAAGCTCTTCGAGGAGCATGCCTTCCCGGTGGTGGGGATCCCCGCGACCATCGACAACGACATCTACGGCACCGATGTCGCCATCGGCTTCAACACCGCCATCAACGTCGCGCTCGAGGCCGTCGACCGCCTGCGCGACACCGCCGCCAGCCACGACCGGCTCTTCCTGGTCGAGGTGATGGGCCGCCACTCGGGCCACATCGCCCTGCACGTCGGGGTGGCGGGCGGCGCCGAGGCCATCCTGCTGCCCGAGGTGCACACCGACGCCGACGAGGTGGCGGACATGATCGTCGCCGCCCAGGAGCGGGGCAAGACCTCCAGCATCGTGATCGTCGCCGAAGGAGCCTACCAGGGCGGCGCCATGAACCTGCAGGCCCGCGTGCGCGAGCGCTGCGGCTACGAGGTGCGCACCGTCATCCTGGGCCACACCCAGCGCGGCGGCTCGCCCTCCACCCGCGACCGGGTCCTCGCCTCGCGCATGGGCTACCACGCCGTGCGCAGCCTGCTGGAAGGCCATCACGGGGTGATGGTGGGCGTCGACAAGCGCGGCATCGTGCACGTTGCGCTCAAGGACGTCTGGGAGCTCCGCAAGGAGATCGACTGGGAGCTGATCGAGCTGGCGGGCGTGCTGGCGATCTGAGCGTGCAGCGCTGCGCCGCGGCGCCCGCTGCGAGCCGGGTACGGGTGCCGGCCCCGGCGAGCGCGGTCACGCCCTGGCGCGCACCCGGACGAAGGTGTCCTTCCCCTTCTGCAGCACCACCGGGCGGTCCAGCTCGAGCCACAGCTTCGGATCGTCCACGACCTCGCCGTCGAGCTTCAGCCCGCGGTTCTGGATGAGCCGGCGGGCGTCGCCGTTGGAGCTGCTGAGCCCGGCGATGGTGGCCAGCCGCAGCACCCCCACCCGCCCCTCCTTGAGCTCGCCGGCGTCGATTAGCACCTCGGGAAGATCGTCGGGGATGGCGCCCTTGGCGACCGCGTCGTAGCGCGCCTCGGCCCCTTCGATGGGCCCCTCGCCGTGGTAGCTGCGGACCAGCTCGCGCGCCAGGGTGCGGTGGGCGCCCACCGGGCTCGCGTCCGCCTGGCGCTCGAAGTCGTCCAGGTCGAGTAGGGTGCACAGCTCCGCGTAGCGCACCAGCAGGGCGTCCGGCACCTGCATGGCCTTCTTGAACATCACCTCGGGCGGCTCGGCGATGCCGATGTAGTTCCCCAGCGACTTGGACATCTTCTCTACCCCGTCGAGGCCCTCCAGCAGGGGCGTGGTGAGCGCCACCTGCGGTGCCACCCCGTAGGCGCGCTGCACGTCGCGACCCACGAGCAGGTTGAAGAGCTGGTCGGTGCCGCCGAGCTCCACGTCGGCGCGGATGGCGACCGAGTCGTAGGCCTGGGCGAGCGGGTAGAGGAACTCGTGCACGCTGATGGGAGTGCCCGCCTGGAAGCGCTTGGTGAAGTCGTCGCGCTCCAGCATGCGCGCCACCGTGTAGCTCGACGCCAGCCGCACCACGTCGCCGAAGCCCAGCGGCCCCAACCACTCGGAGTTGTGGCGGATCTCCAGCCGCTCGGGGTCGTCGTCGAGGATGCGGGTGGCCTGAGCCACGTAGGTCTCGCCGTTGCGGCGCGTCTCCTCCAGCGACAGCACCGGGCGCGTCTTGGAGCGACCCGACGGGTCCCCGATGGTTGCGGTGAAGTCGCCGATGATCAGCACCACGCGGTGACCGAGGTCCTGGAACTGGCGCAACTTGCGGAGCACCACCGCGTGCCCGAGGTGGAGGTCGGCGCTCGACGGGTCGACGCCGAGCTTGACGCGCAGCTGCCGGCCGGCGCCTTGCGCGAGCTGCAGCTTCTCCTCCAGGCCGCCGGTCGGCTGGATGTGCTCGGCACCCCGCTCCAGCAGCGCCATCGCCTGATCGCTGTCCAAGGCACGTCCTCCAGGGTGCGCAGTGTATCACGCGGCCCAGACGTGCTCACGACCGTCAGGCGCGCCGCCGAGCGGGCTCGCCCGGGGGCCGGCCGGCGTCACGGCGAGCCCGAGCCCACCCGACAGAGACGGCCCCACGACGCTGTTAGCATCGTGGTGGCGCGGAATGGCGCCTGCAAGGAGGCCAGCATGCATCTCGGTATGGTCGGGCTCGGGCGCATGGGCGCCAACATGACGCGGCGCCTGATGCGTGACGGGCACACCGTCGTGGTCACGGACCTCGACGAGAACAGCGTGAACGCGCTGGCGGACGAGGGCGCCACCGGTGCCTCGTCGCTGTCCGAGCTCATCGGCGCGCTCCCGGGACCCCGCGTGGTGTGGCTGATGGTGCCCTCGGGAGACGCCACCGAGGCGGTCTTCAAGGAGGCGCTCGCGCACCTGGCCCAGGGCGACGTCATCGTCGACGGCTCCAACTCCCACTTCACCGACACCATGCGACGCGGCCGGGAGGCCGATCGCGAGGGCGTGCGGCTGGTGGACGCGGGCGTGTCGGGCGGCGTCTGGGGACTGAAGGTGGGCTACAACATCATGGCCGGCGGCGAGCGGAGCGCGTTCGAGCTCGTGGAGCCGGTGCTGGCGACGCTGGCGCCCGAGAACGGCTACGCCCATGTCGGGCCCGTCGGCGCGGGGCACTTCGTGAAGATGGTGCACAACGGCATCGAGTACGGCCTGCTGCAGGCCTACGGCGAGGGCTTCGAAGCGCTCGCCGCCTACCCGGACGCGGAGCTGGACCTGCACGCGATCGCCGCGCTGTGGACGCATGGCGCGGTGGTGCGGAGCTGGCTGCTGGAGCTGCTCGTGGCCGCGCTCGGGAACGACCCGAAGCTGGCGGGCATCCAGGGCTACGTCGACGACAGCGGCATGGGCCGCTGGACGGTGGACTACGCCGTCGATCAGGCGCTGCCGCTACCGGCCATCACCGCCTCCCTCTACGCGCGCTTCGCCAGCCGTCAGCAGGACAGCTTCGCCGCCAAGGTGGTGGCGGCGCTCCGCAACCAGTTCGGCGGCCACCCCGTCAAGGAGGCGTGAGGTGCACACGGCGCCTCCCAACGCCTTCGTGATCTTCGGCATCACCGGCGACCTGGCGGCGCGGAAGCTGCTGCCGGCGCTGCTCACGCTCCAGTCCCAGGGAGCTCTTCACGAGGACACCGTGATCGTGGGCTACGGCCGCTCGCCGTACGACCCGGCCGCCCTCGGGGAGCGGATCCGCGCCGCCGCCGGAGCGGCCGCCGGCTCCCAGCTCGAGGCCGCCAGCGAGGCGCTGCAAGGCCGCATCCGCTACGTGCAGGGCGGCTACGACGACGACGGGGGCTTCGGGCGTCTGGCGCGCACGCTCGACGAGCTGGGGCTCGACAACCGCGTGTTCTACACGGCCACCCCGCCGCAGACGTACCGCAGCATCGTCAGCCGGCTGGCGGGTGCCGGGCTGGAGCAGGAACAGCGCGGCTGGTCGCGGCTGGTCGTGGAGAAGCCGTTCGGCGAGGACCTGGATACCGCGCGAGCCCTCAACGCCCACGTGCTCGAGCACTTCCGAGAGGACCAGGTCTACCGCATCGACCACTACCTCGCCAAGGAGACCGCGCAGAACCTGGCCGTGCTGCGCTTCGCCAACAGCATCTTCGAGCCGGTGTGGAGCAACCGCTACGTGGACCACGTGCAGATCACCATGGTCGAGCCGATGGGCGTGGAGGGACGGGGCAGCTTCTACGAGTCGGCCGGCGTTCTGCGCGACGTGTTCCAGAACCACCTGCTCCAGCTGGTGGCGCTGGTCGCCATGGAGCCTCCCGCGCGCTATGACGCCGCCAGCGTCCGCGACGAGAAGGTGAAGGTGTTGAAGGCGCTGAGCTGCGCCAGGCCCGAACGCGCGGTGCTGGGCCAGTACGTGTCGGGCAACGGCATGAACGGCTACCGCGAGGAGGAAGGCGTGGACCCGCGCAGCCGTCAGGCGACCTTCGCCGCGATCGAGCTGGCGCTCAGGAACTGGCGCTGGTCGGGCGTTCCCTTCTTCGTGCGCTCGGGCAAGCGGCTGGAGATGAAGGCCACGGAGATCGTGCTGCAGTTCAAGACGCCCCCGCACGTCCCGTTCGACCTGCCGGCACCGCTCAAGGCAGACAGGCTGGTGCTGCGGCTGGTGCCGAACGAGGGCATCGTGCTGCGCTTCAACGGCAAGCGGCCGGGCCAGGGAATCGACCTCGAGCGCGTCAGCTTCGACTTCCTCTACGGGCGAAGCTTCGACCGGCCCAACCCCGACGCCTACGAGACGCTGGTGCTGGACGTGATGCTGGGCGACGCCACGCTCTTCATGCGCGCCGACGAGGTCGAGGCGCAGTGGCGCGTCATCGCGCCGCTGCTCGAGCTGGTCGATAGCCACCAGCCGACGCCGCAGTTCTATGAGGCGGGCAGTATGGGGCCCGACGCCGCCTACAGCCTGCTGAACGACGAGGGCCGCTACTGGTACCGCCCGGCCTGGGAGTGAGCCGAGGCTAGTCACTGGATAGCAGCATGCATATGCACCATGCAGGCTCGCATACGCATGCATGAATTGCGTCCTAGACGCGATCTATGCTATCTTCTGGCGTGGCCAGCGTAAGCATACTGGGAATCCCCATGGACCTCGGCGCCGGCCGACGCGGGGTCGACATGGGCCCCAGCGCTCTGCGCCTGGCGCGGCTAGCGCCGACGCTCGCCCTGCTGGGTCACGCCGTGGTCGACCTGGGAAACGTCGAGTCGCCGGTCCCGGAGGCCGTGCCCAACCCCAACGGGCTCCACTTCGCCGACGCCATCGCCGCCACCTGCACCGCGGCCTACCGCAAGCTGCTGGCGCTACAGCCGGGGACCTTCGCGGTCAGCCTGGGAGGCGACCACTCGGTCAGCATGGGAACCGTGCCGGGCGTGACCGCCGGGCACCGCACCGGCGTGGTGTGGATCGACGCCCACTCCGACCTGAACACGCCAGTCACCAGCCCCAGTGGCAACATCCACGGCATGCCGCTCGCCCACCTGCTGGGCATGGGCGACCCGCGGCTGACAGGAGTGTGGGGGGGCGGCGCTGCGCTGCGCCCCGAGGACGTGGTGTTCGTGGGGCTTCGCAGCATCGACCCGGAGGAACGCAACCTCATCGCCGAGCTGGGCCTCACCGCCTACACCATGAAGGAGATCGACCAGCGCGGCATGGCGAGCGTGGCCGCCGAGGCCGTCGAGCGACTCGCGCACGTCGAGCGCGTGCACGTCTCGTTCGACGCCGACGCCCTCGACCCGGATCTCGCGCCCGGGGTCGGCACCCCCGTCCCCGGCGGGCTCAGCTACCGCGAAGCGCACCTCTTGATGGAGCTGCTGAGCGACTCTGGCCGGGTGACCAGCCTGGACCTGGTCGAGGTCAACCCCATCCTCGACGTGCGCAACCGCACGGCCCAGATCATGGTGGAGATGAGCGCCAGCCTGTTGGGTAAGAGGATCCTCTGAGTTTCCGCCACCCCGGCAGCGCCACACCGCGAGGCGGCTCAGCCCCGGCGGCTCACCCCGCGGCCGGCGGGCGGAGCCCGGTCACACCGGCACTGCCGCCGCATCGACAGCCTGCCGGATGCGCGGCATGAAGCTGTTGAGCGCCTCGTCGCCGGCGCGGATCGCCGCCTCCGCCCGGTGGAAGTTGAGCCAGTGGATGGGTGGGCGCGTGTGCACCTGCAAGCTGGCCTGCTCGTCGACCTCGGTGAGCCAGCCGTCGGCCGCGTACGCCAGCGCGCGGCCCAGGCGGGACGCGACGCCCCGGCCGGTGCCCTGCCCCAGCGAGCGGTGCAGCCTCTGACCGACGTCGGTGCGCAGGAAGCGCCGGGCGGCACGGATGGTGCGCGAGTCCTGAGCCTCCATGCCGGCACCGATGCCGATCGCCAGGTCGACGTCGAACGCGCGCAAGGTGTCGAGCGGGACGGGAGAGCCGATGCCGCCGTCCATCAGCCGGCGGCCGTCGACGATGGCCGGCGCGAACACCCCCGGGATGGAGGCGCTGGCGCGCAAGGCCGGTGCCAGCGCACCGCTGGAGAGCATCACGCGCTCGCCGGTGTCGACGTCGGTAGCGACGACCACCAGGAAGCGACCCAGATCCTCGAAGCTGCGACCCTCCACCATGGCGTCGAAGTACTCCTCGAGCCTGCGGCCGCCGAACAGCGCCCCCTTGTGGAGGCCGAAGTCGGCGATGTGCGGGAAGACGTCACGCCGCCGCATCGCGGCCGCCTCGGCTCGCAAGTCCGCCGGGCTGCGCCCGGCAGCGTAGAGCGCGCCGATCACGGCCCCGAAGCTGGTGCCGACGACGATGTCGGGAGGGAAGCCGTGACGCTCGAGGCTGGCGAGGGCGCCGATGTGCGCGTAGCCGCGCGCACTACCGCCCCCCAGCGCGACGCCGACGCGGAAGCGCCTGCCGGGGCTGGTGTCTGCCGTCCGGGGAAGGGTCATCGCCTTCAGTCTACGGGAGCCTTCATGAGTTCTTTGTCACTCCGTCGGCCATGGGTGGCCGTGCCATGCTAGGCAGGTATGACGGAACCCGCCGAGGCGCCTCGAACCCCTGAGCGCGACGCCGGGCCGGTGGAGCTGAGCGTGGTGGTGGTGCACTACCGGGTGCCCGACCTGCTGCTGCGCGCGCTCCGCCATCTTGGCCGGGCCGTTCCGGGGGCCGAGGTGATCCTGGTCGACACCGATCCCGACCGCGAGGTGCTACGGCGGGCCCGGGAGGCGCACCCCGGCCTGCGGACGTTGGCGGCCGTCAACCACTCCTACGCCGCAGCCGCCAACGCCGGGCTCAAGCTGGCGCGCGGCCGCTTCCTGGCGCCGATGAACCCCGACGTCTTCGTCGAGCCGGACACCTTCGAGCGACTGCTCGCCGCGCTCGACGCCCGCCCGCGCGCGGGCGTGGCAGCGCCGCTGGCGCGCACCCCGCGTGGCCGCCGGCAGGACCACGGCCCGCTCTACCACCCCCACTACCTGCGCCTGGCCCTGAGGCCGGGCGGAAGCGTCCGGGTGCCGTGGGTCCCGGGCCTCCTCCACGTCCTGCGGCGCGAGGCGCTGATGGCCGTGGGCGGGTACGACGCCAGCCTGCGCTTCTACAACGAGGACATGGATCTCTGCCGGCGGCTGCGCGCCGCCGGCTACCACGCCCTCCTCGTCGACGCCCCGGTCCTCCACCTGGGCGGCAGCTCCACGCCGTCCTCGGGAGCCTTCCTGGTCGAGGGCGTGCGGGGCGGCTACCAGCTCTCCCGGCGCTACCTGCCGCCGCCTCTCAGGCGACTCCACCGGCAGGCGCTACGGCTCGGGGGTGCCGCCGCGGCGGCCGTCGCTTCCCTCCCCGAGCGGCGCCGCGCCTTCCAGGCGATCGCCGCCATGGCCCGCGACGGCACCTTCGACGAGCCTCCCTTCGGCGACACGCTGGCAGAGGTGAGCGGCACTGCGCCCGGCAGCGCGGGATCGCCCACCGCCCGCGGCGCAGGTGCGGTCGAGGGACACGGCCGCGGTGAGCAAGCTGGCGCCACCGAGGACGCGGGCACCGGGGGCCGCGCATGAGCGCCGCCCGCAACGTTGCCGGCGATCTCGCGCGAGCGCTCGAGACCGCGCTGGCGTCCCCGCGGCAGGACCCGGTGCTGGCCTACTGTCTGCTGGCGGCCGGACTGCTGGCGGTGGTCGCGGTGGCGACAGGCCTGTTGCGACGGGACGCAGCGGTGCTGTTGCGGCCGCGCCTGCTGCTGCGCGTGATGGGGGCGATCGTCGTCGCCTTCGGCTTGTGGATGCTGGGCGCGTTGCTGCAGCGCAGCCTCGGGGCCGGGCCGGCGAGCGACACGGTCAGCGGCCTGGCGCGCTTCCCGCTCTACCTGGTGACGCTGGCGTACGGACCCCTGGTGGGGCTGGTGACCGGCGGTCTCTTCGCGGGCCTGCAGGCCGGCGGCTGGCTTCCGGGGTGGAACGCGGCCATGCTGGCGCTCGAGCTCGCCGTCTTGGGCTGGCTCGCCATCTATCCTTCCCCGCGCCGCGACCGCTGGGCCGGGCCCTTCGACGCCGTCCTGGCCTATGGGCTCGCCTGGGGCACCGGCGGCCTGGCGTTGCTGGAAGCCCGTCACGGCACGGTGACGGCGGCGGGCCTGTGGTCCCAGCACCAGCACGCCCTGCTCGGGGTAGCGGCGAGCGTGGCGCTGCTGGCGCTGGTCCCGCCCGCCGCCTACCGGACGGCCTTCCCGGGGAGCCGCATCGCCCCGCCGGACACGGGCGACGCCAGCGACGGCGGCCGCACGGAGGCCCGCGGCGGGCCCGGCCGCGACCCGCTGACGCTCACTCAGCCCGAGCTGCCGCGGACCCTGAAGCGAGGTCGCAAGCGGCGAGAGCTCGAGCCCTTCCCGCACCTCGGCGATCAGGACGGCGACTAGCGCCGCGGCTCCGCCTGCGGGGCGGGGCGCAGCCGGACGGTACGACGCGAGATCCGTCGCCGAGGGCCGGAGCGACGCCCCGGCGCATCAGCCGCGCTCGCCGCTGCGGTGCGCCAGCGGAACGCTCACGCCGAAGACGTTGCCGTGGCCGCCAGGGGCCGGGCCGCCCCACGCCTCCCCGCCCCAGCGCTGCGCGATGGCACGCACGATGTAGAGGCCCAGGCCCGTCCCCTTGGACTTGGCGCCGCCGGCCCGGGCGTGCGGCTCGAACAGGTCCGGCACCCGCTCCGGGTCGAGCGGCTCGCCCTCGTCAGCGACCTCGATGCGCGCCATGCCACCGTCGGCCGACGCCCTCAGGCGCACCCTGCCTCCCCGCGGGCCGTGGATGGCCGCGTTCTCGAGGAGGTTGATGAGAACCTGCAGCAGCTTGTCTTCGTCGGCCCACACCGCGATCTCGGGCAGCTCGCTGGCGAGCGCCACCGCGTTGGCCTGGGCCACCGGCAGCACCACCGCCAGCGCCCGCTCGGCCACCTCGCGCAGCAGCAGGCTGCGCTCGCGCGGCGGCCGCACGTCCACGGTCAGGTCCTCGAGCAGCCGCACCAGCCGCTCGGACTCCTGCCGCGCGCGCTCCAGGAAGCGCAGCCGCAGCCGGTCCGGTGGATCGTCGTAGAGCGCCTCCAGCGTGGCCCGGATCGACGTCGCCGGGGTTCGCAGCTCGTGCGACAGCACGGCCAGAAGCTCGCGCGCGTCCTCTTCGGCACGCCTGAGGGAGGTGAGGTCGCGCAGCAGCAGCGCCCCCTCCACCGGCAGCGCCTGCAGCCGGCGACCCCGGGTCTCCAGCTCCACGGTGCGCATGCCGAGCGCGGCCTCCTCCAGGCGGTGGTCGCGCAACACCCGGATGAGCGGCTGCCCCGCGGCACGCTCCGGGTCGACCTCGAGAAAGGCGGCCGCCGCCCGGTTGACCAGGGTCACCCGGCCGCCGTCGATCAGCACAACCCCCTCCTCGAGCGCATCGAGCCAGTGCGCCACCGCCAACGGCGAGAGGGCGCTCATGCCTCTCCAGGCGTCGCTGCCCGGGGGTTCTCGGCGAGGCGATACCCGCGCCCCCGCACCGTCTCGATCGCCCCGGCGCCCAGGCGCCCGCGCAGCTGCGCCACATGCTGGTCGACGGTGCGCTCCGAGCCCACGAAGTCCTCGCCCCACACCCGATCGAGCAGCTCGCCCCGGGTGAACACGCGGCCCGGATGCTCGGCGAAGAAGAGCAGCAGCTCGTACTCCCTGCGCGTCAACGTCATCTCGCTGTCACCGAACCTCACCCGGGCACGCTCCGGGTCGATCGTCAGGCGTCCCACCATCAACGTCCCGCGCGGCGGGGCGCGTCGCAGCAGCGCACGCACCCGCGCAACCAGCTCCGCCGCGCTGAAGGGCTTCACCAGGTAGTCGTCCGCCCCTCCCTCGAGACCCTCGACGCGATCGACCTCCCGGGCGCGCGCGGTCAGCAGCAACACCGGTACCGTCAGTCCCTGACGGCCCCGCAAGCGCGCCAGCCACGCCAGCCCCGACTCGTCGGGGAGCATCCAGTCGAGCACCACCGCATCCGCCCGCTCGAGCTGCCGCCAGCCGGCCCCGGCATCGGCGGCCTCGAGCACGTGAAAGCCCGCGCGAGAGAGATGGTAGGCGACGAGCTCGCGCACGGCGTCGTCATCCTCGACCACCAGCACCGTCGCCGTGCTCATCGGCGCCCCGTCGTCAGAGCGAGCAGGTCCACCCTCCAATCATACGGACGTCGCATCATCGTCTCGTCAGGTCGCGAGTGCCCGGCGCCGGCCGACGTGACGGGACCCTGACGGGAACGGTGCATGCTGTGCAGTATGATGCGGCAGGCCGACATGACCCAGCTGGACCAGGACCTCCAGGACGTCAACGCCTCGCTGGTGCGCATGCTGAGTCAGGTGCGGGAGGCGTGCGAGCTGGCACGTCGCGCCCTGATCGACGGCGACCTCGCTTCCGCCGAACGCTGCGTGGAGAACGACGAGCGCATCGACAGCATGCAGGCGTCGCTGGAGCTGCGCATCCTCACGGTCATCGCCCGGCGGCAACCGGCCGCCGGGGACCTGCGCTTCCTCGGCGCCGCCTACCAGTCCCTGGCGGACATCGAGCGCGCCGGCGACTACGCCGAGCACGTGGCCCGCGCCGCCGTGACGCTCAGCGAGCAACCGCCGCTCAAGAAGTACCTCGACATGGCCCGCATTCTCGAGGTGCTCGGCGGCATGATCGACACCACCATGAAGTCCGTGGCCGAGGCGGACGTCGACGCCGCACGGCGCGCCCACGCCATGGATCGTGAGATCGACGACCTCTACGAGCAGATCCAGCGCGAGCTGCTCACCTACATGATCGAGGACCCCGAGACCATCGGCCGCGCCACCCAGCTGCTGGCGGTGGCGCGGTATCTGGAGCGGCTCGGCGACCATCTCGAGAACGTCGACGAGCATGTGATGTTCTGGCTCACGGGCGAACGGCCGGCCTGAGGAACGCGTTCATCTGCCCGTCTCCCAGCTCCGGTAGGGTGTGGGGGTGCTGGGCCGCGACGACGTCCACCAGGGGGAGCTCCTGCGGCACGGCACCGCCCGGCCGGCCCTGACCGGGACGGGCCGGGCGCCGGGCGCCGCACCGCTCGACGCCGAGCAGGGGGCCGGGCCGGCGGCTCGCCCGGGTGCCAGGCGCCGCCGGCGTGCCTGGCTGGGCGCGTGCGTGGTGCTGGCGCTGGGAGCGCTGCTGATCCTCAACTGGTCCTCCGCCCTGAGCGCGGCTCGGCGGCCGGCGTCGGCGTTGGCGCCCGAGCTTCGGCGGGCGCTCGACCACCTCCGCGGACCGGTACGCATCGGGCTGCAGGTGGGTCACCTGCACGAGAGCTCGATGCCGCGCGAGCTCGTCAAGCTGCGCGCCGCCACCGGCGCCGAGGTAGGCGGCCTCGAGGAGGTGAACATCAACCGCGCCATCGTCCGGGCCCTGGCCGCCAGGCTGCGCGCCGACGGCTTCCGCGTCGATGTGCTGGGAGCCACGATCCCCCCGGGCTACCGCGCCACCCTGGTGCTGGCCGTGCACGCGGACGCCAGCCGCGATCCCGCCCGCGAGGGCTACAAGAGCGCCCACTTCCTACCCCTGCGCAACGCTCGCGACCCCCTCCTCAAGCTCGACGTCGATCGCGCCGTGCTCACGCAGACGAGCCTGGGCGACGACGATCGCAACGTGTCGCTCGACATGCTGAAGTACTACGCCTTCAACGGCCGACGCTTCCGGCACTCCGTGGCTCGCGGGACACCGGCCCTCATCGTCGAGATGGGGTACATGACCAACGCCCGTGACCGCACGCTTCTGCTCGAGCCCGCCAGCCTGGCGCGGGCGCTCGAGGCCGGCATCATCAGCTACCTGCACGACATTCAGCGGATCCCCCCCGGGCCTCCCGGGCAGGCGCTCGCCACGGCGCGACCGTGAGCCGGCGACTGTTCGTCGCGCTGGTGCCGCCAGAGCCGGTGCGGATCGAGGCCAGGCGCGCAAGCGACCACCTGCGGCGGGCGCTGCCGAGCCTGCAGGCGAGGTACTCGGACCCGGCGGCGACGCACCTGACGCTGACATTCCTGGGACGGGTCGAGGAGCCCGAGGTGGACACGGTGGCCCGCGTGGTCACCGGCCTGGCCCGGACGTCGCGCCGCTTCGTCGCGCGCAGTGCCGGGCTGGGGGCGTTCCCCAGCAGCCGGCGGGCGAGCGTGCTGTGGCTGGGGCTGGAGGACCCGACGGGCACCCTGGCGGAGCTCCACCGCAGCCTCGCCGCGGCGCTGCCGGCCGGCGACCCCAGCCAGCACCAGCGCTTCGTCCCGCACCTCACCGTGGCACGCGTCAAGACCCTCCGCGGAACCCCCCGGGCGCTGGTAGCGGATGCCCTGGCGGGCTTCGAGCCGGCGCGGGAGGCCTGGCCGGTGAGCGAGCTGGTGCTGTTCGAGAGTCAGCTCCGGCCCGAGGGCGCGCGCCACACGCCGCTCGTCACCGCCCCGCTGGCGCCGGTCAGCGCGCCGGAGGCAGCTGAGGACGGCTAGCCGGTGCCCGCGCCGGCGGTTCCGTCGCCCTGACGAGCGCCGCCTCTGCAGGCCCCGTCAGAGCGTGCCCGCAGGCGCACGGCGCGTGGTAGCATCCGGCCCAGCATGACCCTGCTGCAGGAGACCTCGGGGACGCTGGTCAATATCGCCACGGTGCTGCTGGGCTCCTCGATCGGGATGGCGCTGCGCGGTCGCCTGCCGCCGCGCATCACGCTGGCGGTGATGCAGGCGATCGGTCTGGTGACGCTGTTCATCGGCATCGACAACGCCCTCGACCTCACCCGCGTCAGCCGGCCGCCCGGCATCATCCTGGGGCTGATGGCGCTGGCCCTGGGCGGCGCCCTGGGCGAGTGGTGGCGGCTCGACGACGCTCTCGAAGCCATCGGCGACCGTCTCAAACGCCGCTTCCGCGGCCAGGGGCGCTTCACCGAGGGGTTCGTCGCGGCCACGCTGCTCTTCTGCGTCGGCCCCCTCACGCTCATCGGCAGCATCCAGAACGGTCTCAGCGGCGATCCCAGCTTCCTGCTGCTGAAGGCAGCGCTGGACGGCTTCTCGTCGCTGGCGCTGGCCACCACCTTCGGCTTCGGCGTGGTCTTCTCGGTGCTGGTGCTCGCAGTCTACCAGGGTGGCCTCTCGCTCGCCGCCGGGGTGTTCGCCTCGCTGGTGCCCGACCCGGCCCACGACCCGCGCGTGCTGCTGGTCAACGGTGTCGGCGGGCTGCTCATCGTGGCGCTCGGCCTGGGTCTGCTCGACATCAAACGGGTGCGCACCGCCGCCCTGCTGCCCGCGCTACTGCTGGTGGTGGCGTTCTACTACGTCGGCCAGCTCTTCAGCTGACCCGGGAGGCCTGCCCGCGCGAGTCTGGGGCCGGCCCGTGCTAGCATCGGCCGCATGAGCCGCCATGATGTCGACATGGCGCACCTGCAACGGCTGGCGCGGCTCGACCTGGAGCCCGACGAGGCCGAGGCCCTGGCCGGCGACGTGGCCGAGGTGCTGGCCTACTTCGACCAGCTCGCGGAGGTGGACACCGAGGGCGTGGAGGAGCTGGTGCGCCCGGTCGTGCCGGCGCGCCCCTGGCGCGCCGATGCCGTCGCCCCGTCGCTTCCGCAGGCACGCGCCCTGGAGCTCGCCAACGCCAGTCAGGACGGCTACCTCCGGGTTCCCCGGACGGTCGAGGAGGACTGAGCGGCCGGCCGCCGTGCCGTCAGTCGAGCAGCTCGCGCCCAAGGTAGGGCACCAGCGCGTCCGGTACGCGCACGCTGCCGTCCTCGCGCTGGTAGGTCTCAAGGATCGCAGCGATGGTGCGCGGGAACGCCAGGGCACTGCCGTTGAGGGTGTGAACGAAGGCGGGCTTGCCCCTGCCAGAGGATCCGCCGGGGCGCATGCGGGTGTGTAGTCGGGTCGCCTGGAAGGCCTCGATGTTGCTGATGCTCGACACCTCGAGCCACCTCTCCTGGCCCGGGCTCCATGCTTCCAGGTCGTACTTCTTCGACTGCGTGAAGCCCATGTCGCCGGTGCACATCAGCAACCGTCGGTAGCTGAGGCCCAGCGCCTCCAGCATCGCTTCGGAGGTCCGCGTCATCGCCTCCAACGCCTCGTAGCTGGTCTCGGGCGTGGTGAAGGCGACCATCTCGACCTTGTCGAACTGGTGAACGCGGTTGAGGCCCCGCACGTCCTTGCCGTAGCTGCCGGCCTCGCGCCGGAAGCACGGCGAGAACGCTGCGTACTTGAGCGGCAAGGCGTCCTGGTCGAGGATCTCGTCGCGGTGCAGGTTGGTTACGGCGACCTCGGAGGTGGGGATGAGGTAGTAGCCGTCCTGCACCTGGTACATCTGCCCTTCCTTGTCCGGCAGCTGGCCGGTGGCGGTCGCCGACTCGGCGTTGACCATCAGCGGCACCACCAGCTCGGTGTAGCCCTCCTGCTCCAGCCGCTCGAGGAAGAACCGCTCCAGCCCCCTCACCAGACGGGCGCCGAGGCCGCGGAACAGCGGGAACCCGGCCCCGGTGATCTTCACCCCCGCCTCCAGGTCCACCCACCCTCTCGCGGCAGCGAGCTCCCAGTGCGGCCTCGGCTGGAAGTCGAAGGTGGGGGACGTGCCCCACTCCTTGACCAGCTGGTTGTCGTGCTCGCTCTCGCCGTAGGGAACGCTGTCGTGCGGCAGGTTGGGGATCTCCAGAAGGCTCTCCTGCAGCCTCGCCTCGAGGCTGCGGCCGCGCTCCTCGAGGCGCTTGACCTCCGCCGCCACCTCACCCATCTCGCGCATGAGCCCCTCGGCATCCTCGCCACGCCGCTTCAACTCACCGATCCTCTTGCTGCTGGCGTTCCTGAGAGCCTGCTTCTCCTCGAGGTCGCGGCGCAGGAGCCGGTGCTCCTCATCCACCAGCAGCAGCTGCTCGAGGCTCTCCAGCGCATCGGGAAGGCGTTTGGCGCGTATCGCCCGGCGTACCGTGTCCGGGTTCTCGCGGATGAACTTGAGGTCCAGCATGCGTTCCAGTCTACGTGAGCCTGCCCTCTCGCGAGCCACGCCGCACCCTCCCGGCCCGCGGCCGCGGCCGCGCCCGCGAGGCTGCCATCCCACGGCGCCGGCGCCGCCGGTGCGGCGGTGCTAGACTGGCGCGCACCGATCCCAGGCCGTCGCCGGCGCGTTCGCGGCGCCACGCCCGGCGCTCCAGGAGGTGGCCGTGATCCCGGACCGCAAGGCGTCTCAGGAGCTACTCGAGCGGCACCGACGTCACCTCTTCCCTGCCGTCCCGGCGTACTACGGCGACCGTCCGCTGGTGGTCGACCGGGCCCGCGGCCACACCGTCTGGGACGTGGACGGGAACGCCTACCTCGACTTCTTCGGCGGCGGGCTGACGGTGTGCGTCGGCCACGGCAACGAGACCGTGGCCGACCGTCAGCGCGAGCAGCTGGAGCGCGCCCGGTTCGGCTCCGGGCTCTACCCCGACCCCGTGATGGTGCAGCTGGCCGAGAGGATCGCCGCGCTCACGCCCGGGCGCTTGCAGACGTGCTCCTTCACGGGCGGCGGCAGCCAAGCGAACGAGACGGCGATCGCCGCGGCCCGCCAGGCTACCGGGAACCGGACCGTCCTCAGGCTCGGGAGCGCCGGCGTCGGACGCGCCGGGGACGCCACGGGCGTGACGCCCGCTGGGCGGCAGCAACCCGCCGGCAGCGCTGCCGGCGAGGTCCGGCACATCCGCGAACCTCGCGACTACCACGCCACCACGGGGCTGGACGACGAGCGGCTGGTGGACCTCTGCGTGCGGGGCCTCGAGGAGGCGCTCGCGACGGTCGCGGGCGGCAACATCGCCGCCCTCCTGGCCGCTCCCGTCCAGGGCCTGGGTGGCGCCAGGGTGCTTCCGCGGAGCACCCTGACGCGCCTGGAGCCGATCGTGCGGGAGGCCGGTGGGCTGATGATCGTCGACGAGATCGAGACCGGCTGGGGGCGTACCGGCGGCAGCCTGTGCGCCGTGGCGCACTGGGGCGTCGCGCCCGACCTGATGACCTTCGCCACGGGCACGGCGAACGGCGCGCCCTTCGGCTGCGCCGTCGCCACGCCGGAGGTTGCCGACGCCCTGACCGCGGCCACCTTCGCCGCGCCCGGCGCCAGCCCCATGGGCGTGGCGGCGGCACTGGCGACCATCGAGGTGATCGAGCGACAGCGGCTGCCGGACAACGCCGAGCGTCAGGGGTTGCGGCTACGCATGCACCTGGAGGAGGCGGCGGCCGATCATGCCTGGATCGGCGAGGTGCGCGGGATGGGGCTCATCCAGGGGCTGGAGATGGTGGCACCCGGGCCGCCCGCGTCCCCCGACCCCGGGCGCGCAGACAACCTGGTCGACGCCGCCCGCGACCGCGGCCTGCTGATCGGCAGGGGCGGGCCGCTAGGGAGCGTCGTCCTCATCGCACCCCATCTCGACGTCGACGCCAAGGAGATCGACGACGGCTGCGAGCGGCTGTCGCAGGCGCTCGGGGACCTTGCCAGAGCGGCCCCGCCTCACTGAGGCGTGGGCCGCGACGAGCCCACGGACAGCTGCGCCCAGCGCTTGAACAGGGTCACCACCGGCGCGGCGCGCGCCGTGACGAGATCGATGTGCGTCACGCCGGGCACCACGTAGGCCGATACCGGAGAGCCCATGCGCGCGTTGAGGTAGGCGGAGAAACCGTCGAGCGTCCGGATCATGCCGCGTCCGGCACCGACGGCCAGCGTCGGCAGTCGCACCGCGGCGGTGGGCTCGAAGCCGGGCACGTGGCGCAGGTCCACCGGCAGGGCCGAGACGTCGATGAGCAGACGAGCCGGGAAGTACCACTCCGCGCGGTCGGTGAAGGGCCCGACGCTGCTGCCTAGGTAGCTGGCCAGATCGGTCGGTTCGGGCGGGTCGCCAGCGGACCAGGTGACCTCGTCGGAACCGGGAGCCACGCCCACCACGCTCCGGCTGCGCGCCCCGAAGCGGCCCTCCAGGATGAACGCCGTCAGGTTCCCGGAGAACACGGCATGCTGCGCCTCGCCGAGCTGCGGGCTAAAGGTCGGCAACTCGGCGTAGGTGTCGTCGGCGTCGACCCCCGCCAGGGCGAAGTCGGTGATGGGGTAGTCCGCCAGCTGGGCCGGCGCCCGCGCGTCGGGCCGGTAGCGTGCCAGCAAGGCGATGACGTCCGAGCGCACCGCCCGCTCCGGAACGATGCCAGGCCCGAGGTAGGGCACCGCCTTGCCCGCCAGGAGATTCCTCAGCGACGGCACCAGCGTCACGCCGAAGAGGTTCCGGCCATTGGCCGCGTCCTCGATCGCGAAGCTGCCGGTCCGCCCGGGCGCGCCGTCGAGCAGTACCAGACCCGCAAGCCCGTCGGCGCCGGGCCTCCCGTCGGGCCGGAGGTAGGCGCTGTAGAGCGCGACCAGGCTGGCGCCGAGCGAATGGCCGCCCAGGTAGACGGTCGCCGCCGTGCGGTGCGCCAGGTCGATCACGGCGGCGAGGTCCTCGAGCTGCACGCGCAGGCCCCAGTAGGCCATGAAGCGGATGTCCGCGGGGTTCGGCGGCCGGAACTCGGGCGCCTGGCCAGGCGTGCCGAGGTAGTAGCGCAACGCGATCTCGGGGTCGCCGGCGGCACGCGCCGCCTGCAGGCCCCGGTGATCCTCGAGGGCGTTGGAGCGCCGGTCGACGAGCCACACCTGCAGGCCGGGCGTGGCGGCCACCAGCTGGCGGCCCAGGATCTCCAGGCTGCCGGCGCCTCCGAAGAGGCCAGGAACCAGCACCAGCACCTCGCTGGCGGGCTCGCTGGCACGCAGGCGCAGCACGTAGCTGGCGTTGTAGCGCTGGGGCGTGTGCGGCTCCTGCGCCCCTGGCACCGTGAGGTAGTCGCTCTCCACGGCTGCCGGGGCGATACGGTACGCGGGCGCCGTCAGGCTGAGGCGCCCGTTGACCTGAGGGATCGGCAGGCAGGCGCCGAGGAGGGCGGTCAGGGCGGCCGCGACAACGAACACGGCGACGAGGGTACGGGTGCGGCGGTCCATGACCCCTCCTGCAGCGGGCGGCCATCCCGCTTCCCTCCAGGGTACGCCGGCGCGGGCCGGCGGCGTACGCCTCAGAGGGTGAGCTCGAGCCGGTGCCCTGCGCCGTCGTCGGCCCACCCCAGCTCCGCGGCACTGCGCTCCCGGTCCCAGGTGGCCTGCACGTCACGGCCATCCAGACGCACCCGCTCGGGTGGCCGGTCGAGACGCAGCTCGACGGTCAGCGTCCGCGGTGGCGGGTCGAAGCCTCCGGAGCGAGCTCCCAGCTCCAGCACCAGCCGGCCGGGCTCGGCGTCGAGTGCCAGCGTGGTGATCGCCACGCCGGCGTCGCCTGGACGGGCGGCGCCGTGTCGCGGCGCCGCCGCCGGCGACGTGCCGTCGTCCTCCACCAGCCGGTAGCGGCTACGGGCCGCCGCGGTCACCACCAGGCGGAGCTCCGTCGGGGGCGAGGCGGTGCTCTGCCGCACCTCGCCGAGCGGCAGCAAGGCCCCCTCCCGCAGCAGCAGCGGGGGCCGGCCCGGCAGCGTCGGAAGCAGCGCCGCTCGGGCATCGCCGGCAGCGTCGCCCGCGACCTCACGGCCGGTCCAGAAGTCGCGCCAGCGACCGGGCGGCAGCACGACCGACCGCCACCGTTGCCGCGGACGCAGGGCGGGCGCCACCAGCAGCCATGGGCCAAGCAAGAAGACGTCGTCCTGGTCGAGCACCGCATCGACGTTCGGGTACTCGTAGCCGAGCGGGCGCATGAGCGGGGCGCCGCGCTCGCTGGCCTCGTGCGCCAGCGTGACCAGGTAGGGCAGCAGGCGGTAGCGCAGCTCCAGCGCTTGACGCGCGACCGCCTCCACCTCCGCGCCGAACGCCCACGGCTCCTGCGGCCGCGTGCCCAGGGCGGTGTGGTTGCGCATGAACGGGTAGAAGGCGCCAAGCTCCATCCAGCGTGCGAACAGCTCGGGCTGCCCATTCTCGAAGAAGCCACCGATGTCGACGCCAGCATGCGGCGAGCCGGACAGCCCCATGCCGAGGAGCTGGGGCACGCTCAATGCCAGGTGCTCCCACCAGCTGTTGTTGTCCCCCATCCAGGTGGCGCAGGTGCGCTGGCTCCCGACGCCAGCCGAGCGCGTCAACACCCACGGGCGGCTCTCGGGCCGGTGCCGCTCGAGCGCCTCGAAGGTGGCGCGGCCCTCCAGGGCGCCATAGAGATTGCGCACCTCCAGGTGGGTGGCGCGCTCCTCGGCGTCGCCGTGCTCGAGCCCGAGCGGGATGGGCCGGTCGCGGGCGTGGCCGCTGGCGAACGGCGCGTCGAAGACGGTCGGCTCGTTCATGTCGTTCCACACGCCGTCCACGCCGGCCTCCAGCAGGCTGTCGCGATGCAGATCGCCCCACCACGCCCGCACCTCGGCACGTGCGAAGTCGGGCAACAGCGCGCGGTCGGGCCACACGTAGCCGCGGAACGGCGAGGCGTCGCCGTTGCGCAGCATCAAGCCGCGCTCGAGCGCCTCGTCGGCGACGCGGTAGCCCGCGCCTGGGTCGTCCTTGACGCCCGGGTCGATGATCGTCACCACCCGCGCGCCACGGCGGTGTACCGCGTCGCAGAAGCCCGCGGGGTCGGGAAATCGCTGCGGGTCCCAGGTGAAGCTGCGGTAGCCCCGCATGTAGTCGATGTCCAGGTGCACCGCATCGAGCGGCAGGTGGCGCTCGCGAAAGCCATCGACTACCTCCAGCAGCCGCTCCGGTCGGTCATAGCCCCAGCGCGACTGGTGGAAGCCGAGGGCCCACGCCGGCGGCAGCATGGGGCGCCCGGTGAGGCGCGTGAGCTGCTCGAGCACCTCCGCCGGCGTGGGCCCGGCGAATAGGAACAGGTCGATCTCGCCCCCGAGAGCCTCCACGCTCAGGAGATCCGGGTCGCTATAGCCGGCATCGAAGCGGCTGAGGTGGCTGACGTGCAGGAAGGCGCCGAAGGCGCGGCCGGGCTTCACCGCCAGGAACACCGGCAGGGCCTGGTAGAGGTTGTCGCTGCCGCGGTGGTGGCCGATGCCGAAGGGGTCGGCCGCCCAGTTCGTGAGCCGCCGCCCGCGCTTGTCGAGCCCGCCCGTGCGCTGCCCGAACCCCCACAGGCGGTCCTGCGGGTCGAGCCTGAGCGACAGGCGTGCCAGCACGCCGTCGCGTCCGGCAGGCAGCTCATCGCCCTCACGCAGCCGGATGCCCAGCGCGCCGAGGCGCGGCCGCCCCCACGCCGCCGCCTCCGTCTGCGCCAGCCAGGCGTCGCCGTCGGGCCCGATGACCTCGAGGCGGCCGTCATCGGCGAGCTCCAGGCGCATGCCGCCGACATCCAGGCGGGCTCCGCCCGCGCGCTCCGCGGATGCCGCCGACGGCTCGGGTGCCAGGGGCTGCAGCGCGTCCCAGGACCGCTGAGGCGCGAAGGCGCTCTCCGCCAACCGTAGCCGGCCGATGCCCGCCGCCACCGCCTCCACTCGCAGGCGCGCACCGTCGAACGTCGCCTCGAAGGCCCGCTGCTCCAACTTCACGCCACGCAGCCGGCCGGCGCGGCGCGCCGGCTCGGCGAACAGCTCGTCGTCGTTCATTGCCACCTCCCTCTCCCGAGCGTACCGGAGGCGGGCGCGACGCCGCGACCCCGGGTGTAAGCATTTCCTTAGCCGCTTCCCGCCCTCCAGGCGTACACTCCGGGCGTGCCGGGCGTGACGCCGGCCTGAAGGGACGACGTGTTCAGACGCCTGTTCTCGAGCTCGGACACGGACACCGGTCCGGATGTGCTGGCGGCCGTCGAGCGGCTGCTGCACGTGTCCCGCCCCGACGAACGCAGCTCCGAGGCGCTGCGTATCCTGGTCAAGACCCTTCCGGGAGACGTTCGGGGCTACGTGGTGCGGGGTACCGACCGCGGTCGCTATGCCTTCGAGGCGGTCCAGGGCTACAGCCAGTCGATGCTCGGTCTCACGCCGGAGCACGGGCCCTGGCGCGAGCCCGGCCCGCGGGTGGTGCCGAACCTGGTGGCGGAGCTGTTCCAGCCGAACGCCAGCGAGCTGCGCGCAGCCTTCGGCGAGTTGGGCCTGCGCAACGCCGTCAGCACGGTCGTGGTGCCCGTCGCCGGACGCTTCCACCGGCACGGCTCCATGGTCTTGCACCGTCATGCCGGCAGCGCGTTCGACGAAGAGGAGCTCAAGGACGTCAGCCACTGGGGGGCCATCCTCGGCGAAGCGCACAGCCAGGCGCTCGAGCTGCGGCGGACCAAGCTGAGCCTGGTGGAGTTCACGCGCGCCTTCGTGCAGGCGATGGAGGCGCAGGACTACGCCCAGCTCGGCCATGCCGAGCGCGTCACCGCCTACGCCCAGGCGGTCGGCAGGGCGCTCGAGCTGAACAGCCAGGAGATGGTCGATCTCTACTTCGCGGCCATGCTGCACGACATCGGCAAGCTCGGCGCGGGACTCGACCTGTCGATCGAGGACATGGAGCACCCGCAGCGAGGCGCCAACCTGGTGGCGTCGGCGGGCCTGTTGCGGCCGGCCGCCGAGGGCATCCGTGGCCACCACGAGAACTGGGACGGCACCGGCTTCCCCTCCGGGTTGCGCAAGGAGCAGATCCCGCTGTTGGCGCGGGTGGTGGCGGTGGCCGACGTCTTCGACGTCCTGTCCAGCGAACGGGGCCAGGCCATGCCGCTGCGCGAGGTGGAGAAGGCGCTGGAAGCGCGCAGTGGCCGCGAACTCGACCCATCGCTGGTGCAGCTCTTCATCAACATCTTGCGGCAGGGCAAGTCGACCACCGAGCTGGCCCGCATCGAGGACGACGATCTGCCGTTCTGAGGCGCCTCACCGGCCCGGCAGCACGAAGCGGTACTCGATGCGCTGGCGGTAGCGCTCGCCCGGCCGCAGCCACACCTGTGGCAGGTGTGGCAGGTTGACGACGTTGGGGATGGCCTGGGCCTCCAGCGCCACCCCGGCGAAGCGCTGGTAGCGTGCGCCATCCTTGCCCACCAGCGAGCCATCCAACCCGCCGCCGCTGTACACCTGCAGAGCCGGCTGCGTGCTCCACAGCTCCAGTCTCCGCCCGGAGGCGGGATCCTCCAGCATGGCCGCCCGCCTCATCACGCCGCGTGGTCCCGTCACCAGCAGGTTGATGTCGTAGCCGCCGGCCAGTGTGCCGCTCTCCACGGCGTCGGCCAGCGGCGGCCCGTGGCGAAGGTCGAACGGCGTGCCTGCGACGTGGCGCACCTCCCCCGTGGGGATGAGGCTGTCGTCCGCGGGGGTGTAGTGGTCGGCGGCCACCGTGAGGCGCTGCCCGAGCGCGCGCCCTGCGTCATGCCCTGCCAGGTTGAAGTACGGATGGTGCGTCAGCGCAACCGGCGTGAGGGCGTCGGCCACGGCGTGCAGCTCCAGGCTCAGGACCGGTCCCGGCCCCAGCCCGTAGCGTGCGCCCGCCCACACCCGGCCCGGGTAGCCCTCCTCGCCGTCCTCCGACAGGTAGCTCAGCGCCAGCCCCGGTGCCTCCGGGTCGGGCAGGGGCTGGGCGCTCCACACCCGGTGAGCGAAGCCGCCCGGCCCGCCGTGCAGCTGCGTCGTCCCCTCGTTGGCGGCCAGCCGCACGCGCCGGCCGGCAAGCTCGAAGCTCGCCCCGGCGACGCGGTTGGCGACCCGTCCGATCACGGCGCCGAGATAGGGTTGCGTCCCGCTATAGCCGCTCCCGGTCGTCCGGTGGAGCGCCTCCAGGCCGAGCACGACGTCGGTGCCGTCGGGCAGCGTCAGCCCCACCAGGGTCGCACCGTAGTCGCCGATGCGCGCGCGCATGCCGGCCCGGTTGGTGAGGGTGTGGAGGCCCACCTCGCGACCCTCGACGGTCCCCCATGCCTCACGCTGCCAGCCCTCCCCCGCAGTCACTGCAGCCATCCCGACCTCCCGGGCGCGGCGTGCGCCCTCGCATGCATGTTACCCGCGTCGGGGACGCTACTCCCCGCCGGGTCCCGGAGACCGCGTGGTACGCTGCCGCCATGGCGGTGGAGGTGTGCAGCTACCGGCTCACGCTGAAGGGCAGGCCGGTGGGGAGCCACGAGTTGAAGGTGCAGCGCGGCGGCCGCGTCACCCTGCTCGAGGGCAGGGCGTCCTTCCAGGGATCGCTGGGCACGGCCACCGTGACCCAGCGCAGTCGCTGCGGCAACGGCGCTGTCAGCCAGCGCTTCCGCGAGGAGACCAGCGAGCGCTCCGGCCAACGCGTCTATGACGTGGTGTTCGACCCGGACGACGGGGTGGTGACGGCGTCCCGCGGCCGGGACCAGGCAACCTCCCCCTACCTCCTTCCCTACCGCGATCCTCTCTCGCTACTGTTCGAGCTTCGTTCCCTCGACGGAACCGACCACCTGGTCGTTCCCATGTTGGGCAAGGACGTCACCGTGCAGCACGCCGGCGACGTGGAGGTGGAGACCCCGCATGGGCTCCGCAGCGCCCGGGCCTACCTCCTGCACCCCGGCGGCAGCGTGGTCTACGTCGAGCGTGAGGCGCCGCACCACCTGCTGAAGATGACCCAGCGCCTCGGCGACGGCTACCTCGATGCGCTGCTGGTGAAGGTCGCCGAGGAGGGCGAGCTGGACGACTGGGGCGCGCCCGGCGGCGCGCCGCAGGGTCGGGGCGGCAAGCGCCGCCGCCGCTCGCGCCGCAGGCGGCCGCGCCGCGGCAAGCGCAAGAGCGGGTGAACGCGGCGGCCGTCGCGGCCCCCAGCCTCCCGAGCTATGGCGACGCGCTGGCGTGGCTCTATGCCCGCCGCCGCGACGGGGCCCCGCGCGATCCGGACCGCATGCGTGCGGTCATGTCGGCGCTCGGGCTGAGCGCGCCCGGGCATGTCGTGCACGTCGTCGGCACCAACGGCAAGGGTACCGTCGCCAGCATGGTGGACGCCGGCCTGCGCGCGGCGGGGTCGCTCTCCGGCAGGTTCACCTCGCCCCACGTCGAGGACTTCCGTGAGCGGGTCGCGGTCGGCGGCCGCCCCTTGGCGCGGGAGGCAGTGCGGCGCTTCGTGGCGCTGGCGGCCACCCCCGGTGCGCTGCCGGACGCCGCCTTCTTCGAGCTGGCGCTGGCGCTGGCGCTGTGGACGTTCGAGCGCCGCGGCGTCGCGTGGGGCGTGTTCGAGGCGGGCGTCGGCGGCGCCAGGGACGCAACCCGGGCGCTGGATGGCGTGGCCCTGGTCGTACTCACCAACGTGGCGCTCGACCACCTGCGGACCCTCGGCGCCGATCTGGCGAGCATCGCGCGCGCGAAGGCCGGCGCGCTGCGACCCGGCGTGCCGGTCGTGACGGGCGCCGAGGGGACGGCGCTTGCCGTCGTCCGGGCCGAGGCGGCCCGGTTGGGGTGCCCGCTGCACGTCGACGACGGCAGCGATCCGCTCTTTGACGTGCCGGCCGCCGGGGACGGGTCCGCGTGCTGCCGCACCGCACTCGACCGGCCCGGAGGCGCGCGGTGGCGTAACGCCCGCCTGGCGGCCGCCGCACTGCGCTTGCTCGGCGTGCCGGAGCCGGAGGTGGCTGCGGGCCTGGCGACGCCACCGCTGCCCGCGCGCGGCGAGCGGTTCCTGGTCGCCGGTCGCGAGGTGATCCTCGATGGCGCCCATGACCCGGCCGCAGCCGCCCTGCTGGCGGCGTCGCTGGCCGCCTCGGGAACGGCAGGCTACACGTTGCTCTTCGGTGCGCTGGCGCGCAAGCAAGGGCCCGGCACGCTGGCGGCGCTGGACGCGGGTGCGCGCCGGGTCGTGCTCACCCAGGCCGCTCCGGTCGATTCCTGGCTGCCGCGCAACGACCCGAGGCTGGTGGCCGACCCCGGGGCAGCGCTTGCGCAGGCGCTCCATGAGACGCCTCCGGGAGGGCTGCTGGTGGTGGCTGGCTCGCTCTACCTGGCCGGGCGCCTGCGCCCGACGCTGAGGCGCCTGCACCACGGCTCGCCGCGGTCGTCCGCGGCCGGTCGGGGTCGGCGTCCCTAGCCCAGGGGGCCGCGGTTCTGCTGGAGCAGGCGGTCGAACTCCTCGGAGTCGCCTTCGTTCATGCCGCCCTGCCGCTGGGTGATCATGAGGCGCAGCTCGTGGGGGCTGGTGGCCATGAAGGTGGCGTCCTCCAGCGTCACGCGCCCCTCGAGGTAGAGCTCGACCAGATGCTGGTCGAAGGTCTGCATGCCGCGGAGGTTGTCCTCCATCAGCGCCTCCTTGATCAGCGGGGTCTTCTCCTCGTCCTTGATGTAGTCGCGAATGAGCGGCGTGTTGACGAGCACCTCGATGGTGAGCACCCGCCCGGGACCGTCGGCCCTGGGGAGCAGGCGCTGGCTGAGGATGCCCAGCAGGGACTCGGCGAGCATCAGCCGGATCTGGCCGCGCTCGTGCGGCGGGAAGAAGTCGATGATGCGGTTGACGCTGCGGATGGTATCCAGCGTGTGCAGCGTACTAAGCACCAGGTGCCCCGTCTGCGCCGCCGTGATGGCGGCCTCCACCGTCTCCTTGTCGCGCATCTCGCCGACCATGATGACGTCGGGGTCCTGCCGCATGGCGTACTTGAGCGCCCCCACGAAGTCGGCGGTGTCGAGCCCGATCTCGCGCTGGATCACCAGGCTCTTGTGGTTCTTGTGGAGGATCTCGATGGGATCCTCGATGGTGATGATGTTGCGGGCGAAGCGCCGGTTGATGTAGTCGATCATCGCCGCCAGCGTGGTCGTCTTGCCGGAGCCGGTGGGCCCGGTCACCAGCACCAGGCCGCGAGGCTGGGCGGCGAGCTCGGTGACGACCGTGGAGGGCAGCCCCAGCGACTCGAAGCTGGGGATGGCGTCGCCGATGACGCGCATCACCACGCCCACCGAGCCGCGCTGACGGAGCACGTTGCACCGGAACCGCGCCACCTCGGGGATGGTGAAGGCGAAGTCCACCTCGTGACGGTGACGGAAGATCTCGCGCTGGCTCTCGCTCATCATGGCCAGCGCGATCTGCTCGGTCTGCTCCGGCGACAGCGGCGGCACGCCCTCGAAGGGCATCAGCTCGCCGTCGATGCGCATGTGAGGCGGCGCCCCGGCCTGCAGGTGGATGTCGGACGCCCCCTTGGCGACCATGCTGCGGAGCAGGTCGGCGATGCGCATGCCGCGCCCGGCGCTCGCAGGTTGGATAGCGTCGGTCATGCAGCCGCCTCGCACCGCCCGCGTTCGGTCATGGCGCCAGCATAGGCGCGCCCGGCAGCCACGGGCTGTGAGATTCCCCCCTAGAGGATCTTCGACAGGAACGCACGCGTGCGTTCCTCACGCGGGTTCTCGAAGAAGTGCTCGGGCGTTCCGACCTCCACGATCTGGCCCGCGTCCATGAAGATCACCCGATCGGCGACCTCCCGGGCGAAGCCCATCTCGTGCGTCACCACGGCCATGGTCATGCCTTCCTTCGCCAGCGTGACCATCACCTCGAGCACCTCCCCGATCACCTCGGGGTCGAGCGCGCTGGTGGGCTCGTCGAACAGCATCACCTTGGGCTCCATGGTCAGCGCTCGCGCGATCGCCACACGCTGCTGCTGCCCGCCGGACAGCTGCCCGGGGTACTTGTGCGCTTGCTCCGGGATGCCCACCTTCTCCAGGAAGTACATCGCACGCTCCTCGGCGCGCGTTTTGCGCCACCTGCGCACCCGCACAGGGGCCAGGGTCACGTTGTCCAGCGCCGTCAGGTGCGGGAACAGGTTGAACTGCTGGAAGACCATCCCGGTCTCGCGCCGCACCTGGTCGATCTGCCGCACGTCATCGGTGAGCTCGATGCCATCCACCACGATGCGCCCCTGCTGATGCTCCTCGAGACGGTTGATGCAGCGGATCAGCGTCGACTTGCCGGAGCCCGACGGCCCGATGATCACCACCACCTCGCCACGGTTCACCGACAGGTTGATGTCCTTGAGGACGTGGAACTCGCCGAACCACTTGTTCAGCCCCTCCACCTCGATGATCCTCGAGCCCCCCTCTGGAGCGTCCGCACGGACGGGCCCCTTGAGGAGCGCCTCCTGCGTCATGTCTCTCCTTCCGGCCGTCTCCACGCCGCGCCTGCTGGCGCTCGCCGACGCCTAGGCGCCGTTCAACCTCACGCCGCCGGCTCGACCTCTCCGCGTTGCTCGAGCTTGGCCTTGATGCGCTTGAGTACCGTGACCTCTTCGAGCGCCCGCTGATCGAGCACGCTGCGGATCTGCCGGATCTCCGCATTGATGTTGGGGATGACCAGCTGCTCCAAGGCGTTGACGCGGCGGTTGGTCTTCTTGATCTCCTCGCCGATCCGGCGCAGACGGGTCTCGGTGGCGGCTACGTTGATGATGGCCCTGGTGAGCTCGCGGAACTCCCGCGCGGCGGCGAGCGTCTGGGCGCCCGCCCCGACCGGTGAGAACGGCAATCCGGGGTCGAACTCCGGCGGCTGCACCTGCGGCACCTTCACCCCGAAGATGTTCTCCACCGCCACCGGAACGTCCAGCGACCGGCCCTCCGCCAGCGCCAGGCTCGACACGGCCTCCGGCCCGTCCCAGGCGTTCGCCAGGAACAGGGCGAAGTACGCCTCGCGGCTTGCCTTTGCCAGCCTCCGGCGGGCATCCAGGGAGGCCTTGACCAGGTCGAAGAACTCCGCTACCAGAGCGTCGCGCTTGCGCTTGAGGAGATCGGCGCCGCGCACCGCGAGCATGCGCTGGTCGCGCCGCTGCAGCAGGTTCGAACGGGTTGGAGCGATCTGCTCGGCCATGGAGGTATCCTCTCGGACCTACGTGCGCCTCGGCACCCCGGCCTACAAGCGGTCCTTGCGTGCCGAGCCCCAGAGCTCGTCCATCTTGGCGCCGTAGTACTTGTCTATCTGGTCGGTCGACAGGCGCGTCAGCTCGCTCTTGGGGAGCCGCGACAGCGTCGCCCAGGCGATGGACAGCGACTCCTCGATGCTGCGTTCGACCTGCCCCTGGTGGATGAAGTTGCGCTCGAAGTCGTCGGCGAACGCGAGGTAGAGCTTGTCGTTCTCGGAGAGGGCGTCCTCACCGGTGATGGCGACCAGGCGCCGGAGGTCGAGTCCGTTGGCGTACGCCGCCTGCAGCTGGTCGGACACGTTCTTGTGGTCCTTGCGGGTCTTCCCCTCGCCGATGCCGTTGTTCATCAGCCGGCTGAGGCTGGGCCCGGGGTTGATGGGCGGGTAGATGCCCTTGTTGTGCAGGCCGCGCGCCAGGTAGATCTGGCCCTCGGTGATGTAGCCGGTGAGATCGGGGATGGGATGGGTGACGTCGTCGTCCGGCATGCTCAGGATCGGCAACTGCGTCACCGAGCCCGCGTGCCCCTCGACCACGCCGGCCCGCTCGTAGTTGGAGGCGAGGTCGGTGTACATGTAGCCGGGGTAGCCGCGGCGGCCGGGGATCTCCTCGCGGGCACCGCCGATCTCGCGCAGCGCCTCACAGTAGTTGGTCATGTCGGTGAGGATGACCAGCACGTGGTAGTCGTGCTCGAACGCCAGGTACTCGGCGGCGGTGAGCGCCATCCTAGGGGTGAGCAACCGCTCCACCGCAGGGTCGTCGGCCTTGTTGAGGAAGAGCACGCTCCGCGCCAGCGCGCCGGTGCGCTCGAACTCCTGCGTGAAGTACGTCAACTCGCGCTGGGTCACGCCCATGGCCGCGAAGACGACCGCGAACTCGCTCTCCTCGCCGATCACCGTGGCTTGCCGGGCGATCTGCGCGGCGAGCTGGTTGGCGGGCAGGCCGGACCCGGAGAAGATGGGCAGCTTCTGCCCGCGCACCAGGCTGATGAGCGTGTCGATGGTGGAGATCCCGGTCTGGATGAACTCCTCCGGCTTCCGTCGCGCCACCGGGTTGATGGGGGCGCCGCCGATGGGCAGACGCTTGTCGGCGACGACGGCGGGCAGCCCGTCGATGGGCTCGCCGGCCCCGCTGAAGCGGCGGCCGACCATCTCGCGCGACACCCCCAGGCGGGCGACGTGCTCGACGAGGCTGACGGTGGTGCTGGAGAGGTCGATGCCCGAGGTCTCCTCGAACACCTGTAGCACGGTGTGCCGGTCCGACACCTCGATGACCTGGCCGCCACGCTCGCGCCCGGTCCCGTCCTTGATGCGCACGATGGCGTTGTAGCTGAGGTCGGGGGCGTTCTCCAGGAACAGCAGTGGCCCCGAGATGTAGCTGACCTCGGTGTACTCCTTCTTCAGCAGATGGTTGTTGCTCATGCTCCCTCTCCGGCCTCAGGCGGCCACGGCGAAGCCCTTGGAGAGCTCGCTCAGGACGCTATCCTTGTAGGCGTCGAAGTCGCCCTCGGCAACGTAGCGCGAGCGGTTGATCCGCTCGATCACCGGCGCCTGCAGCACGTCGTCCACGGTGACGCCCGACTCGAGCGCCTGGCGTGCGCTCTGGTACAGGGTCAGCATCATCTCCAGCATGCCGTGGGCCTTGTGCAACGAGCAGGAGGCGTCGACGGGATCGAAGCCGTTCTGTTGCAGGAAATTCTGGCGCAGGATGCGGCCCGTCTCGATGACCAGACGCTCCTGGTCCTGCAGGGCATCGGGCCCGACCAGCTGCACCACCTCCTGCAGGTCGCTCTCGCGCTGCAGCAGGTCGACGGCCCTGCCGCGCAGCTCGGTGTAGTCCTCGGCCACGTTCTCGCGGTACCAGTCGTCCAGGATGTCCGTGAACAGCGAGTACGAGCGGTTCCAGTTGATCGCCGGGAAGTGGCGCCGGCGTGCCAGCGAGGCGTCGAGCGCCCAGAAGCAGCCGGTGATGCGTAGCGTCGCCTGGGTGACCGGCTCCGAGAAGTCGCCGCCGGCAGGGCTGACGGCGCCGATGATGGACACCGCACCCTGATCGCCGGAGAGCGTGTCCACGCGACCGCCGCGCTCGTAGAAGGCCGCCAGGCGCGACGACAGGTAGGGTGGGTAGCCCTCCTCGGCCGGCATCTCCTCCAGACGCGATGAGATCTCGCGCAAGGCCTCGGCCCAACGGCTGGTGGAGTCGGCCATGACCGACACCGAGTAGCCCATGTCGCGGAAGTACTCCGCCAGTGTGATGCCGGTGTAGATACTCGCCTCGCGTGCTGCCACCGGCATGTTCGAGGTGTTGGCGATCAGCACCGTGCGGTGCATCAAGGGGTTCCCCGTTTGCGGGTCCTCCAGCTCGGGGAACTCCACCAGAACGTCCGTCATCTCGTTGCCACGCTCGCCGCAGCCGACGTAGACGACGATATCGGCGTTGCCATACTTGGCGACCGACTGCTGGGTCACCGTCTTCCCGGAGCCGAAGGGGCCCGGGATGGCGGCGGTGCCACCCATGGTCAGCGGGAAGAGCACGTCGAGGATGCGCATGCCGGTCAGGAAGGGGGTCACCGGGTCGAGCTTGCGAGCCACCGGCCGCGCCTGCCGCACCGGCCAGGTGTGCGCCAGCCGCAGCTCGGTACCGCCTTCCAACGTCGCGATGGTGTCCTGAACGGTGTACTCGCCCTCGCCCACGATGCTCTTGATGGTCCCGCCCTTGCCAGGTGGCACCAGGATCTTGTGAGTGAACGCGAACTCCGGCACGGTGCCCAGCACCTCGCCCTGGGACACCTCGTCGCCCTGCTTGACGGTAGGCGTGAACTTCCAGCGGGCATCCTGCGACAGCGCGTTCACCACGATGCCCCGCCCGATGTACGTGCCCGAGGTCTCCCGCAGCTTGTCGAGGGGGCGTTGGATGCCGTCGAAGATGCCGTTCAGCATTCCCGGGCCGAGCTCCACGGCCAGCGGCAGGCCGGTCGACACCACCGACTCCCCTACCGTCAACCCGCCGGTGTCCTCGTAGACCTGCACGAAGGCGTTGTCGCCGTCCAGGCGGATGATCTCGCCGACGAGCTTCTCCTCGCCGACCCGCACGATGTCGTACATGCGAGCACCCATCATCCCCTGGGCGATCACCGCCGGTCCGGAGATGCGTCGGATCCTTCCTTCGATGGCCACGTCCAGCCCTCCTACCGTCTCACTCCAGCTTGATATCGAAGCCGATGGCGTTGCGTACGAGAGACTTCATGTACTGGGCGGCGTCGTCCACGTCGCCGAACGCCTGACCGAGGCTGGGCAGGGGCAGCACCACGGGTAGCTCCCTGCCGCGCATGGCCCGCTCGCTGGCGGCGATGGGGTCTGCGATCAGTCCTTCGTCCACCACCACCAGGCCGTACTGGTCGGCCGCGATGAGCTCGTCGAGCGCATCCTTGGCCTCGTCGGCAGCGGCTTCACGAACGTCGACGCCCGCCAGGCGGAAGCCGACAGCGGTCTCTCTGTCGGTCAACACGACCATCTTAGGCATGGCCGAGCTCCCTCTGAAGCGCCGCCCGCGGCACCTGGTAGTAGCTGCCGCGTGCGAGCAGCCGCACGCGTGCGATCTCCGACTCCTTGAGCCGTAGGAAGCGCACCACCACGCCGGGGCCTAGCGGGTCCGCGGCGGCGCTGCGGGCGCTGGCGTCGAGGATCTCACGGACCCTGTGCTCGGCCTCGGCCAGGCTGGATGCCTCCGCGACCTCCGCGAAGCCGGTGCCTTGCAGGACCTGCAGGCCGCCCGGCCCCTCGGCCAGGCGCACGCCGTCGAAGACACTGCGCGTGATCTCGCGTCCGCCCGCGATGAACACCTCCTCGGTGCCCTCCTCCACGCCACGTAGCTTGAGTGCCGTGCGCAGGTTGGTGGCGTCGATCTCGCGCGTGATGTGGCGCATGAAGCCCGTCGGCGCGCCCGAGCGGCGCAAGCGTTGCAGCAGCACCCGGTAGTAGGCCCGGTCGATGCTGAGCTCCAAGGCGTAGAGGTCGCCATCGGACTGGAAGCGCGCCACCGCCCGGGAGAAGGCCGCCTTGAGGGGCGTCGTGGTCAGCGCCAGCTCCTGAGCCGCCGACGCCATGTCCGGCGCGGAGGCTACCGCCTCCAGGACCGCCGGCTTGAGCGGGCCCGCTGGGAAGAGCGAGCCCACGACCTCCTCCAAGCTCTTGCCCGCCTGCTTAGCCCGCGCGATGGTCTTGAGATTCTCCCGGTCGTAGCGCAGCAGCAGCAATTCCATCAGCTGACCGGCGTCGCCGTCGGCCGACAGGAGCAGGCTGCGGGTGGTCTTGAAGAAGTCGCGCGCAAGCGCATCGTCGACCGCGCGCAAGCCTTCGTAACGCGACTGCGCCTCCTCCAGCGCGTGCATGTAGCGCGACTGGCCCAGCACCGACAGGAACGCGCGGAAGTCGCTTGCCGCCAGGGCCTCGGTATAGAACTCCTCCGGCAGCAGGCTCGTCTTCATACCGCGAACCCGGGCGTTGATGTAGCCGTAGTCGGTCGACATGGCTAGTGCTCCTTGGAGGCACCGAAGAGCGCCTCGGACACCTCCGCGGCGAGCTCGGTCCTCAGTACCTCCAGGCGCTGGAACAGGGAGTTCTCGATGACATTGCTCCCCTTCAGCCTCAGCCGCACGCCGCCGCGCACCACCTCGGAGGCCTCCACCGCCGTCGCCAGCCCGACCTCGCTCATCGCCGCCTTCACCGCCGCCTTCTCCTCCGGATGCACGACCACCGCCTGCACGGCGCCCGCATCCAAGCCCTCGAGCGCTTCCGTCAACAGCTTCGCCAGCACCGGCGGGTAGGCGTCGCCGTCTTTGATCAGCGACTCGAGACGCTCGCGCGCCACCCGGAACACCTCCTCGACACCGTCGTACTGGGCACGGAGCCGTAGCGAGGAAGCCTCGAGCTGCGCGCTGGAGCGTGCCCGGACGACCGTCGCCTGGCGCTGGCTGTCGGCCTGATGCTGCCTCTGCTTGACCAGCGCCTCGGCCTCCTCATGCGCCTCCGCGACCACCTCGGAGGCACGATCCCGCGCCTCGGAGAGGATCGACTCGATCTCCGCGCTGGCTTCCTTCTCCAGCAGGGCAGCTAGATCGGCCACGGTGTCAGCCCATCTTGCCGTAGAGGAAGAACGCGATCACGAAGCCGAAGATGATGATGGTCTCGGGGATGACGAGGAACACCAGCACCTGCCCGAACATCTCGGGCTTCTCGGTGATGGTCCCGAGGCCGGCGGAGCCGATGTAGCCCTGCGCGATCCCGACGCCGACGCCTGCGAGGCCGATGGCCAGGCCCGCGCCCACGCCCATCAGGCCGGCACCGATGTCGCCGCCGCCCGCCGCACCTTGCGCGAACGCCACGCTGGCGAAGCTGCCGAAGACGGCGAGGAGTCCGAGAACCTTGGCGAGCTTGTTCATCACTTTCCTCCTAGGAGACGGAAGGGTCGGTAGGGGCGACCGCTCTCATCGTAGAAACCGAACTTGGTGAAGAACTCCACGTAGTGAAGTCGGAGTGGCTGCAGCGTGTCGCTGATGATGGTCAGCGTTAGCGCCAGGAGGTGCACGGTGGCGCCGATGAGGATGCCGATGACGGGCCCCACGATGGGGAGCACGCCCCCGAGCGACCACCCCAGCCCGGTCGCCATGTTGGCGATGATCGCCGATGCCAGGCCGACGGCGAAGATTCGCAAGTAGCTCAGGATGTGGCCGCCGTTGGAGATCAGCTCGAGCACCATCAGACCGTTCCGGGCCAGGAACGCGAAGGCGGCGAAGCCTGCCAGCAACACCAGGGTGATCACCAGCACCGGGGAGCTGACGCTGTGGAGCTGGTAGGCGGTGGCGAAGGTGACCACGCCCACCAGGCCGGTGAACATGCCCAGCGCCTCGTAGAGGTGCATGCTCTCGCCGTGGCGGACGGAGTAGTAGACCCGGATGAGCCAGCCGCCCAGCACCTGCAGCACGCCGAACAGCGTCGATGCGAGCAGCAGCGGGGCGAACACCTCGATGCGCAGCAGCGCGATGTGGATAACGCCGCCGGCCTGCGAGCCGAGCTCGGACGCGCTACCGGCCTCCATGGTGTAGAAGATCGGATGGCCGGGCGGGAAGCGCTCGAAGAGGTTGCCGAAGAACTCGCCGTAGAGGAAGCCGAACCCCACCGTCCAGCCGGCGAGCCAGAAGATCACCGTGCTGATGGGTTTGAGGATGCGCGCCGGGATGAGGATGTGCAAGGGGCCGGTGTCGACGTCCTTGCCCTCAGCGCCGCGCCGCCGCAACCACCAGCCGATGCTGGCGAACAGCAGGCCGTAGCCGATGTCCCCCACCTGCATGCCGAACCACAGCGGGAAGAAGACCGCCAGGGTCCAGCTGGGATCGAAGCTGCCGTAGCGGGGTGGTTGGAACAGCGCCAGCAAGCCCTGGAAGGGCCGTATCCAGGCGGGGTTGTCGAGCTTGACCGGCACGCCCCGGTCGTGGTGCTCGTCGGCCGGGCGCGAGGCCACCAGGATGGTGTCCTCGAACTCCTTGCGCAGGGCCTCCACCACGCTCTCCGCCTCGCCGGCCGGCACCCACCCCTTGAGCGCGAAGCCGTAGCGCCCCTCGAGCATGTCCTCCAGGCGCTCGAAGCGAGCCTGGTGGTTGTGGGCGACCGCGGAGATGGCGCGCAGCCTGTGACCGTGCTGTCCCGCCAGCTTGGCGAGCTCGCCGTGGATGGCAGCGATACGCTTGGGAAGCGTCTGCGAGCGCTCCTCCATGACGTGTGCGGCCTTGGCGACGCCCAGGTCCTGGTAGCGCTCGGGCAAGGCGATCTCGGAGTGTCCGAGGCGCGTGAGGGTGGCGCGTAGCCGCTCGGCATCGCGTTCGAGGCAGGCACCGACCACGAGGCGCTCGTTGCCGTGGCGCTGCCACGCGAGCGCGAATCCGCCGTCCAGCTCCTCCTCCAGCGCCGCCTCGAGCGCGGGGTAGTTGTCGTCGGCCACCATGAACGCCAGGCCCGCCAGGTAGCTCGCCGCCTCCAGTTGCGCCATCATCGGTGCGAGCTGACGAAACACGGACAGGTAGGTCTCGGTGAGCTCGAGCTGGTCCCGGGCGTCGGCGCGCTCGGCCAGCAGGCGATCCACCGACTCGCCGATGGGCTCGAGACTGTGCCGCAGAGCGTCGGGATCGGTGCCTACGTCGACCCGCGGGCCGCCGACCTTGCCCTCGAGCGAGAGCGCCTCCAGCAGCGCGTCGGCACGCGACACCAGGAAGTCCCATCCCTCCTTGTGACGCAGTTCCTCGCCTTCCAGCCGGAGGCGACGTAGGACCTCGTCCTCATCGACCTCGAGCGGCTCGACCTGGACCACCCCCATGGCCTGCAGGCTGACGAGCAGCTCCTTGGCCGCCGAGCGCCGCCCGACCACCAGGAGCTGCTCCATGCGAGCGATCATGGCAAGACCCGCTCCATCACCAGTCGGGCGGCGCCGTCCTTGCCGGCTCTAGCTTCCGCCTCCAGCCTCCCGGCGGACTCGCGGGCGGCCTTGACGATGTCCTCTCGCGCGGCCTCGGCTTCCTTGGCGCCCCGGTCGGCTTCCTGCTGGGCAAGGGCGTCCGCCTTGCTGCGGGCCTCGTCACGGATGCGTTGCGCCTCCGCCCGGGCTTCCTCGAGGATGGCTTCGGCCCGTTCGCGCGCCTCCGCGACCTTGGCCACCAGGGTCTTCTCCTGGTTCACCAGGTCTTGCAGGAGTCGTTCACCCTGAGCTTCCAACCAGCCCTCCTTCCGCCCCGCGTCGCCGCGGGTTACGACAGGTTGTCGTGAAGTCGCCTAGGTGCTGCGTGAGGCACAAAAAACCGCGTCTGACGCGGCAAGAACCCCTTGGGCGTTTCCGACCAACCATAACAACCGCGAACTTTGCGTGTCAATCGAGACACATGTCCCCCCAAGCCCCCTAAGGGCGCCGTCTCACGGCGTCTCGGGTAGACTCCAGCGTGGGCCGGGACCCCTCCAACGGATCACCGGACGGAGCCAAATCCGTCGGCGCCTACTATACCCCGGAGCCCGTGGCACGCGCGCTGGCTTCCTGGGCACTGCGCCGGCCCGGCGAGCGCGCGCTCGACCCGGCTGCCGGAACCGGCGTGTTCCTGGTGGCTGCCGCCGAGCGCCTCAGACAGCTGGGCGCCCGGCAGGTTCGGGTGAGCGGCGTGGAGTTGCGGCAGGAAGCCGCTCGCGAGGCGCGCGCGCGGCTGCTGGCGGCCGGCGTCGAGGGAGCCTGCCTGAGAACGTCGGACTTCCTGGAGCTCGAGCCTGCGAGCGACACGGCCGCCGACGCCATCCTCGGCAACCCTCCGTACGTGCGCTTCCAGCGGCTGGACGCCGGCCGTCGCGCCCGCGCCGCCGAGGTGGCCGCCGCCGCCGGCCTGCCCGCCGATCCGCTGGCGTCGAGCTGGGTGGCGTTCGTGCTCCACGCCGAGCGCTTCCTCTCTCCCGGCGGGCGCCTGGCGCTGGTCCTGCCCAGCGAGCTGGGGCACGCACGCTATGCCAGGCCCGCGCTCGAACTGCTGCGGCAACGCTTCGCGCGGACCACCTTCGTGCTCTTCGAGCGCGCGCTGTTCCCCAGCCTCGACCAGGGCGCGCTGCTGCTGCTGGCCGACGATCACGGAGCGGCATTCGAGGGCTTCTTCCAGGCGCGACTTACCTGCGCGGCCGAGCTGGCGGGGGGGCTGGCGCAGGTTGCCGGCAGCGCCATCGACGCGGCCGCCTTGATCCGCGGCGAGTCCCGGCTGCACCACGCCTGGCTGCCGGCCGGCGTGGGCCAGCTCCTGGAGGAGCTGCGCCGGACCGGCGCCTGCAGCCGCCTCGGCGATCACGCCCGCGTCAGCATCGGCTACGTCACCGGCGCCAACGCCTTCTTCCACCTGTCCCCCGCGCGGGCCCGCGAGCTCGGCATAGGGCCCCGCCACCTGCGGCCGGCGCTCTTCCGAGGTCGGGCCCTGCGCGGCCTGCGGGTCAGCGTGGCAGATTGGCGGCATGCCAGCGAGCGCGGGCACGCCGGCTACCTCTTCGTGCCCGACGGAACCGACGACGGGGCGGTGCGCGCCTACCTCGGCAGCGACCTGGCGGCCGGCGCGCGCCAGCGCGCCAAGGTCGGCAGGCGGCGGCCGTGGTACCGCGTCACCCGCGTGCGCCCGCCGGACCTGGCACTGACCGCGATGTCCGCGGTAGTGCCCCGGCTCGCGGTCAACGAGGCCGGGACGGCGGTGTCGAACACCTTGTACGGGGTAACGCTGGGGCCGGCCGCCGGCGACGCCACTGCACGGCTGCTGGCCTTGGCGTCGCTCACCTCGCTCGCCGAGCTCAGCGCCGAGCTCGAAGGGCATGCCCTCGGCGGCGGCATGCTCAAGCTCGAGCCCTCCGAGGCGCAGCGCCTGCTGCTCCCTGTCTCCACGGCCGGGGCGGGGGCCGCGGGGGCGCGCGAGCCCGCCGTCGCGGCCGGCCTGGCTGCCGGCCTCGACGCCGCCGACCGTGCCTTGCGCGCCGGTGATCGCGAGACCGCACGCGCCGTTGCCGATCGTGTCCTCATCGAGCCGCGGTTGCTGGAGCCGCGGGATGTGGAGCGGCTGCGGTCCGCGGCCGACCGCCTGCGCGCCCTCCGGCGCGGCGCCTGACACCGCGCCGGCGCCCCGCGAGACACGCCTGCTCAGCGGCGCCGCCTTCCCTTGCCGCGCCTTGCCGGCACGCGTGCGCCGCGCTCGGCCATGCGCGCGGACAGCGCGGCCTGGATCTGCTCGAGCTCCGTCCGCACCTCGGGGAGGGTCTCGACGCTGGTGGCGGGGTCGGCCAGCAGCCGTCCGAGCTCCTCGCGCCGGGCCAGCAGGCGGGAGCGCGAGGTCTCCTTGGCTGCTTCGAGCCTGAGCTCCCGTAGCCGCGACAACGCCTGGCCGATGGCGGCGTCGACGTCGAGCTTCACCTCGGGGCTCTCCCCCGTGAGAGCGAGAACGCGCTCGAACACCAGCGCCCCGTCCTCGCGCTCGCGGTACGCCAGCAACAGGTCCTCGGCGTCGTCTCCCCGCTCGCCTGCCATGGCGGCGAGCTCACGCACCGCGGAGCTCTCCAGGTCCTCGGGGAGCGCTGAGAGCACGCCTTCCAACCGGCGCCTCAGCGCGCCCGGGCGGCTGAGCAGCAGAGCCACGATCTCGAGCTCGATGGCGCGGACCTGCTCGACCTCCACCCGCCGGCGACGCATCCCCTTCACCTGGGTGTCCGAGAGCGGTCGATGGCGCCGATGGCTGGCCTCGATCCAGGCATCGAGGCGGGCCCCGTCCATGGCCAGGTGATCGATCACCAGCCGGCGCATCTCGGCCGCGACCGGGTCGAAGACGTCGCGTGGCGCCAGCACCGGCGCGAGCTCCTCGAGGATGGCGCGCTGGCCCTCCAGGGTGTCGCGGTCGAAGCGCTCCAATACCCTCTGGAAGCGGAACTCGACCTCCGACAGGCCGTTCTCCAGCGCCTCCCGGAACGCCTCGGCGTGGCCCTCGAGCACCGCCTCGGCCGGGTCCTTGCCGTGAGGAACGCGAACCGCGTCGACGAGCAGGCGGCGCCCCACCGCCTGGTCGAGCCCGGCCAGCACCGCTCGCTGACCGGCCTCGTCGGCGTCGAACGCGAGGTGGACGCGCCTGGCGTCGAGGCGTGCGAGCTGCTCGGCCTGCTGCTCGGTGAGGGCGGCGCCGAGCGCCGCCACGGCGTTCCCGAAGCCCGCCTGATGCAGGGCGATGACGTCCATGTAGCCTTCCACGACGATCACCTCGCCGGACTGGCGGATGGCGGGCCGCGCCCGGTCGAGTCCGTAGAGAAGCTCACCCTTGTGGAACAGCTCGGTCTCCGGGGTGTTGAGGTACTTGGGTACCTCGTCTCCCAACACCCGGCCAGAGAAGCCCACCACGCGCCCCATGCCGTCCTTGATGGGGAACATCACACGATTGCGGAAGCGGTCGTAGCGGCGGCCGCGCTCGTTCTCAGCCAGCAGCCCCACGGCCAGCAGGTCGTCGTCGCGGACCCCTTTGGTGAGTGCATGCTTGAGCAGCCCGTCCCAGCCGTCCGGAGCGAAGCCCAGCTCGAAGCCGTCGATGCTCTCGCGGCTGAGCCCGCGGCCCTCCAGGTAGCTGAGCGCTTGCCCTGCCAGCCCGCCGCGGAAGTAGGCCAGCGCCAGCCCGTTGAGGTCGAACAGGTCCCGCCGGCGCCCGCTCCCCGGAGCGGGCCGGCCCACCTCGACGCCGGCGCGCTCGCCGAGGAGCCGCAGGGCGTCTCCGAACGCCACGCCTTGCGTCTGCATCACGAAGTCGAAGATGTCGCCCTTGGCCTGGCAGCCGAAGCAGTAGTAGAAACCCCGCTCCACGTGGACGTGGAACGACGGCGTCTTCTCGCTGTGGAAGGGGCAGAGGCCCTTGAGCTGGCCGCGGCCGGCGGGCTTGAGCGCCACCATCTCGCCGATGACGTCCGCGATGCTCAAGCGCTCGCGGATCAGTTCCTTGGGATCAGGGGGCATGGCTCGGCACCCTCCGCTCGACCGGCCCACCGCCGACCACCCGCCCGGGCACGACGGCGCGGTCGCCGGACGGACTCACCATAGCACGCCGGTCCGGCGCCCCACGATGCCGTCTGGGCGCGGCTTCAGCTGGCCCGGCGCGAGGTCACGCGCGCGACGTGGCGGGAAACAGCGGCAGGTGTCCCAGCGCGATGACGTCGGGCCGGTCCGCACCCTCGGTGAACACCGCCAGCGTGGCCACCACGTAGGCACCCACCTCGGTGAGCAGGTCTCGCAGCCCCTGCAGGGTGCCGCCGGTGCTGACGACATCGTCGACGATGGCTACGCGTCTGGCACGTAGCCGCTCGATGTCGGCCCCGTCGATCACCAGCTCCTGCGGGCGGCCGGTGGTGATGCTGACCACCGTCTTCTTGACCGCTCCCACCATGTAGGGCTTCTCGGTCTTGCGTGCCACCACGTAGGGGATCCCGCTTCGCACGCTGATGGCGTGGGCCAGGGGCACCGCCTTCACCTCCGGCGTCACGAGCGTCTCCACCTCGGGCGGGATGCGGCTGGCCAGCTCCGCCGCCGCCGCCTCGGTCAGCTCGGTGTCGCCGAGCAGGTTGAGCAGGGCGACCGACACTGCACCGACGTTCACCACCTGGAGATCGCGCTCCACACCACCTATGCGTACTCGATGCGTGTGCATCCGGGAACCTCCGCCCGCGCCCGCCGGCCTCCGGCGGCACCCCCAAGGGTAACGCAGCTGTCGGCGGCGTGGCCGCCGGCAGCCCTACTCGAAGACGATGGTCTTGTTGCCGTGCACCAGGATGCGGTCCTCCAAGTGGAGTTGCACCGCACGGGCCAGCACGCGACGCTCGATCTCGCGCCCGAGCCGCACCAGCTCCGGCACGCGCTGCCGGTGGCTCACGCGGACCACGTCCTGCTCGATGATGGGGCCCTGGTCCAGCTCCTCGGTCACGTAGTGCGCCGTGGCACCGATGAGCTTGACGCCGCGCTCGTAGGCGCGGTGGTAGGGCCGGCCGCCGCTGAAGGCCGGCAGGAACGAGTGGTGGATGTTGATCATGCGCTCGCGGTAGCGAGCCACGAAGGCGGGACTGAGGACCTGCATGTAGCGGGCGAGCACCACCACGTCGGCCGTCCCTTCGAGCAGCTCGAGCGCCCGCTCCTCCTGAGCGGCCGTCTCGCCCTCGCGCACCGGCAGGTGGTGGAAGGGCACCCCGAACGACTCGGCCACCGAGCGCAAGCGCTGGTGGTTGGAGATCACCATCACGATGGGATCGTCGAACTCCCCTGCCCGGCGACGCCAGAGCAGCTCCTGGAGGCAGTGCTCCACCTTCGAGGCGAGCACCGCGACGCGCTTGGGCCGGCCGGCGTCCGCCATCCGCCAGCGCATGGCGAAGCGCGGCGCCACCTCGCGCCCGAAGGCGTCGCGCACGGCATCCAGCGTCACGCCATCCCGGCCCTCGCGAGCTGCCGGGAGCTCGAAGGCCATGCGCATGAAGAAGGTGCCGCCGCTGGGGTCGGTGCTGTGCTGGTCCGCGTCGGAGATGTTGGCGCCGAGGTCATAGAGGAGTCGGGACACCGCCGCCACGATGCCGGGACGGTCGGGGCAGGACACCAGCAGGCGCCCGCGGCCGGGGTGCGCCTGGCTGGCCGGAGCGTCTCTGTCGGCCTCGGGGTGCGGTTCGATCGCCATGGCGGCCAGGCTAGCACCGCTCGGCGGGCGCCGCTGCGCCGCGGTCCAGCGCACCCGGAGCGCGGGCCGGGCGCCGTTAGGTTCCGCATGTCTGGCGGCCAAGGGCGCATGCTAGTGTGATGCTCGTGGAGGACGCGCGACTGCGGCCGTCTTCGCTCTCCGAGTACGTCGGGCAGCGACGGCTGAAACGCAAGCTCGAGGTCTACCTGGAGGCGGCGCGCAACCGCGACGAGCCCCTCGACCACGTCTTGCTGTACGGCCCGCCCGGGCTCGGCAAGACGACCCTGGCCCACATCATCGCGGCCGAGCTCGGTGTCGGCATCCGGGTGACGAGCGGGCCGGCCATCGAGAAGCCCGGCGACCTCGCCGCCATCCTCACCAACGCGCTGGAGGACGGCGACGTGCTGTTCATCGACGAGATCCACCGGCTGGGTCGGGTGGCCGAGGAGCACCTCTACCCGGCGATGGAGGACTTCAAGATCGACATCGTGCTGGGGCAGGGGCCCGCGGCCCGCTCCATCCGCCTCGACCTGCCGCGCTTCACGCTGGTGGGTGCGACCACGCGGCCGGGGCTGATCACCGGACCGCTGCGCAGCCGCTTCGGGATCATCGAGCACCTGGACTACTACGGCGAGCGCGATCTGGCCGACGCCGTGTCCCGCGACGCCGGGATGCTGGGCTTCGACCTGGAGGCGCCCGCCGCGCTCGAGATCGGCCGGCGCTCGCGTGGCACCATGCGCATCGCCAAGAGGTTGCTGCGGCGCGTGCGCGACTTCGCCGACGTGGCGGGCGAGGACCGCATCACCGTGGGACGCACCTCCGCGGCGCTGGGCGCGCTCGGCATCGACGATGCCGGCCTGGATCGCCGCGATCGCGCCATCCTGGAGGCCCTGGTCGAGAAGTTCGCCGGCGGGCCGGTGGGGCTCGACACCCTGGCCACCGCCGTGGGGGAGGACAGGGCCACGCTGGAGGAGGTCTACGAGCCCTTCCTGATCCAGCGCGGGCTGCTGAAGCGGACGTCGCGCGGACGCATGGCTACCGAGGCCGCCTACGCGCACCTGGGCCTGCCGCTGGCGGCGGCGCCCGCCGGCCTGTTCGGCGAGGGCGGTTGACCGCCGCATGATCGAGGGCAGCCTTCGCAACGTCCCGCTGTCGGACGTCTTCCAGATCGTCGCCACCGGCCAGAAGTCGGGCATCCTCACGGTCATGCGCGGCAAGGCGCGGGCCCGCATCTACTTCGAGCAGGGCGGCATCCAGTACGCCCACATCTCGCCCGGCGTGCACCTGGGCGAGATCCTGGTGCGCATGGACCTCCTGACCACGCACGAGGTGCAGGAGATCCTGCGGCGGCAGCACGTGGAGAACGCCGGCACACCGCTCGGGTTGATGGCCGTGGAGATGGCGCTCATCGACGAGGACGATCTCCAGGGCGCGCTGGAGCGTCAGGTTCTCGAGGTCGTGAGCGAGCTGATGAGCTGGTCGGACGGTCAGTTCAACTTCGCCGAGCGCTCCGGCTGGGCATCGCAGGCGCCGACCAACCACGCCGTCGACGCCATGGCGCTCTTGATGTCGGTGGCGCAGCGGCTCCACGAGTTCGAGGGCGGGCTGGTCGACGCCGATACCATCTATCGGAGAAGCGGCGACCCCACCAAGGTCACCATGCCGGCAGGCGCCTGGGAGGTGCTCGGCTACATCGACGGCAAGCGCACCGCGCGCTCGGTGGCGGCCGAGCTCGACCTCACCGAGAAGCACGTGTTCTACCTGATGCACGAGCTGGCCGAGAGCGGCGTGATCGAGGCACAGCCGTTCCGGGTCGAGGACCCCCTGGTCCTGGCGGTATCGCCGAGTAGCGCGCTGCAGAGGCTGCTGCGGCTGTCGCTGCAGCGCGCTCGGCTGCGCGCCGAGGTGGCGCTCGACTACGACGACGCGCTCAAGGTGCTGCCCGGCATCCACCCGTCGGCGCTGGTCGTCGACGACCAGGAGGGTGCCGGCTGGGCGTTGGTGAAGGAGCTGCGCAAGCACGCGGGCCAGAGCCACCTGCCCGTGTTGATGCTGGTCGACGAGGAGCCCAAGGGCGGCCTCTTCGGTCGGGCGCGGCGCCCCCGCGCCGAGGTGCTCCTCAAGCCCTTCCACGAGATCGAGTTCCAGCAGCTGATCACCCGCATGGTGGGCCGCCCGCTGGCCTGAGGCGGACGAAGCTGGCTCGACGCGGGTGGCCCGACGTGGCCGCCTGCCACTCCGATACCCGACATCGCGGGTGGCCTGCGCGCCGCCGCTGGCGCGCGCTCCCTGGGGCATCCGGCGGTTGCCATGCCCACGGGCACGTGCTATCGTTCCGGCGTAACAGACGACCATCCGGGGGATCGGAGGCACGCCGAGCCACAGCAAATGTCGGACGGTATCGGTGGGCCCCGCCGACGGTATCGGGTGTCCCTCTGGCGGCGTGCGCCGCCGGAGAGGTTCTGAGGAAAGAGGTGACGGATGAAACGCATTTGGTTGGCCATGCTGGTCGTGTTCGGAGCGCTCTTCGGTGGCGCGGCCCTGGCACAAGGCGTCACACTGCACATCTCGTGCGGCGCCGTCGGACAGGAGCTCACGCTCTGCAAGGAGGAAACGCAGGCCTGGGCGAAGCAAACGGGCAACACCGTGATCGTGGTCTCGACGCCCAACTCGACCACCGACCGGCTGGCGCTCTACCAGCAGCAGCTCGGTGCCCAGTCGGATGCCGTCGACGTCTACCAGATCGACGTCACCTACCCCGGCATCCTGGGAAGCTACTTCATCGACCTTTCGAAGTACTTCAGCCAGTCCGATCTCAGCAACTACATCCCCGCGTACATCCAGAACGACCAGTACGAGGGCAAGCAGATCGCGGTGCCGTGGTTCGCCGACGCAGGCGTCCTCTACTACCGCAAGGACCTGCTCCAGAAGTACGGCTACACCTCGCCTCCGACCACCTGGGCCGAGCTCACGAGCATGGCCCAGAAGATCCAGGCCGGCGAGCGTGCAGCGGGCAACGACAAGTTCTGGGGCTTCGTGTGGCAGGGCAACTCGTATGAAGGCTTGACCTGCGACGCGCTCGAGTGGATCTACTCCTACGGCGGCGGCACCATCGTCGACCCGCAGGGCAACATCACCATCAACAACGAGAAGGCGGCGCAGGCGCTGAGCATGGCTGCCAGTTGGGTGAACACCATCTCGCCTCCTGGCGTGTTGAGCTACCAGGAAGAGGAAGCTCGCGGCGTCTGGCAGGCCGGCAACGCGGCCTTCATGCGCAACTGGCCCTACGCCTACAGCCTCGGCGAGAGCGCCGACAGCCCCATCAAGGGCAAGTTCGACATCGCCGTGCTTCCCAAGGCGTCGACGGCCGACGGCCAGCACGCGGCCACCCTCGGCGGCTGGCAGCTCGCCGTGTCGCGGTTCTCCAAGCACCCGGCGCAAGCGGCCGCGCTCGTCAAGTACCTGACGAGCAAGGACGTCGAGATCGAGCGGGCCGTGAAGGGCAGCTTCGAGCCCTCGTGGCCGTCGCTCTACACCAACGCTCAGGTCGATGCGGCGTATCCCTTCTTCGCGCGCCTGCACGACGTCTTCGCCAGCGCGGTGGCCCGCCCGTCGACGGCCACGCGCGACAAGTACAACCAGGTATCGAGCGCCTTCTGGACGGCCGTGCACAACGTGCTCTCCGGCCAGGCGCAGGCCAACCAGGCCCTTGGCGGCCTGGAGCAACAGCTCACTCGCATCAAGGGCGCAGGCTGGTAATCCTGCGCCGGGCGGCCCCCCATCCTTGGGGGGCCGCCAACCTATCTAGCTGAAGCGCTCGCGCCCGCCGCGCTCGGCCTGAGGTGACGTGATGCAGCAAACCGCCGTCAAGAAACGCACCGCCAAGGGCGAGTTGTCGTTAGAGGCACGGCGCGCCCGCACGGCGTGGCTCTTCCTGGCACCGTCCCTGATCGTCGTGCTCCTCGTGGCAGGCTATCCGCTCTACCGCACGATCCAGCTGAGCCTCACGCAGACCAACCTGCTGCAATTCCCTCTCAAGTCTCACTTCGTCGGCCTGCTCAACTACAAGTTCCTGCTGCAGGACTCGCAGTGGTGGGACTCGGTGAAGAACACCGTCATCTTCACGGTGTTCTCCGTCAGCATCGAGACGCTGCTCGGGCTGGGCATCGCCTTGTTGGTGAACGCCAAGTTCCCCGGCCGCGGAGCGATGCGCACCGCCATGCTCATTCCCTGGGCGATCCCCACGGTGGTCTCGGCGCAGATGTGGCGGTGGATGTACAACGACGTCTACGGCGTCATCAACGACCTGATGATGAAGGTGGGGCTGTCGCACAAGGCCTATGCCTGGCTGGCCAACCCCAAGCTGATGCTACCGGCGGTGATCTCGGTCGACGTCTGGAAGACCACGCCCTTCATGGCGCTCCTCTTGCTCGCCGGCTTGCAGACCATCCCCAACGAGCTGTATGAGGCGGGCCGCGTCGACGGCGCCACCCCCTGGCAGAACTTCCTCCGCGTCACGCTCCCCTTGCTCAGACCGGCGCTGCTCATCGCGCTGATCTTCCGCACGCTGGATGCGCTCCGGGTGTTCGACGTGATCTACGTGATGACGGGCACCAACCCGACCACCATGTCCATGGCGGTGTACTCCCGCCAGCAGCTCGTCGACTTCGGGGCGCTCGGCTACGGCTCCGCACTCTCGGTCGGCATCTTCGTGATCATCGCCATCTTCGTGGTGATCTACGTGGTCAGCCTGAGGGTGGAGGTCGACTGATGCGGCGACGCGGCGTCGGCTACTGGCTCGGGAACATCGCGTTCGCCATCCTGGTGGTGCTGGTGTTCGTCTATCTGGTCTTCCCCTTCTTCTGGGCGATCTCCTCCTCGCTGAAGACACAGCAGGAGTTGTTCCAGACGCCTCTCGTCTACTGGCCTCCGGTACCGCAGTGGAAGAACTACGTGCAGGTGTTCACGGGGCAACCGTTCGCCCGCAACCTACTCAACTCCTTCGTCGTCGCAGGCCTGACTACCTTGCTGGCGCTGCTCATCGGCGGTACAGCCGCCTATGCGTTGGGGCGCATCCGCTTCCGTGGCAAGCGCGCGATCTTCTACAGCATCCTGGGCGTGTCCATGTTTCCGCAGGTCGCAATCCTGGGCGGCATGTTCGTGCTCATCCGAACGCTGCACTTCTACAACACATGGTGGGGGCTGATCGTTTCGTACATGGTGTTCACGCTGCCGTTCACGGTGTGGGTTCTCACCAGCTTCGTCCGAGAGATCCCGCGTGAGCTCGAAGAGGCCGCGTTCGTGGACGGTGCGACACCCATCCAGTCACTGACGCGGGTGCTCCTGCCTGTGATGGCTCCCGGCCTGGTGACGGCGGGGCTGCTGGCATTCATCCAGGCGTGGAACGAGTTCCTGTTCGCCCTCACGTTCACCGTCGACAACCATGCTCGAACCGTGCCCGTGGCGATCGCGCTGTTCAGCGGCGCAAGCATGTTCGAGTTGCCATGGGCACAGATCATGGCCGCCTCGGTGATCGTCACGGTTCCGCTCATCATCCTGGTGCTGATCTTCCAGCAACGCATCGTCGCCGGCCTCACCGCTGGCGCGGTCAAAGGCTGAGACGGCTACCGGTCCCAACGGCGAACCGAACGGGGCGCGCTTCCGGGCGCGCCCCGTCACTCGTTCCTCGCGTCCTCCACCGCCGCCCTGACCGCGTCGAGCGCCTCAGGGTTGGCGACCACCGCGGCGTTCGGCACCTCGAGACCGTTCACCAGACGCGCCACGGCCAGCTCCATGGCCTTGCCGCTGCGCGTCCTGGGAAGCTGCTCCACCTGCAGGACACGCTTGGGCACGTGGCGCGGAGAGGCGCCCTCGCGGATGGCCGAGGTGATGCGGTGGGTCAGCTCCGGGTCGAGCCTCGTGTCCTCGGCCAGCACCACCAGAAGCCAGATCTCCTCGTCGCCTCCCTCGCGTCCGCCGACATGGTGACCGACAGCCGCGGCCTCGAGCACCTCCGGCACCCGCTCAAGCGGGCGGTAGACCTCGGCCGTGCCGATGCGTACCCCTCCGGGGTTGAGCGTGGCGTCGCTGCGGCCGTAGACGACGATGCCGCCCTCGGGGGTGCGTGCGATGCGGTCACCGTGCCGCCACACCCCCGGGTACACCGAGAAGTAGGCCTCCCGATAGCGCCGACCATCGGCGTCGCCCAGGAACGCTAGCGGCATCGAAGGCAGCGGCTGGCGGCACACCAGCTCGCCAGGCTCGCCTTCGATGGGGTTGCCGGCGTCGTCGAACACGGCCAGGTCCACGCCCAGCCCGGCCCGCTGGATCTGTCCGGCGACCACCGGCAGCGTCGGCACGCCCAGCATGAAGCAGCTGACGATGTCCGTGCCGCCCGAGATGCTGGCGAGGTGCACGTCGGGGGCCACACTGCCATACACGTACCGGAAGCCTGACGGCGACAGCGGAGAGCCCGTCGACGCGATGGTACGTAGCCCGCCGAGCTCCATCTCGGCCGGGGGCTCCCAGCCGTGGGCCTGCAAGGTCTGGATGAAGCGCGCGCTGGTGCCGAAGAGCGTCACCCCCAGACGGTCCACCAGGCGCCAAAGCGCGCCCAGGTCGGGGTGTGCCGGCGAGCCGTCGTACAGCACCACGCTGGCGCCCTGGGCGAGCGCCGACACCAGCCAGTTCCACATCATCCAGCCGCAGGTGGTGTAGTAGAGCACGGTGTCGCCGGGGCGCACGTCGCAATGGAGCCGGTGTTCCTTGTGGTGCGTGATCAGGGCGCCTCCGGCGCGATGCACCATGGCCTTGGGCCGGCCGGTGGTGCCGGAGGAGTACAGCACGTACAGCGGGTGGTCGAACGGCAGCGCCTCGCACTCGGGCTCGGCGCCGGCCTCCGCCGGCGCGAGCCAGTCCTGCCAGGGCGTGCCGGATGCCGAGGCGGGCGCTGCCTCGCCGGGGTAGGGCAAGGCCACCACCGCGCGCAGCCCCGGAAGCGCCGACGCCAGCCCGCGCACCGCCTCGCCGGTGTCGAAGCTCCGCCCGCCGTAGCGGTACCTGGGCGAGGCGAACAACGCCTTGGGCTCGAGCTGTGCGAAGCGCGCGGCGGCCGCTTCGGCCCCGAAGTCGGGCGAGCAGGACGAAAACACGACACCCAGCCCAGAGCACGCGAGCAGCACGGCAAGCGTTTCCGGCACGTTGGCTGCGTACGCCGCCACGGCGTCACCGCGGGCCACGCCGATCGATCGCAGGCTCTGCTGGATACGGCGCACGAGACCGCGCAGGGCAGGCAGGTCGAGCCTCGTCTCCCCTCCGGCCTCCGTCACGCCGATCACCTGCGGCGGGTGGGCCCCGTCGACGCGGCTAGGGTATAGCAGCTCCCGTGCGTAGCTGAGCGTGGCCCCCTCGAACCAGCGCGTGCCGGGCATGGGGTCGTCCGAGCGGACGCGCACGGCCGGTCGGTCGAAGCGGATGCCGGCGTGCTCCGCGTACAGCTTCCAGAAAGCAGCCGTGTCCGCCACGCTCCATGCGTGCAGAGCGTCGTAACCGGGCAGCTCCCGGCCGGCGCGCTGCTGCGCCAGGCGCCGGAACTCCGTCATCGCCGCCGCCGCGACGCGTGCCTCCGAGGGCTCCCACAGCGGTCTCTCCATGCTCGTCACCTCGCGGACGTGGCGCCGGTCGCGGCTCGCGCCGGTCGCGGCTGGGTCGGTCTCGGCCGGGTCAGTCTACCGCCGCTTCATCCGCGCCGGCCCGGGCCGAAGTGGACGCCTGTGACGCGTCGTGGCGGTAGCCTGACCTCGAGTACACTGCGGCGTGAGACGCTCTGCGCGCCCTGGGCGGCGGCCGCCCCTTGACCGCGGCGACGACACCGGCAAGCTCGATCTCGCCCAGCTCCGCCGCTTGCTCGGCTTCACCGCACCCTACCGCTCGCGGCTCATCGTGGGCATCGTGGCGGTGGCGATCTCCAGCGCCTTCGGCCTGGCGTTCCCGCTGCTCATCCGCGACCTCTTCAACACGGCGTTCGGCCAGCACGGGACGGGCGCCGGCCTCACCGGCATCGCCATCACGCTCTTCGCCCTCTTCGCGGCGCAGGCCGTCTTCAACTACCTGCGCACCTACAACCTGGGCCTGGTAGGTGAGGCGCTGGTCGCCGACCTGCGCAAGGCCCTCTTCGACCACGTCATCGGGCTGTCGGTGCGCTTCTTCGAGACGCGCAAGACCGGCGAGATCACCTCCCGCCTCACCTCCGACATCGGCACGGTCCAGAACGCCGTCTCCCAGGCACTGGCGCAGTTCGTCAACCAGCTCATCACCCTGGTCGGCGGCATCGTCGTGCTACTGGTGCTCGATCTGCGCCTCACGCTGGTGATGCTCGCGATCGTGCCCGCCGTGGTGCTGGCGGCCGCCTACTTCGGGCGGCAGCTGCGGCGCATCAGCACCCGCTTCCAGGACGCCGTTGGCGACGCCAACGCCAGCGCCGAGGAGGCGATCACGGGCGTGCGCGTGGTCAAGTCCTTCACCGCCGAGGACCTCGAGCGTCGCCGCTACGGGGCGGGCATCGACACCTCCTACCGCCTGGCGCTCAGGCGCCTACGCGTGCGGGCGCTGTTCGTGCCCACCGTCATCCTGGCGATGTCGAGCGGCATCGGCGTGGTGCTCTGGTACGGCGGCCGGCTGGTGCTCTCCGGCGCGCTGCAGGGCGGTGACCTCATCGCCTTCCTGCTCATCACCGTGTTCGTCGCCGGCTCCATCGGCTCGTTCACCGGCCTCTACTCGCAGCTCCAGGAGGCACTGGGCGCCTCGAAGCGCATCTTCGAGCTGCTCGACGCCGCGAGCGATCTGCCCGAGTCCGACGAGCCCGTGCACGTCGCCGCGCCGCGGGGGGAGCTGCGCTTCGAGGGCGTGTCGTTCCGCTACGGGGACCGGGGGCAGGCGCTGGTGCTCGACGGCGTCGATCTGGTGGCGGAACCCGGCCGGGTGGTGGCGTTGGTGGGCCCCAGCGGCGCGGGCAAGAGCACGCTGGTGTCGCTGGTGCCGCGCTTCTTCGATCCCACGTCGGGGCGCGTCCTGCTGGACGGAACCGACCTGCGTCGCCTGCCGATCCGGGAGCTCCGCGCGGTCATCGGGATCGTGCCGCAGGAGACGCAGCTCTTCTCGGGCAGCGTGGCGGAGAACATCCGCTACGGGCGCCCCGACGCCGACGAGGCATCCGTGGTCGAGGCGGCTCGCGCGGCCAACGCCGACGGCTTCATCGGCGCCTTCGAAGGCGGCTACCACACCCTGGTGGGCGAGCGCGGGGTGAAGCTCTCGGGCGGGCAGCGGCAACGCGTCGCCATCGCCCGCGCGCTCCTCAAGGACCCCCGTATCTTGATCCTGGACGAGGCCACCAGCTCGCTCGACGCCGAGTCGGAGGCGCTGGTGCAGGACGCCCTGCAGCGGCTGATGCAGGGGCGCACCACCCTCGTCATCGCCCACCGGCTGAGCACCGTCATCGGCGCCGACACCGTGCTCGTCCTGGACGGCGGACGGATCGTGCAGCGGGGCTCCCACGGCACCCTGCTGGCCGAAAGCGGGCTCTACCGCGAGCTGTTCGAGCGCCAGTTCCGAAGCCTCGAGCGGGCAACCAGCGTGGCCTGAACGTCAAAGGAGCGCCTCCTTGGGCGGCAGCGGCCAGGCGCGCGCGGCCGGCGCTGCCAACGTCTCGCGGCGCCACACCGCTGGCGGGGGCATACCTTAAACTATTAGGACATGCCGCTCGAGGTGCACTCCCCCTTCGAACCGCGAGGCGACCAGCCGCACGCCATCGACGGCATCGTGGAGGGGCTCGAGGACGGGCTCCGGTTCCAGACGCTCCTGGGAGTGACGGGTTCTGGGAAGACGCACACCATGGGCCGCGTCATCGAGCGCGCCCAGCGCCCGGCGCTGATCCTGGCGCCGAACAAGATCCTGACCGCGCAGCTTGCCTCCGAGTTCCGCGACCTCTTCCCCACCGCCGCGGTCGAGTTCTTCATCAGCTACTACGACTACTACCAGCCCGAGGCATACGTGCCGGCTCGCGACCTGTTCATCGAGAAGGACGCCAACATCAACATGGAGCTGGAGCGGCTGCGCCACTCGACCACCCGCAGCTTGCTGACGCGCAAGGACGTCATCGTGGTCGCCTCGGTGTCGGCCATCTACGGCCTGGGGTCGCCCGAGGAGTACCAGCGCATGCACCTCATCCTGGAGGTGGGCGCCGGCATCGGTCGCGACGCCATTCTGGAGACGCTCGTCACCCAGCAGTACGAGCGTAACGACATCGAGCTTGCCCCCGGCCGCTTCCGGGCCCGTGGCGACGTCATCGAGGTGTGGGCCGCCTACGAGGAGGAGCCGCTTCGCATCGAGCTGTGGGGCGACGAGGTCGACCGCCTCACCATGCTCCATCCCGTCACCGGCGACGAGACACGCGAGCTCCCCAGCGCCATGATCTTCCCCGCCCGCCACTACGTCACGCCCTTCGAGAAGCTGCAGCCGGCCATCGAGCAGATGCAGGCGGACCTCGAGGAACGCCTGAAGCTGTTCGAGAAGGCCGGCAAGCTCGTCGAGATGCAGCGCCTCCGAGAACGCACCCTCTACGACCTGGAGATGCTCCGCACGCTCGGCTACTGCAGCGGCATCGAGAACTACTCGCGCTACCTGGAGGGCCGCAAGCCGGGCGAGCCGCCGAACACCCTCCTCGATTACTTCCCAGACGACTTCATCACCTTCCTGGACGAGTCGCACGTGATGCTGCCGCAGATCCGCGGCATGTTCAACGGCGACCGCGCCCGCAAGCAGACGCTGGTGGACTACGGCTTCCGGCTGCCGGCGGCCCTCGACAACCGCCCCCTGAAGGAGGAGGAGTTCTTCGAGCGGGTCGGCCAGGCGGTGTTCGTGTCGGCCACGCCGGCCGAGGAGGAAGCCCGGCTCAGCGACAAGACGGTCGAGCAGGTGATCCGGCCCACGGGTCTGGTCGACCCGCTGCTCACCGTCAAGCCCAGCCGCGGCCAGATCGACGACCTGGTCTTCGCCGTGCGCGAGCGGGCCAAGCGCGGCGAGCGGGTGCTGGTGACCACCCTCACCAAGAAGATGGCGGAGGACCTGACCGAGTACCTCGCCGAGCAGGGGGAGCGGGTACGGTACATGCACTCCGACATCGACGCGGTCGAGCGTCAGGTGATCATCCGCGACCTCCGCCTCGGCCACTTCGACGCCCTCGTAGGCATCAACCTGCTGCGCGAGGGACTCGACCTGCCCGAGGTGAGCCTCGTCGCCATCCTCGACGCCGACAAGTCCGGCTTCCTGCGCAGCGAACGCTCGCTCATCCAGACCATCGGCCGTGCGGCGCGCAACGTCAAGGGCGAGGTGTACCTCTACGCCGACGAGGTCAGCGAGGCGATGGACGGCGCCATCGCGGAGACCAACCGTCGCCGCGACAAGCAGCTCGCCTTCAACCGCGAGCACGGCATCACCCCCGAGACGATCCGCAAGCGCATCCACGAGGTGATCCGTGGCGAGGAGCAGGCCCGGGACGAAGCCGAGGAGCTCGATCCCTGGGAGCGCGAGCTGCTGTTCGACGATCTCAAGCAGGAGCTGTCGCAGCTGGAGAACGAGATGTGGAAGGCGTCCGAAGAACTCGACTTCGAGCGCGCCGCGCAGATCCGGGATCGCATCCGCGAGATCGAGGCGCGACTCGAGGGCAAACGCGTGGAGGTTCCCACCATCCCGGGGCACGGCGAGCGGACGCGCGCATGACGCGACGCCGGCGCCGGGGCTGGGGGCGGCCGGGTCGGAACGCCGGATGCGCCTGCGTGGCGGCGACTCCGGCCGCCTGGCGCGCGCTATGGTAACCTCGTAGCTACTGTGACATTCCAGGTCGGTGACAACGTGGTCTACCCGTCGCAGGGCGCGGGTGTCGTTCAGGAACTCACCACCCGCGCGGTACTGGGCGAAACCCAGCAGTACCTCAAGATCGTCTTCGTTCGTGGCGACATGGAGGTGCTGGTGCCTCTACGCAAGGGGCAGGAGGTCGGGCTGCGCCACACCGTCGGCGCCGACGAGATCACCCAGGTGTTCGACGCGCTGGCGAAGGCCGACCTGTCGCTGCCGACGCAGTGGCCGCCCCGATACCGCGCCGAGCAGGACATCCTGGCGGGAGGCAGCGCCTACGACCTGGCACGGCTCATCGGAGTGCTCGCCAAGCGCGACCTCGAGAAGGGCCTGGCGGCGACAGAACGCGAGGTCCTGGAGCACGCCAAGAGCATGCTCGCCAGCGAGCTGGCCGTGGTGCAGCAGGTGACCCTCGACGAGGCAGCCGGCCAGCTGGAGGCCCTCATCTCCGATCGCATCACGTGAGCGCCGGCGACCGGGCGTTCCGATCCGCCACGAGAGCGGGTCGCCCGGGCGCCGTCGAGGTCGATCACGGCGCGGCCGGCCCACCGGCGGCGATGCGCTCGGCCGGCCCCGACGCAGACGAGCCACGTCGGGTGGACGCCTCGGGACGACAGGCCCCGCTGACCGCCCCGTCACGGGTGGCGGCCCTGCTCAAGCGTCACGGGCTCACGCCCGACCGAGGCTTCTCCCAGAACTTCCTGGTAGACGCCGGCGCGCTGGCCGTCATCGTCGATGCGGCCGAGGTGCAGCCCACCGATACCGTCTTCGAGGTGGGACCCGGTCTCGGCGTCCTGACGCGCGAGCTGGCGTCGCGCGCGGCCAGGGTGGTGAGCGTCGAGCTCGACCGGCGCCTCCAGGGCGTGCTGGCGGAGACCCTGTCCGGCCTGGGGTCGGTTGAGCTGGTGTTCGGCGACGCCGCCCGCTACGATTTCGCGTCGCTCCCCGAGGGGACGCTGCTGGTGGCCAACCTGCCGTACGGGGTGGCGACCGCCGTGGTGACGCGGGCGCTGGCGTCGAGGCGGTTCCGCCGCCTGGTGTTCCTCGTCCAACGCGAGGTCGCCGACCGCCTCACGGCGGCACCTGGAACGCCGGCGTACGGGTCGCTGACGCTGCTCGTCCGCCACTTCGGGCGCGCCGCCAGCCTGCGCCGAGTGCCTCCGGGCGCGTTCCTGCCGGCGCCCAAGGTCACCTCGGCCGTGGTGCGGATCGATGTCGACCGCGCCGCGCGACCGGACCCGGAGCTGTTCCGCTTCATCCGCCTCGGCTTCGCTCACCGGCGCAAGACGCTGGCGAAGAACCTGGCGCTCGCCGGATTCGACCGCGAGGCCGTCAACCGTGCTCTCGCCGAGCTCGGGCTCGACGGCCGCGTCCGCGCCGAGGCGCTGGAGCTGACCAGCTTCGAGCGGCTTCTCGCCTCGCTGGCGGGCGGCACCGACTGGCCCTAGCCCGATTGGGTATACTGCCCTAAGCGACAAAGCGACCCTGCCGGCTGCGGCCGGGTCTGGAGTGTGATGGGACGATTCGTTGTGGTCGGCGATGCGACCGTCGATCAGATGTACTTCGTGAAGGAATTCCCGGAGCCAGGGGGGGAGGTCAACGCCCTCCGGGCCGTCATGGAGCCCGGGGGTGCCGGGGGCACCATCGCAGCGGTACTCGGCCGCCTGGGCAACGACGTCGAGATCGCCACCCGGGTGGGGACCGGCCCGTTCTCCAAGCTCGCCCTCAAGCACGTCCGTGCCGCCGGCGTCGGGGACGGCATGGTGCAGGTGGACGGGCATCTCCAGACCAGCAGCGTCACCCTCATCATCACGCCGGACGCGCAACGCACCATGATCAGCGCGGCCGGCGCCAGCCGCCACCTGGACTCCGCCGAGCTGGAGCGGAAGGACATCGCCTCGGCGGATGCGCTGGTGATGAGCGCGTACAGCCTGGTGGGCGGGCGCCAGCGCGAGTACGCCGTGCAGGCGCTCGACTATGCCCGCGAGGCCAAGGTCACGACCTTCGTCGACCTCGGCAGTGGTGCCGTGAACGCCCTACGCGACCGGCTCATCTCGCTGGTGCGCGAGGTGGACTACCTGCTCATGAACGAGCAGGAGCTCTACACCCTGACCGGCGAGTCGTCGATCTCCGACGCCGTCTCGGGACTCAACCGGCACGGCATCGACCGGCTCATCGTCAAGGTGGGTGCCATGGGGAGCATCGTCATCACGCCGGAGCTGACCGAGCTCGTTGAGGCCTACGACGTCGACGGCGTCGTCGACTCCACCGGGGCCGGCGACTACTACACCGCCGCCTTCGCTCACGGCATCATGAAGGGCTACGATCTGCTGGCCGCCGCCCGACTGGGGAACGTCGCCGGCGCCCTCAACACCACTCGCGTGGGAGCCCAGACCGTGCTTCTCGACGCCGACACGCTGGAGCGCCACGCCTCGGCGTTCGCGGGTGCCAGCGGCTGAGCGCGTGAGCATCCGGCGCCGGGCCGGGCGCCGCGCGGGGCGGCGTCTCGCGCGGCTCCTGCTGCTCGCCGTGGCGGCCTGGGCGACGGCGTCCTCAACGCCGGCAACGGCCCCACCGTCCGCGGCGGCGCCCGGCAGCGGATCGGACTACGGCAGGCGCTTCGACACCGCCTGGCGCCTGATCGATCAGCGCTACTGGGACGTGGGCGGACTCAAGGTGGACTGGCAGGCGATGCGCCGCGAGTACCGCCCCGAGGCGCTGGCAGCCAAGGACGACGCGGCGTTCTACGCGGTGCTGCAGGCCATGTACGCGCGCATCAACGATGGCCACACGGTGTTCGTGCCGCCGAAACGCGTCGCGGAGATCCATGCCGAGTATGGCGACCTGCCGTGCCTGGGCGTCTTCGGCATGGCGCAGGTCGAGGGACACGCCGGCCACGTGAGCTACCGACTGCTGCCGGACGGCATCGGCTACATCCGGCTGCCCGACCTGGCCTCCGGCGGCATCCCCGACGCCGTACGGGGGGCCGTAACGGTGCTGCAGGCGAGCGGCGCCAAGGGTCTGGTGCTCGACCTCCGCGGCAATCCCGGCGGGCGGCTGGTGACGATGATGCGGGTGGCCGGCATCTTCACCAGTGGCTTCCTGTGGCGAGTCGTGACGCGGTGGGCCCTGCCGCTGCCCTATCCCGCCATCGGGCCGGTGGCGACCACCTTGCCCCTTGCGGTGCTGACCGACGGCGACGTCAACAGCGCCGCCGAAGGGCTGGCGGGCGCGCTTCAGAAGGCCGGCCGTGCGACCGTGGTCGGCGCGCGCACGGCGGGCAACGTCGAGGCCGTGCTGCCGTTCTGCCTCGCCGACGGCTCGCAGGCCTGGATCGCCACCGGCGTCCTGGCCCCCATCGGCGGGCCGACGTGGGAGGGCCGCGGCGTGGTGCCGGACGTCCCCAGCTCACCCGCCGACGCGCTCGACGTGGCCGAGGGGCTGCTGGCGAAGCGGTGAGCCGACCCGCTACCCCCGAGCGCGTCTCCGAGCACGTGTGGCGCCTTCGACTCCCCAGCCGAACCCTTCCCCCGTTCGATCACGTCAACGTCTACCTGGTCGCCGCCGGCGGCGTGGGGGTGGTCGTGGACCCCGGATCGCCCGGCGAAGCCTCGCGCGACGCCATCGACGCGGCCCTGGCGTCCGCGGGCGTGCGCCTGCTCAAGGCGGTGCTGCTCACCCACGGCCACGTCGATCACGTCGAGGGACTGGCAGCGCTCCTCGAGAGCCATCCGGACTGCCCGGTCTATCTGCACGCCTTGGAGGCGCAGCGCGTCCGCGCCGCCGGCCGGATGTTCCTTGCAGATGAGCATCGTCTCACCGTCGGCGACACCGTCATCCGCACCCTGCATACGCCCGGCCACAGCCCCGGCCACCTGAGCTTCCTGGTGGAGGACGATCGCACCGCGCTCGCCGGCGACCTAGTGGCTGGGCAGGGCTCGAGCTGGGTCGGCACGCCGGAAGGGGACGTCAGCGCCTACCTGGCCAGCCTGTCGCGGTTGCGCGGGCTGGCTCCGGCACTCCTCGGCCCCGGTCACGGACCGCTGGTGCGAGATCCTGCCGCCAAGCTGGCGGCCGCCGCCGAGCACCGGCTGGCACGCGAGCGACAGCTGCTGGCGGCCCTGGCGGAGGGGCCGCAGAGGCTGGCGGCGTTGCGCCGCCAGGTCTACCCCGGGCTGCCCGACGCCGCCCGCGAGCTGGCCGAGCGCAGCCTGCTGGCCCACCTTGCCAAGCTCATGCATGAGATGCGCGTCGTGCACCTGGGCGACGACCCACACAGCCCCTTCGCGTTGCGGAGCTGACGCCCGCTCCGAGCGCACGGCCCGCCATTCGGGCTCAGGCGGCGTCAGGACGCGGCGGCGGTGAAGTCCAGGAGTGCCGCACGCAAGGCGGCCGGCTCGGCATCCAGGGGCAGAACGTTGCGCTGCCGGTCGACCAGCCCCTCGAGCTGGGGGCTGCGCGGTGCGGGCTCGCCGGTGGCGCGCCGCACGGCATCCGGGAACTTGGCGGGATGCGCGGTCGCCAGGACGATCGCGGGGCGGGTATCGCCGCTGACCGCGCGGTAGCGCTCCAACCCTTCCAGCGCCACCGCGGTGTGCGGGCAGGGCAGGTAGCCGTCGTCCCGGGCGCTGGTGCGCATCCGCCCCAGGGTGGCGTCGTCGTCCACGCTGACGCCCCACACCCGCTCCGGCAGGGCATCCCCCAGGAGCGCCAGCAGGCGCTCGAAGTTCGAGGGCGCGCCCACGTCCATGGCGTTGGACAGGGTGGCCCTGGTCGGCCGGAAGGCGTAGGCCTCGGCACGACCCTCGAGGAACTCCGGGAAGAAGTCGTTGACGTTGTGCGCCGCGACGAAGCGGCCGACCGGCATGCCCATCTTCTCGGCCAGCACCCCGCCCGTGAGGTTGCCGAGGTTGCCGCTCGGCACCGTGACCACCGGCGCCGGCGCTCCCGTCGAGCGACCCAGCCGGGCGACGCCCCAGAGGTAGTAGAGCGCTTGCGGCAGGAGCCGGCCGATGTTGATGGAGTTGGCGCTGGAGAGCCCCAGCTGCGCCAGGGCGGGGTCCGAGAAGGCGCCCTTGACCAGGCGCTGGCAGTCGTCGAAGGTGCCTCTCACGCGGAAGGCCTGCACGCCCGGGCGGGCGGTGACGAGCTGCCGCTCCTGCATCTCGCTGACCATGTCCTCGGGGTAGAGCAGCGCCACACGCACCCGGGCGAGGCCCTTGAAGGCATCGGCCACGGCGCTGCCGGTGTCTCCCGAGGTTGCGACCAGGACCGTCACACTGCGGCCGCGGTGTGCGGCGGCGGCGGCCGTCAGGCGAGCCATGGTGCGGGCGCCGACATCCTTGAAGGCCATCGTCGGCCCGTGGAACAGCTCCAGAACGTGACGATCGCGGGCGAGCGGGACGAGCGGCAGCGGGAAGTCGAGGGCGGCCTGCAGCAGCGGCTCGAGCGCCTCCCGCTCGACGCCCAGGTAGGGCGGAAGCACCAGCGTGGCCAGATCGGGCAGCGAGCGGGACGCCTGCCAGCCCGCAGGCAGGGGCAGCACCGGCCTGGGAAGGTAGAGGCCGCCATCGGGCGCGAGACCTCGCATCAGCGCCGTCTCGAAGTCGACGCCAGCTGCCTCGCCGCTCGCCCGCGTGCTGTGATAGCTCACCGCCACGTGCCGCCTACTCCCCGTCGGAGCGCCGTCCGGGTGGCGGGCCGCGGCGCTCCAGCGCCGGTCATGGCGGCGATCCTACCACCATGCGTTACAATCCTGACCCGGCACGACGCCCCCGGGGCACGCGCCGGTTACGGAGACGCCATGCTTGGCATCGGAATCGTCGGACTGCCGAATGTCGGCAAGAGCACGCTGTTCAACGCCATCACACGTGCGCGCGTGGAGGCCGCCAACTACCCGTTCGCCACCATCGACAAGAACGTCGGCGTGGTGGCGGTCCCCGATCCGCGCCTGGCGGCGCTGCAGCCGCTCTACGTCAAGGGCGCTTCGGTGCCGCCACTGGTGCCCACCAGCGTGGAGTTCGTCGACATCGCCGGCCTGGTGAAGGGGGCGAGCCGCGGCGAGGGGCTGGGCAACCAGTTCCTGGCCAACATCCGCGAGGTGGCCGCCATCGCGCATGTGGTGCGCTGCTTCGACGACCCCAACGTGGTTCACGTGGCGGGTGCCGTCTCGCCCGCCGCCGACATCGAAACCATCGCCACCGAGCTGGCCCTCGCCGACATCGCCACGCTGGACAAGCGCCTGGAGAAGGTGCGGCGAAGCGCCAAGGGCGATCCCGACGACGCTGCCATGCTGCCTCAGCTCGAGACCCTGCTGGCGAGGTTGTCGGAGGGCACACCGGCGCGGGCGACCGGCGTGACCCTGCCACCCGAGCTCGCCCTGCTCACGGCCAAGCCCGTCATCTACGTCTGCAACGTGTCCGAGGACGCCCTGCCGGACGGCAACGTCTACGTCGACGAGGTGCGGGACGTGGCGGCACGGGAGGGCGCCGACGTGGTGGTGATCTCGGCGCGCATCGAGGAGGAGCTGACCGAGCTGGGCGAGGAGGAGGCCCTCGCCTTCCTCGCGGACATGGGGCTGGAGCGTCCCGGCCTGGAGCGCCTGATCGCCGTGGGCTACCACACGCTGGGGCTCATCACCTTCCTGACCGCCGGCGAGAAGGAGATACGGGCCTGGACCGTGCGGCGCGGCGCCCGGGCGCCCGAGGCGGCGGGCGTCATCCACAGCGACTTCGAGCGCGGCTTCATCCGCGCGGAGGTCATCGGCTGGAAGGAGCTGGTGGAGGCCGGCTCCATCGCCGCCGCTCGCAGCCGCGGCCAGCTGCGCACGGAGGGCAAGGACTACCTGGTCGAGGACGGCGACGTCATGCACTTCCTGTTCAACGTGTGAGCGCACGCGCCCCTGCGGCGGTGCCGCCTGGACGGCCGTCCGGCAGCGGCCGCGCTCATGCCAGCAGCGGCTTGATGAACGGGGCGTCGGCAACGGCCTCCGAGAACTTCGTCAGCGACAGCGTCTCCAACGGAGGGTAGACCAGCGGGGCCGGCGGCGTGGCGCCCGCCGGCAGCAGCCGCCGGCGCCTCAGCTCGGCCGTGATCTCGGCGGCCAGCTCGGGCGGGCAGATGGGAGAGGCGTGGATCGCCCCCAAGGACGCCAGCACCATCGCACCGATGTGGGCCTCGCCCTTGGCGATGTCGTGCAGGTGGGGGTTGCGCGACTCGATCTGGAACACCTCCACGTACTTGTCCAGGACGTCCCGGCTGGGGTTCTCCAGGATGCTGCCGTAGCGTTCCAGCAGGTCGAGGAAGTGGTGCGTCTCGACGGCGTAGCCGGACGCCGTCGAGAGCTTGAGCGCCAGGTCCATGGTCATGGCGTGCTCGCCGGCGTTCCCGGTCCGGACGACCTCTGTCTCGAAGCCGGTGTAGTAGCCGATGAGGGCATTGAGGAAGCGGTTGGTCACCGCGGTGGCTCGCCCGAGCTTGGCGAAGAACAGCGCGTCCCGTACGATCTTCGGCTTGCTCTGCCAGTTGATGCGCACCATGGCGTAGTCCGACCGACGCCCCAGCAGCCCCGCGGCGAACTCGCGGACGTACTCGTGCACAGCGCCGGGGAAGTAGTTGTCGGCGTCGATGAAGCCGATGAAGCGCCTGCCGGCCAGCGCCGCCAGGGCGGTGGCGACCAGCATCCCCTCGGCCTTGCCGTCCTTGACGCGGCCGTCCTCGCCGAGCAGGCTGTCCAGGCCGCTGCGGGCGAACCCCTCGCCGACGGCCGGATCCTTCTGGTGGACTACCGCGATTCGCCTGCCGGTGAAGCCCCGGTACCTGACCACCGCGTTCAGCTCGAGGGTGAAGCGGTCGATCGGCTCGCGGTCGCTGTTGGAGACCACGATCACCAGGCACGGGTGCGGGATGCCGGCGAGCACGCCCTCGAGCAGCTTGATGCGCTCGCCTCGGACCGGCACCACCACGGCCATGTCGCAGCAGACCGCATCGATGGCCTCGAAGGCGACGGGCGCGATGATCTGGTCCAAGGCCTGCGGCGGCGCGCGCACCATGCCCGCGTCCAGCTCGTACACGCGCTGGACGCCGTAGAAGAGGGTGGCGCCGAGCCGCTCGGACTCGCGAGGTACCTCGATGCGCATGACGGCCTCCAGGCGACCGGGTGAGCGACGTGGGAGTGCATTGTAGCCGAGGCGTGCCTCCGGAGCCCACGTAACGTATGCGTTTTTCGCTCCGGCAAGGTGGCGGTATCCTCGATTTGTGGGCGGGCCTCACAAAGCCCGCGGGTTCGTGGGGAGACGGGAAGGCAGGCGGACACCATGAGTCGATCCTTCAGCAGCACTGACCTGGTGGACGTTCGCGGGCACCAGGCAGGTGAGGTGGTGCTCTTCCCCGGTGATCCGGAGTACCTCTTCCGCGTCCGCAGCGGTCTCGTCCGCATCCACATGGTGGACGACGAAGGCAACGGCCTCACCCTGCGTTACGTGAAGCCCGGCGGCTTCTTCGGCGAGGAGGCGCTCACGGGCGAGAGCCGGCGCTACTTCGCGGAGGCCGTCACCGACACCGAGATCGACGTGCTCCAGCCAGGCGCGCTGACCCGCGAGCAGACCCGGCAGGTCCTCGAGCACCTCGTTCACGTGGTCGAGGGCCTGTACCGCGCGCTCAACCGGCTGGGGGGCAAGCGCCTGCGGTCGCGCATCGCCGCGGAGCTGCTCGAGCTCGGCACCAGCGATCTGGCCACCGTGGACGACAGCGGCTTGCGGGTGGTGCACATCACCCACGACGAGCTCGCCGCCGCGGTCGGGTCGGTGCGCGAGACCGTCACCAAGGTGGTCGGCGAGCTGGTGCGCATGGGAGCCATCGACGCCGGCTACGGCAAGATCCGGCTCACCGGCATGGACGCGCTCCGGGAGGTGGCCGGCGAGTGAGGAACGAGCCGGCCAAGCGAGTGAGGAACGAGCCGGCCAAGCGAGTGAGGAACGAGCCGGCCAAGCCAGTGATCTGCGAGCCGGCCGGGCCGCCGGCTCGCGCTAGAACACCGGCCCCACCCGGAACCCGAACACGCCCGTGGGGTGCTTCTGACTGAAGGCGTAGTCCATCCGGATGGCCGGCAGAACCACGCTCCCGAAGCCGAGGTTGATCTGCACGCCGACCCCCGCACCGGCAAAGACCGGCGTCTGGTAGTCGGTGTAGCCGGGCACGCTGGAGGCCCAGCCCACATCCACGAAGGCGACGCCGATCACCGTCTGGGTGGCGACCGTGCTGAGGTTGAAGTTGTAGCGGTACTCGAAGGAGCTGGTGACGAAGGTCTTCGAGAGGTTGAAGTCGTTGGGGGTGTAGCCGCGGATCAGGGTGCTGGTGATGCCGGTGCTGCCCACGCTGAACTGCTTGGAGCTGGGGTAGTCGCTGCCGAGCTGAGTCCCGGCGTCCAGGCGTACCGCGAAGACGTGGTTGGGGTCCTTGATCTCGTTCGGGTCCAGTGTCGACAGCTTGGCGTAGGTGCGCACCCCGGCGGTGAGCTGCTGGTAGCTGTAGGTCTGCCTCGCTCCGGTGGCCGGGCTGGTGTAGTCGCTGCCGATGCCCAGGCCGAAGGTCCCGTAGACGCGCAAGCCGGTGGTCGGGAAGTCGGGGTTGTCGCGCGTGTCGTAGGTGGTCCCCGCGCTGAAGAAGGTGGCCACGCCGCTGGTGGGGAGGTACTTCAGCGCGTCGGAGGACGGGATCGAGCAGGCCGACCCGTTGGTCACCTTGCCCCCACTGATCTTGCACGTCGCCGTGGGCGGCTCGAGCTTGTAGGCGGCATAGCTGGCACTGCCCGAGAGCGACATCGAGGTGTTGGGGTAGATCTGCCGCGTGACGCTCACGCCCAGGCCGGTGCTGCGCACGGTGTACTCGCCCACGCGTACGCGGTTGGCCTCGGTAGCCTTCAGCCCCGGGTAGGTGACCGTGGTGTTGCCGCTGGTGGTCGCCAGCGGCTGGTTGTTCAGGACGTTGCTGAAGATCTGGACCGAGTAGGAGGTCGGGACCTTCTCGAAGTCACCCTGCGGGATGTACAGCCACGGGATGTCGTAGCGCAGGCTTCCGCCGATCATCACGCCGAGGTCGGTGCTCTTGCCGGTGAGGTCGATGCTCACATGGTGCGCCCGTCCCAGGAAGTTCTTCTCCTGGTAGCTCAGCGAGGCGGAGAGGCCCGTGTCCGTGGCGTACTGCGCGGACGGCTGGAAGGTGCCGGTGCCGGCGTGCTTGACCGTCACCACCACGATCACCTGGTCGGGCTTGGTGCCCTGCCGAACGGTGCGATCCACCGGCGTGATGGCGCCGGTTCGGTACACCGAGCGGAGGCCGGCGTCGATCTGGTTGACGTTGGCGACGCTGCCGACGGCCGGCAGGTAGCGGGTGATGACGAAGCGCTTGGTGTTGTCGGGCTGGCCCTGGTACTGGATCTTGTACCCTTCGATCTTCATCTCGGTGACCCGCTGGATGTAGGTGCCGTTGTCATAGCTGAAGTCCGGCTGGGTGCGGATCAGGTAGCCCTGGTCGTTGTAGGCCTTGACGAGCGACGCGAAGTCCTCGCGAGCGAGCGCCGAGGTGAAGGTGTCGCCGATGTGCAGCGACAGCACCTTGGTCAGCTCGGCATTGGAGAGAACCGTGTTGCCTTCGATCTTGATGGCCTTGATCGGGCCGGCGGTGTCGGGCGGGCCCAGATGGAACACCACCCGCACTCCGCCCGTGGGCGAGCGTAGGGTCTGGAGCTGGATGTCACTGCTTCGCCCCTTCGCCAGGCGCTTGACGTCGCTCAGAAGGGTATCGAAGTTGAACAGGTCGCCGGGGTGCAAGCTCAGGCTGGAGGGGTTGACGCCGAGCGCAGTGGTGTCGATCGAGTCGATGTGCAGCTCCTGGACGCGAACGGTGAGCGTGCCGTCCTTCAGCTCGCTGGTCTGGACATCTACCCCGCTGCCGCGGTAGCCCTTGGCCACGTACATCTGGCCGACCTGCCGCAGGGCTGCCTGGTAGTCGGAGAGCTTGAAGGTGCCGGCCTTGCTCAGCGCGTCGAACTTGGCCTTGATCTCGGCGCTGGTGAAGACGGTGTTGCCCTCGACGGCCACCTTGTCGATCTTGGCGGCCTCGTTGACGGTGTAGGTGAGCCGGACCGGCACCGGCTGCCCTTGCGTGGCCAGGTCCGGAGCCGGTTCCACGGAGAGGTTCACGTCCACGTCGAAGGGGAAGCCGTTCTGGCGATAGACGTCCTGGATGGTCGCCTTGGCGTCCTGCGCGCGGCTGGTGTTGTAGACCCGGCCCTTCTCCACCAGGTTGGTGTCCTTGAGCGCCGAGGTCAACGAGGCGGCGTCGACGCTGTCGTTGCCCTGGAACACGATGGCGCCGATGAGCGGGTTCTCCTTGACCTTGATGACCAGCACCGGGCCGGCAGGGCTCGACTGCAGGCTCACCGACACCTCCTGGAAGGTGCCTAGGCCGTAGACGCGGTTGCGCTCGGCTTCGAGATCGATGCTCGCCACCGGCGTGCCCTTGCGCGCGGTGATGATGGTCTTGACGATGTCGGCGTAGTTGGTCGTCCCCTCTACCCTGACGTCGGCGAGACGGCCTTGTAGGACCGGCTGCTGCTGAGCGAACGCAACTGCGCCCAGGACGACGAGCACGGCGACCACCAGGTGGCGGTATGTCGGCATGCGTGCAGTCTACCTGAGTTCTCGTGAGAGGACTTAGAGCGTGCCACAAGCGACAACCGCGCTTTCCATCGCCGTCCCCGGTACAATCGCTGCATGGATGCAGCTTCCCCTCACCGTGTCGGCGACGCCTTTCACGGCGCGGTGTCCGCCATCCGCTCGCGGGTGTCCAAGGCTCCCGAGGTGGCGCTCGTCCTCGGCTCCGGGCTCGGCCCGCTGGCACAGGAGATCGAGGATGCCGTCGTCATCCCTTACGCCGACATTCCCGGGATGCCCGTGAGCAGCGCGCCAGGCCACGCCGGGCGACTGTTCCTGGGCCGGCTGGCCGGGCGGCGCGTGGTGGCGATGCAGGGCCGCGTGCACCTCTACGAGGGCTTCACGGCTGCCCAGTGCGCCTTCCCGGTGCGGGTGATGCACCGTCTCGGCGCCCGCAGCCTGCTGGTGAGCAATGCCTGCGGCGGGCTCGACCCGACCTTCGAGGCCGGCGACCTGATGCTGCAGCTGGACCTCATCAACGCCACCGGTCACAACCCCCTGACGGGGCCCAACGACGAGGCCGACGGGCCGCGCTTCCCGGTGATGTTCGATTGCTACGATGTCGACTACCTGCGCGCCGCGCGCAGCGTTGCGCAGTCGCAGCAGGTGCCGCTGCGCGAGGGCGTCTACCTCGCCTTCTCGGGCCCCAGCTACGCCACGCGCGCGGAGCTGCGCGCCTTCCGTCGGCTAGGGGCCGACGCCATCGGCATGTCGACCGTCTTCGAGGTGATCGCGGCGCGCTACCTGGGGATGCGCGTGGTCGGCCTCTCCACCATCACCGACATGGCGCTGCCCGACCGCCAGGAGCACGCCAGCAGCGAGCAGGTGTTGCGGGTGGCCGAGGCGAGCGGCGCGCGCTTCCGGCAGCTGGTTTCCGGCCTCCTTCCCACCCTCTAGGCCGTGCTAGCAGACGTGCTCGGCCGCATTCACGCCGCCTGCGAGCGTAGCGGGCGCAACCCCGACGAGGTGACGCTCGTCGCCGTCACCAAGGGCCACGACCTGGGCGAGATCGAGGCGCGGATCCTGGCACACGGCCACCGGGTGCTGGGGGAGAACCGCGTGCAGGAGTGGCGGGCCAAGGCGAGCAGCCTCGGCCCGGATGTCGAGTGGCACCTCATCGGTCACCTGCAGCGCAACAAGATCAAGTACCTCCGCGGCGTTCGCCTCATCCACTCGCTCGACTCGGAACGGCTCGCCGATGCGCTGGAGGCCGAAGGCGAGCGGCGCGGCGAGCGCTTCGGGGTCCTCGTGCAGGTCAACATCGCCGGCGAGGACGCGAAGTACGGTGTTCCACCGGCAGCCGCGGGGGGCCTCGTGGCGCACGTGGCGTCGCTCGAGCACCTGGACCTCCAGGGCTTGATGACCATGGCTCCGTTCACCACGGACCCGGAGACCAGCCGTCCGTCGTTCCGCGAGCTCAAGCGCTTGGGTGATACCCTGGGGCTGCCGGGACTGTCCATGGGCATGAGCGCCGACTTCGAGGTCGCGGTTGAAGAAGGAGCGACGTGGGTGCGCGTGGGAACGGCGTTGTTCCAGTGACGCGCCCGAGGGACGGTACAGATGAGACTCAGTCCGCTCGACATCCAACACATGGAGTTCCAGCGCACGGCCAGCGGCTACCACAGGCGCCAGGTGCAGGAGTTCCTGGAACGGGTCGCGCTCGAACGGGAGGAGCTGTTGCGCGAGAAGCAGGCCCTTGCCGACGAGCTCGAGCGCAAGGAGGAGCAGGTCGCCGAGCTGCAGGCGGCCGAGGCTGAGCTGCAGCGCGCCATCATCGCGGCGGAGCGCATCGGCAACGAGATCAAGGAGAACGCCAAGAAGGAGGCGCAGCTCGTGCTGCAAGAGGCCGACCGCCTCAAGCAGGAGCGCCTCGACGGTACCGAGACGAGGCTGCGCGACGCGCGGGCCGAGCTGGTGCGCGTCGAGCGCGAGTACACGCTCTTCAGGGAGCAGTTCCGCGGCATGTTGCAGGCCTACGCCCGCTCGCTCGAGTCTCACCCGCGGCCCCACGCGGAGATCGCGCCGTCGCGCTCGCAGCGCGGCGCCGAGGACCCCGAGGAGCTCCGCAGCGAGCCACCGGCGACCGGCCCGCAGTGACGCTGCCGGCTTGCCGGACGCGCTAGTCGGTGAGGGCGGCGTCCAGCGTGGTCCAGGCGAGCGTGGCGCACTTGACGCGCGCGTGCAGCTTCGAGATGCCCTGAAGCAGCGCCAGGTCGCCCAGATCGTCGGACGGGGGCTCCCCTCTGATCATCGCCTTGAACGCCTCCGACAGCTCCCGAGCGCGCGCCACGCTGGCGCCCTCCAGGGCGTCGGTCATCAGCGAGGCGGACGCCTGACTGATGGCGCAACCCTCGCCCTCGAACGCCACCGCACGGATGACGCCATCCTCGACGCGCAGGTAGAGCGTGAGCTCGTCACCGCAGGAAGGGTTGATCCCCTCCTGGGTGTGGCTCGCGCGCTCGAGGCGGCCCCGGTGGTGCGGGCGGTGATAGTGCTCCAGGATGAGATCCTGGTAGAGGCTCTGCAGAAAGCCGTTCATGCGAACGCCTTGAAGAAGTCGCGCGTCCTCACCAGCGCCTCCACCAGCCGGTCGATCTCGTCCTCGGTGGTGTAGAGGTAGAAGCTGGCCCGGGCCGAGGCGCTGGCGCCCAGGACCGCGCCCAGCGGCTGGGCGCAGTGGTGGCCGGAACGGATGGCGATGCCCTCGGCGTCCAGCGCCGAGGCGACGTCATGGGGATGGACCCCGTCGAGGTTGAAGGTCACGATGCCGCCGCGCTCCCCCTCGCGCGGGCCGTAGAGGGTGAGGCCGTCGATCGCCCCAAGCCGGTCCAGAGCGTAGCGCGCCAGCGCGGCATCGTGCGCGGCCACCGCCTCCATGCCGACCCCTTCCAGGTAGTCGATGGCGGCGGCCAGCCCCACCGCCTCCGCTACCGGGGGCGTGCCGGCCTCGAAGCGCGCCGGGATACCGGCGTAGCTGCTGTCCTCGATGCTCACCTTGCGGATCATCTCGCCGCCGCCCAGGAAGGGGGGCATCGTCTCCAGGATGGCGGGACGCGCCCACAACCCACCCACCCCCGTGGGGCCGAGCATCTTGTGCCCCGACACGGCGTAGAAGTCGCAATCCATCGCCGTCACGTCGACCGGCAGGTGCGGCGCCCCCTGGGCACCGTCCACGATCATCACCGCCCCGACGGCGTGGGCCAGGTCGGCCAGCCGCCGCACCGGGTTGATGGTGCCGAGCACGTTGCTCATGTGGAAGCTCGCGACCGCACGGGTGCGCTCTGAGATGGCCGCCTCCAGCGCCTCCAGGTCGAGCCGGCCCTCGGGGGTGAGGCCGACGGCGCGCACCCGGATGCCCAGCTCGCGCTGCAGGAAGTGCCAGGGAACGAGGTTGGCGTGATGCTCGGCGACGCTCACCACCACCTCGTCGCCCTCTTGCAGGTTGGCGCGACCCCAGCTCGCCGCCACCAGGTTCAGGGCCTCGGTGGTGTTGCGAGTGAACACCACGCCTTCGGGGCCGGGCGCGTTGAGGAAGCGGGCGAGCCGCATGCGCGCCCCCTCGTAGAGCTCGGTGGCCTCCACCGACAGGGTGTGCGCGCCGCGGTGCACGTTGGCGTGGTGGTGGTAGTAGTAGTCGACCATCGCCTCGACGACCTGCCTGGGCTTCTGCGAGGATGCCGCGTTGTCGAGGTAGACGAGCGGGTGGCCAGCGACCGTGCGCTCCAGGATCGGGAAGTCGCGCCGCAGGGCGCGAGGGTCGAGCGGGCTCATCACGGGCCAGTGTACCACCCGCGCCACGACTCGGCGCTTGCCGTCCCAGAGGGGACGCACGCGTTCCCGGCCGTCGCTCGCTCAGCTTCCCCAGGGCGCGAGACCGAAGTAGAAGTGGTAGGTGCGGCGGTCGTCGTCGACGTCCGCTCCCGGCACGGGATAGCGCTCGGTGAGCTCGCGGAAGGCCAGCAGCAGCGTCTTGGCCTCGGCGTGGGTGAGCGCCAGCTCGCCACCCATGCGCTCCGTCACCGGGACGCTGGCCGGCCACGTTCGGATGAGCTCGCCCCAGTCGCTGTCGCGCCCGCTCTCGCTGCCGGCGTCCACCATGAGCTCGCCGTTGGCGCGCCGGTAGAGGCGACGCCCCTCGCGCCCGCTGAGCCGCACGGCGCGCGCCAGCGCCGTCACCAGGCGGTCCTCCTCGGCTCGCACGTCCTTCCGGATGCGTTCCTCGAGCTCGGCGAAGGGCGTGAGGTCGAAGGGCACGTAGATGACGTCGGCGACCGAGCGGTAGAGCTTGATGGGGCGCCCCGCCCTGGGCCGCTCCCCCACCACCCGCAGCAGGCCGGCCTCCAGGAAACGGCGCACGCGGTAGTGCGTGGCGTCGAGCCGGCAGCCGAGCTCGTCGGCCGCCTCCTTGACCGAGCGCGTGCGCGCCAGGAAGGGGTAGAAGAAGGCGCGGCCGACTGGATCGGAGAGCAGCGCCGCCTGCCGAGCGGTCTCGACGCGCCAGGCGGCGACTGCCGCGCTACTTGAATCAGATAGTTTCACATCCACTAGAAGCCTAGCATGCTGGAGCCATGGCCCCCGTCAGGCTCTTCAACCGCGATTTCGTCGCCTACTGGCTCGGCATCGCCGTCAGCGCGGTGGGTGACGCGTTGACCTTCGTTGCCATGCCGTTCCTGGTCCTGGCGCTCGGCGGCAGCGGCACGCAGCTCGCCAGCGTCACCCTGCTCGGCTCGCTGCCCCGCTTCGCCGGCCCGCTGCTGGGCGCGCTGGCCGACCGGCTGCCGCTGCGTATACCGTTGCTCGCGGGCGCGCTCACTCGCGCCGCGGCCACGGGGGTGGTGGCGGTGCTGGCGCTGCAAGGCGCGCTGCCGCTGTGGGCGCTGTACCTGGCGGCGCCGTTGAACGGCATCGTCACCATGTTCACCTTCGCGGCCGGCAACGTGGCCCTGCCTCGCCTGGTGCCCGAGGAGCGGCTGGCTCAGGCCAACGCCCTGATGCAGGCCGCGGTGATGGGCCTGCCGATGGTGGGGATGGGCGCGGGCGGCGCTCTGGTCGCCGTGCTGGGGGCGCCCGCCACGCTGGCGCTGGCGGTGCCCTGCCTGGCGCTGCTGGGGCCGGCCGCCCTACTGGTGAGGTTCCCCGCCGGACCGGATGCGGCGCGCCAGTCGCTGCTCGGCGACTTGCTGGCCGGCGTGCGGTTCATCGGCCAACGGCCCCCGCTGCTGGTGGTGCTGCTCTCGACCCTGGTCCTCAACGCCGGCCTCAACCTGCTCAACGTCGTGATGCCGCTGACGATGGAACGCTCCGGCGCCGGCGCCCGCGGCTACGGCCTGTTCGAGAGCCTGGTCTCGCTGGGCACGCTGCTCGGCATCCTGCTCATCACCACGGCGCTGCGCCGGTTGCCGGCACGCCATCTGGTGGCGCTGTCGCTGTCGCTGGTGGCCGCGGGATTCGGCGTGCTCGCCGGCGGGAGCCTGCTCAGAATGTGGGGCGGCGGGGCGGTCATCGGCACGGGACTCGGGATGGGTGAGGTCGCGTCCCTCACGCTACTCCAGCTGATCGTGCCCGACGGCCTGCGCGGCAAGGTGATGGGGGTGGTGCTGCCCGCGAACGCGCTGGGACTGACGATCGGGGCAGCCGTGGCGGGTGCGGTCGCGACGAGCTCGGATCCGTCCCCGGCGCTGCTCGGCGCCGGCGCCGCGGTGCTGCTGCTGGCGCTCGCGTGGCTGGCTATCGCCGGCCGCCTGCGCGAGGGCGGGCTCGTGTCGCCCGGCGCGGCCGCGAGGCGACCCGCAGCCTAGGCGCCGCGCCAGGGTTCGGCGGCGCGTCAGCGGACGCTACACTGGGCGCGTGGTCCTGCGAGCCCTGTCGCAGCTCAACGTGCGCAACCTGCGCACCCCCAGCATCGCGCTCGCGGGCGGGGTGGTGGCGTTGGTGGGTCGCAACGCCTCGGGCAAGAGCAACCTCATGGACGCGGCCTACCTCGGCTGCACCGGCGAGCTGCCCGCCGGCACCATCGCGGAGACGGTGCGCATCGGTGAGAGCGAGGGCTTCGTGGCCGCCGAGGTGGAGCATGCCGACGGCGTGAGCCGCATCGAGGTCGGGCTGGCGCCGGGCCGCAAGCAGCTGCGCCTGGACGGACAGGCGGTTCGGGTGTCCGACATCGCCCGCACCGCCACCGCGGTGCTGATCACCCCGGAGGACGCCGACCTGGTGCACGGCTCTCCTTCCGGCCGGCGCGGCTACCTGGATGCCCTGCTGGGCAAGCTGTCGCCGCGCTATGCGGCGTTGATGCGGGAGTACCTGCGGGTGCTGGAGCAGCGCAACGCGCTGCTCCGGGCCGGCGCGGCGCGCCCCGGCCTGGAGGTGTGGAGCGAGCGTTTCGTGGTCGTCGGTCGGGAGATCGATGATCTCCGATTGCGCGTGCTGAACCGGGTCTGCGAGCTCGCGGCCGCTACCTACGGTGAGGTCGCCGGCGACGGCAAGGCGCTGACGGTCGGCTTGCGGCAGCAGCGTGAGGCATGCGACCTGGGGGAGGCACTGGCCCGTGCCCGCGCCGAGGAGCAGGCTCGCGGCGTCACCACGGTGGGCCCGCATCGCGACGACCTGGCGCTGACGCTCGACGGCCACAGTGTTCAGGCGTACGGCTCGCGCGGCGAGGCCCGTACCGTGGCGCTCGCCCTGCGCGTCGCCGAGTACCGCCTGCTGGAGGAGAAGCACGGCGAGCCACCGGTGCTGTTGGTAGACGACTTCACGGCCGAGCTGGACGCCGGTAGGCGCGGCTTCCTGCTCGAGCTCACCTCTCGCACGCCGCAGGCGCTGGTGAGCGGCACCGAGCCGCCCCCGCGCGCCGACCTGACGCTGCGCATCGAGGACGGCGAGGTGGAGCGTGGCTGAGCGACACGTCGCCGAGCTGTTGGGTGAGGTGTTCCGCCGCTCGGGCATGAAGCGGGCGGTGCGCCGAGCCGAGGCGGTGCTGCTGTGGCCACAGGTCGTAGGAACCGAGGTGGCGCGCTTCGCCGCGGCCAGGGTGGTGCGCGAGGGCGTGCTCTACGTCGACGTCAGCGACAGCGAGACGGCCATGCACCTGAGTCTCCAGCGGCGACGCTTCCTCGACGTCTACCGCGGGCGCTTCGACACCCACGAGATCAAGGACATCCGCTTCCGGGTGGGGCCCGTTCCACCGGCGCAGGCGCCCGTCGAGATGCCCGCGGCCCGGCCGGACCCGGAAGCGCTGGCGGCGCTCGCCCGGACGCTGGGCGAGCTGGAGCTGCCCGATCCGGTTGCGGGCGCCGCCATCCGTGCGGGGCGCGCGCTGCTGAGCTACCGCGCACGGCGCCTGGCCGAGGGTTGGAGCCCTTGCCCCACCTGCGGCGCCCTCAGCGCCGAGGCCGGGCTCTGCCCTGCCTGCCGGCGCTACGCCCGGGAGGGGCGGGTGACGGCCGCCGCGCGGAGGCTCACGGTGCAACCAGGGGCGCCCACGCCCGAGCTGTGTGAGGAGGAGCGGGCGGTCGCCACGCACCTGGCGGTCCGCTCGCTCCATGCCACCCTCGACGAGCTGCTGCCGCAGGTCATCGCGGACCCCGCGCTCAAGCCCCAGCTCGAGCGCGCGGCCCGCTGCTGCGTCGCTCTCGAGGCCGGCGAGGCCGCCGAGGCGCTGGACGACGGCGACCTGGGCCGCTTGCCGGCCCGCGTGAGGCGCGTCCTCGGCTTGCTGTGAGGCCAGCGCCAGCGCCGGCGGCGCGGGCGCGGCCGCCTACGGGCGCGCCGCGGGCGGCAGGCCGGCGGCGGTAGACTGGCCGGTGGACGGTCCGGCGGGTCGGGCCCGCTCGCGGGTGCGACGGCGAGCCGCCCGCTCCCGCGACGCCAGCGATGGGCCGCGCCCGGCCGGCGCGGCCGTCAAGAACGAGGTGACCCATGACCCGACCGGTAGCGCTCATCATCCTCGACGGCTTCGGACTCGCTGCGGCGGGGCCCGGCAATGCCGTAGAGCTCGCCGACACTCCGACCTTCGACCGCATCTGGCGGGAGTACCCGCACACCAGTCTCACCGCCTCCGGTCGGGCGGTGGGCCTGCCCGAGGGGCAGATGGGCAACAGCGAGGTCGGCCACCTGAACCTCGGCGCCGGCCGCGTGGTGATGCAGAGCCTGAGCTTCATCCAGACGCGCATCGACGACGGCAGCTTCTTCGAGAACGAGACGCTGGTTGCCGCCATGGACGCCGCCGAGGGTCACGCTCTGCACCTGATGGGGCTGGTGAGCAACGGCGGCGTCCACTCCGACATGAGGCACCTGTTCGCCCTGCTCGAGCTCGCCAGGCGGCGCCGCATCGCCCCCGTCTTCGTCCACGTGTTCACCGACGGGCGCGACACGCCACCCGACAGCGGGCGGGGCTTCGTCGCGGAGCTCGAGGCGCAGCTGGCGGGGTTGGGCGTCGAGGCGCGCGTGGCAAGTGTCTCCGGCCGCTACTTCGCCATGGACCGCGATCACCGCTGGGACCGCACCCGGCTGGCCTACGAGGCGGTGGTCTGCGGCAAGGCGGAACACGCCGCGCGGAGCGCGTCGGAGGCGGTGCGTGAGGCCTACCAGCGCGGCGAGACCGACGAGTTCATCGCACCTACCGTGATCGTCGACGCCGACGGCGGTGCCGTGGGCGAGGTGCGCGACGGCGACTCGGTGCTGTTCTTCAACTTCCGCGCCGACCGCGCGCGGCAGCTCAGCTACGCACTGCTGGGCGGCCCGGATTGGAACGACTTCCCGCGCTGCCGCCACCCAGAGGTGCACTACGCCTCGTTGATGGAGTACGACCGCGACCTCGGGTCGCCCTTCGCCTTCGAGCTGCCGCCCCTGGAGCACTGCCTCGCCGAGGTGGTGAGCAAGGCGGGCATGACCCAGTACCACACCGCCGAAACCGAGAAGTACGCGCACGTGACGTACTTCTTCAACGCGCAGCGGGAGGAGCCGTTCCCCGGTGAGGAGCGCAACCTGGTGCCCTCGCCCAAGGTCGCGACCTACGACTTGAAGCCGGAGATGAGCGCTCCGGAGCTCACCGACGCCACCCTCGCGCGGCTGCGCCGCGCCGACGACGACTTCGTGCTGCTCAACTACGCCAACCCCGACATGGTCGGGCACACCGGGGTGCTGCGGGCCGCCATCGCCGCCTGCGAGGCCGCCGACGCCGGCCTCGGCAAGCTCCTGGAGGCGCTTCTCGCCAAGGGCGGCGCGGCCATCATCATCGCCGACCACGGCAACGCCGAGGTGATGGTGGAGGACGACGGCAGCCCCCACACCGCCCACACCACCAACCCGGTACCGTGCGTGCTGGTGTGCGACGATCCGGAGCTGCGGCGCGCCGCGCTTCGGAGCGGCGGCGTGCTGGGTGACGTCGCTCCCACCTTGCTCGAGCTGCTGGGCGTGCCTCGGCCGCCCGAGATGACGGGCGCGAGCCTGATCGCTCGCTAGCCCGCGGCTGCGGCGCGAGCGGGTCGCGGGCGCCGCTGCGGCCGGCGCACGCTAGCCGTCGAGCGGCAGTGAGAGCAGCGGGACGCGCATCTCGCGCGGATCGAGCGCCCCGTGCATGCCGTTCACCGACGCCGGCTCGCCGGGCCACAGCGTTGCCTCGGCCAGCGACAGCACCACCGCATCGCCGACGCGGCCGGCGGCCTCGGGATGACGGTCGGCGGGATCGCCGTAGAGGCCGGCGTCTAGCGCGGCGCCGCCCGGGAGCACCATGAACTCGTCACCCAACGCCTGCCGCGCGGTTTCGACCAGGGCGTCCGCGGAGCCGCGGCGGGCGTACAGGTGGACGTGGCGGGGCTCTCCCCCGGCCGGTCCTGCCAGCAACGGCGGCACCCCGTGGGCGTCGCTCAGGCGCAGGCGCCCCGCAGGCGGGCTCGGGACCAGGCCGTGGTCGGCGGTCAGCAGCAGCAGCGTGCCGCGGCGCGCGGCGCGCGGCAGCGCCGTCAACCAGGCGCGCAGCGACGCCCGGATGCCCGCGAGCGCCTCTTCCCAGGCCGTGCCGTCGGGCCCATGCAGGTGGCTCACGGTGTCGAGATCGGGGTGGTAGGCGTACACCAGGCCCACGTCCGGGCGCGCCTCCAACAGGATCGCCACCTGCCGCAGCATGTCGTCGAGGTCGGCTGCCCCGCGAGGCGTCACGCCGCGGAACTGCATCCGCGAGAGCGGGCTGCGGCGGATGGCCGCGGGCAGGAACGCCTCGCAGGCCACGCCGCCCCGCGCCAGCGTCTCGAACAGCGAGGGCGTCGGCAGGAAGGTCTCGGGCGGCACCCCCAGGCTCGCCAGCGACTCGGCCGCCATCCCGTCGCGCGGCACCGTGCGCCAGTAGAGCATGTCCGCCACCCGCGAGATCTCCTTCAGGCGCTGGCTGTAACCGAGCACGCCGCTCCTTGCCGGCGACGCCCCGTTCGACAGCAGGGCGGTGGTGGCGACGGTGGTGGTGGCCGGAACCACCGACGTCAACGACCTCAGGCTGCCGCCGCGCTCCGCCAGCGGACCGCCCACGGAGTCCGTGGTGGCGACCTGCTGCAGCCGCTCCCAGCCAAGCCCGTCGATAACGAGCAGCACCACCCGGCGCACGCCCGCGCGGTCGACGTCGACCCCGTTCTCAAGCGGCGGCGCCTCCCACCCGCGGGGAACGCCCAGAAGCCCTCCGATCTCGGCCGGCAGGTTGAGGATGGAGCCGCCGCCGTAGGCCGGCAAGGTGCACCGCTCGGCGTGCGCGCCGAACAGGGTGGCGAGGTCACCGGCCATGGCTGGAGCATAGGGCGGCGCGGGCCGTCGGCTGGCGGCGCAACCAAGACGGGGCGGCCCAAGGGGCCGCCCCGTTGCGGTGCGAACGTGCGCCGCGCACCTGCCTGGCGCGCTGGCTCAGAAGTCCATCCCGCCCATGTCGCCGCCGGGCATGCCCGCGCCGGCACCGGACTTGTCTTCCTTCTCGGGCTTGTCCGCGATGACCGCTTCCGTCGTCAGCAGCAGCGAGCCGATGGAGGCCGCGTTCTGCAGCGCGGTGCGCGTGACCTTGGCAGGGTCCACGATGCCGGCCGCGAACATGTCGTCGACGTACTCGTCGGTCGCGGCGTTGTAGCCGAACTTGCCGTCGTTCTTGCCCTTGATGGTGTTCACCACCACCGAGCCCTCGGCGCCGGCGTTGGCCGCGATCTGCCTGGCCGGCTCCTCGAGCGCCCGCATCAGGATGGTGGCGCCCGTCCGCTCGTCGTGGCTGAGCCCTTCGGCGACCTTCACGACCGCGTCGACGGCGTGGATCAGGGTGACGCCGCCACCGGCGACGATGCCTTCCTCGACCGCCGAGCGGGCGGTGGAGAGCGCGTCCTCGAAGCGGTGCTTCTTCTCCTTCATCTCGGTCTCGGTGGCTGCGCCGACGCGGATGACGGCCACCCCGCCGGCGAGCTTGGCGAGACGCTCCTGGAGCTTCTCCTTGGCGTAGTCGCTGTCGGTGTTCTCGAGCTCGGTCTTGATGCCCTTGACGCGGGAGTCGATCTGCTCCTTGCTGCCCTGGCCCTCGATGATGGTGGTCTCGTCCTTGCTGATGCGCACCCGCTTGGCGCTGCCGAGCTGGCTCAGCTTGACGTTCTCGAGCTTGTGACCGAGCTCCTCGCTGATCATCTCGCCACCGGTGACGGCGGCGATGTCCTTGAGCATCTCCTTGCGGCGGTCGCCGAAGCCCGGCGCCTTCACCGCGGCGACGTTGAGCGTGCCGCGCAGCTTGTTGACGACCAGCGTGGCCAGGGCCTCGCCCTCGAGGTCCTCGGCGATGATCAGCAGCGGCTTGCCGGTCTGCGCCACCTGCTCGAGAACGGGCAGCAGATCCTTCAGGGCGGAGATCTTCTTCTCGTGGATGAGGATGTAGGCGTCTTCGAGCACGGCCTCCATGGCGTCGGAGTCGGTCACGAAGTAGGCGCTGAGGTAGCCCTTGTCGAACTGCATGCCCTCGACCACGTCGAGCTCGGTCTCGAGCGTCTTCGACTCCTCGACGGTGATCACGCCGTCGCGGCCCACCTTGTCCATGGCGTCGGCGATGAGCTTGCCGACCTCGGGCTCGTTGGCGGAGATGCTGGCCACCTCGGCCACCGACTTGCTGTCCTCGACCGGCTTCGCCATCTCGCGGATGCTCGCCACGGCCGCCTCGACGGCCTTGTCGATGCCGCGCTTGAGCGCCAGCGGGTTGGCGCCGGCCGCGACGTTGCGCAGGCCCTCCTTGACGATGGCCTGGCCGAGCACCGTGGCGGTGGTGGTGCCGTCACCGGTGATGTCGTTGGTCTTGCTGGCGATCTCGATGAGCAGCTTCGCCCCGACGTTCTCGAGGTGATCGGAAAGCTCGATGTCCTTGGCTACGGTCACCCCGTCCTTGGTGATGGTGGGGCTGCCGAACTTCTTCTCCAGCACCACGTTCCTGCCCTTGGGGCCGAGGGTCACCTTGACAGCGTTGGCGACGGCGGTGACGCCGCGCTCCAAGCTGCGCCGAGCTTCTTCCTTGAAGATCAGTTCTTTCGCCATATCCCCTATCTCTCCCGTATCACTCGACGATCGCGTGGATGTCGCGCAGGCTGAGGATCATCAGCTCCTTGGTGCCGAGGCTGACCTCGGTGCCACCGTACTTGGCGAACACGACGGTGTCGCCCTCCTTCACCTCCATGGGCTCGCGCTGGCCGCTGTCCAGCACCTTGCCCGGCCCCACGGCCAGGACCTTGCCGCGCTGGCTCTTCTCCTTGGCGGTGTCGGGAAGGACGATCCCGCTGGCCGTGGTCTGCGGCTCGTCGATGACCTCGACGACGACCTTGTCACCGAGCGGCTTCAGGGTCATCTTCTCCTCGGTTACTGCCATAGCTGCCTCCGTGTCGTGCCTCTCACCGAGATTTGGTTGGGGTTCCATGAGATTAGCACTCACCATTCGTGAGTGCCAACCGACATCATGGTATCCAGGCGGACAACCGTTGTCAAGGACCTTGAGCACGAAGGGCTCAGGTTTTCCGGGCGCGCTCGCCGAGGTCGAGGGGGCCTGCCGGGGCCCCTTCAGCCGCGCTTGAGCCCCCACACGAACGAGGGAACGAACGCCGCCGCAAAGGCGATGTTGTAGGTCAGCACCGCCAACACCGTGTGCCAGGCGCCACCCAGCGCGCTGGGCGTCAGCAGCGGGTCGACGCTGCTCTGGACCGCCGTCCAGTTTATCGACACGAAGCCGTAGTAGGCGAGCACCTGCATCACCACGAAGATCAGGCCAACCACGATGGCGAGCAGCTTGCCAACCTTCTTGAGCGCGAAGCCGGCGGCGAAGCCCGCGACCGCGCCGAACCCGAGCTGCTCCACGAAGGGGAACACGGTCTGCAGGTCCGGACTCTGCACGGCCCCAAGGTAGCACGCGGCGCGACGGGGTGGTGACCCCGTCCGCCGGCCCCGGCGGCCGCGCGAGCGGCTGGTAAGATGACCGGGTGAGCCTGCGCATCGCACCGCCCATCCTCCAGGCCTTGAGCGCGGGCCGGCCCGTCGTGGCGCTGGAGTCCACCGTGGTCACCCACGGCCTGCCCCGCCCGCGCAATCTCGCCCTGGCCCGCCGCCTCGAGGCCGTCGTGCGAGAGGCCGGCGCGGCGCCGGCCACCGTGGGCGTGCTCGAAGGGCGCGTCGTGGTCGGCCTGACGGACCGGGAGCTCGAGCTCATCGCCAACGACGAGGGCGCCGACAAGGCGTCGCTCTGGAACTTGCCGGCGTTGGTCGCCGCCGGAGCAACCGCCGGCACCACCGTTGCCGCCACCCTCTACGCCGCCTCCGCCGCCGGCGTGCCGGTCTTCGCCACCGGCGGCATCGGCGGCGTCCACGATGCTCCCTACGACGAGTCGGCGGACCTCCAGGCGTTGGCGCGCTTCCCGGTCCTCACCGTGTGCTCGGGGCCCAAGAGCATCCTCGATGCCGCCGCCACCCTGGAACGGCTGGAGAGCTACGGCGTGAGCGTCGTCGGCTACGCTTCGGACTGCCTGGCAGGCTTCTTGGTGGCGACCACCCCGTTCTCCCTGCCGGCGCGGGTCGATTCCCCCGACGCGGCGGCCGCCGTGCTGGCGGCACGACGCACCCTCGGGCTCGAGGGTGGCGTGGTGCTGTCCAACCCCGTTTCCCAGGGCGTGGCGCAGGAGCGCTTCGAGGCGTGGCTGGCCGAGGCGAAGCGCGGCCTCGCCGCCGACGGTGTGCGCGGCCGCGACACCACTCCCTACCTGCTGGCACGCCTGGCCGACATCTCGCACGGTGCCACCCTCGAGGTCAACCTCAGGCTGCTCGAGGAGAACGCTCGTCTGGCTGCGGCGGTGGCCGTCAGCCTGGCCGCGGCCGGTGGTGTCGCGTCCCGTGGTACCCCGGCCGCCTCGAGCGCGGCGGCACCCGGACGGAGCGTGGCATGAGCGTGACGAACGGTGACGGCCCGCGCGACCCCAAGGCCGACGAGCAACGCCGGCCCCGGGGCGAGGAGCCGCGCCAGCAGGCCGAAGAGCGCGCCGACGCCGACAGGCCCGCGATCGACGTGACGGAGACCGCAGCGGAGACGGCAGCGGAGACCACGGCCGAAACCGCAGCGGAGACCCCAGTCGAGACCACAGTCGAGACCACAGTCGAGACCACGGCCGAGACCACAGCCGAGGCCCCGGCCGGGCCCACAGACGCGGCTGGCGGCGCCTCACCGGGGGGTAGGCCGGCCTCGTTGGGCGAGCTGCTCGCCGAGGCACGCCAGCGCAAGGGCCTCGAGCTCTCCGACATCAGCCAGCTGACGCACGTGCGCCAGGAGTACCTGCGTGCGCTCGAGCAGGGCCGCTACGGCGACCTGCCGGAGGACGTCTACAGCCGCAACTACGTCAGGCTCTACGCCCAAGCCGTGGGGATCGATCCCAGCCGGATCCTCGAGGCCTACACGCACGAGCGGCGCCGCGCCGTGGGCATGTCCACGCTCGAGGAGCGGCTCGAGAAGGAGCGTCGCGGCGAGGTTCCCGACGGCGAGCGGCGCAGCGGACTGCCCTTCGGCAGCCTGCTGCCGACGCTGGCCCTGGTCGTGGTGCTGGTGGCGCTGGCGGTGTGGGGCTTCAACAGCTTGCTGTTCCGTCCGGCGCGCGGCCCTGCGGCGACCCCCGCCACTGCCGGCGCCACTGCCGGCGCCACCACCGGCGCCGCGGCGGGCACCTCGAGCGCGACAGCGCCATCGTCCGCGCAGCCGGCCGCTGGCGGCGCTGCCGTGGCGGCGGGCACCTCATCGGGCACGGCGGCTAGCACTGCGGCAAACACGGCGGCAGGCACGCCAGCCCGCAACGGCGCGTCGGCACCGAGCTCCGCGGGCGCGAGCTCGGCCGCCCCGGCCGGCGTGGTAGGCGACGCCGTCGAGGCCCGCACGATCCAGGTGAGCATCACCACCGACCCTCCGGGTGCCAGCGTCAGCATCGACGGCTTCGCGCTGCCCGGGACCACCCCCATCGACAAGGCGCCTGTGACGGCGCGCGAGGGCAGGGTGGTGCGGGTCACGCTGCCCGGCTATCAGCCGCTGCAGCGGACGGTCGACCTGCGCCAGGACCGCAGCCTCAGCTACACGCTGACGCCCCTGGCTCAGGCGAGCTCCGCCAAGACGGGCGCCTCCACGGCCGCGCAGGGTGACAGGGCCATCACGCCGGCGGCCGTATCGGCCGGACAGATCGGCATCAACATCACCGCCCGCACCTGGCTGGAGGTGTACAAGAGCACCACCCGCAACCAGGGCCAGCGCCTTGTCTACGCCACCGTGGATGCCGGCACCCACTACGTCTTCGACCTTCCCGTCTACCTCCACGTCGGCAACGCGGCGGGCGTCGACGTCGTCACGGACACCAAGGACCTGGGACCCATGGGATCGCCAGGCGCGGTGGTAAGCCGGGCCTTCCCCGCCCCATGACGCAGCCGCTGCCGCAGCTAGCGCTCAGCGCGCGCCGGGCGGTGGCGGGGGCGCTGTTGGTCTTGCTGCTGGCGGCGACCGGAAGCGCCTTGGCGGCGCAGCGCTTCGAATGGCGCGATGTCGTGCAGGACGTCACCGTGGCGCCGGACGGCAGCGTCACCGTCGTCGACACCCGCACCCTGTGGACCGATGGCGACTTCGGCGAGGCCTTCATCTGCGTGGGTCACGCCGCTGGCCAAACGGTGACGCTGCTGCCGCAACGGAGCGGCGCGCTGGACGCCGGCCCGCCCGCACGCGCCTACAGCCAACCGTGCGATCACGGTACCGAGGTGGTCGTTCACCAGGACCGGCGCGTGTCCAGCCGGAGGGTGCGCTTCGCTTACCGACTCGGTGGCACTACCGACGCCTACAGCGACGTCGTGCAGTGGTACTGGAACGTCGTGCAGCTCGACCACCCGGTGATCCGAGGCTTCCACCTGACGGTGCATCTGCCGGGCCCCATGGCCGCCCCGTACGACGCCTACGTCCACCGCTACGGCAACCCCGAGAAGCCGACCGTGAGGCTGTCGCAAGACCGCAGCACGCTCACCGTGGCCTTCGATCGCATCCCCCGCGGCGACGGGGTCGAGGTGCGATATCTGATGGACCCCGCCTTGTTCGACCTGCACGGCACGCAGCCGGGCATGAAGCGGCTGCTGGCGGACGAGCTGCGGGTCGCCGGCGTCCAGCGCCGCAACCGCGCGCTCGATCGCTTCCGCTCCCACTGGCTCTGGGGCCTGGTGCCGTTGCTGCTGCTGCTCTGGCTGGCCGCGGGGGTGTGGCGCGCCTACCTTCGCAACGGCCGCGAGCCTCGCGTGCCTGCCATGCGCTATCCGTTCGAGCCGCCGAGCGACCTGCCTCCCGCCGCCGTGACGGCCATGCGAATGCAGACCTTCAACAGCTCCTCCATGGGGCCGGCGTTCTTCGCCACCATCATGGACCTGGCACGGCGAGGCTTCGGCACCTTCGCGCCCAAAGGGAGGCGCTTCGAGATGCGGCTCGACCCCACACGGTCCGAGGACGACCTCCAACCGTTCGAGCGTGACGTGCTGGGCTACCTTCGCAATGCCGCCAAGACCCACCGCCGGGGCGACCCCGACTTCCTGGAGTTCAGCGAGCTCAAGGCGTACTCCCGCCAGCACGGTCAGACCTTCGTGCGGGCGTGGGGCAAACGCGTCAGAGCCTGGCTGGAGGACCGGCGCGGCGGCGGGCTCGTCAGTCGCGCCAGCCGCGCCGCCACCCGCAGGTGGGGCGGGCTGGCGGTGCTCGCCGGCCTGCTGCTCGGCGGGGGCGCCGCGCTCGCCCTCGGCAGCGCTCGCGTGCTGTTCGCGGTGGGCGCGGGCCTGGCGCTGGCGCTGGCGGCCACCGCCGCCGCCAGCTTACCCGCCTGGCGCGAGGAGCTGGCTCCAGAGATCTACGGCTGGCAAGGCTTCCGCCGAACGCTCACCGACTACACCCGCATGAAGGATGCGCCCCTCGACTTCTTCGGGCTGTGGGACCGCTACTACTGTTACGCGGCCGCGCTGGGCGTGGCGGACCGCTACCTGAAGACGCTGGCGCGCGCGGCGCCGCTGGCGGGCGTCGACGAGGGCGCCTTGCTGGCACGCGGGGCCTGGCTGGGCGTGCACCCGGGGTCGGGCATCACCAGTCTCTCGGGGATGGCCTCGGCGGTGCAGTCGATGTCGAGCGCTCTGGCCGCGGCGTCCGCCTCGGCCTCCTCGGGTGGCTCCTCGGCCGGGGGCGGCGGAGGCGGAGGTGGAGGCGGCAGCTCCGGCGGCCGCTGAGGCGGGCCGGGGCAGCGCACGCGCGGATGCGCCGCCAGCGCGATCGGCCTGATCGGTCCGCGGGAGGGAACGACCATGGCGGGAAGCGTGAACCAGCGAGGCATGGGCCTCGACCCCCGGGCGGCCGCGGCGTGGGGCGCGAGCCTCGCGGGTGTGGCCGTGGTACTCGGTGCCTTCGGCGTGCACGGCCTCGCCGGGATGGTCTCCGCCGACAGGCTGCAGGTGTGGGAGACGGCGGTGCGCTTCCAGATGTACCACGCTCTCGCCCTGCTGCTGATCGGCGCGCTGCCCACCCGCGCACGGCTGGCCTCGCTCCTGCTGCTGGTCGGGGTGGCGGTGTTCTCCGGAAGCCTCTACCTGCTGGTCGCGACCGGCGTGACGGCGCTCGGCGCCATCACGCCGGTCGGAGGGCTGCTCATGATCGCGGGATGGGCGTTGCTGGCCCTCTCCCTGGTGCGGCGAGAGGCCGGCACCGGCGCCTGAGCACGGCGCGCACGGTAGCATGGCGGGCATGGCGCCGACGGGAACCACGCGGGTGTCGCTGGTGCTCACCGCCGCCATCACCGCCGTCAGCCTGGCCGCCATCTTCATCCGGCTGGCCAACGCGCCAGGCGTCGTGGTCGCTCTCTACCGCATGGTCCTGGCCTCGCTGGCGATGGCACCGGTCACCTGGCGAGGGGTTCGCCGCACGCCGCTGCGCGGCCGCGCTCTGCTGTTGACGCTGATCGCGGGGGCGCTGCTGGGCCTCCACTTCGCAACCTGGATCACCTCCCTGTCACTCACCTCGGTGGCGGCCAGCGTCACCCTGGTGACGACCTCGCCGCTGTGGGTCGCGCTGTTCGCATGGCTCTTCGGCGGCAAGGCGCCAAGCTTCTCGGTGGTGATCGGGGTGGTGCTGGCCGTGGGCGGCGCCGCCATCATCGGCTTCGGCGACCTGGGCGGCGGCAGCGCTCCTCTGCTGGGCGACGCGCTGGCGCTCCTGGGAGCCGCCAGCGCCGCTGGCTACCTGCTGCTGGGCCGGCAGGTGCAGCTCTCCGGCATCGGGCTCGACGCCTACGCCGGGGTGGCGTACGCCTTCGCCGCCGCGGTGCTGGTCCCCCTCCCGGCGCTGTTCGGCCTGGGTTACCTCGACTACGGCCTGCCCAGCTTCGGCTGGATCGCGCTGCTGGCGCTGGTGCCGCAACTGGTGGGTCACAACGGCATCAACTACGCCATGCGGCACCTCGACCCGACGCTGGTGGCGACCACCACCCTGCTCGAGCCGGTGGGCGCCTCGCTGCTCGCCTTCGCCATCTTCGGCGAGGCTCCGTCCTCACTGACGCTCGTCGGCGCGTCGATCCTGCTGCTCGGAGTGGTGTTCACGGTGCGCTCGACGGAGTCGCCGGTCGCGGGCGCCGCGCCCCCCGAGGTGCCTGGCGACTGAGGCTGCGCGCCGCCCGTCGCGGCCCTCCCAGCGACCCGTCGAGTTCACGTGCAATGAGGAACATGATCTGCTAGAATACGGTACGTGGATGCGCTTGCCGGAGCCACCTACGTCGTCCGACAAGCGATCTCTCACACCAGACACAGCAACTTCTCCAATTGCTGGCCGCCTCGCTGAGCGGCTGCTTCTCTGTGCATGAACCCTGGCTGAAGGGAGCAGGCCACGTTGAAAGAACAGAGCAAGACCTTCAAGAGCGGTGACCAGGTCGTCCTTCCACCGTACGGAGTGGGCATCGTCTCCGGTACCACGGTACGGACGATCGCCGGCGCCGATCTCGACTACTACGAGGTGGAGTTCCCCAACGGCACCTCGCGCGCGTACGTGCCGGTGCACGCGCCTCAGGAAGCGGGGCTGCGCCCGGCGCTCACCAGCGAGGAGGTCCAGAGCGTGCTGGAGCGCCTCAACAACGGGCGCATCACGCTGCCCAAGCAGTGGGCGGCACGGCACCGCAAGGTGACCGACATCCTCACCAGCGGCGACCCCTACCAGATCGCCACGCTCGGCAGCGAGCTACGCCGTTGGGACCTCGAGCGCGGCCTCCCGGACCTCGACAGGCAGGCCTACCGGCGCGCCCTGCGCCTGCTCGCCGGTGAGATCAGCGCGGTGCTGAGCGTCCCGGTGCAGGAAGCCCGTGCGCTGATGGATGCAGGCGAGGACGACGAGCTCAACTGACGCCGGCTGCGGCGCGCGCTAGCGTCGCAGGCGAGCCAACGAGGCGGAACGCCGGTGGGCCGGGGTCGACCCCGGCCCGCTCTCGTGGAGGGAGTGGCGACGCGGGTGCTGCGGGACTGGCTGGAGAGGCGGGCCGGAGGCCCGGCGCGGCTCTACGAGCGTGTGATCGCCAGAATCGACGGCGGCGGCGTAGCGGCAGCTCGCAGGGCGCTGCTGGCGGAGGTGGCGGGACCCGTGCTGGAGATCGGCTCCGGGCCCGGCACCTCCTTCCGCTACTACCCTGCGGGGGTGGCAGTGACCGCGCTCGAGCCCGAGCCCGACTTCCGCCGGGCCGCCGCAGAGCGTGCTTCCAGCGCCGCCCCGCCCATCCGCGTGGTCGCCGGCGACGCCCACGACCTCCCCTTCGCCGACGCCAGCTTCGCCACGGTGGTGGCGCAGCTGACGCTATGCAGCGTGGCCAGCCCGGCAGGCGTCCTGAGCGAGGCGCGCCGCGTGCTGGTCGCCGGCGGCGGCTTGCGGCTGCTCGAGCACGTTCGCCACCCCGCCGCCTGGGTCGGACGGGTGCAGGATGTCCTGGACCCCCTGTGGAACCGCCTGGAGGGCCGCGGCTGCCACCTCGGGCGCGACACCCCGCGCGCCGTGGCGGAGGCGGGCTTCGTCATCGACGGCATCGACGAGGTGCCGCTGCCGGCCGGCAGCGCCTGGCTCTTCCCGCTGGTGATGCTGCGCGCCCGCAGGCCCGCCTGAGGCAGGGTCTCGCGGCGCAGGCAACTCCAGCGGCGCGACGCTCCCGGGCTCAGCGCGTCCCTGGCGTCCCTGGCCTCGCTCGCCCCAGCCACCGCCTGGCGATCGCCACGGCCGCGTAGTCGTCGATGCTTCGTGGCGGCGAGCGCATGCCGGGTGGTAGCAGCCGGAGCGCGCCCCGGGGCGGATGATCGCGGAAGTACAGCTCACGCGCCCTCAAGGTGGTGCCTTCCTCGTCGACGAGCTGCGGCTCCACCCCCAGCGCGCGCAAGCGCGCCACCAAGGCGGCGCTGCCGGTGCCGTCGCCCACCAGGATCACCGCGTCCGGCGGCAGCACCAGGCGCTCGAGATCGCCTGCCGTCAGGATGGCCTGCCGCAGGACGTTGCCGTCGCGGTCGAGCCAAGCCGCGCCCAGGTTGCGTCCGGGATCGAAAGCGAGGACGAAGGCTCCCCCCTCACCGGCAGCCTGCGGCTCCTCCGACGCGCGTCGCTCCATCGTGAGACAAGCCTAGCAGCCACGAGAAGGGGGCCGGCCACCGGCCGGCCCCCGCCAGGGTGCGACCTGCGCTCGCCCGGCGCGATCAGGCCTCGGGCCGCTGCTCCTGCTCGGCCGGCGGCCGCGCCGGCGTGGTAACCACCTGCGCCTCGGCCTCGCGGTTCTTCTCCAACATGCGCTCGTCGGCCACGCGGGTGTGCCGGATGGCATCCAGTCCGGTACCGGCTGGGATGAGCCGGCCGAGGATGACGTTCTCCTTCAACCCGACCAGGTTGTCCGCCTTCCCCGACACGGCGGCCTCGGTGAGCACGTGGGTGGTGTGCTGGAACGACGCCGCCGACAGCCAGCTCTTCGTCGACAGGCTCGCCTTGGTGATGCCCAACAGCACCGGCTTCCAGGACGCGGGCGTCTTGCTCTCGTCGAGGAGCTTGTCGTTGGCCTCCTCCACGTCGAAGCGCTCCAACGTCTGGCCCTCAAGGAACTCGCTGTCGCCCGGCTCCAGGATCTCGACGTACTTGAGCATCTGGCGCACGATCACCTCGATGTGCTTGTCGTGCACGCTGACGCCCTGGCCGCGGTAGACGCGCTGTACCTCGTTGACCAGGTAGGCCTGCACCGCCGCCGGCCCGCGCGACTCCAGCAGGTCATGGGGGTTGATGGCCCCGCGCGTGAGCTGATCGCCGGCCTCGACGCGGTCGCCGTCTCGAACCAGTAGCCGGATGCCCTTGTCGATCCGGTAGGTTCGGCTGAACTCGCCGTCCTCCGAGGCGACCGTGACGCGGTAGCGCTCATCGTCCTCCTGGATGGAGACGACACCGTCCAGATCGCTGATGATGGCCTTGAGTTTGGGCTTGCGCGCCTCGACCAGCTCGATGACGCGCGGAAGGCCCTGGGTGATGTCGCTGCTGGTGGCGATCCCGCCGGTATGGAAGGTGCGCATGGTCAGCTGCGTGCCGGGCTCGCCGATCGACTCCGCGGCGATGACGCCGACCGCCTCGCCGAGCCCCACCGGCCGCATGGTCGACATGTCGAGGCCGTAGCAGGCACGGCACACGCCGGCGCGCGTCTGGCAGGTGAGCGGGCTGCGAACCTCGATCTCCCGCACGTCGGGGGTGTCGGCGACGCGCTTGGCGATGGCGGCGATGTCCTCCTTCATCAGGGTGTGCCCCTGAGGCAGGTGAAGGTCGCCCATGGTCACGTCGAGTGCCAGCGTCCGGCCGTAGAGGCTCATCTCCAGGTGGCTCCGGGGCCGCGGCCGGCCGTCGGGGTTGTACAGCGCGATGCCGATGAAGTCGGCGGTGCCGCAGTCGTCCTCGCGCACCACCAGCTCGTGCGCCACATCGACCAGCTTGCGGGTGAGGTAGCCGGAGTCCGCCGTGCGGAGCGCCGTGTCGGCGCCCCCCTTGCGCGCCCCGTGGGTGGAGTTGAAGTACTCCAGCACGTCCAGGCCCTCACGGAAGTTGGCGCGGATGGGCAGCTCGATGGTCTCGCCCGACGGCTTGGCCATGAGGCCTCGCATGCCGGCCAGCTGACGGATCTGCTGGGGGTTGCCTCGGGCGCCCGACTGCGCCATGACGAACAGCGGGTTGAAGGGCATGTTGTCGCGGAAGTTCTCGAACACCGCGTCCTTCACCGCCTCGGTGGTGTCGTTCCACAGCCGCACCACCTGCTGGAAGCGCTCCTGCTCCGTCACGAAGCCACGCTCGAACGCGGTGTTGATGCGCTCGAGCTTGTTCTCGGCGTCGGCCAGCAGCTGCTGCTTCTTGGGAGGGATGGCCACGTCGTCGATGCCGATGGTGATGCCGCTGGTGGTCGAGAGCTCGAAGCCGTACTGCTTGAGGCCGTCGAGCAGCGCCGCGGTGCGCTCGATGCCCAGACGCTTGAACGAGTCCACCACCAGGTCGCGCAGGGCGCCCTTCTCGTAGGCGGTGTCGTAGCGGATCATGCCGGGAGGAAGCTCCACCCCGCCCTCGGCCAGCGTCTCGCGCACCATGCGCGCGAACAGGCAGCGGCCCGGGCTGGTCTCCTCCACGTGGCCGTCGTCGACCCGCACGCTCACCACGTCCTGCATGTCGATCTCGCCGTTCTCCACCGCGAGCAGCGCCTCGTCGACGTTGGCGAAGCGGTAGCGCAGACGGCCGACGCTGGTGGCATCGCCCGCCACCTGGATGCTGGAGTTGAGGTCCAGCTCGCCGGCGTCGAAGGCCACGAAGGCCGCCTCCGGGGTGTCGAACTCGCGCCCCATGCCGCGGTGGCCGGTGTGCACCTGGGTCAGCACGAACAACCCCAGGATGATGTCGCGGCTGGCCTGCACGTTGGGGTCGCCATGGGCCGGCGAGAGCAGGTTGTGGCTCGAGAGCATCTGCAGCCGGGCCTCGGACTGGGCGTAGACCGAGAGCGGCACGTGGATCGCCATCTGGTCACCGTCGAAGTCGGCATTGAACGCCTCGCAGACCAGCGGGTGAAGCTGGATGGCCTGCCCCTCCACCAGCACCGGCTCGAACGCCTGGATGCCGAGGCGGTGCAGCGTCGGCGCGCGGTTCAGCAGCACCACCCGGTCCTGGATGACCTCTTCGAGAGCGTCCCAGATCTCGTCCCGGGTGTCGCGGTAGCGCTCGAGCAGTTTGCGCGCGCTCTTGATGTTGCTGACGATGCCGCGTTCCTCGAGCTTCTTGAACAGGAACGGCTTGAACAGCTCGAGCGCCATGCGCTTGGGCACGCCGCATTGGTGAAGCTTGAGCTGCGGCCCGACCACGATGACCGAGCGGCCCGAGTAGTCCACGCGCTTGCCCAGCAGGTTCTGCCGGAAGCGCCCCTGCTTGCCGCCCAGCAGGTCGGTGAGGCTCCTGAGGGGGCGGTCGGAGCCGGGGTGCACCACGGCGCTGCCGCGGCGGCCGTTGTCGATCAGGGCGTCGACCGCTTCCTGCAGCATGCGCTTCTCGTTGCGCACGATCATCTCGGGGGCGCCCTGCTGCATCAGCTTCTTCAGGCGGTTGTTGCGGTTGATGAGACGCCGGTAGAGGTCGTTGAGATCGCTGGTGGCGAAGCGGCCGCCCTCGACCTGCACCATGGGCCGCAGGCTGGGCGGCATGATGGGCACGGCCTCGAGGATCATCCAGGCGGGATCGTTGCCGGACTCAAGGAAGGCGCGCACGATCTCCAGCCGCTTGCGCGCCTTGGCGCGCTTGTGCCGGCTCGGGGAGCTCATCTCCTCGGCGAGCTCGGCCTCCAGCGCCTTGAGGTCGAGGCTGGCCAGCAGCTCGCCGATCGCCTCAGCCCCCATCTTGGCCTCGAAGTCGTAGCTCTCGATGACCCTTACCTGGCGCCGGACCAGATCGATCTCGACCCGACCCGAGATATCGGACTTGAGGCGCCCTTCGTCGGCCAGCTCGTCGCCTGGCAGCACCCGGTCGCCGTTGACCACGATGGGCTCGTCCTCGTAGGGGTAGACGCGCGCCCGCGAGACGATGATGCTCGCCGGGTACGACAGGCCGACCGTCCCGTCGGCGGCCGCCACGATCTCCTGGGCGGCGTCGATGGCGCCGACGACCTTGTCGCCCGCGCGCACCTCGGCGCCGTCGCCCACCAGGACGTGCATGGTGGGGTTGATCTCGTGTTCCTCGCGGCGCGCCCACTCGACGCGCAGCGTGGCCGTCACGTCCTTGCCTTTGGCCTTGCTGGCCCGCAGGCTGGCGCTGGCGTCCTTGGGGAGCGCCAGCGTGGCGCCGCTGGCGGCCTTCGCCAGCAGGTCGCCCTGCTCGACGAACTCGCCGTCCCCCACCACGAGCTCCATGCCGTCCGGGATGAGGTAGGCGTAGCGAACCTCGTCGTCGTCGACGTCGCGGATCATCAGGATGCCGCCGCCCGAGCCGATGGGGAGCAGCTCGGCGACACCCTCGTCCTCGCTCTTGACCGCCACGTCGGCGGTGAGCTCGGCGATGGGCTGCCCGCCCTTGTAGCCGTCTTCCTCCTCGATGAAGTCCTTCTTGGGGAGCACCAGGCGGCCGTCACGCGCCTCGCGGTAGTCGAGCGTGACCTTGCGCGGGAAGCGGTACTGGGCGATGCCGGCCAGCTTGGACTTGACGCCCTTCGCCAACGACTGGCCCTGCTCCACCTGCTCGCCGTCCGCCACGTTGGCGTCCTCGCCTCCGGAGACGGTGTAGGTCTCCTGCATGCCGTAGCGCAGCTGACGGTACTCGTCGTCCGTCAGCAGGTCGCCCCGCCTCAGCGGACGGCCGTTCATGTGCGCGCCCTGCGGGTCGGTGACGATGTACTTGGCGAAGTACAGCACCTGCTCGAGCTGGCTGGTGGAGAGGTTCAGCAGCGAGCCGATCTTGCTGGGGATGTCCTTGACGTACCAGATGTGCGCCGCGGGGGTGGCCAGCTCGACGTGGCCCATGCGGTAGCGGCGCACCGTCGACTTGGTGACCTCCACGCCGCAGCGCTCGCACACCTTGCCAGCGAAGCGCTGGCCGCGGTACTTGCCGCAGGAGCACTCCCAGTCCTTCTCGGGGCCGAACACGCGCTCGTCGAAGAGGCCGTCGCGCTCGGGCTTGAGCGTGCGGTAGTTGATGGTCTCGGGCTTGGTGATCTCCCCGTAGCTCCAGCCCCGGATGCGTGCCGGTGACGCGATCTGGATCTGGACGCGGGTGAACTCTCGCAGGTCTTTCATCGGCATCCCTTCGCGACTCCAGAGCTGAGTGGCGTGCGAATCAACGGCGCGCTCACCAGTGCCGCCCGCTCTCGTCGAACATGCTGACCGGCTTGTCGTCGTCGTCGAGGACGCGGACGTCGAGGCCGAGCGAGTGGAGCTCCTTCACCAGCACCTTGAACGACTCGGGGATGGTGGGCTCCAGCACGTCGTTCCCCTTGACGATGGCCTCGTAGGCGGCGTTGCGGCCGTCGATGTCGTCGGACTTGATGGTCAGCATCTCCTGGAGCGTGTAGGCCGCACCGTGCGCCTGCAACGCCCATCCTTCCATCTCGCCCAGGCGCTGCCCCCCGAACTGGGCCTTGCCGCCCAGCGGCTGCTGTGTGATGAGCGAGTACGGGCCCGTCGAGCGCGCGTGCATCTTGTCCTCCACCATGTGGTAGAGCTTCATCACGTACATGATGCCGATGACGATGGGTGCGTCGATGGCTTCGCCGGTCCGGCCGTCGTACAGCACTGCCTTGCCGGCCATGGCGAGTGCGCGCTCGGCGTCGTGCGGCTCGAGCTCCGGCGGGATGATGCCCAGCTTGGCGGCGCGGCGGTGCACGTCGAGCTCGCGCCGGTCCGGCTCGAATCCCGACGCCACCTTCGCCTCGATGTCGCGCCCCGCGGCCTCCTTGAGCTTCTGCTTGATCTCGTCCTCGCGGGCGCCATCGAAGACCGGCGTCACGTAGGAGACGCCGTCCTTGAGCGCGGCGAGACCGAGGTGGGTTTCCAGGATCTGCCCGAGGTTCATGCGCGACGGCACGCCCAACGGGTTGAACACCAGGTCGACGGGGGTGCCGTCGTCCAGGTAGGGCATGTCCTCGGGCGGCAGGATCTTGGCGACCACGCCCTTGTTGCCGTGCCGGTTGGCGAGCTTGTCGCCTTCGATCAGCCGGCGCTTCTGCGCCACGTACACGCGCACCATCTCCTGCACGCCGGGCTTGAGCTCGACGCCCGGATCGCCGCGCTTGAAGCGCACGGTGCGCAGCACGATGCCGCCGTCGCCCGGCGGCACGCGCAGCGAGGTGTCCTTCACCTCGCGCGCCTTCTCGCCGAAGATGGAGCGCAGCAGACGCTCCTCGGGCGTCGGGTCCTTCTCGCCCTTGAAGCTGGTGTGGCCGACCAGGATATCGCCCTGCTTCACCTCGGCGCCGATGCGCACCACCCCGTCCTCGTCGAGGTCGCGCAGCGCGGCCTCGGACAGGCCGGGAATGTCGCGCGTGATCTTCTCCGGACCGAGCTTGGTGTCCCGCGCCTCCTTCTCGAACTTCTCGATGTGGACGCTGGTGTAGACGTCGCTGCGAACCAGGTTCTCGGACAGCACGATGGCGTCCTCGAAGTTGTAGCCGTCGAACGGCATGATGGCGATGAGGATGTTCTGCCCCAGCGCCAGCCGCCCGTTCTGCGACGCGGGACCGTCGGCGATGACGTCGCCCGCCGCGATCTTCTGACCCATGTCGACGGTCGGGCGCTGATCGAGGTTGGTGTTCTGGTTGGAGCGCTGGAAGCGCGTCAGGGCGTACTCGCGCTCCACCCCCGCAGGCGACTCGATGACGATGCGACGCGCGTCCACGAAGGTGACCGTGCCGGCCTCCTGGGCCAGCAGCACCGTCCCGGAGTCCCGCGAGACGCGCTCCTCCACGCCGGTGCCGACGAACGGGGCGTCGCTCCGGATGAGGGGTACCGCCTGCGACTGCATGTTCGAGCCCATCAGCGCGCGATTGGCGTCGTCGTGCTCGAGGAAGGGGATGAGCGACGTCGGCACGGAGATGATCTGCTTGGGCGAGACGTCCATGAAGTCGACCTCGGCCGGCTCGGCGAACACCGGGTCGCCGACCTTGCGCGCCACGATGGTGTCGGTCGCGAAGGTGCCGTCGTCGTTCAGAACGGTGTTCGCCTGGGCCACCACGTAGTGGTCCTCGTCGTGGGCCGTCATGTAGACGACCTCGTCCGTCACCTTGCCGTCCACGACCTTGCGGTAGGGCGCCTCGATGAAGCCCAGCTCGTTCACCCGCGCGAAGCTCGCCAGCGACGTGATGAGGCCGATGTTGGCGCCCTCTGGCGTCTCGATCGGACAGATGCGACCGTAGTGCGTGCGGTGCACGTCGCGCACGTCGAACCCGGCGCGCTCGCGGGTGAGGCCGCCCGGCCCCAGCGCCGAGATGCGGCGCTTGTGCCGCAGCTCCGAGAGCGGGTTCACCTGGTCCTTGAACTGACTGAGCTGGCTGCGACCGAAGAACTCCCGCAGCGCCGCCACGATGGGGCGGTTGTTGACCAGCTTCTGGGGCGTTGCTGCATCCGGGTTGCCGAGCAGCATGCGCTCGCGCACGCCGCGCGCCATCCGGCCCAGTCCCACCCGGATCTGGTCGGCGACCAGCTCGCCCACGGTGCGGATGCGGCGGTTGCCCAGGTGGTCGATGTCGTCCTCCTGGTACCCTTCCTGACCCGCTTGCAGCCCCACCAGGTACTGGATGGTGGGCACCAGCCCGTAGTCCACGAAGCGCCCGTCGTCGAAGCCGAGCAACGTGTTGCTGGCATGATCCAGGCCGAGCTTGCTGTTGATCTTGAAGCGGCCGGCGTCGCCGAGGTCGTAGCGTCGCGGGTCGGCGAGCAAGCTGAAGAGGTAGTTGGTCGCCTTGTCCACCTTGGGCGGGTCCCCGGGACGGAGCACGGTGAACAGCCGCAGGAGCGCCTCGTCGGGGGTGATGCCGGCGGCATCCTCGCTCTCCAGGGTGGGCTCGATCAGGCGCTCGCTACCGGCGAACAGCTCGCGGATCTGCTGGTCCCCGTAGCCGAGCACCCGCAGCAGCAAGGTGAACGGGAACTTGCGCTTGTTCACCTTCATCCACAGGATCTCGGAGTTGTCGAACTCGATCTCGATCCAGGGCCCGCGCTTCGGCATGGGGATGATGCTCGCCGTGAGCGAGCGGCTGGTGCCCCGCACGGCACCCGTGAAGTACACGCCCGGGCTGCGGTGGATCTGCGAGACGATGACGCGATCGGCGCCGTTGATCACGAAGGAGCCATCCTCGGTCATCAGCGGCAGGTCGCCGAGGAAGACCTGGTCCTCCTTGATGAGGCCGGTGTCCTTGTGGACCAGCTGCAGCTTGGCGAACAGCCCGGCGTGGTAGCTGAGGTCCTTCTCGCGGCACTCCTCGGGACCGTACTCAGGCTCCTCCAGGCTGTACTCCAGGAAGTCGAGAACCAGCCCGGTCTGCCGTCCCCGCTCGGTCTCGTCGATCGGGAACACCTCTTTGAACGCTGCCTGGAGGCCCACGTTCTCCCGCAGGGCGGCTGCCACCCCCCGTTGCAGGAACGTCTCGTATGACATAATCTGGACGTTGGTGAGGTTCGGAAGATCAATGACTTCCTTGATCCTGCCGAAGGTCCGAATCTCGCGCATCTTCACCCCTTCGTTCGAAGCCGTGCCGCGTTTGCGAGCGCTTCCACGGCCGCCGCCGTGCGTGCCTTCAACCCCGGTGACGCGCGCGCGTCGTCCGCTCGCCGGCGCTGGCAGCGCCGCGAGGCGCGCGTGGACGTGCGTGATGGCTGAACGTCAACTACCGATCCCCTGACTCAAAAATACCGTCCGGCGTGTGGTTCCCATGTCGGGAGAACGCCACGACGACAGGTCGCGCGCCGCCGCCCTCCTCGCGAGCCGCGCGCGCCCCGGTGGGCGTGCCTGAGCACCTTCGTCCTGCGGTGATTCTCCAATCGTCTCCTCGTGTCGGCTCCGGACGAAGCACCCGTCCGGAGGATCACAGCACGAACCGTTATCTTACCCCGAGGGCCGGCCGCCGTGCGTGATCTGGGTGGCGGCCCCGGCGCGACCGAGCTGCTGCCGCACCGGGCCGCCACATCCGGGCCGCCGTGGCGAGCCCGAAGGGGTTGCATCCCGCGCGCGTTTCGCCCGGCTACTTCACCTCGACCGTGGCGCCCGCGGCCTCGAGCTTCTCCCTGATCTCGTCGGCCTCCTCCTTGCCGATCAACTCCTTGACCACGCCGCCCGACTCCACCAGGTCCTTGGCTTCCTTCAGCCCCAGGCTGGTGATGGCGCGGACTTCCTTGATGACCTGCAGCTTCTTGTCGCCGGCGCTCTTGATGCCGACCGTGAACTCGGTCTGCTCCTCGGCGGCGGCCTCGCCACCGGCCGCAGCGGCCGGCATCATCATCCCCGCGGGCATGGCAGCGGCAGCTTCCACACCCCACTTGTCCTTGAGCGCATCCACCAGATCCACGAGCTCGAGCACCGTCAGGCCGCTCAGCTCATCGACCATCTTTTCCTTGTCGAACGCCATTCCCTACGCCTCCTGTTCCTGCGTGTCGTTCCGGTCCTTCTCGCTGTAGTTCTGCATCACACCGACTAGGTTCCGCTGTGGACCCTCCAGGACACCCACCAGCTGTTGCAGCGGCGCCAGCAGGGTGCCGACGAGCTCGCTCTGGAGCTGCTGCCGCGAGGGCAGGCTGGCGATGCGCTGTACCGCCTCCGCACCGACCACGCCCCCTTGCAGCAGCCCGCCCTTGCCCTTGGGAAGGTCCTTGGGGTGCTCCTTGGCGAACTCCGCGATCGCCTTGAGCGGCGCCACCGGGTCCTCACCGACGAGCACCAGGGCCGTCGGTCCCACGAGCGTGCCAGACAGCCCGTCGACGCCCTGCTCCTTGAGCACCACGTCGATCAGGGTGTTCTTGGCGACCAGGATGCGGCCACCGGCGCGCTTGACGCCTGCTCGCAACCTGCCCAGCTCACCCGCGGAGAGCCCCTGGTAGTCCACCAGGAAGAACGTCTTGGCATCGTCGAGGAGCGAATGCAGCTCCTTGACCGAGGCCTGGTTCCTTGGGTTGGCCATGTTGGCCCTCTCTCGTGCCTAGAACGTGCGCCCGGACGTCACTGCGACGTCCCTTGAGCGCGTGCCGCGAAGCGCAGCGTGGTCGCCTCCCGATGAACGCACTCGCGTTCTCATCGGGCGCAACCCTTGGACGCCTCGGCAGGATCTTTAAGCCTGGCAGGCCCCTGCTGTCTCCAACGCCAGAGGTGCATCGCAACCGCTACGCACCGGGATGCCTCGATCATGCCTCGATCCCTACAGCGAGACCCGGACGCTGGGCCCCATGGTCGAGCTGATATGGACGGTACGCACGTACTGACCGCGCGCAGCGTCTGGCTTGGCGGCCTCCAGGGCCGACTTGAGGGCGCTCAGGTTCTCGGCCAGCTTGCCGGCCTCGAAGCTCGCCTTGCCGATCGGCGCGTGCACCACACCGGTCTTGTCGGCCCGGAACTCGATCTGGCCGGCCTTGAGGGCACGCACGATGTCGCCGATGTTGACGCCCACCGTGCCCGCCTTGGGGTTGGGCAAGAGACCGCGCGGGCCCAGCACGCGTCCGAGCTTGCTGCCGACCTGAGCCATCATGTCCGGCGTGGCCACGACCGCGTCGAAGTCCAGCCAGCCGTCCACGATGCGGTCGATGAGCTCGCCCGCGCCCACCACGTCGGCGCCGGCCGCTTCCGCCTCGCTCGCCTTGTCGGACTGGGCGATCGCCACGACGCGCACCGTCTTCCCCGTACCGTGCGGCAGGGCGACGGTGCCGCGCACCGTCTGATCCGACTTGCGCGGGTCGATGCCGAGGCGAAAGTGCGCCTCGACGGTCTCGTCGAACTTGGCGGTGGCGAGCTCCTTGACCAGCGTGGCCGCCGTGTCGGGGGCGTAGAGCTGGCTACGGTCGACGCGTTTCTCCAGCTCGCGATAGCGCTTGCCGCGTCTAGGCATCCGTGGGCACCCCCTCCACGGTCACGCCCATCGAGCGGGCGGTACCGGCGATGATCCGGGCCGCCGCCTCGGGGCTGCCGGCGTTGAGATCGGCCATCTTCTGCTGGCCGAGCTCGAGGCACTGCTGCCAGCTGATCGACCCGACCTTGAGCTTGTGCGGCTCGCCGGATCCTGACTCGATGCCGGCCGCCTTCTTGATCAGGTAGCTGGCCGGCGGCGTCTTGGTGATGAAGGTGAAGGAGCGGTCGGCGAAGATGGTGATCTCCACCGGGATGATGGCGCCGGCCTGGGAGGCCGTGGCGGCGTTGTACTCCTTCACGAACTGCATGATGTTGGCGCCGTACTGCCCCAACGCCGGCCCTACCGGCGGCGCTGGCGTGGCGCCCCCGGCAGGCAGCTGGAGCTTGACGATGCCTGCGATCTTCTTGGCCATGCTTCCTCCTAAGCTCCCCCGGGCTCGTGGCCGGAGCCGGGGTCCGAACGCTGTGCCGTGGGCGGAGACGGCCGTACGCCGCTCACGCCCGGACGACCTGTGAGTAGTCCAGCTCGACCGGGGTCTCGCGACCGAAGATCGAGACGAGGACCTTGACCTTGCCGCGTTCCGGGTTCACCTCGGACACGACGCCGGTGAAGTCGGCGAAGGGACCGGCGGTCACCTGGACCATGTCGCCGACGTTGAAGGTGATCTTGATCTTGGGCGCCTCGCGCGAGCCGGTGATACCCAGCGTGCCCAGCATGCGCTGCTCCTCCTCCGGGGAGAGCGGCACGGCCCGCGTGGCGGTACCGACGAAGCCGGTCACGCCCGGCGTGTAGCGCACCACCTCCCAGGCCTCGTTCGGCTCGTCGGGATTGTCGCCAAGATCCATCTGTACGAAGATATAGCCGGGGAACAGCTTGCGCTTGACGACTTCCTTCTTGCCGCCGCCCGCGTGCTCCACCGTCTCCTCGGTCGGCACCACGACCTGATAGATGCACTCGGCGATGCCGAGCGACTTGGCGCGACTGAGGACGTTCTCCTTGACCTTCTCCTCGTGGCCCACATAGGTGTGGACCGCGTACCACTCGATGCTCATTCGGGTCAGACCTCGTCTCGTGAGCCCCCGGGAAGCGACGAGCCTCCCGGGGCGGGGCGTGGACCTCAGGTGATCAGGCCGATGAGGTTGCCCAGCGTGGCGTCCGCGATGAGCAGGAAGAGCGCCGTCAGCAACACGAACAGGAGCGTCGCCTCGGTCGCCTGGAACACCTCCTTGCGGGTGGGCCAGGTGACGCGGCCGAGCTCGGCGCGCGAGTTGCGTAGGTAGTTCACGAAGCCTTTGAACATGGTCCCGGTCTAGACCTTCACCTCGCGATGCACGGTGTGCTTGCGCTCCCAGGGACAGTACTTCTTGAGCTCCAGCTTCCCCTGGCTGTTGCGCCGGTTCTTGTGGGTGGTGTAGTTGCGGCGCTTGCACTCTGTGCATTCGAGCAGCAACTTGATGCGTACGTCACTGGCCATGGTGGTCTCCCAAAGATAAGAGCATAGCAGAGACGGCGGCGGTGCGTGGTTGGCCGGCACCGCCCGTCTCCGGCCGAGGTGCCTGGGCTTACTTGGTCACGGCCGTGACGACGCCCGCCCCCACCGTCCGACCCCCCTCACGAATCGCAA
>CAZBZU010000004.1:0-8601 GCA_964496495.1 uncultured bacterium
ATGTAGCTCAGTAGGTTAGAGCATCGGATTGTGGTTCCGAGGGTCGTGGGTTCGAATCCCATCATCCACCCCAGCACACGGGGCACGCCCCGACGCCCGGGAGGGGCCCCAAGGACCCCTCCTCGCGGCGTGTCGCCCGCTGGGCGGGGTGCGAGCCTCGGGGCCGCCGTGCGCGAGGATGGCGGAATTGGTAGACGCGCTAGATTTAGGATCTAGTGGCCTAGCCGTGCGGGTTCAAGTCCCGCTCCTCGCACCAGCTCCCTGGCGGCCCGACACCTGCCGGGTGGCGGGGTGGCGCCCCCACCCGGCAGGAGCGCGACGCAACGCAGCTCGCCTGCGGGCGGGCGCCGCCAGCGGGCCGCCCCGGCCGGGCGCCCTCGAAAGGCTAGGAGACCCATGGAGACGCAACTCATCGAGACGCAGGGGGTCAACGCGACCTTCAAGGTGACGGTGCCCGCGGGAGACGTGGATGCGGCCTTCGACCGCATCGTCCGCGAGCTCGCACGCAGCGTGAAGGTTCCGGGCTTCCGCCCGGGCCATGCACCGCGCGGCGTGCTGGAGCGCCGCGTCGGCCGCGAGACGCTCGAGGACGAGGTCAAGGAGGCGCTCGTCGATGCCGCTTATCCGGACGCCGTGCGCGAGCTCGAGCTCACGCCGGTCCACGCCCACTTCCACTCCGACGCGCCCAAGGAGGGAGAGTCCTTCACCTTCGAGGTGCACGCCGAGCTCTACCCCGAGGTGAAGCTGCCCGATCTGTCGCAGATCGTGCTGGACGCCCGCGCGGGCGTGGTCGACGACGCCATGATCGACCGGACCGTGGAGCAGCTGCGAAACGAGAACGCCACGCGCGTGCCCGTGGATCGCGCGGCGCAGGGCACCGATGTGGTGCTGCTGCAGACGCTGCCGACCGAGCCTTCGGAGTCCGAGGAAGGCGGCGGCCCGGAGCAGTGGGTCGACATGGAGGTCGCCGGCGCGGAGGTGCGCGAGCAGCTCGTGGGCAAGGGGATCGGCGACATCGTGGACCTGAGCCTAAGCGACGTCGCGGAGCAACCCGCCGAGGACGGTGGCGAGCCGCCCACGCGTACCCTTCGGGTGCTGGTCAAGGACGTCCAGGCCAAGGAAAAGCCCGAGCCGGACGACGAGTTCGCCAAGACCCTGGGCATGGAGACGTGGGCCGAGGCGCGCGAAGCCATCGCCGGCAGCTTGCGTTCGCAGCTCGAACGGGACGCCTTCGACGCCCAGCGCGAGGAGCTCGTCGAGAAGCTGCTCGAGGCCACCGACTTCGAGGTCCCCGAGAGCCTGGTGCAGCGGCGCAGCCGCAGCCTGCTGCGCGACGTGGAGGAGGACCAGGCGCGGCGCGGCTCGACGCTCGAGCGCTTCCTGCAGGACCTCGAGGCCAAGGAGGAGCTGGAGGAGTTCGAGGGCGAGCTCAAGGCCGAAGCCCTCAGGAGCGTGCGCCGCGACCTGGTGCTGGAACGCCTCCAGGAGCAGCGCGGCACCGAGGTGAGCGACGAGGAGTTCGATGAGGCCGTGCGGTACATGGCCAGGCGGCAGCGCCAGGACCCCGGCCGCTTCCGCCGGGAGATGGGCGACAGCTGGCTGACGAACTACCGCTTCCTGCTGGCGCGCGACAAAGCACTGCGCGAGACGGTCCGCGAGCTGGTAGGCGCGCCCGATGAGACGGCGACCCCCGAGGGCGAGGCGGACGGCGGCGCGACGGCCGCCGGCGCTGCCGGAGCCGACGAGGAGGCTGCGCGCGCCTATGAAGAAGCCGCCGAGGCCGCCGACGACGACGAGGCCGCCGGCCAGGAGGAGGCGACCGCCGCCGACGAGCGCTAGCCGGCCGGCACGCCAACCACGTGCCGCACCGGGACGCGTGCCCGTGTGGTGCGATGCTAAGCTTGTGGCGTATGCCGCTCGTCCCGTACGTCATCGAACAGACCGGCCGCGGAGAACGCACCTACGACGTCTACAGCCGACTGCTCAAGGAGCGCATCATCTTCCTCGGCAGCGCCATCGACTCGGAGACGGCGAACGTGGTGACGGCGCAGCTGCTGCTGCTCGACTCGCAATCGAGCGAGCAGCCGATCAACATGTTCATCAACACCCCGGGCGGGGAGGTGTACGCCGGCCTGGCCATCTACGACGTCATGCAGTACATCTCCGCGCCGGTGCACACCAACTGCGTCGGCGTCGCCATGTCCATGGGGTCGGTCATCCTCATGGCCGGCGAGCGCGGCCACCGGGTGGCGCTGCCCCACAGCCGCATCATGATCCATGCCGGCTCGGCCGGCTTCCCTCGCTCCAGCCTGCCGGACCTCGAGGTGCAGGCACGCGAGTTCATGGAGATCCGCGAGGCGCTCGAGGCCATCTACGAGCAGCACACCGGCCACCCGCGCGAGAAGCTGCGCCGGGACATGGAGCGTGACAACTTCATGGCGCCCGAGGAGGCGGTGACGTACGGCCTCATCGACCGCGTGGTCGAGCCCCGACACCTCGGCCGCTTCACCCCCACCAAGGAGAGCTGACCCGTGGCACAACCGCGTTGCAGCTTCTGTGGCCGCACCCAGGCGGAGGTCCGCGAGCTGGTGTCCAGCGCCAACGGCACCGCCCACATCTGCAACGACTGCGCCGAGCGAGTCAACGACGTGCTGGCTGGCGCCAAGCAGCGCGCGCTGCCCAAGCTCCAGCTGCCTACCCCCCGCGAGCTCAAGGCGCACCTCGACCAGTACGTGATCGAGCAGGAGGAGGCCAAGCGTACGCTGGCGGTCGCCGTCTACAACCACTACCGCCGGCTGCAGAACCCCGAGGCGGAGGTCGAGAAGTCGAACCTGCTGCTCATCGGCAACAGCGGCACCGGCAAGACGCTGCTGGCGCGGAGCCTGGCGCACACCCTGCAGGTGCCCTTCGCCATCGCCGACGCCACCACCCTCACCGAGGCCGGCTACGTCGGCGACGATGTCGAGAACATCGTCCTGCGCCTGCTCCAGGTGGCCAATTACGACGTGGCGGCAGCCGAGCGCGGCATCATCTACATCGACGAGATCGACAAGATCGCCCGCAAGTCCGAAGGGGTGTCGATCACCCGGGACGTCTCCGGCGAGGGCGTCCAGCAGGCGCTGCTGAAGATCATCGAGGGCACCGTCACCCACGTGCCGCCCCAGGGCGGACGCAAGCACCCGCACCAGGAGCTGATCGCGGTCGACACCACCAACATCCTGTTCATCGTCGGCGGCGCCTTCGAGGGGCTCGAGGACATCCTGCGCAGGCGGGTGAGCGTGTCGCGCGTGGGCTTCCAGTCCGAGCCAGCCGCCATCGGCGCGCCCGACCCGGTGGTCGCGGCCGAGGTGCTGCCCGAGGACCTGATGGCCTTTGGCCTCATCCCGGAGCTGATCGGGCGTTTGACGGTGAGCGTGCGGCTTCACGACCTCAGCCTGGAAGCCCTGGTGGACGTCCTCACCAAGCCCCGCAACGCCCTGGTGAAGCAGTACCGTGAGCTCTTCGCCCTCGAGGGGGTCGACCTGGAGTTCAGTCAGGAGGCGCTCTTCGAGGTGGCACGCCGGGCTCGTCTCCGCCGCACCGGCGCCCGCGCCTTGCGCTCGGTGCTGGAGCGAAGCCTCACCGACCTGATGTACGAGATCCCCGGCACCGGCGTCACCCGCCTCTCCCTGCAGGCGGACGACCTCGACGAGCCGCAGCGCGCGCTAGCTCGCGCAGAACGCCGCAAGACCGCCTGACGCGCCTCGGAACCGGATCGCTCGTTACGGCGTCACGCCGCCACCTCGCGGCAGCGCGCCACCGCGGAGGCGAACGTCCCTGCCGCACGCTCCGCCTCGGCCACGCCGACGCAGTGCGCGAAGCTGAAGCGCAGGCTGGCACGCGCCTGCGCCCGGCTGAGCCCCATCGCCTGCAGCACGTGGCTCGGCTCCACGCTGCCGGCAGCGCAGGCGGAGCCGGCGCTGGCCTGCACGCCCATGTCGTCGAGCGCCAGCAGCAAGGTCTCGCCATCCACGCCATCGACGCGCAGGTTGCTGTGCTTCACGCCACGTGGCGCCTCCGCCGCGTTGCGGCGCACGCCGTCCACAGACAACGCCGCCGCCTCGAAGGCATCGCGGGCGGCGCGCGTCCGCTCCCGCCGCTCCGCCAGCCGGTGGGCGGCCAGCTCGGCCGCGGCGCCGAGACCCACGATGGCCGGAACCGCGTGCGTGCCGGGTCTCAACCCCCGCTCCTGCTCGCCTCCGTAGACGATGGGCTGCAGCTCCACCCCGTCGGCCAGGAAGAGGGCGCCCGCCCCCTTGGGGCCGTGGATCTTGTGGCCCGAGACGGCGAGCAGGTCCACGCCCCAGTCCGAGACGTCCAGCGGCTCGCTGCCGAAGGCCTGGACGGCGTCGCTGAAGAGCAGCGCGCCATGCTCGTGGGCCGCCTCGGCCACGGCCGGGATATCGGTCAGCACACCCGTCTCGTTGTTGACCGCCATCAATGCCACCAGCCTGCTGCCGGGGGCGGCCTCCAGCGCCCGGCGTACGGCGTCCGCCGTCACGACCCCGCGCTCGTCCACCTCCACGTAGCTGACCGGTGTGCCCGCGGCAGCCAGGGCGCGCGCCGTAGCCAGCACCGCGGCGTGCTCCAAGGGGCTCGTCACCAGGCCGCCAGCGCCGCCCTGCAGCAGGCCGCGAAGCGCCTGGTTGTCGGCTTCGGTGGCGCCGCAGGTGAAGTGGATCTGATGGGGCCGAGCATGGAGCGCAGCGGCCAGCTGCTCCCGCGCTCCCTCTACCAGCCGCCGCGCCGCCTGGCCCGTCCGGTGCACGCTGGCGGGGTTGCCGAAGGTGCCCTGCAGAGCCGGCAGCATCGCCTCCAGCACGGCCGCGTCCAGCGGCGTGGTGGCGGCATGGTCCAGGTAGATGTCGGGGCGGCCCACTGGGGCCTCAGTTCGCGCGGCCGAGCGCTCCGGACTCCGGGAGGGGCTCGAGCTTGAGGATCTGCCGCTGGGCCACCAGGTCGGCCAGCGAGATGGACCCCAGAACCCCGCGCACGGCTGCGTCGACGCGGCGCCACAGCATCTCGGTAGTGCAGTTGCCTACCCGCCCGCAGTTGTCCTCGTCGTCGATGCAGGAGACCGGGGCGACGCTCCCCTCCAGGAGCTCGACCACCTCGAGCGCCGGCACCTCCTCGAGCGCCCGCGCCAGCCGGTAGCCGCCACGCGCGCCACGCACCGACTCCACGATACCCGCGCGCCGCAGCACGGCGAAGATCTGCTCCAGGTACTGGTGGCTCAGGCTCTGGCGCTCGGCTACGGTCTTGAGGCTGGTGGGCTCGTCACCACCGAGCGCCACCTCGACCAACGCCCGCATGCCGTATTGCGCCTTCGTCGAGATCCACATGGCCGTCCCCTCGATGAGAGCTCGGAATCATTCCGAACTACTTCCACCCGAGTATAGCGGCGAATGCCGGTGAGCGTCAACGAAGTGCGATGCTTATGGGACTTCCCGGGCCCCGAACGGCTACCGGCGGATGCCTTGCGCGCCCGCCATCGCCAGCCGGCTCAGGGGGCCAGCGCGCCGCGCAGGTAGTCGAGTGGGTTCACCGCGCGGCCGTCGAAACGCAGCTCGAAGTGGACGTGGGGTCCGGTGGACCAGCCGCTCGAGCCGGCCAGGCCGACCACGTCTCCCTGCCTCACGCTCTGCCCGGGAGACACCGCGATGCGACTCAGATGCGCATAGCGCGTTTGCGAGCCGTCCCCGTGGTCGAGGAAGACCACGTTGCCGTAGGTTCCGTCGAAGCGGGCCTCCACCACCCTCCCGTCGCGCGCGGCGTGGACCGGCGTGCCTATCGGCACCGCCAGGTCGATGCCGGCGTGGAAGTGGTTCCCGTCGACCGACAGCGCGCGCCAGCCGAACGCCGAGCTGAGCCGCCCCTGCACCGGCGCGACGAACCGGTCGGTCGCCAGGCGGACCTGCGGCAGGCGCAGCACCGCCGTGCGCAAGGCCTTGTCCTCGAGCGCCATCAACCGCGCGCGGGCGGCGCCGCCGCCGGAGGCCAGGACGGTCGCGGCACGTGGCGCTGCGGCCGTGACCGCAGCGAGGGGGGGCGCGGCGCCGGCCGGGGCCCCGCCCGGCCGAGACCCTCCGGCCAGCGCCTGGCCGGCGGCGTGACTCGCGGGGGTGGCGGCGGCGGCAGCCAGCACGCTCGTCGGCGCGGCGGGGACCGATCCGGCGGCGGGGGCCGCGGCCTGCGCGGGCAGCAACACCGGCTGCCCGGATGGCAGCGGGCCGGACGGATCCAGGCCGTTCACCCGCGCCAGCGTGGCGGCACTCACGCCTGCCTTCGCGCCGAGCGACGTCAGCGTGTCGCCGGCGGCCGCCACCACCGTGACGCCGTCGGCGGGCGGCACGGACACGGCGGCGCCGGCACGCACGCCCGCCTGGGCAAGCAGCGGGTTCGCCGACGCCAGGGTCGCCACGCTGCGCCCCACCCGCGTGGCGACATCCGCCAGCGTCTCGCCGGGCCGGGCGATGGTGCTTCGGTAGCCGGTCTGCTCACGGTTCGGCACCTGCAGCACCTCACCCGGCGTCAGCAGCGAGCCGTCGAGACCGTTGGCGCTGCGCAGCTCGTCGACGGTGGTTCGGAAGCGCTTCGCGAGCGCGTAGAGCGTGTCCCCGGGGAGCACCACGTACGCCTGGTCGGCGTGGGCGGGCCTGCCCAGCGGCGCCGCCAGCAGCGCTACCAGCGCCAGTGCGAGCGGCGTGCGGAGGCGCGCCGAGCGCGATGGCGTGGCGCGGGGGGCCGGCACACCCCTAGGCTGTCACTCAGCCCTGCCCGAGGGTGGCAAGGAATTCCTCATTGCTCTTGGTGCGAGACAGGCGCGTGAGAAGCATCTCCATCGCCTCGGCGGCGTCCATGTCGCTGATGACCTTGCGCAGGAGCCACATCTTGGCCAGGATCGCCTCGCCCAGCAGGAGATCCTCGCGGCGGGTGCCGGACTTGAGGATGTCGATGGCGGGGAAGATCCTGCGCTCCTCGAGCCGGCGGCTCAGGTGGAGTTCCATGTTGCCCGTGCCCTTGAACTCCTCGAAGATCACGTCGTCCATGCGCGAGCCCGTCTCCACCAGGGCCGTGGCGAGGATGCTCAGGCTGCCTCCGCCGCGGATGTTGCGCGCCGCGCCGAGGAAGCGCTTGGGCCAGTGCAGCGCGCTGGAGTCGAGCCCGCCGGAGAGGGTCCGCCCGGTCGGGGGGGTGACCAGGTTGTTGGCGCGCGCCAGACGGGTGATGGAGTCGAGCAGGATCATCACGTGACCGCCCTCCTCGACGATGCGGCGGGCACGCTCGTGGACGAACTCCGCCACCCGGATGTGGTTGGAGGGGGGCTCGTCGAAGGTGCTGGCGATCACCTCGACGCCGCTCACCGACTCGCGGAAGTCGGTGACCTCCTCGGGGCGCTCGTCCACCAGCAGAACGATGACCTTGATGTCGTCCTCGTTGGTGACCACCGAGTTGGCGATCTTCTTGAGGAGGGTGGTCTTCCCTGCCTTGGGCGGCGCCACGATGAGCCCGCGCTGACCCCGCCCGATCGGGGCCAGTAGATCGATGACGCGGGCCGACAGCTCGTTCTGTACCGTCTCGAGCTTGATGCGCTGCTCGGGGAAGGTGGGGACGAGGTCGTCGAAACGGGGGCGCTTGGCGGCCTGGAAGGGGTCGACCCCGTTCACCGCCTCCACGCGGATGAGGGTGCCGTAGCGTTCGTTGTCCCGCGGACGTCGCGACTTGCCGAGGATGTAGTCGCCGGTGCGCAGCTTGAACTGCTTGATCAGGCCCGCGGACACGATGACGCTGCGGGAGCTCAGCTGCAATAGCGACTCCTGCAGGAAGCCGTAGCCGTCGGACGAGATCTCCAGGTATCCCTGGACCAGCTTGAGCCCCTCGCCCTCGGCCGAGCGCTCCAGGATGGCCAGCGCCAGGTCGTCCTTGCTCATCTGCCGATAGTCCTCCAGGCCGACCTCCTTGGCCAGCAGGTGGAGCTCCGGCACGATCTTCGATTGCAGCTCTCGGAAGTTCAGGCCGCCCTTGCGGCCGCCGCCCGAGCGCCCGCGGCGGTTGCGCCCGCCACGGCTCGAGCGGCTGCGCTCCTCGTTGTCCGCGCTCTCGCCGCCGTCCTGGTTGGCGTCCGCCGCGGTCGCGGCCCCGGAACCGCCCCCGGACCTGTCCTGGCTCTTGCCGTTGCGGCTGCCGCCCTTGCCGCGCCCACCCCGCGAGCGACCGCCGTCGGCGCCCTGCTCGGACGACGCCTGGGTGGGGCCGTCGTCGCGCCCGTCGGCACCGGCCTGCTCACGGCCTTCGTCACGCCCCTCGGCACGACCCGCATCACGCCCCTCCGAAGCCGCCTGCTCTGCCCGGCCGTCCCCGGAGCTCCGCGACTTCCGGCCGCCGCGTTGCGAGCGGCCGCCGCCATCGCCGCGATCCTCCGCCGGCGCATCGCCGCCGCCGGCCGCGCTGCGCTCGCCGGCACCCTCTTGGAAGGCGCCGTCCTGCGAGGTGCCGTCCTGCGAGGCGCCCGCCTCCGTGGCGACGGCCTCCGTGGCGACGGCCTCCGTGGCGACGGCCTCC
>CAZBZU010000004.1:8701-35322 GCA_964496495.1 uncultured bacterium
GGCGACGGCCTCCTGCTTCTTGGGGCGCCCGCGCCTGCGCGGCTTCAGCTCCTCTGTCTCGGGGGCCTCGGACGGGCCGCTGTCATTCGACTTGTTGCTTCTGGGGCTCATCCCGTCTCCGTTCCGTGCGCTCGCTCCGGTCGTGGTGCAGCGAAGGTGGCATGGTTGTGTCCAGCTCTTGTGCGGGCGTGAGAAGACCTCACGAAGAACTCTCGCTGTCCGCCGCCCGGCGGGATCGCACGCCGTACATCCGTCGGGCAAGCGCGCACCTATGCGGACGCACGAGCAGGTTGTGCGAGGATAACGCAGCGGCGAATGAACCTTGTCTTGGCCTGCTGCTGGTGCTAGTATATGCGCCGCTGCTGCGCGTTGTAAAGCGGCAGCGAACCGTCGCCCGGCCGTGGCACGCCCGGCGGCGGACGGCGTTGACGGGAACGAGTAGGCCGGGCGAGATGCCCAGCAGCGAGCCGGGGAGGGTGCGAGCCCGGCGGCGCATCCCGGCCGAAGATCCTCCCCGAGCCGCTCCCCGAACCCGCCTCGCTGGCGCGGCGGCAGTAGACGGGGCCGCGCAGGCGCCGCGACAGCGCGCCAGGCTCTCCCACCTCCCGTGCGTGGGGCAGCCGCCAAGCCGGACGTCCGCGAGGGGTCCGGGAAGTTGGGTGGTACCGCGCGTTCGTACGCGCCCCAACGCTGCACAGCGCTGGGGCGCGTTCTCTCGTTGCCCCCGAGAGCGAGGTCGACCGTGTTCCGAGACGTCCCGCAAGGCGTACGCTTCCCCGAGCTGGAAGAGCGCATCATGGCGTTCTGGCGCGAGCGAGGCATCTTCGCGCGCACCCTGGAGAAGGAGGCGCCGAAGGGCCGCTACGTGTTCTACGAGGGCCCGCCCACCGCCAACGGCAAGCCTGGCGTCCACCACGTCATCAGCCGCGCCTTCAAGGACCTCTTCCCGCGCTTCAAGACGATGCAGGGGTTCCGCGTGGGACGCAAAGGGGGCTGGGACACCCACGGCCTGCCGGTCGAGATCGCCATCGAGAAGCGCCTGGGCTTCAGCAACAAGCAGCAGATCGAGGCCTACGGCATCGAACGCTTCAACCGGCTGTGCCGCGAGGACGTGTTCAGCAACATCCAGGAGTGGAACGCCATGACCGAGCGCATCGGCTTCTGGCTGGACCTGGAGCACGCCTACGTCACCTTCACCAACGACTACATCGAGAGCTGCTGGTGGGTGCTCAAGAGCCTTTGGGACCGCGGTCTGCTGGCCGAGGACTACAAGACCACCTGGCACAGCCCCAGCAGCAACACCACCCTCGCCTCCCACGAGGTGTCGCTCGGCTACCGCGAGGACGTCGAGGACCCCTCCGTCTACCCCAAGTTCCCGGCCGACAAGGACGGCCTGGTCGAACGCGGCCTGCTCGACCGCTCCGAAGCGCGGCCGGTCTCCTTCCTGGCTTGGACCACCACGCCCTGGACGCTGGCGGCGAACACCGCCCTGGCGGTCAAGCCCTCGTCGAGGTACGCGCTGGTGGAGGCGACGCGCGCGGCGATGACGGCCGAGGAGTCCTACGACCCGGAGGTCTCGGGCCAGGAGCTGTACATCCTGGCCGAGGGCCTCGCCGATGCCGTCTTCGGCGCGGGACAGTACCGGCCCCTCCAGGCGTTCGATGCTACGGCGCTGGACGGGTTGCGGTACCGGCCCATCATGCTCGGCCGGGCGGATGAAGGCACGGACCTGTCGAAGGCGTTCAGGCTCATCGTGGACGACTACGTGAGCCTGGAGGAGGGCACCGGCATCGTCCACATCGCGCCGGCCTATGGGGACCTGGACCTCGGGCAGCAGCACGGCCTACCCCTGCTGTTCTCGGTCGACCTCACCGGCAAGGTGCTTCCCGAGGTTCGGCCCGTCGGCCCCGCGCAGGGCAGCGACGGGCCCTATTCGGGCCAGTGGTTCAAGGACGCAGACCGTGCCATCGCCTCGGACCTCCTGCAGCGAGGCCTGCTGTTCGCCTGGCGCACCGTCCGTCACGCCTACCCCTTCAACTGGCGCGACGACACGCCGCTCATGAACGTGGCGAAGCGCAGCTGGTACATCCGCACCAGCGAGCTCAAGGACCGCTTGCTGGCGAACAACGACGCCGTCCACTGGCACCCGGACAACGTTCGCACCGGTCGCTTCGGCAAGTGGCTCGAGAACAACGTCGACTGGGCGCTCAGCCGCGAGCGCTACTGGGGTGCTCCCCTGCCAATCTGGGAGAGCGACGACGGCGGCGAGGTGGAGCGGCTGTGCGTCGGCAGCGTCGCCGAGCTGTCCGCGCTTGCCGGCCGCGATCTGTCGGATCTCGATCTGCACCGGCCCTACCTCGACGAGGTGACCTTCGAGCGGGGCGGGAAGACCTTCCGGCGCGTGCCCTACACCGTCGACGTGTGGTTCGAGTCGGGCGCCATGCCCTACGCCCAGTGGCACTACCTCGGCGAGGCGTCGACGCCCGAGGCGCGCCGGGCGCTGGCGGAGAACTTCCCGGCGGACTACATCTGCGAGGCGGTCGACCAGACGCGCGGCTGGTTCTACAGCCTGCACGCGCTGGCCACGCTATTGACCGACACCGGCGACGAGCCCGGCGGCCGCCCGGCGGGCCCGCTGGCGTCGCTGGCGCCCGACACCTCGGCGTTCCGTAACGTCATCGTGCTGGGCCACATCCTCGACGATCAGGGCGAGAAGATGTCGAAGTCGAAGGGCAACGTCGTCGATCCCTGGACGGTGCTGAACGACCAGGGCGCGGACGCGCTGCGCTGGTACCTCTACAGCGTCTCGCCGCCAGAGGCCAGCAAGCGCTTCAGCTCGGCGCTGGTCGAGGAGACGCTGCGCGACTACTTCCTCACCCTGTGGAACGTCTACGGCTTCTTCGTGCTCTACGCCAACCTCGACCGTCCGCCGCTCGACGCCGCGCCGCCTCCGCCCGAGCGGCCCGCCGTCGACCGCTGGCTGCTCTCGCGGCTGAGCGGGCTCGTGACCGACGTCACCGCCAGGTTGGAGGCCTACGACCCCACCGGCGCCAGCCGCGCGCTGCGCGATTTCGTGGTCGACGAGCTCTCCAACTGGTACGTGCGCCGCAACCGCCGGCGGTTCTGGAAGTCCGAGTCCGACCGGGACAAGGTCGCCGCCTACGCCAGCCTGTACCAGGCGCTGGTCACGGTGGCGACGCTGATGGCGCCGATGGCGCCGTTCACCAGCGAGGAGCTCTACCGCAACCTGGTCTGCACGCTCGATCGCGAGGCGCCCGAGTCGGTTCACCTGGCGGACTGGCCGACCGCCGACCCTACGCTGGTGGACGAGGCTCTCGACCGGGACATGCGCGCGCTGATGCGCCTGGTAGAGCTGGGCCGCTCGGCGCGAGCGGCATCGGGCATCAAGGTGCGCCAGCCGCTACCAGAGGTGCTGGTCCGGCTGCGCACGGAGGACGAGCTCGCCGGCGTCAGGCCGCTCGAGGACCAGCTCCTCGAGGAGCTCAACGTCAAACGCGTGCGCTATCTGGACGTGCACGACAGCTTCGTGGACTACCAGGTCAAGCCTAACCTCCCACGGCTCGGGCCGCGCCTCGGGCGGCTGGTGCCGGCCGTGAGCCGCGCGCTCGCGGCGCTCGACGGGCGCGCCGTGGCGGCCGCCGTCGGCGAGGGCCGCGACACCGTGGTCGAGGTGGACGGCCAGCAGGTGCGGCTGGCGCCGGAGGACCTGCTGCTGGACGCCCGCAGCCCCGACGGCTTCGCGGCGGTTGAGGAGCGCGGCTACCTGGCGGCGCTGAACACCGAGCTCACGCCCGAGCTGGTCAGGGAGGGGCTCGCGCGCGATGCCATCCGGCTGGTGCAGAACGCCCGCAAGAACGCCGGCCTCGAGGTGGCAGACACCATCACCCTGGCGCTCGCCGCGGAGGGCGACCTGGCCACGGCGCTCGACGAGCACCGTGACGCGGTGGCCGCCGAGGTGCTGGCGAGCGAGCTGCGCCTGGGTGCGCTGGAGGGCGATGCCTACCGCGTCGAGCACGACCTCGAAGGGAGCCGTCTCGGTATCGCGCTGCGGCGAGCGTGACGGCGTGAGCCGCCCGGGGCGTTTGCCCGCTTGCGGCCGATACCGGCCGCGGACGTATCATGGGGCCGTTGTCGACGGACCCCGTGAGTACACCGCCGTCGGTACACAGAGTCGTTCACACATCGCTCTTTCTCGGAGGACACCATGAACATCGGCATCAACGGCTTCGGTCGCATCGGTCGCCAGATCTTCAGGATCGCGCACGAGCGCGGCATCGACATCGCCCTGGTGAACGACATCACCGACAATGCCACGCTGGCGCACCTGCTCAAGTACGACTCCAACTACGGCCCCTTCCCGGGAACCGTCTCCCACGACGACGAGAACCTCATCGTCGACGGCAACAAGGTCAAGGCGACCGCCATCCGCAACCCCGAAGAGCTGCCCTGGAAGGAGCTCGGCGTGGACGTGGTGGTGGAGTCCACGGGGATCTTCCGCAAGCGCGACCAGGCGGCGGCGCACCTGACGGCCGGGGCCAAGAAGGTGCTCATCAGCGCGCCCTCGCCCGACAGCGACTTCGACATCATCATCGGCGTCAACGAGGACGCCTACGATCCGGCCAAGCACGACGTGGTGTCGAACGCCTCCTGCACCACCAACTCGCTGGCCGCGGTCATGAAGGTGATCGACGAGACCTTCGGCGTCGAGCAGGCCATGATGTCCACCGTCCACAGCTACACCCAGGACCAGATGCTGCAGGATGGCCCCCACAAGGACCTGCGGCGGGCCCGCAACGCCGCCACCAACATCGTGCCCACCAGCACCGGCGCCGCCAAGGCGGTGGCCAAGGTGCTTCCCCAGCTCAAGGGCATCTTCGACGGCATGGCCCTGCGCGTGCCCACCCAGACGGGCTCGATCTCCGACATCACCGCTATGCTCAAGCGCGAGGTCAGCGCCGCGGACATCAACGGCGCCCTCAAGGCCGCGGCGGACGGCCGCCTGTCCAGGGTCATCCGCTACACCGAGGATCCCATCGTGCTGCGCGACATCGTCGGTGACACGCACTCCGGCATCGTCGACGGCCTGCTCACCAAGACCATGGGGCGCATGGCGAAGGTGCTGGTCTGGTACGACAACGAGTGGGGCTTCTCCAGCCGCATGGTGGACGTCATCGAGCTGATGGGCTCGAAGCTCTGAGGTAGCACGCAGCGCGAGCCGGCTCGCCGCCACCGCCGCTGGCGAGCCGGGTGCCTGAACCGGCGATGCCGGCGGGCGCGACACCGTTAGGAGCCAGCATGTTCACCACCCTCGACGACCTGGACGTCAAGGACAAGCGCGTCCTGGTCCGCGTCGACTTCAACGTTCCGGTCAAGGACGGGCGCGTCGGCGACGACACCCGTATCCGGGCGGCCTTGCCGACCCTGGAGGCGCTCGAGAACCGCGGCGCCACCCTCATCCTGATGAGTCACCTGGGCCGGCCCAAGGGCGTCGACGAGAGCAACCGCATGCGCCCGGTGGCCGCCCGGCTGGGCGAGCTGCTCGGCACCGACGTGCGTTACCTGGCGTGCGACGGCCCCGCTTCCAAGGAGGAGCAGGAGTTCGTGGCCGATGCGCCGCACGGCAGCGTGACGCTGCTGGAGAACACCCGCTTCGACCCCCGCGAGACCAAGAACGACGCGTCGCTGGCGCGTCTGCTCGCCGGCTACGCTGACGTCTACGTCAACGATGCCTTCGGCTCGGCCCACCGCGCCCACGCCAGCACCGAGGGCGTGGCGAGGCTCCTGCCGTCGGCCGCTGGCAGGCTGCTGGAGCAAGAGCTCACCTCGCTGAGGCGGCTGCTCGAGCGGCCCGAGCACCCGTTCGCGGTGATCCTCGGTGGCGCCAAGGTGTCGGACAAGATCGGGGTCATCGAGAGCCTCCTCAAGGTGGCGGACAAGGTCCTGATCGGCGGGGCCATGGCGTACACCTTCATCGCCGCCCAGGGCGGCTCGGTGGGGGCCTCGCGGGTCGAGGAGGACCAGTTCGACACCGCCCGGCGGCTGCTCGAGCACGCCAGGAAGGTGGGCGTCACCCTGCTCCTTCCGGAGGACTCGGTGTGCGCCAGCGAGCTGCGGGAGGGCGCCCGCACCTCCATCCACGCCTCGGACGCCATCCCCGAAGGGCTGCTCGGCCTCGACGTCGGCCCGCGGGCCGTTCAGGCGATACGCGACGCCCTGGCCGGCAGCAAGACCGTGTTCTGGAACGGGCCGCTGGGCGTGTTCGAGACGCCCCCGTTCGACGCCGGCACGGTGGCGGTGGCTCGCGCGGTTGCCGACCTGCCGGCCTTCACGGTGGTCGGCGGCGGCGACTCGGTGGCGGCGGTGAACGCCGCCGGCCTGCAGGATCGCATCGGCCACATCTCCACCGGCGGGGGCGCGGCCCTGGAGTTCCTGGAGGGCAGGACCCTGCCGGGGGTGGCGGCGCTCCAGCCCTGACATGAGCGCGGCGCCGCTATTGCGGCTGGAACCGCCCCTGCACGGCGCCGAGGCGGCCAACCTGGCCGGCGACTACAGCTACCTCTCGGCCGGCTATTACGCCTCGCTCGACGCCGAGCTGGAGGGCCTGGCGGTGATGCCCACCACCCTGGAGGCGCTCGACGCCTACGTGGTGCCGATCGCCATGGAGAAGGCGCAGCTGGCCGAGCTGCCGATCCCCGAGTTCCACATCGCCAACACCCGCTTCCCGCCACCCCCGATGCTGGCCTACCCCATCAACCCCTTCTCCAGCAAAGGCGAGCTGCTGCTGGACGGCGAGCAGCTCGCCGCACACCGCAACGGCCTGACCTACACCGGCAAGTACGCGGTGCTCTGCCAGGCGCTACCGGCGGACTGCCGCATCGACGTCGTCCGGAGCGTGCTGGGCCGCACGCTGGTGCCGGAGTACGCGGCCTTCGCGGCGCGCGTGTTCACCGTCTTCCGCTTGCCGCTCGCCCGCGTGCGGGTGATCGTGACGTCCAAGGCCTATCTGCTCTCGGCGCTGATGCCGCTGCCGCTGGAGCAGCTCGTGCCCGAGGAGCGGGCACTGCTGGAGGATGCGGGCACGTGGCCCGGCTAGCCATCTTCGCCGAGCGCTACACCATCCGCTCGTCGGTGGAGCTCACCGCCCTCACCAACTTCCGGCTGGCGGCCTTCGAGCTCGGCCACGAGCTGGACTTCCTGTTCAAGGACGAGCTCAAGTATCTCCGCAACTACGACGGCGTGCTGATCCGCGCGCTCACCGACCCGCTCAACACCAGCTACGTGGTGGCGCGCACCGCCGAGATGCTCGGCATCCGCGTGCTCGACCACGCCGCCTCGATCCGCATCTGCTGCGACAAGGTGAACATGTACGCGCGCCTGCAGGCCGCCGGCGTGCCGGTGCCCGAGACACGGGTCCTGGCAGGAGCCGCCCTCGCGCCGGCCACCGCCGAGGCGCTGTTCGATAGCCTGGGAACGCCGCTGGTGCTGAAGGCGCCGAACTCCAGCTTCAGCCTCTACGTGGACAAGGTGGCCACCCCTGACGCCTTCGTCAAGGTCGGCCGGCGCTTCCTCAGGCGTGCCGATCGCCTGATCGTGCAGCAGTACCTGCCGAGCGAGTTCGACTGGCGCGTGATCACGCTGGACGGCAGGGTGCTGGCGGTGGTGGCCTACCGCTTCGCTCCGCAGGGGTGGCGCACCATGGACCGTTCCGAGGCGGGCGAGTGGGCGAGCGTGCAGGGCGTCCCGCGCGACGCCGCCGACCCACGCCTGCTGCAGGTGGCGCTCGCAGCGGCGAACGCCGTCGGCCGCAGCCTCTACGGCGTGGACGTGAAGGAGATCGACGGCGATTACACCGTCATCGAGGTGAACGACAACCCCACCATCGCCGCCGGCGAGGAGGACCAGGCCAACCCCGAGGTCTACGAGGAGATCATCCGCTACCTGGCCGCCGACTGATCGTCCCCCAGCGTTCGATCAGCACCATGGCGCGATGCCGGCGCCTGCCGAACCGGCTGACGGCATCGAAGGCCTCCCGCCTCAAGGGCAGGTGGACGCTGTCGGCGCGTCCGGCCCCGTCAGGGATGAACGGATCGTGCAGGTAGAGGTGCTCGTCGTCGTAGCCGGTGAACACCACCCAGTGCGGCACCTTCTCCGCGTAGAGGCGGTACCCGGAGAGCATCACCAGCGGCACGGCGCCGCGCCGCAACGCGGCCACCACGTCGGCGTCGCCGACCTCGCGCAGCTCCACGCGCCCTCCCAGGTCGCGCAGATCGCGTTCGAAGGTGCGGTGCGCGAGGCGGATGACGTCCTTCTTCTCGTCGGAACGCACGGAGTCGAGGAAGGGCACCTCGGCATCGCGGGTGACCACGGTGGCACGGAACCCTCGCCGCAGGGCGGCCACCGCCAGCCCGTGGGCGCTGCAGCCGCCGTGGCCCGAGAGCATGAAGATGGTGGTGGCCTCGCGCCAAAGGGCCAGCTCCAGCCAGCGCTCCAGCCGCACCGGGTAGCCGTGGTGCCGCATCGCCATCATCAGCGACGCCGGTCCGCAGGTGAACTCCAGCGACTGCGGGTAGTAGGGCACGCCCACCAGCGTGGCGCCGCCGCCGGCGAAGCGCTTCTGCATGCGCAGGGCGTCGGAGCCGTCCTGGTAGTACTCCGCGGTCCGAGCGACCACCTGGTAGCCGCACCTGCGGTAGAGGGCGATGGCGGGAGCGTTGTCCTCCCGGACCTCCAGGCGCATCGCCACGGCGCCGCGCTCGCGCGCCCCCTGCTCCGCCCGCACCAGCAGCGCCCGCGCCACGCCTCGCCCGCGGTTCTCGGCGCGGACCACGAGCGAGTACAGGCGGGCCGAGGCGAAGCCCTTGCGGTACAGCACCACGGCGTCCCCGATCACCTCGCCGCCGGACTCCGCCACCCACAGCTCGGCGCTCTCCCGCCCCAGCAGGCGCGCCAGCGAGCTGCGCGCCAGACGATCGCCAGGGAAGCTCTTCTCCAACCTGGCGAGCGCCTCCAGGTCGCCCTTTCCGGCTCGGCGAACCGCCGGCGCCGGCGGCGCTCCCCCCGCCGACGCGCCCGCCGCGGGGCCGCCAGCCCGCTCAGCTCGGCCGGACCCGACGCTCGCCACGCTATCCCTGGCGCTCCGCGATGGCGTCCTTCAGCGGTGGAACGATCGCATCGACATCACCTACGATGCCGTAGTCGCAGACCTTGAAGATGGGGGCGTCTGCGTCCTTGTTGACCGCCACGATCACCTTCGAGCGGTTCATGCCGGACAGGTGCTGAACGGCCCCGGACACGCCCAACGCCAGATAGAGGTCGGGCGTGACGGTCTTGCCGGTCTGCCCCACCTGCTCGGCGTACGGCCGCCAGCCGGCGTCGACGACGGCTCGGGTGGCACCGATGCCGGCGTTCAGGGCGTCGGCGAGCGGCTCGACGAGGCGCGCGAAGCCCGCCTCGTTACCGACCCCGCGGCCCCCCGTCACCACGATCTTGGCATCCTCGAGCGCCACGCGGCCGCCCTGGGCACTGCGACGCTCGCTGCTCGTGACCCTGCCGTCACTGTCCCGCAGGTCAGCGGTGGCGTCGCGGATCTCGCCCGCGCCCGCCGCGGGCTCCGCTACCGGGAAGACGTTGGGCTTGACGCTCACCACCGCCGGCTGGGCCTCCGCCCGCACGGTCTCCGTGACGCGCGTCAGGTAGGTGAAGCGCGTCGCGCTGACGCGCCCGCCGTGCACCGACAGCGAGGTGACCTCCTCCAGCAGCGCGGCGCCCAGTCGCACCGCCAGCCTCGGCCCGAGGCTCTGCCCCGAGCGGCTGGCCGGCGCCAGGATCGCGCCGGCGCCGGTCTGCTCGGCCAGCGCATGCACCGCGCTGGTGAAGGGCTCGACTCGGAACGGCTCGAGCTCCGGCGAGGCCACCCGGTAGACCACATCGACGAAGCGCGCCAGATCCTCGGCGGTGGCGGCCGGCTCGGCGCCCAGGACCGCCGCCGCCACCGGCCCGCCCACCCCCTCGTCGAGGCTCCGGGCGGCGCTCACCAGCTCGAGCGCCGCCTTGCCGGCGCTCCCCTTGCCCGCCTGCGTGACGATCAGGATCATGCTCGCGCTCCCGTCTCGGCGATGCCCGTCACGGCAGCACCTTGGCCTCGTCGGCGAGCAGCCGCACCAGTTCGCGGGCGGCATCGCCGGCCTCGCCCTCGACGATCCTGCCCAGCCGCTCGCGCGTCTGGATCTCCTGCCGCAGGCTGACGGTCCTGGCGACCGGCGAGCCGAACTCCTCCAGGCTCCGCTTGGTCAGCTCCTTGCGCTTGGCCTTCATGATGTTGGGCAGGGTGGGGTAGCGAGGCTCGTTGAGGCCCTGCTGGGTGGTCACCACCGCCGGCAGTGGCAGCGTCAGGGCCTCGCTGCCGTCGTCGGTGTCGTGGCGCGTGCGGAGGCCATGCGCGTCCAGCTCGAGTTCCGTGGTCCAGTCGCTGAGCGGCCAGCCGAGCGCCTCGGCCGTCGCCGCCCCCAGCGCCGCGCTGTCCCAGTCTGCCTGCTTCCCGCCCAGCAGGATGAGGTCCGCCTCTTCCTCCCGCGCGATGCCGGCGAGCACGCCCGCCTGCGCGATGGGGTCGAGTGCCTCCTCCGTTTCCACGTGGACCGCGCGGTCCGCGCCCATGGCCAGGGCGGTGCGCAGCGCCTCGTCGAACCGCGCCGGACCCAGCGCCACCGCCACCACCTCGGCGCCCTCGGCGGGCCCGCCGCGCTCGCGGATCCGCAACGCCTCCTCGACGCCGTACTCGTCCATGCCGTCGATGACGAAGGTGACGCCGGCGAGGTCCACCGCGCCGTCGGCGGCGCGGACCCGCGCCTCGGCGTCGGGCACCTGCTTCAGGATGCTCAGGATCTTCACGCTGTCCTCCAAGCTGCCGCCCGGCGCGGCCGCCGGCGGCTGCGATGACCTCGGTTCGTCTCGCGGGCGCCCGCCCGGCGCCTCGGTGCGGCGGCCGGGCCGTGACGTCACCCGTTCATTCTAGACGCCGCTTGAGCAGCTCACGCGCGATCACCACGCGCTGGATCTCGTTGGTGCCCTCGTAGATCTGGTTGAGCTTGACGTCGCGCATCAGCTTCTCGACGGGGAACTCGTTGACGTAGCCGTAGCCGCCGTGGATGTTCAGCGCCTCGTCGGCGGCGCGGAAGGCCATGTCGGAGGCGTATGCCTTGGCGATGGCGGCGGCCTCGCCGTGCGGGCGGCCGCGGTCGGCCAGCCAGGCGGCATGGTAGGTCTGCCAGCGTGCGGTCTCGATGCCGATCCTCATCTCTGCGAGCTTGAACTGGATCGCCTGGAAACGCGCGATCGGCCGGCCGAACGCCTGCCGCTCGGAGGCGTAGCCCAGCGCTTCGTCCAGCGCCCGCCGGGCCACGCCGATCGACCCGGCGGCGACCGGCACGCGCGTCTTGTCGAGCGTACGCATGGCGATGGCGAAGCCGTCTCCCGGCTCGCCGAGGATGTTGTCCCTGGGCACGCGAACGTCCTGCAAGATCAGCTCCGCCGTGGGGCTGGCGCGCTGGCCCAGCTTGCCGTGCAGCTTGCGGGCGCTGAACCCCTCGCGCCCGTTCTCCACCACCACGGCCAGCGTGCCGTGATGGCGCTGTGCCGGATCGAAGCTGGCGAAGATCACCGTGAACTCGGCGCGGTCGCCGTTGCTGATCCACATCTTGGTGCCGTTCAACACCACCTCGTCGCCGTCGAACACGGCGCGGGTCTTCATGGCGCCCGCGTCCGAGCCGTTGTCGGGCTCGGAGAGCCCGAACGCGGCCAGCCTCGGCGCCTCCAGCAGCGGTGCCAGGAACCGCTCCTGCTGCTGCGGCGTCCCCGCCAGGAGCAGCGGCGTGATGCCGAGCTCGGAGGCCATGAAGATGGTGTAGATGCCCATGCAGCCGTAGCCGAGCTCCTCGCCGATGATGGCCTCGTCGAGCAGGCCGAGCCCCAGCCCGCCCACCGCTGCCGGCACGATGGTGTTCAGGAGCCCCAGCTCGAAGCCGCGCCGCACCACCTCCTCGGGGTAGCTCTCCTGGCGGTCGTGCTCGGCCGCCGCCGGGATCATGACGTCGCGCGCGAACTGACGCGCCAGCGACTGGAACTGGCGCTGCTCGTCCGAAAGCTCGAAGTCGATCACGGTCTCCTCCTCACCGGGTCGCCCGGCCTCCGGCTCTCAATGCCGGTCGAGGTCGCGGTAGATCTGCCGGTGGATCACCATGCGCTGGATCTCGCTGGTGCCCTCGTAGATCTCGGTCACGCGCGCGTCGCGAAAGTAGCGCTCCACCGGGTAGTCCTGGGTGTAGCCGTAGCCCCCCAGCACCTGGATGGCGTCGTGCGTCGTCCGCGCCGCGGCCTCGGACGCGAACAGCTTAGCCTGCGCCGCCTCGCGGGTGACGCGGTAGCCCCGGTCCCTGAGCCAGGCCGCCCGGAACGTGAGCAGGCGAGCGGCCTCGATGCGCGTGTCCATGTCCGCCAGGGAGAAGCCGATCGCCTGGTAGTTGTGGATCGCCTCGCCGAAGGCCGTACGCTGCGCGGCGTAGTCGCGCGCCGCTTCGAAGGCCGCTCGCGCCACGCCCACGGCCAACGCGGCGATGCCGATACGCCCGCCGTCGAGCGACGCCATCGCGATGACGAAGCCCTGCCCCTCCCCGCCGAGGAGCGCCTCCTCGGGGACGAAGCAGTCGTCGAACGCCACGGTCGTCGTCACCGCGGCGTGCTGGCCGAGCTTGCGCTCCGGCCGGCCGAAGCTCATGCCGCTCGCGCCGTTCTCCACCAGGAAGCAGCTGACGCCGCGAGCGCCGGCGCTGGCATCGGTCTTGGCCATCACCAGGTACAGCTGCGCCTCGCCGCCGCCGGTGATCCACGCCTTGGTCCCGCTGAGCCGGTAGCCGCCATCCACCCGCCGCGCGCGGGTGGTCATGGCCACCGCGTCGGAGCCGGCGTGCGGCTCGGAGAGGCAGAAGGAGCCGATCCACTCGCCGCTGGCGAGGAGCGGCAGGTAGCGCTGCTTCTGCGCCTCGCTGCCGTACTTGAGCAGCATGCTCTGGGGCAGGCCGTTGGTGACGCTCATGATGGTGGCATGGCTGGCGTCCGCGGTCGCGATCTCCTCGAGCACCACGGCGTAGCTGAGGGTGTCGAGACCGGCACCGCCGTACGCCTCCGGCGTCATCACACCGAGCAGCCCCATCTCCCCCATCTTGCGCAGCGTCTCCCAGGGGAAGCGCGCCTCGCGGTCAAGCTCGCCGGCGACGCTGGCGATCTCGGCGCGGGCGAACTCCCGCACGTGCGCCTGCATCGCGAGGAGCTCTTCGGAGAGGGCGAAGTTCACGGTAGCCACCGCACCCCTGCGGGTGCCTCGCAAGTATACCGGCGGCCCTCCAGACCCGCCGGGGGAGGCCCGCGGCCCCGTACAACCGCTAGACTGGCGGCATGACCGCCAACGAGCTGCTCCACCGCGTTCCCGAAGTCTTCGATGCCGGTGACATGAGGGGCGGCGCGGTGGTGCAATACGACATCTCGCAGCCCGTCTACCATGTCCTCGAGGGGGGCACGCTCGTCGCGCACGACGGTCAGGCGGAGGCGCCCGACGTCACCATCCGCGTCAGCGACGAGAACCTGATCGCCCTGATGAAGGGCGACCTCAACCCCATGTCGGCGTTCATGACGGGGAAGCTCAAGGTGCAGGGCGACGTGATGCTGGCCCAGAAGCTGGTGTCGCAGGTGGACCGCCGGCGCCTGGCGGAGCTGCTCTAGCGGCCGCCCGCAGGGCTTCGGCCGTCGTCCACGCCGGCGGGGCCGCCCGCCTCGCTGCCGACCACCCGGCCGCCCGACCCGTAGAAGGTGACGTCGTAGCTGTGGAAGGCGCCACCCCGGTAGCGGAAGGTGGCGGAGAACAGCGTCTCGCCCTCGAGCCAGGGGAGGAACACCCGGTCGCCGGGCCACAGCGGCAGGGTGCCCAGCTCGTCGTTTGCGACCCAGTGCAGGGTGCCCTCCGGCGAGGCGCGCAGCTCGCCCGAGAAGCGCGGCACCAGGAAGACGAAGGTGTACCAGTCGTCGACGCCGTCGAACTGCGGGAAGGTGATGACCCCCCGCAGGCGGGCCTCCTCCACCACCAGCCCGGACTCCTCGCGGACCTCCCGCGCCAGGCAGGCCTCGGGCGACTCGCCCGCCTCGAGCTTGCCGCCCAGACCGTTGTAGCGCCCGTGGTGGTAGTCGTCCTGGCGGACCCGGTGGAGCATCAGGGTGCGGCCGCCCCGGCGCAGGTAGCCCAGGGTGGCGAGCTTCAGGCCCACGGCTCGTCGTCCTCACGGGCCGCCGGCCAGGCGCCCAGGAACGCGCGCTTCAGGCCGGGGTCGTCGACCAGGCTGCTTCCCTGCTCGCGCCGCACCCGCAGGCGCGGGCCCAGGCGCAGGCCGCGACGGGCCAGCTGTCTGGCGGCGTAGTGCATCGCCTGGTCCGGCGACGCCGTCGGCGCCAGCAGCGTCTCCCGCTGCCTCTCACCCGAGGGCGTCTCCAGCATCACCAGCAGCTCGACGCGGCCGCCACGACGCCTCACGAAGAGCTGCTCCACCGTCTCGGCCCGCATCGTCGCCCCCGGCTCAGCTCTCGCCCGGCGGCCGCTCCAGCCCGAAGGCCGCGTGCACCGCGCGCAGCGCCTCGCGAGCGTGAGCCGCGGGGATGATGACGCTGATGCGCACCTCGCTGGTGGTGATCATCTCGATGTTGGCGCCGGCGGTGGCCACCGCCTCGAACATGCGCCCCGCCACGCCCGGCGTGGAGCCCACGGCGATGCCCACGATGGAGAGCTTGGCGACGTCCGGGTCGGCGGTGGCGCTGGCGTCCAACGCCTGGAGGTCCGGCTGCAACGCCTCGAGCGCCTCGTCGACGGCATCCTGCGGCACCGTGAAGGCCATCTGCTGGCGGCTGTCGGAGGCGCCTCGTACCCCCTGCACGATCATGTCGGGGCTCACGCCGGCGCGCCCCAGGGCGGCGAACAGCCGGGCGGCCACGCCCGGCTCGTCAGGCAAGCCGTGCACGTCGATGCGGGCGTGGTTGAGGTCGAGCGCCACGCCGGTGACCGGCTTCTCGGTGATCATGCGGGCCTCCTGGCTGCCTTCGAGCGAGCTCACGATCGTTCCCGGGCGGTCGTCGAAGGCGCTGCGTACATGGATGCGTACGCCGTAGCGGCGCGCGTACCACACGCTGCGCGGGTGGAGCACCTGGGCCCCCAGCGCCGCCAGCTCCAACATCTCGTCGTAGTCGATGCGGCTCAGCTTGCACGCCTCCGGGACCAGACGCGGATCGGTGGTGTAGACGCCGTCGGTATCGGTGTAGATCTCGCACTCTTCGGCGCCCAGGGCTGCCGCCAGGGCCACCGCGGTCGTGTCGGAGCCGCCGCGCCCGAGGGTGGTGATGTCACGGTTGCGGTCCTCGCCCTGGAAGCCCGCCACCACCGCCACGTCGCTCACCTCCAGAGCGGCGAGCAAGGCGCCCGCGTTCACCTGGAGGATGCGCGCGGAGCCGTGCCGCGAGTCGGTGAGGAAGCCCGCCTGAGCACCGGTGTAGGAGCGCGCCCGCACGCCCAGGGCATCGAGCGCGATGGTCAGCAGCGCGATCGACTGTTGCTCGCCGGTGGCGAGCAGCACGTCCATCTCGCGCCGCGGCGGGCGCGAGGACAGCTCCCCCGCCAGCGCGATCAGCCGGTCGGTGGCGTGCCCCATCGCCGACACCGTGACCGCCACGCGCCGCCCCTCCCGCACGGCCCCGGCGATGCGCGCGGCCACCCGCTTCATGCGAGGCACGTCGCCGACGCTGGTGCCGCCGAACTTCTGCACCACCAGGGGGCGCGTCTCTGCGTGTGCGGGATCCTCCATGAGCCCCAAGGATACCTGTCGCCCACGGCGTCCGCAACGCTGCCAGAAGTCCTCGGACGAGCCCGGCGGGCACCCCCGGCGGGCTCGGGGACGTTCGCCTGCGATGGGACATTCCGCCTCTTCGCGTCGCCGGAAGCGCGTGGTACAAGGAACCCATGAGCGCTTCGGAGCCTTCCCCCCTGCGCGTCGCGGTGATCGGAGCCGGGCCGTCCGGCTTCTACGCCACCGACGCCCTGTTGAAGCAGCGCGAGGCCGTGTCGATCGACCTGTTCGACCGCCTCCCCACGCCCTACGGCCTGGTGCGCTACGGCGTCGCACCCGACCATCAGAAGCTGAAGTCGGTGACGAAGCTCTACGAGCGCACCAGCGCGGATCCGCGGGTGCGGTTCCTGGGCAACGTCGAGTTCGGCAGAGACCTCACCCACGAGGACGTGCGCCGCCACTACCACGCCGTCATCTACGCCGTGGGCGCCCCCTCGGACCGCCATCTTGGGATCCCGGGCGAGGACAAGGGCGGCTGCCTCTCCGCCACCGAGTTCGTCGCCTGGTACAACGGCCATCCCGACTACGTCTCGCTCGAGGTGCCGCTGGACGCCCGCAGCGCCGTCGTGGTGGGCGTGGGAAACGTGGCCGTGGACGTGGCGCGGGTGCTGGCGAAGTCGGTCGATGAGCTGGCGACGACCGACATGGCCGACTATGCGGTGGAGCACCTGCGGAGCAGTCAGGTCACCGACGTCTACATGGTGGGCCGCCGTGGCCCGGCGGAAGGCAAGTTCACCACCAAGGAGCTGCGAGAGCTCGGCGAGCTCGCCAATGCCGACATCGTGGTGCTCCCGGAGGAGCTCGAGGTCTCCGAGGACAGCATGAAGGCGATCGCAGGCGACGCTACCCGCCTGAAGAACCTCGAGGTCCTGCGCGCGATGGCGGCGAAGCCTCTGGAGGGCAAGCCGCGCCGCCTGCACATCCGCTTCTGCGTGTCGCCCGTCGAGGTCCTCGGCAACGACCGCATCTCCGGGGTCAGGCTCGAGCGCAACCGCCTGGAGGCGACCGACAGCGGCTACATGCAGGCGATCGGCACCGGCGAGTACGAGTCGCTGGACGCGCAGCTGCTGCTCCGGTCGGTCGGCTACCGCGGCACCGCCCTGCCGGGCGTGCCGTTCGACGCGCGCAAGAACGTCATCCCGAACGACGAGGGCCGCGTGCTCGACGCGTCTGGCGGCGCACCCGTGAGCGGCGAGTACGTCGCCGGCTGGATCAAGCGCGGTCCTACCGGCGTCATCGGCACCAACAAGGCCGATGCCATGGAGACCGTCGCGTCGCTGCTCTCCGACGAGCTGCCGGCCATCGGCGCGGAGGCGGCCTCGCCGGCCGCGATCGATGCGCTGCTCAGCCAGCGCGCCGTGCGCCCCTTCGGCTTCGAGCAGTGGCGGGCGCTCGACAAGTTCGAGCTTGACGCGGGCGAGGCCTCGGGCCGTCCGAGGGTGAAGGTGACCGCCGTCGAGGAGATGCTGCGCTTCACCAAGGCGCGGGCCTGACCCCGGCGCCGCACGAGCGCCAGCGGGCCGCAACGGCAAGGCCGCGACCTCGGGTCGCGGCCCCCCGCCCGTGCGATGGCGCCCGGCGTCCGGGACGGTAGCTAGCGGCTCTCCTGCAGTGAGGGCCCGGCGCCGCCATCGCCGCCGATCTCCGCCTCGCGCGATACCACCGCCTCCTCGCCCATGATGCCGCGCGGCCGCAAGACCAGCATCAGCATCAGCACCAGGCCGATGAGGACGACCTGCAGGGCACCGCCCTTGATCTGCAGATCGGAGGGGAGGACCGCCTGCGTGAGCGAGCCGGTGCCCGTCCACAGCGCCCACACCAGCACGCTGCCCAGCACCGCGCCGCGGTTGTTGCCGCTGCCGCCGACGATGAGCATCGCCCAGATCTCGAAGGTGAAGATGGGGAGGAAGTCGGTGGGGGCGATGAAGCCGACGAAGCTGGCGTTGAGCGCCCCGCCCAGGCCCATGATGGCGCAGCCGATGACGAACGCCTGCAGCCGGAACGAGAAGGGGTTCTTGCCGAGTGACGAGGCCGCCGCCTCGTCCTCGCGGATGGCCTTGAGCACACGCCCCCAGGGCGAGCGCACCATCGCCTCCAGGGCGAAGTAGATGACGACCACGATCAGCACCATGAGCAGCATGTAGACGACGTTGTTCAAGGAGTTGTTGCTGACCAGCTCCGCGAACGGGCGAGGAATCGACTCCGCTCCGCGGCTTCCCCCGGTGAGGCCGCGAGCGTTGAGCGCTACCAGCTGCAGCGTCACGGCGATGCCGATGGTGGCGATGGCGAGGTAGTCCTCCCGCAACCTCAAGGTGGGAAGCCCGACGATCAGCCCCCCTATGGCGGAGAGCCCGATGGCCGCCAGCACGCCCACGACCCAGGGCAGCCCGAAGCCTCCCAGGTGGGTGGCGTAGGGCGGCCCGCAGAGGATGGCGAAGGTGTAGCTGCCGATGAGGAAGAACCCGCCCACGCCGATGTTGAACAGCCCGGTGTAGCCCCACTGCAGGTTCAACCCCAGCGACACCACGGCGTAGATGAGGGCCTGGATGAGGAAGAACACCAGGTAGGAAGCGAGGCCGGTCACGCGCGCTCTCCCAGCAGTCCGCTGGGGTATACCAGCAGCATCACGAACATGAGCAGGAAGGCGACCGCCGGCTTGTAGGCGGGGTCGATCCAGAACACCGACATCGACTCGGCCAGGCCGATCACCATGCCGCCGAGGACGGCACCGTAGACGCTACCGATGCCGCCGAGGATGGCGGCCGCGAACATCGGCAGGATGAGGTTGAAGCCCATGTTCGGCCCCACCTGCACGGTGATGCCGTAGAAGATGCCGCCCAGGGCGGCCAGCGTGCCCCCCACCACCCACATCAGGCGAATCACGCTCTGGACGTTGATGCCCGTCACCTGCGCCAGCAGGGCGTTGTCCGAGACCGCCCGCATGGCCTTGCCGGCGCGCGTGCGGGTGAGGAACAGGTGGAGGCCCAGCATCAACACGGCGGCGAGCACCACCACGAAGATCTCGTCGGCGGTGACGCGCACGCCCGGCAGGATCTCCTTGGCGATGGCGATGGTATGGAAGTAGTACTTGGGCTGGTTGCCCCAGATGAACACCACGACGTTGCGCAGCATCAGCGAGGCGCCGAACGAGGCGATCACGATGGTCGCCACGATGTCGCTGCGCCGCAGCACCCGGTAGACCATGAGGTCCACGCCGATGGCGAGCAAGGCGGTGAGCGCGGCGGCCAGGACGATCACCAGGATGAAGCCCCAGCCGAAGGTGAGGGCGCCGAGCGGCGCGCCGACCGCCAGCACCGTCGACAGCGCCAGCGCGAAGTAGGCACCGAAGGTCAGCAGCTCGCCGTGGGCGAAGTTGGCGAAGCGCAGGATCTTGAAGGTCAAGGTCAACCCGATCGCCCCGAGCGCCAGCGTGGCACCCAGGATGATGCCGTCGGCGATGTACTGGCCCACTAGGCCAACCCCTTTCGCGCGCCGAGGTAGAGCTCGCCTACCTCGGGGTTCTGCAGCAGCTCCTGCGCCGGGCCGGAGATGCGGTCCTGGCCCTCCGCCAGGACATAGCCGCGATCGGAGATGGAGAGCGCGGCCCTGGCGTTCTGCTCGACGATGAGGATGGTGACTCCGATGTCGCGCACCTCGCGGACCTTGTCGAAGACGTGGTTGACCAGGAGCGGCGACAGGCCGGCCGACGGCTCGTCGAGCAGCATCAGGCGCGGCTTCAGCATCAAGGCGCGGGCGATCGCCACCATCTGCCGCTGACCGCCCGAGAGCTTCCCGGCCGGCTGGCGCTTCATGCGATCCAGATCGGGGAACAGCTCGTAGGCCTGGTGCAGGCCGTGACGCAGCTCGCTGCGGCGCACGTAGGCGCCCATCTCGAGGTTCTCCTCCACCGTCAGCTTGGGGAACACGTTCTGCGTCTGAGGCACGTAGCCGACGCCACGCGCCATCATGCGGTGCGCGGGAAGCTGCGAGATATCGTCGCCGAAGAGGCGGACCGCGCCGGAGCGCACCCGCAGCAGCCCGGCGACGACCTTGATGAGGGTGGACTTGCCGGCGCCGTTGGGCCCCAGCACGGTCACGATCTCGCCCGGCACGACGGCCAGGTCGATGCCGCGGAGGATGTCGACCCCCGCCACGTAGCCTGCGACCACCTGCTCCACCACCAGGGCGGGCTTGCCGTTGGCTTCACTCATGCCGCCTCGCCCCGCTCCGGCCGGCCACGGCGTTCATACCGGCGCACCTCCCAGGTAGGCCTCGAGCACGCGGTTGTCGGTGCGGACCTGGTCGGGGGTGCCCTGCATCAACAGGCCCCCTTGCGCCATCACCAGCACGGGGTCGCACAGCGCCGCGATGAGGTCCATGTTGTGCTCGATGATCAGGAAGGTGATGCCGCTGTCGTGGATCTCCTGCAGCTTGTCCATGATGGTGCCCAGGAGCGTCGGGTTGACGCCCGCGCCGGGCTCGTCCAGCAGGATCAGCTTCGGCTCGGCCATGAGCGCGCGGGCGATCTCCAGCAGCTTCTGTTGACCGCCGGACAGGTTCTTGGCGTACTCGCCGGCGAGCTGCTCGAGCCCCAGGAAGGCCAGCACCTCACGCGCCCGGTCGCGGGAGCTGCGCTCCTCGCTGCGCACCGCGCCGCGGGCGAACCAGTTGTTCCAGAAGTGCTCCCCCACCTGGTCGATGGGCACCAGCATGACGTTCTCCAGCACCGTCATCTCGGGGAAGGGGCGGGGGATCTGGAAGGTCCGCACCAGCCCGGAACGGAAGATGGCGTGTGGCGCCTTGCCGTCGATGCGGCGCCCGAGGAAGGTGATGCTGCCCCTGGTGGGTGCCAGGGCGCCCGCGAGCATGTTGAACAGGGTGGTCTTGCCCGCGCCGTTGGGCCCGATGAGGCCCGTGATGGTGTGCTCCTCGATCTCGAAGGACACGCGGTTCACGGCGCGCAGACCGCCGAAGTCCTTGATCAGGTTCGTCGCTTCTAGCATCCCGTTCCCGTCGATGTGGCCAGGCTCGCGTGCAGCGCCCGGCAGAGCCTGTCTGGTAGATAGCCTGTAACGGCCCGCATAATATTAACAGATGCACCCACCGGGGTGGCGGGCTGCTCGCCGGCGAGCCGCACCCGCGCGCGAACCGCCGAGACGAGCGCAGGGGCCGCCGAGCTCGTCGGCGGCCCCTGCGGGCTCAACCTGGGGTGGGCGTCACATCCCCATCTGCGACTCCACCTGCCGGATCTGGTCCACCGTGATCTGGCCGATCTCGACGACCTTGCCGCCCGTGACCGTCCACTTGTTGTAGGGGCCGGCCACGTCGCCGTACTGGTCGAAGGTGAGCGGGCCGGTGGCGCCGACGTACTGGACCGTCGTGCCGAGCTTCATGAGTCCGCGGGCGGCCTGCAGCTCCTCCACGCCAGCGAACACCTTCTGGCCCTTGGGATCCGTGACCTTGCGCATGGCGTCCCGGATCTTGGCCGTGTCGGTGGTGGTGTGCGCGTAGTCCATCGCCAGGCCGACGATGATGGTGGCGTCGTAGGCGTTGGTCACGTAAGCCTGGGTGGGCACCTGGCCGAACTTCGCCTGGAACTCCTTGCGGAAGGTGGCCAGCGAGGGCGTGGTGGTGGAGCCGGGCGCCGTGCCGTAGACCTTCTTGAAGTACTGCGGCCCGACGTTGTCGACGAAGTGCTGGTCCTCCAGGCCGTCGGGAAGCAGCCAGGTCTGCGGGCCGCCGGACGCGACCCACTCGCGCGCGATGGTCGTGCCGTCACCCGGGTAACCGATGAGGAACAGCGCCTGGGGGTTGCCGCCGAGGGCCTTGGTGACCTCGGAGCGGTAGGAGGGCTGGTCGGGGTTGTAGACCACGTCCTGCGTAATGGTGCCGCCGAGCTTCTCGAAGGCCGTCTTGAACTGGTCCGCCAGGCCCTGCCCGTAGGCGTTGTTGAGGTACATCACCGCGACCTTCTTGATGCCGCCGTCGAGCGCGTACTTCGCCATGCCGATGCCCTGCAGGGCGTCCGAGGGGGCCGTACGGAAGAAGTAGCCGCCGGTCTTGCCCTGCTTGCCGAGGTCGGTCAGCGTGGGCGAGGTGGAGGCGGGCGAGATCAGGATCACGTGCCCCGGAGCGGTCACCGAGGTGAGGATGGCGGTGGTGATCCCGCTCGACAGCGCGCCGACGATGGCCGGGACGTGCTGCACGTCGACGAGCTTCTTGGCGGCGTCGACACCGACGTTGGCCTGGGTCTGGTCGTCAGAAAGCGACAGCTTGACGGTGCAGCCGTTCACGCCGCCGGCGGCGTTGAGGTCCGAGACGGCGAGCTGTGCGCCCTGCGCGATGGCTTGCCCGAGGACGCCCAGCGACCCCGTCAGCGCCATGACGCTGCCGATCGTGACCGTGCAGCTCTGCGCCATGGCCGAGCCGAACGCCAGGGCCACCAGAACCACGCCCACCTTCAAATACTTCCTCATCAGGCTCGCTCTCCTTTCGCGTTGCAGGTTCGAGTCTACCCAAGCCCACAGCCGATGTCCAGCAAGGGTGTGAGGGCGGCGCGGCCGCTGAGGCGCCGCCCCGGGGGCGTCCCGCGGATGCCGATCACTGGCCTACGCGCCGAGCACGAACATGTTGACGGACAGCCGACATTCCCTGTACGCTCTGCGCAAGTTGCCGTATAGTCAGGCACGTTGTCACAGATTCCCTGGACATGATTGGAGTATGTGGATGACATCACGGGAATTCTTCGAGTTCGCCCGCGAGCATGGCGCCCGCATGGTCGACCTCAAATTCACGGACCTCCTCGGCACCTGGCAGCACTGCTCCTACCCGCTCGACACCTGGGACGAGGACACCTTCGAGGAGGGCGTGGGCTTCGACGGCTCATCCATCCGCGGCTGGCAGGCCATCAACGTCTCGGACATGCTGGCCATGCCGGACCCCTCCACCGCGGTGATGGACCCGTTCTTCAAGGAACCGACCGTGAGCGTCATCGCCGACATCAAGGACCCCGAGACGCTCGAGGACTACACTCGCGACCCGCGCCACGTGGCGCGCAAGGCCACCCAGTACCTGCGTGACAGTGGCGTGGCGGACACCGTGTACGTGGGCCCGGAGCCCGAGTTCTTCATCTTCGACGAGGTGCGCTACGAGCAGAACCAGCACCGCGGCTTCTACGAGATCGACTCGGTGGAGGGCGCCTGGAACACCGCCCGGTTCGAGGAGCCCAACCTCGGCTACAAGCCCAGCTACAAGGGCGGCTACTTCCCGGTGAGCCCGACGGACACCTATCATGACCTGCGCAGCGAGATGACGCTGATGATGCAGGAGATGGGCATCGTGGTCGAGGCGCACCACCACGAGGTGGGGACGGGGGGGCAGTCGGAGATCGACATGCGCTTCGCCGAGCTGCTGCGCATGGCGGACCAGTTCCAGTGGTACAAGTACATCATCAAGAACGTGGCGCGCCGTTACGGCAAGACCGTCACGTTCATGCCCAAGCCGGTCTTCCAGGACAACGGGTCCGGCATGCACACCCACATGTCGCTGTGGAAGGACGGGGAGCCGCTGTTCCCGGGCGGCGGCTACGCCGGCCTGAGCGACCTGGCGCTGCACGCCATCGGCGGCCTGCTGCAGCACGCGCCGTCGGTTCTCGCCTTCGCCGCGCCGACGGCCAACAGCTACCACCGGCTGGTGCCCGGCTACGAGGCGCCGGTGAACCTGGCGATGAGCAAGCGCAACCGCTCCGCCGCGGTTCGCATTCCGATGTACTCGGGCAGCCCCAAGGCGAAGCGGCTGGAGTTCCGCTGCCCCGACCCCAGCACCAACGGCTACCTGATGTTCTCGGCGATGCTGATGGCGATGCTCGACGGCATCGAGACCGGCGCCGACCCGGGCCAGCCGCTCGACCGCAACATCTACGACATGACCGCGGAGGAGCTCTCCCACATCCCCTCCACCCCGGCCTCGCTGGAGAAGGCGCTGGCCGCGTTGCGAAGCGATCACGCCTTCCTCACGCGCGCCGGCGTGTTCACCGACGACCTCATCGACACCTGGATCGACTACAAGAACGAGAACGAGCTCGAGCCGCTGCGCCTCCGACCTCACCCCTACGAGTTCCACCTGTACTACGACAGCTGAGCCCTCGTGTCAGCAGGAGGCGGCGCCCCGCAGGGGGCGTCGCCTCCTGCGTGCTGTCGAGGCCGAAGCTGACGGCGGGCCGCTCGCCCGCTGACGCTGTGCCGTTTCGCCCGGCGGCGTGGTAGCCTCGCGCGAGGCGACGGGGCTCCCGATCGCCTGCCTGAGAACACCCCCACGCCGACACACCGCCGCTTCGGTCGAAGAGGAGACCCGCGTGCCCATCACCAAGAGCGATATCCAGGCCCGGCTCGAGGACGAAGGCGTCCGCTTCCTGCGCCTGCAGTTCACCGACATCCTGGGGCACAACAAGAACGTCGAGGTGCCCACCTCGCAGTTCGAGAAGGCTCTCGACGGCGAGATCATGTTCGACGGCTCGTCGGTGCAGGGCTTCACCCGCATCGAGGAGTCGGACATGCTCCTGGAGCCCGACTACGACACCTTCCTGGTCTTCCCCGACATCATCGAGGGCACCGAGCAGGGGCGCGTGGCCAGGCTCGTCTGCAACATCAAGCTGCCGGACGGTTCACCCTTCGACGGCGACCCACGTACCATCCTGCGCCGCCAGATCGACGCGCTCAAGAAGCTCGGCTTCGACGACATGTACGCCGGGCCGGAGCCGGAGTTCTTCCTCTTCCTGCGTCAGGCCGACGGCACGCCCACCACCATCACCCACGACAAGGCGGGCTACTTCGACCTCGCCCCCGTGGACCTCGGTGAGGAAGCCCGGCGCGACATGGTCAACGCCCTGGTGGAGATGGGCTTCGAGATCGAGGCCGCCCACCACGAGGTGGCGCCGGGCCAGCACGAGATCGACTTCAAGTACGACGAGGCCCTGCGCACCGCCGACGCCATCGCCACCTTCCGCCTGGTGGTCAAGCGGATCGCGCTCAACCACGGGCTCCACGCCACCTTCATGCCCAAACCCGTCGCCGGCATCAACGGGTCGGGCATGCACACCCACCTGTCGGTCTTCAAGGACGGCAAGAACGCCTTCTACGACGAGAAGGCGGAGTATCAGCTGTCGCACACGGCGCTCAACTGGATCGCCGGCCTGCTGGAGCACGCCTCGGGCATGGTGGCGATCACCAACCCGACGGTCAACAGCTACAAGCGCCTCACCCCCGGCTTCGAGGCGCCCACCAACATCGCCTGGTCGGCCTCCAACCGCAGCGCCATGATCCGCATCCCGGCGCGCCGCGGGCTGGGCACGCGCAGCGAGCTGCGCATGCCCGACCCCTCGTGCAACCCCTACCTGGCGCTGGCGGTATTGCTGGCTGCCGGCAAGGACGGGATCGAGCGCGACCTGACCCCTCCCCCCGCCATCCAGCGAAACATCTTCGAGATGAGCGTGCGCGACCGGCGGCGGCACAAGATCAAGGAGCTGCCCGGCACCCTCCGTGAGGCGCTCATCGCCTTGAAGCGCGACCGGGTGATGGTGGATGCGCTGGGCGGGCACGCCTTCCGCCACTTCGTGGACGCCAAGACGCGCGAGTTCGACGAGTACCGCATCAGCGTCCACGCCTGGGAGCTCGACCAGTACCTGGCCGAGTACTGAGCCCAGTTCCGTAGCGCGCCGTGCCAGGGTCGCCAGGCTCGCCCAGCGGAGCGGAACCGTACCGAGTCGTCGGCGTGGACCCTGGCATCGCCAACCTCGGTCTGGGAGCCGTCGAGGAGGTCGGGAAGGACGCCCGCCTGCTCGCCTCGGAGGTCGTGCGAACGCCTGCGCGCCAGGCGCAGGAACGCCGGGTCCTGACCCTGAAGCGGGCCACGGACGCCTTCCTCGACGCTCACCGGCCGCACGCGCTGGCGATCGAAGGGCAGTTCTTCCACCAGCAGCGCGACGTGTCCTTCAAGGTGGGTCAGGCGGTGGGCGTGGTGATGCTGGCCGCGGCCGAGCGCGACGTCCCGGTCTACGCGTACGGACCCATGCAGGTCAAGCAAGCGCTGGTCGGCAACGGGCGCGCCCACAAGGACCAGGTCACCTACATGGTGCGAGCGCTGCTGCAGCTGACCCGCTCCCCCGTCGACCACCACGCCTCCGATGCCCTGGCGCTGGCACTGACGCATCTCAGCAGCCGCCGGCTGACGCTGCCTCCGGGGCGGTGAGCCGCGAGCGGCCCCCGGTCAGCCGCCGCCGCGGCGGCCCTTCTTCTTCGTCCCCTTGCCGCCGGAGCGCTTGCCGCCCCGCGCCCCGGCGCGCGCCTCGCTAGCCCCGGCCCCGGCGGGCTGGAGGCGCTCGAAGCGGTAGCCGCTTGCCTCTTCGGCGGCCGCGAGCCCCGCCACGAGCCCCCGGCGCGCCTCGTTGGGAGCTCCGGCGGCTGCCAGCAGTGCCGCCACCCCATCGCGCAGCAGCCGGTAGCGCTCGCCGACGAACCAGCGTTGCCCGTCGTAGTCGTGAACCTGCAGGAAGGCGTGGACCGAAGGCTCGAGCTGGAGACGCCGCAGCACGGTGTCGGCGTCGACCGCGCCCGCCCCGCCGGCCGTCTCGGCGGGCCGCGCGCCGCGCTGGCGGGCGGCGCCCTTGCC
>CAZBZU010000004.1:35422-41276 GCA_964496495.1 uncultured bacterium
GCATCGCGCTTGGGCGCATCGCGCTTGGGCGCATCGCGGGCAGCGGCGTCGTCGCCGCGACCTGCCGCTCCGGCGCGGCCGGCGCGTAGCAGCGCCGCGATCCGCGACGCGAGGTCACCATCCCGTCCGGCCCCGGCAGAGGATGAGGCCGAGCCCTCGCCCCCGTGGCCGACGCGGGGCGCCAGCGGCGCGTGCTCGGCGGCGGCCTCCAGGAAGCCCTGCGCCGCGACGAGCAGCGGATCGGCCACGGGCGCGTCACCCGCGGGCGTGCCGCCCTCAGGCGCGGAGGCCTGCGGAGCAGCGGCCGCATCGAGCAGCGCGAGGAAGCGCTCGCGAACCAGACGGTGCCGCCAGTCGAGGCGCGCCGCCTCCAGGTCGGGCACCCCGGCACCCGCCAGCGCCGACGCCAGGCCCGCGTAGCTGCCATCCTCGTCCTCGACTTCGTGCACGCCTACGAACACCTGGGCCTGGAAGCCGTCCAGGTCGAACGACAGGCCGCTCTCGAAGAGCTCCTCGGAGGGCCGCAGGTAGCTCAGCCCGGTGACGCCATCGGGGAGCACCGTGAAGCGCCTCGCGCCGCCCGCCAACCCCAGCGCCTGGTGCACCGTCTCGCGACGGGTGCCGCCGCCGGCCCACGGCTCGGCGAAGGCCACGCTCCACTTCACGCGCCCGCTGGCGCGCGGGTAGCGATTGTTGTAGAGCACCAGCGACACCGACCGGCCGGCCCGGTTGCTGTAGGCGAAGACGTCCTCGTTCACGCGTCCGTGCTCGTCCACCGCGTCGAACAGGCGGAAGGTCTCGGCCCCGGCGAAGTCGCGCCGGCGGTTCAGCAGCGGGGCGATCTGCCGCTGATGGCGCTCGACCAGCCGCTGGTCGGGCCGCTCGTCGAAGGTCGGGGCGCTGTACTCCATGCCGTACTTCTCCCGGAACCCCTCCACCTGACCGTGACCGAACATCGGCAGGCCGGGCATGGTCGCCATCAACACGCACACCCCGAAGTACTTGTCGCCGTCGCCGAACTGGGCGATCGCCGTCTCCTCGTCGGGGTTGTTCATGAAGTTGACGAAACGCCCCAGGATGCGCGGGTCGAACGCCAACACGTTCTTCACCAGCTGGCGGTACTCGGCATTGTCCTCGCGCTTGAGCATGTTCATGAAGGCGCTGTTGTACACACGGTGCATGCCCAGCGTCCGCACGAAGTAGCCCTCCATCATCCAGAACGCCTCTGCCAGCAGCAGCGTGCCTGGCGCCTCGGCGCTCACGCGGTCGACCACCTCGCGCCAGAACTCGACCGGCAGGAGGCGCTCGAACTCCTCGTCGTCGATCGCGCCGTAGGTGCTGCGCGAGGGGATGGCGCCGCCCTCGCCGGGCGGCGGGTACCATAGCCGCTGGATGTGGCGCTTGGCGAGCGTCATGGCGGCGTCGAAGCGGATGATGGGCACCAGCCGCGCCACGTGGAGGATCGTCTGAATCACCGCCTCGCGCACCTCGGGCTTGAGGTAGTCGAGCTGCGCGGTGTCGTTCCAGGGCATGGCGGTGCCGTCGTTGCCATGGTAGATGAAGCGCGCCTCGCCGCTGCCGCGGTCGACGCGTTTGAACACCACCGCCGCGTCGCTGTCATCCCAGTAGTGGTCCTCGATGATCACCGCCATGGCGGAATGGGAGGACACGTCGGGGCCGTCGAAGCGGTACCCCGGGTAGGGCGCGTGCCCGAGCTGGATGAACCAATCGGGATGCTCTGCCACCCAACGGCCGTCGACGCCCACGTGGTTGGGCACCATGTCGCCTGCCAGCCGGATGCCGTGGCCACGCGCTCGCTCCTTGAGGTCGGCGAAGGCTGGCTCGCCACCGAGGTCCTCGGCGATGACGTAGTCGTACAGGGCATAGGCGCTCGCCAGTGCGCCTGGCTGGCCGCGACGCTGCTTGATGCGCCTGGACGCCTCGCTGCGCTCCCACAGGCCGATGAGCCACAGCCCGTTGAAGCCGCGCTCGGCGAGCTCGGCGAGCGCCTCGTCGGGGATCTGATCGAGCCGGCGGACCTCGCGTCCGAGGCTGCTCTCCAGCTGCGCCAGCCACACGTAGGTGCTCTTGGCGACGAGCACCACGCTGCCCATCCAGTCGCTGTCGGAGCTGAAGGCCTCGTGCTCGCCGTACTGCCGCAGGCTGGCGGCGTCGAGCACGGGCGCCGGCCCGGGGCCGCCGGGGCCCCGGCCCCGCTCCTCCTTGAGGGCGTCGATCGAGCGCACCAGGCGCGCCAGCAGCTCCGCGTAGCGATCGCCGAGCAGCGGCCCCCAGCGGTCCCGGGCGACGCGCAGCTGACCCTCGAGCGAGGTGGGGCTGGAGCGCTGCGGAGCCCACAGCAGCGCCATCAGGCTGTCGTCACCCGGGGCCCCGCCCTCCTCGGAGACCCGCTCCCGCTCCATGGACCTCTCCAGCAGCTCGAGCGCCCGTGTGTAGCCACCGCGCTCGCGCAAGGGCGCGTCGTCGCACAGCTCCCGGAGTCGCTCGAGCGCGGGGTTGGCGTTGGCGAGCCGCACCAGCAGCGCCTCCTCGAGCGCCACCTCGAGGTTGGGCGTGCCCTCGGTCTCGTCCCTCAGGTAGGCATCCACGGGCCGGCCGCCGCTCGCCACCACCGGTGCCGGGAAGCGCTGGGCGAAGGCGCCGAGCTCGGCGGTCGCCGGGCCGCTGCCGAGCTCGTCCTGTACCTGGCGCCAGGCTGTCGCCATCGGACGCGTCGCCGTCCGGGCGCCGTAGCTCTCGATGAGCGCGTGCATGAGCTCGTGCAGCAGCACCGCCGCGAACAGCTCGCCGCCGCCGACCGCCAGCTCGGGGTAGCGATCGGCCTGCCGCACCTCGTTGATCCGCCAGGCCAGTGCGTACGCGTCCCTTGCGTCCCCGAACAGCAGCCTGCCACGCAGCCCGAAGGGCGCCGCGGCCAGGTCGTAGCGGCGGCGCGCGTCCGCGGTGACATGCAGGTACCGCGGGCGGCCCGGCCCACGCGCCGGCGGGGCCGCTGCCTGGGGGGACACGTCCTTGCGGCTGCTCACGCTCTCACCCTCCCGGAGCCGTCACTCTGCACGCCGGCCCGGCCCCAGGACGCGGCGCCGCCGCGAAGGGCGTGCGTGCCAACGCGGATCGTCAGATCGGTTGGAGCTTAGCACGCCGGCTGCGCGCCAGCCGTCCCGCCAGGGACGTCCCCGCGCGCACCGGCGGCGGTGTGCGGCGCCTGCGCCGCCACCCTCGAGGTTGCGGTTACAATTCCATCGTCGCGCTCCAGGGCGCCGGCGCCGGGATGGAGGGCGGAACACGACATGGTGGTACCCGAGCACCCGCAGCAAGGCCGCAGCCGCCGCGCGCAGCGCGCACAGCCCCGGCCCGCAGCGCGGTTGTGGCTGCTCGCGGGGCTGGCGGCTCTCCTCCTGGCCGGCTGCACCGGCAACGTCACCACGCCCGGTGAGGCGCTGCGCATCCTCGGAACCACCCTCCCGAACGCCTACCTGGCCGAGCCCTACGACCAGGCCGTCCAGGCGGTGGGCGGCTTGCGCCCCTACGACTTCAAGCTGGCCGAGGGCTCGCTGCCTCCCGGCATCGAGCTGCAAGGCGGCTCGCTTCGCGGCACCCCTAGCAAGATCGGTCAATATACCTTCACCTTGCAGGTCTCCGACGCCAACCTCTCCAGCACCGTGCAACAGTACACGCTGACCGTCGCACGGGTCCCCCCTCCCACGCTCGACTTCAACGCTCCCAACACCGAGGTCGCGCGGCCCGTGACACTGCGGGTACAGCTCAACAATGCACGCCAGCTGGAGGGGCTCCGCACCCAGGTGCGCTGGAACCCCGCCGCCTTCGCGCTCGTGCAGGACAGCGTACGGGCGTCACGGCCCGGCCTGGCATTGCTCCACAAGGCCTCCAAGGGCGAGCTCCAGGTGGCGCTGGTACCGCTCGGCACCCGGATCGACGGTCAGGCGAACCTCTTCGAGTTCCAGCTGAAGCCCGTGGCAGGCGCCGCCGCGCTCGACCTGAACGCCCAGACCGAGTACATCTCGGCCGGCGGGCACGCCTTCGACCGCAGCAGCGCTCGGGGCCAGGCGGCCTCGGCACCGTCCTCCACGACGTCGGGCGGGTCGTCGAGCTCGGGCTCGGACTCGGGAGGGCTGCCGGGCGGCCTCGGCAGGCCGGTCGGCCAGGGCGGAGGATCGCCATGACACCCGCCGATCGCACCAGCGCCCGGCGCTGGCCGGCAGCTGCCGCGCTGCTCGTGGCGCTGCTGGCCGCACCGTTGCCGTGGACGGCCGCCCGCGCCACCACCTACCTGCGGCTCGGCCCCGACCAGATGCTCGACAAGGCCGACATCGTGTTCGTGGGCACCGTGTCGAGCGTGAGCGTGTCGGTCAAGAACGGCCGCCCCTGGACCGCCGTCACCTTCGACGTCGGGACCCCTATCGAGGGCATCGCCACCGACGCCAACGGCAAGGCCACCGGCCCCAAGGTGCTCTCCTTCCTGGGCGGCGACGCGACGGGTGGGCCGGCCCTCACCGTCAGCGGCATGCCCAGCTTCAAGGACGGCGAGCGGGTGCTCGTCTTCGCCTACGACCAGGCCTACGCCTCCCCCATCGTCGGCTTCCGGCAAGGCCTGTGGCAGGTCACCGACGCCGGGCTGGTGGGCCTGGACGGGCGGCGGCTGTCGCTCGACGCCAACGGCGACCTGGTGGCGGGCGGCGCGGGCGCGCCGCTGCAACAGATCATCGCCGCCATCGTCAAGCATCTCGGCGCCAAGGCGGGCGGCCAGTGAAGCGCGGTGCGCGCCCGATCTCGAGCGCCGGGAGGACGCCGCGGGCGCGCCGCCGCAGGCTGGCGGGCGCTCTCGAGCCGCGCCTGCTGGCGCTCCTGCTCGCCTGGGTGCTGGCACTCTCGAGCGGGGTGCTGGCACAGACGCAGAGCGATTCCGGAGCCTCCGGCTCGGCGTCGGGCAGCGGCAACGGGACCACGCCGTCGGGGCCCGGCACCGCGGGTCCCTCCTCGACGGGCCCCGCGTCTCCCGGCCCCTCCTCGGCGGGCAGCGGGCAGGCCGCCACCACGACGGTCCCGACCCCGAAGATCGGAGTGACGGTGGAGGCCTCCGGCGGCCCGAGCAGCCTGCCTGACGACGTCACGGCCGCCATCGACGCATGGCACCGGGCGGCCGCCGCGCTGGTCGATGTGACCGTCGAGCCCTCGGCCCCCTCCACCATCCGCTATGCGCCGCCGGCGCTGCTGGGCCCGGACACGCTCTCGCTCGATCTGCGAACGCCTGGTCGGAGCGGCCTCGACATCCAGGTCTCGCCCACGGCCGTCAAGGACCACCCGATGGTTCTGCTTCACGAGATCGGCGTCTTGCTGGGGCTCCCCGAGGGCAGCGGGGACGTGATGGCCTACGCGGTGCCGTCCAGCGGCGAGCCGGACGCGCCCTCCACCACCGACGTGACGAACCTCCGGACCCAGCGGACCTACGCGCCCGAGGACCTCAACCACGACGGAACGGTGGACTTCTACGACCTCGTGCGCTTCGGCCAGGCGTTCGGCGATCAGGGCGTCAACCTCCCTGCCGACTTCAACCACGACGGCCGCGTCGACAACCAGGATCTCGCCCTGCTGCGGAAGGCCTACGCCTTCACGCCACCTTCGCAGACCGCACCTACCGGCACGCCCGGGGGGTCCGCCGGTCAGGGGGCCGGCTCTTCCTCAGCGCCGGGCGGCGGCGCGGCGGCAACCGGCGGCGCCTCCGCCGGCGGTGGAGCATCGTCGTCGACCCCCGGCTCCAACGCCTCGCCTCCCGCCTCCGGCGGTGGGACGAGCGGCGACAAGAGCCCCTAGC
>CAZBZU010000004.1:41376-112934 GCA_964496495.1 uncultured bacterium
CAGCGCGGCCTGCTAGCTCAGCGCGGCGATGGCGCGGGCCATCTCCAGGTCGGCGTCCGTGACGCCGCCGGCGTCGTGGCTCACCAGCTCGATGACGACGGTTCGGTAGCTGTTCCTGATCTCGGGGTGGTGGCCGTGCTTCTCGGCGAGGAGCGCCACCCTGGTGAGGAACCCGAAGGCTTCGGAGAAGTCCGCGAAGGCGAGCTCTCGGTGGAGCTTGCCGTCCTGCAGGGTCCAGCCCGCCAGCCCGCCGAGGCGGTCGCGGATGGTCGCGTCGTCCAGGATCTGAGGCATGCCGCTCCTTCCCGGGAGGCGGGGCCGCGGCCGGGCGCCCGCCGAGCGTCGCTCGCCCGGCCAGGCCTAGTGGGCGTGGCCGCTCTCGACGTCGAGGCCTGGCACGTGCAGCACGGCAAGCTCCTGCTCGCCGCGTACCAGGACCAGGGTACCGTTGCCCATGGGGGCCAGCAGGTAGTCGGTGAACGACCCCAGCACCTGGCCCGGGAGCATGGCGACGAGGCTCTCCGGCACGTCCTTGCTGCGCCCCCGGTACTGACGGACCGTTACCTTCTGGCCGCCCAGGTCGAGCGTCAGCGGCTCGCCGGTGAGCTGGCGCACGCCGGACTCCGCCCCATGCACCCGCTCGAGCACCTTGGCGACGTCGGTAGGGTCGACCGTCATGGTGTCCAGAAAGCGCTGCACCAGCCCCACCAGGGTGGCCTCCTCGAGGGTGACGCCAGCCGCGCGGACCGCGCCGCGAAGCAGCCCCTCCACCGCTCGCCGCCGGTCGGGAGCCCGGGCGCTCACCGACGCCGTTCGCGCCACCGCACGCTCCACCAGGTCTTGCGGCTCCCCCTGCACGGAGTTCGTCAGCACGCGCAGCATCGTCAGGATGTCTTCGCGCTGGCGGTCGGCCAGGACGTAGAGCGCCACCAGCGCTTCGCTCAGCCGCACCGACAGGCTCCTACCCTGGTCCCGGTAACGCACGTGCATGTAGTCGCCTTCGGTGAAGGCCGACAGCCGGCTGTGGCCGAGCTCCAGCACCAGCCGTCCCTGCAGCGGCTGCTCGCGCTCGTCCACGAACAGCGAGCGCGCGGCTCCCGCGCCCGTGACGGCCACGCTGTGGCCGGCGAGCTGGAAGCGTACCGGCCCGACCAGGTGCACCGTCAGCGAGGTGGTCTCCGGCGGCACCCGCTCCCATCGCAGGGCCGGGTTGACGGCGAAGAGCACGCCGCCCTCGAGCTGGGGGCCGCCGGCGTGTCCCCCCACCGAGGTCGGCAGGTAGTCGGCCAGACGGTCGAAGAAGGCGTGGACCAGGTCGGTGAACTGCAGCACGTCGCGCTGGAACATCTGGCGCTGGTTGCGCTCCAGGGCCAGCGTCTCCGCCAGGCGGTTCTCCAGCTCGCGCCGGTGGGCGCTGCGCTGACCGTCGGGAAGGCGTTCCTTGCCGATCTCCTGGATCGCCAGCCGCAGCTGCTTGCTGCTGGGGCCCTGGTGCGGCACCAGCGACAGCTTGCCGGCGTACGGGTCCTCCGCCAGCGCCAGCGCCGCCTGGCGTACGTAGGCCAGGGAGTTCGACTCGCGCACCTCGAGGTCGGCGTAGGCGCCGCCGGACTTGCCCAGCGTCATCACCACGTTGATGAGCTCACGCACGATCTCGGCCAGCGAGTCGAGGTCGGAGAGCGACACCAGCGGATCGTTGACCTGGGGCATGGGCTCGAGCACCTGAAAGCCGCGCAGGTTCACGTCCTGCGAGAAGGTGGAGCGGGCACTGTTGCGCTGCAGGTTCTGCAACGTGGCGTAGATGAGTCGCGCCGTCTGCCGCTCGCGCTCCGCCCGCCAGCCCGCGGCCACCTTGAGCACGAACTCGTCCACCTCGTCCCACCACACCCGGCGGGCGAGGCGTTGAAGCATCGCCTGCTCCTCGCGCACCTCGGGCCGCTGCACCGGACCGGCGGCGGCCTCGCTCGTCGCGGTGAGCTCCTCCTCGTCGGCCAGCTCCACGGCCGCGGCGTCCTCGCCGAGCACCAGGCTGTCGATGTCAAGGGGGGCGGGCGTGGCGTTCTTGCCGTCGTCGGAGAGCACCTGCAGGCTGTCCGAGATGGCCTCGAACCGGCCACGCTCCTCTTGCGACAGCGCGCTGCTCTGCCGGTTGAGGTGGGCGTAGAGCTCCCACATGCCCGCCAGGCCGCCACGGACCTTCCGAGTAGCGCGATACTCCGCTACCTTGTACTCGAGGAGCTCGAGAGCCACGCTCTCCAACTTGAGCATACGCTCGTCAGTATACGGCCGCACGGTCCGCCCCGCCTGCCGGAAACCTCACGCGCCATCCGTCCAGGACGGCCAAAGTGACGCGAAACATGAAGCTTCGGTGAGGCCGCGCGAGGTGACGCTTACCGCCGCCTCATCCGGCCTCGCCGCCGCGACCTGCGAGCTCGACCAGCGCCGCCCGCAGGACGGCCACGGCCTTGCGGTACTCGTCGAGGTCGAGCCGCTCCTCCGGAGTGTGGTCGAGCGAGCTGTCGCCCGGCCCGTAGGCGAGCGTAGGGACCGGCCAGTGCGGCGCCACCACATTCATGTCGGAGGTGCCGGTCTTGAGCTTGCCGCGCGGACGCCCACCCACCCGGCGGATGGCCGCGCGGAAGGCGCGGGCCACGGGCGAGTCGCGTTCGGCCCGCACCGCCGCCTCCAGGCCGTGGCCGCTCAGCCGACATCCTTCCGGCAGTGACAGCGTCAGCAGCCGCTCGAGCAGTGCGTCGGGCGGCCAGCGCGGCGGCAAGCGCAACGACAGGCTGGCGCGGCAACGCTGCTCGAGGCCGTCGTTGGACGAGTCGAGCGCCTGGAGCGACAGCTGCAGGGCGTCGAAGCGGCCGCGAGCGCCGGCGCTGCCGGCCGCGGCCCCGTCCGCGACGCGGCCCGGCCCGCCGCCCGCTGCCGCCTCGTTGTCGGCATGCACGAAGGCGCGCAGGGTGGCGCAGGCCGCCACCGCCAGCTCGGCCGCGGTAGCGTCGTCGCGCGAGGAGTGAGCGTTGTCGCGGCGCGCGTCGAGCTCCACCACCAGTCGCCCCTTGTAGCCGAGGGTGTAGCCGTCCCAGCCGCTCGGCTCGCCGACGATCAGGATGTCCGGCCGCTCGTAGGCCCGCACCGCATGCCGGGCGCCCTTGCTGCTCGGGGCTTCCTCCTCGACGGCACCGATGAGCCGCACCCGCAAGCGCGCCTTCAGCCCGCTGTCCAGCCCGGACACGGCGGCCACGGCGGCGCAGAAGCTTCCCTTGGCATCGACGCTGCCACGGCCATGGAGCTCGCCCCCCGCCTCACGCACCTCGATGGCGCCGGGCACGGTATCGATGTGGCCCAGGACGGTCACCGTGCGAGGCCCCCCGCCCCACACCGCCACCGCGTTGCCGGCCTCGTCCACGAAGGCCTCGTCGGCGAAGCCCGCCATCCTCGCCACCAGCAGCGCGGCGAGCCGGGCCTCCTGGCCCGAGGGGCTGGGGCAGGCCACCGCCTCGCGCAGCAGCGCGACCGGGTCGAGCCTGGCGCTCACGACGCCAGCACGTCACCCACGCGCCGGACCACCTCGTCGACCTGCGCCTGGCTGATGACCAGCGGCGGCAGGAAGCGCACCACGGTGGCGCCGCCGGCGATGGTGAGCACGCCGGCGCTCCTTAGCGCCGCGATCACGGGCGCCGCCTTCTCCTTGAGCTCCATGCCGACCATCAGGCCCCGGCCGCGCACCTCGCGCACGCGCTCCCCGCCCGCCCGGCGCAGCCCGTCCATCAGGCGCTCGCCCATGGCGCGAGCGTGGGCCATCAGTCGCCGTTCCTCGATCTCCTCCAGCACGGCCAGGCCGGCGGCGCTGGCGAGCGGGTTGCCGCCGAAGGTGCTGCCGTGCCCCCCCTTGGGCATGGTGGCGGCCACGGTGTCGGTCATCAGCAGCGCTCCGATCGGCACGCCGCCCGCCAGGCCCTTCGCCAGGGTGGCCATGTCGGGCGTCACGCCGTAGGCCTCGCTCGCCAGGAAGGTGCCCGTGCGGCCGACGCCACACTGGATCTCGTCGAAGATCAACATGGCGCCCGCGTTCTCGGTGGTCTCGCGTGCAGCCTCCAGATACTCCTGGTCGGCCGGGTGGATGCCGCCTTCGCCCTGGACCGGCTCGAGCAGCAGCGCCGCCACGCTCTCGTCCACCACCGCCCGCAGCTCGTCGGCATCGTTGTAGCGCACGAAGGTGACGTCCATGCCGTAGGGGCCGAAGGGCTCGCGGTACTTCGGCTCCCAGGTCATGGGCAGCACGCCCAGCGTGCGGCCGGAGAACCCGCGCTTGGCGGCAACGAACCGCCGCCGCCCGGTGGCCGCGCGCGCCCACTTGAGCGCCGCCTCGTTCGCCTCGCTCCCCGAGTTGACGAGGAACACGCGGTTGAGCGGCGGCTGCACGAAGCTGAACAGCTTGTCCACGAAGGCGGTGCGGGTGTCGTTGCCCAGGTTCTGCGGGCACACGATGAGCCGCTGCGCCTGCTCGGCGAGCGCGCGCGCCAGCCTGGGGTTGGCGTGCCCCACGCTAGCCACCGCGATGCCGGCCATGCAGTCGATGACCTCGCCGCCGTCGGCGTCGAAGAGCAGGGCGCCGTCGCCGCGCACGTAGGCCACCTCCGGCCGCCACAGCCCGGAGCGGTGGGCGGCGTCGCGCGCCAGCAGCTCGGAGGTGGCGCTCGCCTGATCGCGCTGCGTCGTGTCCGTCATGGTCCTCCGTCCTTCCCGCCGGCCTCGCGCCGGCCCGTACCGCTAGGCGACGACCGTGCCTTCGCCGCGCAGCGCGCGGGTCAACGGCTCGGGCACGCGCGCGTCGGCGAGGATCACCCGGCCTACGCCGCCCGCGACGGCCTCCGCCGCGCCCAGCACCTTCTTCTTCATGCGCCCCTGGGCAACCTCCAGGTAGGCCTGGACCTCGTCCGCGCGAATCTCGCGGATGAGGCTGGCCTCGTCGGGGAACGCGCCGAGCAGACCGGGAACGTTGGAGAGCAGCACCAGCGCGTCGGCACCCAGCGCGACCGCGACGGCGGCCGCCGCCCGGTCTCCGTCGACGTTGACGGCCACGCCCTGGTAGCTGGCGCCCGGCGGCGTCAGCACCGGCAGGTAGCCGGCTCCCAGCAGCAGCCGCAGCAGCCCGTCGTTCACGCGCTCGACGGTGCCGGTGTGATCCCCCCGAAGGATGATCGTCTTGCCGTTCTCCACGCTGCGGACGCTGCTCTTGTGGCGCCCTTCGAAGATGCGGCCGTCCAGCCCGGACAACCCCACCGCGGCTACCCCGCGGCGTTGCAGGCGCTCCACCAGCTGCTTGTTCATCTTGCCGCAGTAGACCATCTCGAAGATCTCCAGCGTCTCGCGATCGGTGAAGCGGCTGGTGAAGCCGCTGGGGCTGGTGACGAAGCGCGGCGGGTGACCGAGCCTCTCGGCGACCCGGTTGGTCTCGGCGCTCCCGCCGTGGACCAGCACCAGCTCCGTCCCTGCGCCCGCCAGAGCGGCCAGATCGTCGCAGACGGCGTCGTAATCGATGCCTTGGGAGCCGCCCACCTTCGCCACCACCAGCCCGGGCGCCGGCGCGTCGCCGCTCACGAGCCCGGCTCCGGAGTGGCGGCGCCATCCTGGTAGCGGATCATGAACCGGGCACTGCGCTCGCCGCTCAGCGAGTCGAAGCCGAAGCGCCGGTAGAGCGCCTGGGCGTCGCGGGTGAAGAGCGTCCAGTAGCGCACCGTGCGTGTCTCCGGGGCGTCGAGGACGCAGCGCATCAGGAAGCTGCCGAGGCCGCGGCCGCGCTCCGGCTCCAGCACGAAGACGTCGGCGAGGTAGGCGAAGGTGAGCCGGTCGGTGACCACCCGCGCGAAGCCCACCTGCCGCCCCTCCAGGTAGAGGCCGAACGCCAGGCTGTTGGCGACCGCCACCTCCAGCTCCTCGCGCGAGCGGCCGCGCGCCCAGTAGCTGTCCGCCAGGAAGGCCAGCATCATCTCCAGGTCGAGGCGTGCGGGGTCGTTGTCGACCTCGGCCGCGCCCTGCCGCCACACCGTCATGCCGTCACCCCGCGCTCGAGCGCGCCCCGGGTGCGCGCGTCGACCGTGTCGGCCACGCGGACACCGCCGGCTCCCAGGTAGCGGGCGAAGCGCCGCGCCGCTGCTGACAACGCCTGGAGCGCCGCCGCGTTCGGCCGACGCTCCCAGTCGAAGCGCGTCACGCGCCACAGCGAGGCCCCGCCGTCCTCGTCGAGCCGCGAGTCGAAGCGGCCGACGAGCCGGCCTCGGTACCACACGGGCAGCACGTAGTAGCCCCAGCGCCGCTTGGCCTGCGGCTTGTAGACCTCCCACACGTAGTCGAAGCCGAACAGCCGCCGCACCCCCAGACGGTCCCAGAGCATGCCGTCGAGTGGCGCCAGGAAGCGCATGCCCCGCGGCATCGCCGCCTCGGCGGCGGCGAGCGTCGCAGGCAGGGCGAGGAAGCGGGTACCGTCGACGTCGACCTCGCGGAGGCTCCCCTCGGCCACCAGGTCGCGAAGCGTCCGGCGGCGCCGCTCGTCCTCCACCGGCACCGACCACACCGACTTGTTGGCGCCGGGCCGGAGCAACCCGGCCGCGCGCACCCGCAAGGTGAGCAGGTAGCGCAAGCTGGCGTCCTCGCCGGGGTCCGCCTGCGCCAGCACGGCCGCAGGCAGCACCCGCTCGGGCAGGTCGTAGACGTGCCGCCCCTTGTCCCGGTGGTGGGTGACGATCTCACCGCTCATCCACAGCCCCCGGAGCAGGTGCTTCACCAGCTTGTCGCCGTACCAGCTGCCGCGGACGTGCTCCGGCCGGTGGTCGTCGAAGAGCTCGTCGGCGAAGTCGAGGCTGGAGAGCGGCCCGCGGGCCTCGAGCTCCGCGACGGTGCGGCGTGCCTCGTCCGGGTAGCGGTCGAGCACCCGCTCTCCCCACAGCCGCCGGAAGTGGCGGTGGTAGACGCGCCGGAAGGGCCAGTCCTGCACCCCCGTGAGGCACACCTGCTTGTCCCAGGCGTCATAGACCGTGCGCCGGCGGTAGGCCAGGCGCTGCCAGCCGTCCACCCGGTAGCCGGCCACGCGCGCTTGCAGCACCAGGTCGGGGTTGCAGCCGAGCGGCCTGAGAGGATCGTACTGCACGCTGCCGAGGTGGGCGAAGACCTCCTCGAGCCGCCGCGGGGTGAGGTGGTAGGCGCCAAGAAGCCGCCGCGCCTCCTCGGGGCGCAGCCGCTGCGGGCCGGACCGCGAGGTCGACGGGCCGTGCCGCGCGGGGGCCGGCTCGGCGCTCGCGCTCATGGGTGCAACCCGGCGAAGCCCAGGCCCAGCGTCTCGTCCCAGCCCATGGCGATGTTGAGCGCCTGCAGCGCGTGGCCCGCGGTGCCCTTGACCAGGTTGTCGATGGCGGTCATCACCACCACGCGGCCGCTGTCGGGGTCGAGCTCGAAGCCGACGTCGGCCCAGTTGGTGCCGTCGAGGATCTTGGGGTCAGGCACCCGGTGGATTCCCTTGCGCGCCTGCACGATGCGCACGAACGGCTCGTCGTCGTACGCCTCGTGGAGCGCGGCCGCGACGTCGCGCTCGCTGGTCCCGTCGGGCACGAAGACGTGAGCGGTGGCGAGGATGCCGCGCACCCGCTCCACGGCGGTGGCGGTGAGGTGCACCCGCAGCTGCCCCGGCAGCTCCTGCTCGATCTCCGCCGTATGCCGGTGGCGCGTGGGCGCGTAGGTGCGCACCACGCCCATGCGCTCGGGATGATGGCCCGCGGCCGAGGCCTGGTTGCCGGCCGCGCTCGAGCCGATCTTGGCCTCCACCACGACATCCTGGCGGGCCACCAGACCGCTGGCGAGCAGCGGGTAGAGGCCGATGATGCCCGCCGTGGCGATGCAGCCGCCGCCGGAGATGCGCGTGGCGCCCGGCAGCTGGCTGCGGTGCAGCTCCGGGTTGCCGTAGACGAAGCTGCCCAGCAGCTCGGGACGGGGGTGGTCCTCTCCGTAGTAGCGCCGGTAGACGGCGGCATCCTTGAGGCGGAAGTCCGACGACAGGTCGATGAGGCGCTCCGCCTTGAGCGCGACCTCGTCGATGCGCCCCGCCAGGCGCTTGTGCGGCAACCCGCTGACGAGCACGTCGGCGGGTTGCAGCTCCTCGGCCCGCACGAACCGCAGGCGCGTGACGCTCCGAAGGTTGGGGTGCACGAGCGGCACCGGCAGGCCGGCGTTGCGCTCGCTGGTGACCTGCGCCACCTCGAGTCGCGGGTGGCCCAGTGCGAGCCGCAGGAACTCCCCGCCGGCGTAGCCGGAGGCACCCAGGATGGCCACGCGGAGCCTGTCGGGTGGAGTGGTGCCGGAGGACATGGCTGGCATTCTATCCGTAGGGGTCAGATTGGCTCAGGCCGCCACGAGCCGCTCGGCGGCGTAGCGCACCACGCGCGCCGGGATGTCCACGCCGGTGGTCGCCACGGAGTTGCGGAACTCCATGGTGTGGTTGACCTCCACCACCAGCATGCCGCGCTCGGACTCGATCACGTCCACCGCCAGCACGCCTCCGCCGACGGACCGAGCGGCAGCCGACACCACCTCGACCAGCTCGCCCGTGAGCGGGCAGTTGCTGGCGCTGCCGCCACGGGCGGTGTTGGTGATCCAGTGCTCGCTGGAGCGGTAGATGGCGGCGATGACCTCGTCGCCGACCACGAAGGCGCGGATGTCGCGGCCCGGCTTGGGCACGAACTCCTGCACGTAGAAGACCTTGTGCTGCGGGCCACCCAGGATCTCCTTGTGCTCGAGCACGGCTTCGACGGCGTCGCGGTCGGAGAGGCGTGAGACCATGCGGCCCCAGCTTCCTACGACCGGCTTGAGCACCACCGGGTAGCCGAAGCGCTCGCACAGCGCCAGCACGGCCTCCACCGTGAAGGCCACGCCGGTCCGTGGCGTGGGCACGCCGGCCTCCGCCAGCACCGCGTTGGTGGCGAGCTTGTCGCCGCACACCTCGATCACCTCGGGTCGGTTGATCACCGTGGCGCCGGCGGCGGTGTACACCCGGCTCAGGGCCAGCCCGCGCGTCTGCGACAGGCAGCGCTCGATCACGACGTCGTGGGGCGAGCGCTCGAAGGCGCTGAAGTCGATCACCTGGTGCGGGGCGTAGACCTGCTCGAAGGCCACCCCGCCACGCTCGAAGGCCTCGAAGAGCATGCGCTCCTCCACCCTCAGGCGGTCGTAGACCACGGCGATGCGCGGCGCGACGCTCACGCTTCCCAAGCTACTCGCCCCAGTCCTCGTCCTCTTCGGGTGCGGGCTCGAAGCGCAGCGGGTCGAGGCTGATCACCTCGAGCTCGGCGCCCTCGTCGGTCACCACGAGCTCGCCGAGCGTCAGGCTGGCGGGGTCGACGTCCACGCGTCCGTAGGGGGTGTCGAAGGTCTGCATCGGTGCTCCCTTTCCTCGGGCGGGCGCCGAGCCCGCCGCCGTGACCCGGGTCTCGTGCTCTGCGGCGCCGCCCGTCCGGGTCGCTGACGGGACGCGCGGGAAGACGGCCTGGCTCAGCTGTCGGGCTCGTCGGGCCGCTCGCCGCCCGGCACCTCGCCGGGGAAGCGGCCGTGCTTCTTGAAGAAGGCCAGCACCGAGCCCTCCTCGAGCACCTCCCGCAGGAAGCCGGGCACCTCGGGCAACGCCAGGCTCTCCTGCTCGCCGCCGGCTCGCCGCCACAGCAGGCGTCCGCGGTCCAGCTCCAGCCGCACCGCGTCGCCGTCCTGCAGGAGATCGACCAGCTCGGGCGCGGCGAAGGCGGGGATGCCCAGGTTGAGCAGGTTGCGGTAGTGGATGCGTGCGAACGAGCGCGCCACGATCCCGCCCACGCCCAGCAGCTTGAGCGCCTGGGGGGCGTACTCGCGGCTCGAGCCCAGGCCCCAGTTGCGTCCCCCCACCAGCAGGTCGCCGGGCCGCACCGCCGCCGCGAACTCCGGTCGCAGGTGAGCGAACGCGTAGCGCTGGAAGACGTCCTCTCCCACCATCAGCGGAGCGTACTTCCCCGGCAGGATGTCGTCGGTATTGACCGCGTCGCCGAAGCGCCATACCCGGCTCCAGGCGCCGGTCCCGCTCGCGCCGCCACGCGCGGGGCCGCTCATGCGTCCACCGCCGGCGCCTCCGGCGTCCGTCCCGGCAACGCCACCACGCCGGCCGCGGCCGAGGCCGCCGCCACCGCCGGGCTCGCCAGGTAGACGCGCGCCTCGGCGCTGCCCATGCGCCCCACGAAGTTGCGGTTGCTGGTGCTCACGCACACCTCGCCGGGCGCCAGCACCCCCATGTGCCTGCCCATGCAGGGGCCGCATCCGGGGACCCCGATGCTGGCGCCGGCCGCCACCAGCGCGGCGATGGTGCCGTCCGCCAGGGCGTCCTGGAGCACCTGGCTGCTCGCCGGGATGACCAGCAGGCGGGTTCCCTCGGCGACCGGCCGGCCGGCGAGCACGCGCACCACCTCGCGCAAGTCCTCCAGCCGGCCGTTGGTGCAGGTGCCCACGAAGACCTGGTCGACGGGTACCCCCAGGTGCTCCTCCACCGGGTGCACGTTGTCCACCTGGAAGGGCACGCTGAGCACCGGCCCCACCCCCGCGAGATCGATCTCCGTCTCGCCGGTCACCTGGGCGCCTTCGTCCACCGCCAGCCAGGGCGGAACCTGGTAGCGCTCTCGCAGCGCCTCGTCGGGCGCCACCAGGCCGACCTTGGCGCCGGCCTCCACCGCCAGGTTGGCCAGCGTCATGCGCTCGCCCGCACCGAACGCGGTCGCCCCCAGGATCTCGATGCTGGCGTAGGTGGCGCCGTCGGCCGTCAATCTGCGGACGATCTCCAGGGCCACGTCCTTGGCCGCGACGCCCGGCCGCCGCCGGCCGCTGAGGCGCACCCGGACCGTCTCCGGGACCTTGAGCCAGGTCCGCCCCGTGACCATGGCCAGGGCGATGTCGGTGGCGCCCATGCCGGTGCCGAAGGCGGCGACCGCGCCGTAGGTGGTGGAGTGCGAGTCGGAGCCGACGACCACCCAGCCGGGCCGGGCGAGCCCCTCCTCCATCAGCACCTGGTGGCAGATGCCGCGGCCGACGTCGAAAAGCCGCAGGCCCTTCGCCCGTGCCACCGCTCGCACCCGCTGCTGGGTCGTGGCCACCTGCACGTTGGAGGCGGGCGCCACGTGGTCCACCACCACCGACACCCGCTCGGGATGCTGGATGACGCCGCCCAGCTCGTCCTCGACGATCGCCAGCGCGCTGGGAGCGATGGAGTCGACCATCATCACCTGGTCGACGGGCACCACCACCACCTCGCCCGCCCGCACCCGCCGCCCGGCCTTCACCGACAAGATGCGCTCGGCGAGCGTGAGGCCGGCCAGGTCGACGCCCGGCTCGGCGGGCAGGGTCGACGGCCAGCGGCCGCCCGCGGGCTCGACGCCGCTCACGCCGACCTCCGCTGGTGCTCGGCGGTCTCCCGACCGAAGGCCTCCAGCAGCATGCGGTCGATGGTCTCCAGAGGGACGTCGCCGTCGTCGGCGAGCGCCTTGACCTCGCGGGTGACGTCGCGCACCGCCTCGTCGGAGAGCTCGAGCGCCAGGTTGCGCGCCCGGGCGGCGATGGCGTGCCGGCCGGTGAGCCGGCTGCCGAGCTGCATGCGCCGGTCGACGCCGAAGGCCTGCGGCGGGATGGCCTCGTAGCTGCCGGGGTTGACGTAGATGGCCTTGAGGTGCATGCCCGCCTTGTGGTTGTAGGCAAAGGGCCCGGTCAGGTAGTTGTTGAAGGGGATCTCGATGCCGGTCATGCGCGCGATCATGCGGTCGAGCTCGGGCAGCAGCGTGAGATCGTACTTCGTCGCCAGACGCTCCGGGTTGAGCGTGAACATGCGCGCCATCAAGCCGCCCAGCGGGGTGATGCCGTTGCGCTCGCCGATCCCCATGACGCTGGTGTCCACGTGGGTGCAGCCGCTGCGAACGGCCTCGAAGGCGTTGGCGATGGCGCAGCCGGTGTCGTTGTGGCCGTGGAACTCGATGTCGCAGTGGACGGCCTGGCGCACGTCCGCCACCAGCTCGCGGACCTGGGCCGGGGTGGCGATACCGACGGTATCGGCCAGCCCGACGCGGTCGACGCCCGCGCGGTCGGCCGCCTGGTAGACCCGCAGCAGGTCGCGCTTGTCGGAGCGGAAGGTGTCCTCGGAGGAGAAGCGCACGTTGCGCTCCCGCCCCTTGACGTACTCGATGACCTCGAGGCTCTGATCGATGATCTCGTCGACGCTCTTGCCGTGGCTGCTGCTGGCCAGCTCGCGCGAGGTGGCGAAGAGGATGTCGACGCCGTAGACGCCGCACTCGACCGCAACGCGCGCGTCGTGGAGGTTGGCACGCGTGTGGGTGAGGATGCGCGCGTTCAGCCCCAGCCCGGCGATGGTCTCGCACGCCTTGCGCGATGCAGGAGACGCCACCGGTGTGGTCAGCTCGATGAACTCCACGCCGAAGGCGTCGAGCAGTCTCACGATCTCGATCTTGTCCGGGAGCGAGAAGTTGCCCAGGGCGAACTGCTCGCCCTCGCGCAGCGTGGAGTCGATGATGTGCCAGTCGCGCAGTGCCATCCTCACCTCGCGCGGCGACCTCGCGGCCTGCCGCCTGCATCCGTCACGCCTCTTTCGTTCCGTAAGCGCTGTCCCGGAAGCCGGGATGCGGCCCGCCCGCCTCCGCCCACGCTAGGCTGGCATCCTACGAGTGCGGGCGCAAGGCTGTCAAGCCGTGAATATACGATGAGAATGGGGAAGGATGACGATTCTCAGGGCGGCGCGGCGGCGCGCAGTGCATCCTCTCGAGGGCCACGGGCCGCGCCTGGGATTGCCTGGCCACAACTGCCGATTGGTTTCGATTGTTAAGCACTCAGGCGCCGACCGCCACCAGGCCCAGCGGCACTTCGCCGCGGCCGTCCACCTGCAACAGCTCGGCCAGCTCGTCGTCGTAGAACTCCGCCAGGAAGCTGGCGGCCAGGCCCATGCCGGTGGCGCTCAGGACCACCGACTGGGCGGCCGCCCCGACATCCAGGCAGAGGTAGCGCAGCGCCCGGCCGCTGCCGCCGTCGCGGTGGCGAGCGAAGATGCCGGTGAAGCACAGGGCGACCGCCTGGGCCGCCACGTCCAGCGAGGTCACCAGCGACGCCTCGAAGCGCTCGCTGGGATCGCCGATGGCGAGGTGCTCCAGGGTGTGATCGCGAGGGTTGTAGTGGTACACCCCCGCGAACAGGTTCTCGACCTGGCGCGCCACCACGTACGCCTCGATGCTGGAGACGCCGGCGGAGGACAGGTGGGTGCGCTCGTGCCCGTAGGTGAATCCCGCGGCGCCCCAGAGCAGCTGGGAGAGCTGCGACTGCCGCAGCCGGCCCCCCTCGGCGACGCCGTCTCGCGCGCTGGACAGTGCGGTCCACAGCCCCGTGCCGCCCTTCAGCTGGGGCACCGGCAACGACGCTACCTCGCAGGGGTTGGCGTACACCTTGAACGGCGGCGCGGCACGCGCCCGGCTCCTGGGCACGTTGCCCCGGCGATACTTCGTTTGGGCGTGGAACTCCGCCCCTATCGACTTGCCCCGGCTGTGGGCCACGGATAGCGCTCCCACGCGAGTCTAGCACCCGCCAGTTCCGCTCACTCGGTGTGTCGCGCGGAGCCGCCGACGAGGGTAGCCTGGGGCGTGCGAGACGCCTTACTGGCCTGGTTCGACGAGAGCGCCCGGCGGCTGCCCTGGCGTGAGCCGTCGAACCGCTCGGACCCCTACCGCGTGCTCGTCGCCGAGGTGATGCTGCAGCAGACGCAGGTCGCCACCGTCGTCCCCTACTACGGCCGCTGGCTGGACCGCTTCCCCGACCTGCGCTCGCTCGCGGACGCCGACGACGCCGCCGTGTTGCGCGCCTGGCAGGGGCTGGGGTACTACCGGCGGGCACGCAACCTGCAGCGGGCCGCGCGCGAGGCCGTGGCGCGCTTCGGAGGAACGCTGCCGCCGGACCGCTCGGCGCTCGCCAGCCTCCCCGGCATCGGCCCCTACACCTCTGCGGCGGTGGCGGCCCTGGCCTTCGGCCGCCGGGAGATCGCCGTCGATGGCAACGTCCGCCGCCTGGCGTGCCGGTTACACGCCTGGGACACGCCGCCGAGTGACCTCGCCGTCGAGCGCGCCCTGCAGGAGCGGCTGGGAGACCCCACCGAAGGCCGGGCGCACCCGGGTGACGCGGGCCGCCTGGCCGAGGCGCTCATCGAGCTCGGGGCGCTCGTCTGCACCGCCGCGACGCCCGCCTGCGGGCGCTGTCCGCTGGCCGCCGGCTGCGCCGCCCATGGCCGCCGCGTGCCGGAGAGCATCCCCCGCGCCAGACCGCGCCGCGCGCCGCCCCTGAGACGCCGCTTCGCGTTGGTCGCGATCGACGACCGTCAGGTGTGGCTGTGCCGGCGCCAGGACGACGAGCTGCTCGGGGGGCTGTGGGGCTTCCCGCAGGTGGGCGAGGCGCCGGTGCAGGGACGCTGCCTCGACACGGTGCGGCACGCCTACAGTCACTTCCGCCTGGAGCTGGTGCCGGTGCTGGTGCCGGCCGACCACCCGCAGCTGATCCACGCGACCGGCGCGGCGCCGCACCCGTTCGCGTCGCTGCGCGAGCTGCCCCTGTCGAAGGTGGACCTGCGCGTGCTTGCGCGCCTCGCGGCCGCCGGCCTGGTACCCCGCGCGGCGGTATCCTGACGCATGCCCAGGAGCGCGACGAGCGACGCCGCCACCGCCGACGGGCCCGTGCTGCAGCTCCGCGTACGCTTCGCGGAGACCGACCAGATGGGGGTGGCCCACCACGCCATCTACCCCGTCTGGATGGAGGCCGGCCGCGTCCAATGGATGCGCGCGCACGGTCTCTCCTACGGCGACATCGAGGCGGGCGGCATCTCGCTGGCGGTGTCCGCCTTGGAGATCAGCTACCGAGCCGGCGCCCACTTCGACGACCTCATCACCGTGGCCACGCGCCTGGTGCGGGCGCGCAGCCGGCTGCTGCGCTTCGAGTACGGCCTCACGCGCGGCGCGGGACCCCCGACGCTCATCGCCACCGGAGCCACCGTGCACGTTCCCACGGACCGCCAGGGCCGGGCCGTACGCCTGCCGCCCGAGTGGCTCACGCCGTTCGCGGCGCTCGTCGAAACGCCCGCGTGAGCTGCGCGCTGCGCCACCTGCGGCCGCGACCCGCGCCTCATCTATACTGTGCCCAATGCCGGCTTTCGAGTGCGCTCGCGCGTGCCCGGCGGCCCTTTCGAGGTGAAGCATGAGCGACACGCCACCGTCCCCCCTCGCGGACGCGCGAACGCGGCCGGGAAAGATCGTCGGCGAAGCGCTGACGTTCGACGACGTCCTGCTGGTGCCGGCACGCTCCGCCGTGCTCCCGCGCGACACCTCGGTGGCGTCGCGCTTCTCGCGCGGCGTGACGCTGCAGATCCCGGTGGTGTCCGCCGCCATGGACACCGTCACGGAGACCCAGATGGCGGTGGCTATCGCCCGGCAGGGCGGTATCGGGGTGATCCACAAGAAGATGGCGGTCGAGGCCCAGGCCGAGATGGTGCGCAAGGTCAAGCGCTCCGAGTCCGGCATGATCGTCGACCCCATCACGCTCGGCCGCGGCGCCACGCTGGCCGACGCCGAGCACCTGATGAGCGAGTACCGCATCAGCGGCGTGCCCATCGTGGAGGAGGGTGGGCGGCTGGTGGGCATCCTCACCAACCGCGACCTGCGCTTCGAGACCGACTACAGCAAGCGCGTCGAGGAGCTGATGACCGCGAGCGACCTGGTGACGGTGCCGGTGGGCACCACGCTGGAGCGTGCGCGCGACATCCTGCGCAGCCACAAGGTCGAGAAGCTGCTGGTGGTGGACGACGACAACATCCTCCGGGGCCTCATCACCATCAAGGACATCATGAAGAAGCTCGAGTTCCCCGACGCCGCCAAGGACGAGCTCGGCCGCTTGCGCGTGGCGGCGGCGGTGGGGGTGTCGCAGGACTTGGAGGCCCGCAGCGCCGCGCTGGTGGAGGCGGGCGTGGACGCGCTGGTGCTCGATAGCGCCCACGGGCACTCCCAGGGCATCCTCGACGCGCTGACCTACCTCAAGGAGTCCTATCCGCAGGCCGACGTGGTGGCCGGCAACATCGCCACCGCCGAAGCGGCGGCGGACCTGGTCGAGCGCGGCGCCGACGCCGTCAAGGTGGGGGTGGGGCCAGGCAGCATCTGCACCACCAGGGTGGTGACCGGGGTGGGCATGCCGCAGTTGAGCGCCATCCTGGCGATCGCCGAGGTCACCCATGCCGCGGGCGTCCCCCTCATCGCCGACGGCGGCATCAAGTTCAGCGGCGACGTCCCCAAGGCCCTGGCAGCCGGTGCCGACTGCGTGATGGTGGGGTCGCTGCTGGCCGGAACCAGCGAGGCTCCCGGCGAGGACATCTTGCGCGACGGCCGCCGCTACAAGGCCTACCGCGGGATGGGAAGCCTAGGGGCCATGGCGGGCGGCAGCGCCGACCGCTACTTCCAGGAGGACGCCAAGAAGCTGGTCCCCGAAGGCATCGAGGGCATGGTCGCCTACAAGGGGCCGGTCGGGGACGTGCTCTACCAGATGGTCGGCGGCCTGCGCTCGGCGATGGGCTACTGCGGCGCGGAGGACGTGCCCGCGCTGCAGCGCCAGGCGCGCTTCGTCACCATCACCCAGGCGAGCCTTGTCGAGTCGCACCCGCACGACGTCACCATCACCAAGGACGCGCCCAACTACTCGCTCAAGACGCGCTCCTAGCGGCACCGGCGCCGCGTCCGCGCGGGGCGCGGCCGTTCGCTCCGGCGGCGCCTTCAGATGCGCAGCTCGAAGTCGCCCTCCGGGCCGATCGAGAGGTACGCCCGCATCACCGGGCCCAGCCCGAACTTGAGGGCGTGGCCGAACGGGCTCAGCACGCGCTCTGCGGGCTGGTCCAGCGGGAGCAGGTGGTGCCGCAGCCGCTCGAACTGACGGCGGGTGATGTCGTCCTGGCGCGCGAGCGCCGCGACGGTCTTGCCGCGCAGGCGCTGGAGCGTGGCGTCCAGGTAGCCGTGGCCGCGGTCGACCGTGCCGCGCAGCGTGGGATCGATGCCGGCGACCTCGCCGAGCAGGCGCTCCATCAGCGCCTCCAGCTCGTCGGTCGCCGTCCGGAACCGCCGCGCATGGCCGCTGCGCTGCAGCAGCACCCGCTCCCGGCACCCGTCCGGGTCCTGCTGGAATCCCGCGGCATCGAGCCCGTACTTGTCGAGGATGCGCGCCACGGGCGGCTCCAGCAACGTGGCGGTGGCGCGAGGCCACACCAGCGGCATCGCCACGCCGTGATGGCGGTACACCCCGCGGAGCTGCGCGAAGTAGCGCAGCTCGCCGGGTCCCAGCACGACCGCCGCCGTGGGCAGCACCGAATCCTGAACCACGGGCCGCAGGCCGGCGGCGGGCGTGAGCGAGGCCGGGTCCGCCTCGAGCCGGGCGCGCACCTCGTCCCGCGACAGCATTCGCCCCTCCAACCGGAAGCTGCGCGCCTCGTGGCGCAGCAGCACCCGCCTGGGCGGGCCGTCTTCCTCCACCTCCAGGAACAGGTTGGTCGCCTCGGCACCGCGCCCCAGCTGCGGCGCGTAGCCCAGCCGCTTGAGCCGCCGCGCCGCCTCGTTGACCTCCACGACCGTGGCCTCCGGCTCCTCCAGCTCCCGCTCCAGCAGCGGCCTCAACAGCTCCGCCGCCTCGGGCTGCATGGGGTCGAAGAGCGCCAGCCCGGCCTCTCCCAGCACCCGGTAGAGCAGCCCGGCGAACCAGTCGGCGAAGCTCTCGGCGCTGGCCGCGGTGTCCCGCAACAGCGCCGCGACCTCGTCATGGAAGGGGGGCCGCGGCTCGAGGGCGGCCAGCGCCGCCTCCACCGCCGCCACCATCGCCCGGGACACGGGCGCGCGGCCCGCGGCCACCTCGGCCGGCAACGCCACACCCACTCGCTGGAGGCGCTCTTCCCCGTCCAAGAGGTAGGCGTGGTCCACCTCCTGGGTGTCGTGGTCCTGGCTGGCGAGCCAGAAGATCGGCACCACCGGCCGGTCCTCGCGGTCCAGCCGCTGCGCCAGGCGCAGCGCCGTCACCGCCTTGGAGAGGGTGTAGCCAGGCCCCAGCAAGAGGCCGGTCTGCTGGCCCGTGACCACCGCCCGCGACGCCGGGTGCTCGAGGCGCTCGAGGGTCCTGAAGACCGCGTCGGGCGCGCCCAGCCGGCGGGCGTGCCGGCGCATCACGGCCGCCAGCCGGCGACGGTCGACGTCGCGCGGCAGCGTCAACGACGCATCCAGGTCGGCCACCGGCAGATCGAAGAACTCGCTCAGCTCCCCGGCGCGGTAGCGCTCCAGGAAGCTCGTGGGTGACGCCGGGGATTCGCCATCGGGCACGCGCCAGCTTACCGTCCGTCGGAGGCCGCGGGCGTCGCCCGCTACGCAGGCCGGCCGCGGGACGCCGCCCGGGCGCGTGGTAGAATCCCGTTCGTGCGCGCCGGGCGGCGACTCTCGCCGCCCGGGGGCCGCGCCGAGCAGTCGCTCCTATGCGCATCCACGCCGATCTCACCCCGCAAGACCGCTACCAGGACGTCGTGATGCTCATCGACGTGCTAAGGACCTCCACCGTCGCACCGGTGCTGTTCGAGCGGGGGCTGGAGACGCTGGCCCTCACGCCCAGCCTTCGCAGCGCTCGCGGGGCGGCACGCCAGGGCTGGTTGCTGCTGGGCGAGCGTCAGGGCGTCCCGGCGGAAGGCTTCAACTACGGGAACTCGCCGGCGGAGCTCGCCGGCATGGACTTCAGCGGCCGGCGTGCGGTCATGGTCTCCGAGAACCTGCCGCGATGGCTGGCCACCGTGGCCGGCGCCCGGCGCGTGCTGCTGGCGTCGCTGTACAACGCCGCGGCCGCCGCCGAGGTGGCATCGCGCCAGGCGCAGGAGCGCATCGATCTGGTCGGCTGCGGCTTCGAGGGCGAGCCCGACCTCGACGACGCGCTCGCGGCCGGCCTGCTTGCCGCCGTTCTGGGGGAGCGGCTACCTAGCGCCGCGCGCACCGGCTCCACCCGCTTCGCGCTCAGCCTGCTGCGCGCCTTCCCCGACCCCATGGAGGCGTTGTGGCAATCGGTGTCGGGCCACTATCTGCGGCGCGTGGGGCTGGAACGCGACCTGGCATTCGCCGCCCAGGTGTCGATGAGCGGCGTGGTCCCCCAGCTCGTCGGCCAGCAAGAGGGCGCAGGCAGCGCCCCTCTCTACCTCTTCGCGCCCGCCCCACGACCCAGCTGATGCGCCCGCCATCCCCGGAGCGCCGGCAGCTGCTCGGCGCCCCGGTGGACGCCATCGACTTGGGGCAGGCCGCGGCCTGGATCGTTGCGGCCGCCGGCGAGGGCGGCTTCCGCCTGGTCGTGACCCTCAACCCGGAGATCGTGGTCGGCGCGCGCCGCGACCCGGCGCTCGCCGCCGCCCTGCGCGCGGCCGACCTGTCTGTCGCAGACGGCGTCGGCATCGCCCTGGCGGCACGGCTGCGCGGCCGGCCCCTGCCGGGCCGGGTGCCCGGCGTCGACCTGGTGTCGGAGGTCCTCCGACTGGGCGGGGAACGCTTGAGCGTGTACTTCCTGGGAGGACGGCCGGGCGTGGCCGAGGAGGCCGCCGCCGCCGCCCGCGCGCGCTTCGGCTGTCGCGTGGCCGGCGCGCGCCACGGCTACTTCCGGCAACCGCAGGAGGAAGCCGAAGCGTGCAGCCAGGTACGCGCCAGCGGTGCCGGCCTGCTTCTCGCCGGCCTGGGCGCGGGCCAGGAGCGCTTCCTCCACGAGCACAGGCAGGCGCTGGGCCCGCTGGTGGCCATCGGCGTCGGCGGCACGCTGGACGTGCTGGCGGGCAAGGTGCGCCGCATGCCGGCCTGGAGCAGCCGCCTGGGGGTCGAGTGGCTCCTCAGGGTCGGCCTCGATCCGAGACGCTGGCGCCGCATCCCCAATCTGCTGCGCTTCACCCTCATGCTCCTCAGCGGAGCCGAGCTGCCGCCCGACGCGTCCCGCGGCTCGCGGGATTGACGCCGCTCAGCGCGAGGCGATCTCGAGCCGCTCGTCGACCAAGGCCAGGCCGTCCTTCTCGGCCTCCTCGCCGGGGTGGCCCGCGGCGTAGTTGCCGTTGAAGCAGGCCAGGCAGGTGCGTTGCAGCGCGATCGCGCGCGAGAGCCCCGGCTCCGACAGGAAGTGCAGGGTGTCCGCCCCGATGCGCTGGCGGATCTGCTCCACGCTCATGCTGGCGGCGGCGAGCTCCTTGCGGGCGGCGGTATCGATGCCGTAGTAGCAGGGGAAGCGGATGGGCGGGCTCGACACCCGGAAGTGCACCTCGGTGGCGCCCGAGTCGCGCAGCAGCTGCACGATGCGGGCCGAGGTGGTGCCGCGCACGATGGAGTCGTCGACCAGCACCACGCGCTTGCCCGCCACCGCGGGGATCGGCGCGAGCTTGAGCTTGACCTTCTGGTCGCGCAGGCGCTGCGTCGGGTTGATGAAGGTGCGGCCGGCATAGGGCGACTTGTAGAGCCCCATGTCGTAGGCGATGCCGGAGGCCCGGGCGTAGCCGATGGCGGCAGCCAGCCCCGAGTCCGGCACGCCCACCACCACGTCGGCCGGCACCGCCGCCTCCGTCGCGAGCATCTCGCCCATCCGCACGCGCGCGGCGTGCACCTCCACGCCGTCGAGCTTGGAGTCGCCGCGCGCGAAGTAGATCCACTCGAAGGCGCACGGCGTGGGGGCGGGCTCGAGCACCTGGTAGCTGTGCAAGCCGGCGTCGTCGGCCATGACCAGCTCGCCCGGACGCACGTCGCGCAGGAAGCTGGCGCCCATGACGTGCAACGCCGACGGCTCGGACGCGAGCACGAAGCCGCCGTCGAGCTCGCCGATCACCAGCGGGCGCACGCCGTTGGCGTCGCGCAGGCCGAGGATGCGGTGGCGATCCATCAACACCACCGCGAAGCCGCCCTCCAGCTCGCCCATCACCTTGGCGGTAGCGTCGCGCAGGCTGAGGTGGCTGTAGCGGGCGATGAGGTTGATCATCACCTCGCTGTCGTTGGTCGTCTGGAACACGGCGCCCTCGTCCAGCATGCGCGCGCGCATGCTCTTGGCATTGGTGAAGTTGCCGTTGTGCGCCAGCGCCAGCAACCCCTTGTTGGAGCGCACCGTGATGGGCTGGGCGTTGAAGCGCAGGCTCGAGCCGGTCGTCGAGTAGCGCGTGTGAGCGATGCCGGTGCGTGCGCCGCCGAAGCGGAGCGCATCCAGCCGCTCCTCGGTGAACACCGCGCTGACCAGGCCCATGTCCTTCTCGATGCGGATCTCCTCGTCGGACGCTGCGCAGATGCCGCACGACTCCTGCCCGCGATGCTGCAGGGCGAACAGGCCGAGGTGGAGAAGCGAGGCCACGTCGCCGGCCTGCGGCAGGTGGAGCGCCACGACGCCGCACTCCTCGTGCAGCTTGTCGTCGCCGAGGATGTCCCAGGGTGCCATGTCCATTGCCCTCAGCCTAGCGCGTCGCGAAGCGGTCGGTGGTAGGAGGCCACGAGGCTGGCCACGGGTACGGAGAAGGCGCCGCGCGAGGTGCGTACCCGCAGGGCGTCGCCGCCGCTCACGCCGAGCCGCTGGCAGGGCACGCCCGCCGCGCGGCAGCGTGCCTCGGCGCGCTCGGCACTGTCGCCGGCCAGCGCGAGCACGATCCGGGCGGGCGCCTCGCCGAAGAGCGCGGCATCCTCGCGCGCCCCCTCGAAGGGTGCCAGCGAGACCTGCAGGCCGCGCCCACCCTCGATCGCCATCTCTGCCAGGGCCACCGCCAGGCCGCCGTCGGATACGTCGTGCGCCGTGTCGCAGGTGCCCTCCTGGATGAGCGTGCGCGCGACGCGCTGAACGGCCGCCTCGACCTCCAGGTCGAGTGGCGGCGGGGACCCCGCCTCCAGCCCGTGGAGGCGGTAGAGCATCTCGCTGGCACCCAGCTCGCCGAGGGCCGGGCCGATCAACAGGATCACGTCCCCATCACGCTTGAGCCCCATGGTGGCGCGGCGCTCGATGTCGGGGAGCACGCCCACCATCCCCACCGTCGGGGTGGGGTGGATGGCGCGGTAGCCGCTGCCGTCGCGGTACTGGTTGTAGAGGCTGACGTTGCCGCCGACGACCGGGGTGTCGAGCGCCCGACACGCCTCCGTGAGGCCCTCCACCGCTTGCTGCAGCTGGTAGTAGACCTCCGGCAGGTAGGGGTTGCCGAAGTTGAGGTTGTCGGTCACGCCCAGGGGGGTGGCCCCCACGCAGCTCAGGTTGCGAGCGGCCTCGGCCACCGCGTGGGCGGCGCCGAGGCGCGGCTCGAGCCACACGTAGCGGGGGTTGCAGTCGACGGTCGCCGCGACGCCGAGTGGGGTGCCCTTCACCCGCAGCACCGCGGCGTCGGCCTGTCCCGGCAGCACCACCGTGTTGGTCATCACCTGATGGTCGTAGCGGCGGAACACCGCCTCCTTGCAGGCGATGGTGGGGCTCTCCAGCAGGCGCAGCAGCGCGCCGGCCGGGTCGCTGGTCTCCGGAACCGACAGCCGCGCCCGCCGCAGCCGGGCCGTCTCGGCGTCCTCGGTACCGTCGCGGGTGTACGTCGGCGGCTCGTTGAGCGCCGCCACCGGCAGGTCGCCGAGCAGGCGCTGACCGTCGTAGAGGCGCAGGCGCCCGTGCGGCTTGACCACGCCGATGGCTTGGGCGTCGAGCTCCCAGTGCTCCAGCAGCGCCAGCAGCTCGCCCTCACGGCCCGGTGCGGCGGTGAGCAACATGCGCTCCTGGGACTCGGAGAGCATCACCTCGAGCGCGCTCATGCCCTCCTCGCGGCGCGGGACGCGGTCCAGGTAGAGGTCGACGCCGAGCCCGGCGCGGTGCGCCATCTCGGCCACGCTACTGCTGAGGCCGGCGGCGCCCATGTCCTGCACGCCGGCCACCAGGTCGCGGGCGTACGCCTCCAGGCAGGCCTCGAGCAGCAGCTTCTCCATGAACGGGTCCCCGACCTGCACCGCCGGCCGGTCGGCACCCGACGCCTCGCTGAGGTCGGCCGAGGCGAACACCGCGCCGCCGAGCCCGTCCCGGCCGGTCTTGGAGCCGACGTAGATGACGCTGTTGCCCGCCTTGCCCACGGTGCCGCGCTTGATCTCGTCGTGACGCATGAACCCCAGCGCCATGACGTTGACCAGCGGGTTCTCCCGGTAGCAGGGGTGGAAGCCGATCTCCCCCCCGACCGTGGGCACGCCGACGGCGTTGCCGTAGAGCGAGATCCCCTCCACCACGCCGTGCAGCAGGAAGCGATTGCGCGCGTCCTCCGGCCCGCCAAAGCGCAGCGAGTCCAGCACGGCCACCGGCCGCGCGCCCATGGCGAAGATGTCGCGCAGGATGCCGCCGACCCCGGTGGCGGCCCCCTGCACCGGCTCCACGGCACTCGGGTGGTTGTGGCTCTCCATCTTGAAGGCTACCGCCCAACCGTCGCCGATATCGACCACGCCGGCGTTCTCGCCGGGCCCCTGAAGCACCTGGGGGCCCTCGGTGGGAAGTCGCCGCAGCAGCGGCTTGGAGTTCTTGTAGCCGCAGTGCTCGCTCCACAGCGCCCCGAACACGCCAGCCTCGAGATCGTTCGGCTCGCGGCCCAGGTGTTCGGCCACGCGGCCGAGCTCCGCCTCGCTGAGGCCGAACGCCGCCGCCCGCTGGTGCGTGCTCATGCGGCCGGCCGGCCCCCCGCCAGACTGTCCAGCACACCCTGGAGAAGGGGGGCGCCGTCGGCCGAGCCGAGCAGCGTCTCCACCGCTCGCTCCGGATGCGGCATCATGCCGAGCACGTTGCCGGCCTCGTTGGTGACGCCGGCGATGTTGCCTACGCTGCCGTTGGCGTTGGCTTCGGCGGTGGGCTCACCGGCGGCGTCGACGTAGCGGAACACCACTTGGCCGCGCTGCTCGAGCCGCGCCAGGGTCGCCTCGTCCAGGTAGAAGCGCCCCTCGTTGTGGGCGATGGGCAAGCGCAGCAGCTGGTCCTTCCGGTAGCGGCGGGTGAACGGCAGATCGTCGCGCTCCACGCGCAGCCACACGTCCTGGCACTTGAAATGCAGCGCGGGGTTGCGCGCCAGCTGGCCCGGCAACAGGTGTGCCTCGGTGAGGATCTGCCAGCCGTTGCAGATCCCCAGCACCGGCCCCCCGTGCGCCGCGAAGCTCCGCACGGCCTCCATCACCGGCGACAGCGCGGCGAGCGCGCCGCCACGCAGGTAGTCGCCGTAGCTGAAGCCGCCGGGCAGCACCACCGCGTCCGCCCGCCCCAGCGACGTCTCCCGATGCCAGACGTAACGCACCGGCGCCCCCAGCACGAACTCGAAGGCGTGACGCGCATCGTCGTCACAGTTGCTGCCAGGGAAACGGACAACGGCGATCGTCATGGTCATCCTGGGGCCCGGGGGCCGACGAGCGCCCCACGCCGGGGCGACGCCCGCAGCCGAGGCGGCTGCAAGACGGGCGTACTCTACCACCAGCCGACAGCCGCCAGGTTGACGCCGGCGGCGCACGCCTCACCCGAGCGTTTGGAGGTCCTAAATTGTCCACGTCGCCGTTCCGCCGACTCATGACCCTGCCGCAGGTGATGCCGCTACACCGCATCGCCAAGGATTACCCCTGGATCCACACCGGCCTCGGCCTGCTGGGCAACACCTGCTTCTTCATCGGCAGCATCTTCTTCTTCTCGGATGCGCTCCAGACGGCGGGCATCTGGCTCTTCACCATCGGCAGCCTGGGGATGCTGATCGACACGCTCGGCGAAGCGCTACTGCGGCTGGAGGGATTCGCCGACAAGGCGGAAGGCTGAGCCCCGGAAGCGCGGCGGCCCTTGCCTGGCGCGGCGCCCTCCCGGTAGGCTTGGAGGCGGCCGCGCGGCGCCCTGGGGCTCTGCGGCACGCGCCGAGATGGCGGAATCGGTAGACGCAGTAGACTCAAAATCTACCGGGGCAACCCGTGCGGGTTCGAGTCCCGCTCTCGGCACCACCCTTCGCGTACCAGCGGCCGCGCACGTCGCGCGTCGGCCGCGCGGCCACGGCAGCAGCCTGGAGGAACCATGTTCTGGATAGTGTTCACCTTGTTCGTCATCGTCTCGGTGCTGGTCACCATCATCATCCTCATGCAGGAGCCCAAGCAGTCGGGGCTGGGCGACGCCCTCGGAGGCGGCGGCGGCGGCGGCGCGGACTTCGGCACCATGGGCGGCACCGCCGGCGGGCTGCACCGCCTCACCATCTGGCTGGGCGTCATCTGGGGGCTGCTGGCGCTGGCGCTGCAGGTGGTTCCCAGGGCGTGACCCCGCGCCGGCCCACCGCGGGCCGGCGCTCCACCCTCGAGACCACCCCTCCCAGGACGCCCGCAACGCGCCCCAGGAGGCGATCTTGTCGCAATCGAGCGCTCTTGCTATGCGGGAGGGCAGCGGGTAGGCTACGGCGTACGTCGAAGCGGATGTGCCTGTTCCTGCGGGGCGGCTCGTAGGCCAGCCGTCCCTTACGACGCCGAGGAGGTATGGAGTGAAGCGAGCACTGCTCTTCGTCGTTGCGGCCGCGCTTCTGGCGGTGGCATCGGCACAGGTGGAGGCGCACACCTGGCCGAAGGACTACGCCCCCACGATGAAGCAGGGCGGCACGGTCAACGAGACCCAGATCGGTGATATCACGACGCTCAACCCCGTGCTCACGTCGAGCATCGAGGAGTCGGTCATCATCGGCCTCTACAGCGGTCCAGGGCCCGTATACCGCGACTGGCTCGGCAACCGCTCGTTCCAGAAGCCAGACGGCAGCTACAACCTCGATTGGGCCAAGAGCATCAAGGTCATCAAGCCGGACCAGCAGTGGATCGTCACGCTCCGGCAGGGCTGGAAGTGGTCCGACGGCGTCGAGATGACCACGGACGACGTGCAGGCGACCTGGACCATCGTCGGCGACCCGAAGGTCGAGTCCAACAACTACTCCTGCTCGGTGGTCGGGAACCAGAAGGCCAAGCTCGACATCCTCGGCAAGTACCAGTACGAGATCACGCTGCCCAAGCCGCAGGTGAACGCGATCGCCTACAACGACTGCGTTGCCCTCAACGGTCTGATCCCGGCGCACATCTTCATGCCCGTCTACAAGGCCAAGGGCGCCGCCGGCATCAAGGCCCTGTGGGGCGTCGACACCGACCCGAGCAAGATCGTCTCCGGCGGACCCTACATCCTCAAGGAGTTCCGGCCCGGTGAGCGCGTGGTGCTCCAGAAGAACCCGCAGTACGCCAAGGAAGAGCAGGCAGCGGACGGCACGGGCCTGCCCGGACCCGACCAGTGGGTGGTGACGCTCACACAAGACACGAACCAGTACTTGAGCCGCGTGATCACCGGCCAGGCCGACTTCTATTGGCCCGTCACCCTCGACCAGGTGAAGGCCGTCAAGGACGCCATCGACAAGGGAGACATCCACGGCACGCTCTACGCCAACCTCGGCCCTGCGACCGCCGTCGACTTCATCACCTACAACTTCAACAACACCGACAAGTGCAAGGCGGACATGTTCAAGAACGTGTACTTCCGCCGCGCCATCAGCGAGATGATCGACCGGCAGGCGCTCGTGAACGCCGCCGTGGGTGGCCTCGGCTACCCCGCCAAGGATTGGAACAGCACGGCGGCGGCCAAGCCCTTCGACGCGCCCAATCTGGGACTGCTGCCCCACGACCCCGAGAACGGGGTGCAGCTCCTGAAGAACATCGGCTTCACCAAGAAGGACGCCGACGGCACCCTCACGAACCCCGACACCGGCTGCAAGGCGGCCTTCGACCTGCAGTACAACAGCGGCAACAACCGGCGCGGCCAGGAAGCGCAGGTGATCGCGCAGACCCTCGCTCCCTACGGCGTGAAGATCAACCCGCGCGAGGTCTCGACGCAGATCTGGGCGAACTCCATCGTCGGCACCAGCGCGGACTACGACCCCACGAAGGGCCGAACCGTGAACTACGACGCGCAGATCTGGGGCTTGTCCGGCGGCGACGTCGACAACCCGAGCTTCCCCAACGGCCTGGAGCCCGGCGCCAACCTCAACTCGTGGAACAAGAGCACCAAGGATGTGCAGCCGTGGGAGGTCCTGATGGGCCAGTACACGACAGAGATGAACGACACCATCGACCTGCAGAAGCGCGTCGCCCTCTACGACAAGCGTGCGGCACTGCTGCGTCAGTGGCTGCCCATCACCCCGCTCATCAGCCAGGCCTTCAGCTTCTACACCGACCTCGGCAACACCTGGCCGAAGGACAAGCTGGACGCGAACAGCATCCAGGGCCCCATCAACCCCGGCAACTATCGCCCCTTGATCAGCGTCCGCTGAGGCAGAGACGAAGGCTCCGGCAATCGGGAGGGCCCGCTGCGGCCCTCCCGATGTCGTAGGCGAAGAACCTCTCGGTGGGTCGACGGCGCATTGGCATAGAATGCGCTGTCGGTGTCCCAATGGGACCTGCCAGCCCCCTCGCTGGTTCTCGGCACCTACCACCTGGAGGCTCCCCGCTCGATGATCTTCTACGTCATCCGTCGGCTGTTCAACCTCATCCCCACCTTCATCATCGCCACCTTCCTCGCCTGGGGGATCATCCAGGCCGCGCCGGGCGACTTCGCCAGCCAGTTCGCCTTCAACCAGGTCGACCCGAACAAGGCCGAGCGCATCCGGGAAGTGCTGGGCCTGAGCAATCCCTGGTACGTGCGCTACTTCTACTGGTTGCGGAACGTGGTGCTGCACTTCGACCTCGGTACCAGCATGACCAGCAAGGCCAGCGTCACCGCCCTGATCCTGCCGCTGATGCGGAACTCCATGGTGCTGCTGCTGCCGGCGACCGCACTGGCCTTCGCCATCGCCATCCCCATCGGGGTCTACTCGGCGCTGCACAAGTACTCCATCGCCGACCGCATTCTCACGGTGTTCAGCCTGCTGGGGCTGGCGGTGCCCAACTTCTTCCTGGCGCTCATCGTGCTGGCCTTCTCGGTGCAGTGGTTCCACGCCTACCACTGGTTCCTGCTTCCTACTGGAGGCATGACCAGCACGGACTTCAGCAGCTTCTCCAGCTGGCACAAGATCATCGACGTGGGCTGGCACCTGATCGGACCGGTGGTCGTGGTGACGCTGTCGTCGTTGGCCTTCGTGAGCCGCGTCATGCGTGGCGAGATGCTGGAGGTCCTGGGCCAGGACTACATCCGCACCGCCAAGTCCAAGGGCCTCTCCGAGCGAGCGGTCAACGTCAAGCACGCGCTTCGCAACGCCATCCTGGTGATCGTCGCCATCATCGGCTCGACGCTCCCGGGCCTGGTCTCGGGGGCCGGCTCGGTGGAGTTCGTCACCGGCTGGCCGGGTATCACGCCACTGTTCATCCGCTCGATCTTCGCTCAGGACGTCTACGTGGTGATGGCGCTGCTGACGATCCTCACGCTGCTGCTGATGGTCGGCAACCTGCTGTCCGACCTGGCGCTCGCCATGATCGACCCGCGGATCCGGTACTGAGGTGGCGGACGCTGCCACCAGCACCCGTGCCGAGGCTGCGCAGGCCACGCCCGGGTCGGTCCAGGGTGCCAGCCTCACCACGATCGCCTGGCAGCAGTTCAAGAAGCACCCGCTGGCACGGACGGCGCTCGTCATCCTCGGCATCATGTACTGCCTGGCGGCCTTCGCCGACTTCTTCGCGCCCTATCCGGAGCATCAGATCAACCCCAACGCCACCTTCGAGCCGCCGACGGCCGTGCGCTTCCTGGACGCCAGCGGCCACCTGACCTGGCCCTACATCTACGCTCAGAAGAAGTCGATCGACATGACGACCTTCGAGTCGGTATGGACGGTCGACACCTCGCACGCCTACAAGCTTCGCTTCTTCGTGCACCTGCGCGGCGTCCGCAACCGCTACGTGCCGTTCCCGGTGAGCCTCATCCCGGTGCAGCTCAGGCACGTGCTGGGCATCCACGGCTGGGCGACGCTGCACCTCTTCGGCGTGGCCGACCCGTCCGGCCAGGCGCAGATCCATCTGCTCGGCACCGACGACCTCGGCTCCGACGTCTTCGGGAAGCTCATGTTCGGCGCCCGCATCAGCCTCACCATCGGCATCCTGGCGAGCCTGGTGGCGATCGTCATCGGGATGCTCATGGGAGGCCTGGCCGGCTTCTACGGCGGTTGGATCGACGAGATCATCCTGCGCTTCGTGGAGGCGCTGTCGGCGATCCCCTTCCTGTTCCTGCTGCTCACCCTGTCGGCCGTCTTCTACCCCTTGCACCTGCCCTCCACCACGCAGTTCATGCTCATCATCGTGGCGCTGTCGGTGATCGGCTGGGGGCAGATCGCGCGCGCCGTGCGCGGTCAGGTATTGAGCCTGCGCGAGCGCGACTTCACCGTAGCCGCGCAGGCGCTGGGGGCCAGCAACATGCGGGTCATCACGCGTCACCTGCTGCCGCAGACGCTCTCCTTCATCATCATCTCGATGTCGATCCAGATCCCGGAGTACACGCTGGCCGAGTCGGTGCTGAGCTTCTTCGGCCTGGGCGTGCAGCCGCCCTCCACCAGCTGGGGCCTGATGCTCTCGACGGCGCAGTCGTTCGCGGGCGTCACCGGGCTCACCGACCGCTGGTGGATCTTTACGCCCGGCGTGGCGATCTTCCTGGCGGTGCTCACCTGGAACCTCTTGGGCGACGGGCTGCGCGACGCCTTCGACCCGAAGAGCCGGCGGTGAGCCCCGCGCGGGCAGGCTCCCGGTGGCCGCTCCCCGGGGATTTGACCTCCGTGCAGCCACGCTATATTCTCTCTGAGACCGGTTTGTCGCTTCTCCAGAAGGGGGCTTGGCCCGGCTATGCGGGCCTCCTCGCCGCGGCCGGAAGCAGCGCGCCGACCACCTCGACCACCGGGTATTTCCCGAGCAATGGGGGTATTTCGCAGGGCGCTCGCGCGTCCTCCGCCGTGTTGGATTGTCCACGTCCCGGACGGCAGTCTCATCCTGTCTACCCTCTGCTATTCGGGTACAATCGAACTCTGTGAGGAGTGTAAGCGCTGATGCCTAGTTCCGACCGCCTTCTCGAGGTCAAGGACCTCAAGACCTACTTCGATACCGACGAGGGAACCGTCAAGGCGGTCGATGGGGTGAGCTTCCACATCGACCGCGGCGAGACCCTCGGCGTCGTCGGCGAGTCCGGCTCCGGCAAGTCCGTCACCAGCCTCTCCGTGATGCGGCTCATCCCCACCCCTCCGGGCCGCATCGCCTCCGGGCAGATGCTGTTCGAGGGCCAGGACCTGGTGACCAAGAGCGAGCGGGAGATGCGCCGCATCCGCGGCAACGAGATCTCGATGATCTTCCAGGAGCCGATGACCAGCCTCAACCCGGTGTACACGGTGGGCGACCAGATCGCCGAAGCGATCGTCCTGCACCAGGGCAAGAGCTATCGCGAGGCGATGAGGCTGGCCGTGGAGATGCTCGACCTGGTGGGCATCCCGGAGCCCGACAAGCGCGTCAAGAACTACCCGCACCAGATGTCGGGCGGCATGCGGCAGCGCGTGATGATCGCCATGGCGCTCTCGTGCGGCCCCAAGCTCCTCATCGCCGACGAGCCCACCACCGCGCTCGACGTCACCATCCAGGCTCAGATCCTCGACCTGATGCGCAAGCTTCAGCGGGAGATCGGCATGTCCATCCTGTTCATCACCCACGACCTCGGCGTCATCTCCGAGATGGCCGACCGGGTGGTGGTGATGTACGCCGGGCGGGCGGTCGAGGAGGCGCACGTCAACGACATCTTCGCGAGGCCGCAGATGCCGTACACGCTGGGCCTGATGAACTCGATCCCACGCGTCGATCGTGCGGCCGAGCACCAGGAGCGTCTGGAGGCCATCCCGGGCAACGTTCCCAACCCGCTCTACCTGCCCGAGGGCTGCGCCTTCCACCCGCGCTGCCGCTTCGCCAAGGATCAGTGCAAGGCTGCCATCCCCTCGCTGGAGGACACCGGTGGCGGCCACATGGTGCGTTGCATCCGCTGGAAGGAGCTCGATCTCACGCAGGAGATGGTCGCATGACGACTCCCAGCCGAGCCGAGGCGGAGACCGCTCGCGACGCCAGGGAGAGCCTGCTCGAGGTCAACCACCTGCGCAAGTACTTCCCCATCCGCGGGGGCATCCTGTCGCGCGTGGTGGCGAACGTCAAGGCGGTCGAGGACGTCTCGTTCAATATCAAGAAGGGCGAGGTGGTGGGCCTGGTCGGCGAGTCCGGGTCCGGCAAGACCACAGCCGGGCGCAGCATCCTGCGCCTGATCGAGCCCACATCCGGTGACGTGATCTTCGACGGCACCGACATCGCCAAGCTGCCCAAGGCGAGGATGCGCGAGTTCCGCAAGGAGATGCAGATCATCTTCCAGGACCCGTTCGCCAGCCTCAACCCGCGCATGTCCGTCGGTGACATCATCGGCGAGGCCATGACCATCCACAACCTGGCGCGCGGCAAGGTCAAGGAGGAGCGCGTCGCCGATCTGCTCGAGCGGGTCGGCCTGTCGCCGAACCACATGCGGCGCTACCCCCACGAGTTCTCCGGCGGGCAGCGCCAGCGTATCGGCATCGCACGGGCGCTGGCGGTGGACCCGCAGTTCATCGTCGCGGACGAGCCCGTGTCGGCGCTGGACGTGTCGATCCAGGCGCAGGTCGTGAACCTGCTTCAGGACCTGAAGGACGAGCTCGGCTTGACACTGTTGTTCATCGCGCACGATCTGGGCGTGGTCGAGTACATCAGCGACCGCGTCGTGGTCATGTACCTGGGCCGCGTCATGGAGATCGCGCCCTCCAAGGACCTGTACGCCAATCCGGTGCACCCCTACACCGAGGCGTTGCTGTCGGCCGTGCCCATCCCCGACCCGACCGTGACACGCGAGCGGATCATCTTGCAGGGCGACATCCCCAGCCCCATCAACCCTCCCTCCGGGTGTGTCTTCCGCACCCGCTGCCCTATCGCCGTGGACGACTGCGCCCACGTCATGCCGCCTCTCGAGGAGGTTGGCCCGGGGCACTTCAAGGCCTGCATCCGGCGGCCCTGAGCCCCAGTGGACGACCCACGGACGGGGCGCTCCGCGGAGCGCCCCGTCCGTCGTCGTGCGTGCTCGCGCGCGCCGCGCGAGCCGACGGAGGCTCGGCAGCTGCCGGGCCGGCCGGCAGGGGGGCGGCGGCCGGCCGCTAGCCTCTCTCCATGGCACGCGGTGTGGCAGCGCGCAGGGTCCGCGGCGGCCGGGAGCGAGCCGCGTCCGGGCGCCAAGCGCTGGCGTCCACCGGAGGCAGCGGCCGCAAGGACCGCCTGGCTCGGCGCCTGCTGGCCGCAGGCGGCCGCCTGTGGGGCAGTCTGCTCCCCTGTCCAGGGTGCGGCGCGCGGCCAGCCGGGCCGCAAGGGTGCTGCCAGACCTGCCGCCGGCGTGCCGTGCACCCGGGGCACGAGGGGCCGAGGCTGTGGCTGGGCGCCTACGCGGGTCCGCTCGGCCGGCTGGTGCGGGCCCTGAAGTACCGGGGCGCGACCCGCCCCAGTGTCTGGCTCGGCCGCGCCCTCGCCACCGAGGTCGCGGCCGCCGGCTGGCGGCCTCAGGTCGTGTGTCCGGTGCCGCTCCATGCGGCGCGACGCCGGGCGCGCGGCTACGATCAGGCGGCGCTGCTGGCGGCCGCGGTGGCGTCGGCCCTGGCTCTGCCCCGGGCCCGGTTGCTGCGCCGCCGGCGAGCCACCGCTCCCCAGGCACGATTGTCGCGCTCAGCGCGAGCGGCGAACGTGGCCGGCGCCTTCGCGCCGTCGCCCGGCGCCGTCATCGCCGGCCGCCGCGTCCTGCTGGTCGACGACGTGCTCACCACCGGCGCCACCTCGGAGGCCTGCCGCAGCGCCCTGCTCGCCGCCGGCGCCGCGGAGGTGCGGCTGGCGGTCGTCGCCCGCGCCGATCGCCGCCGGCAGCGGCGGTAGCCGGCGCCCGACCGCGAGGGTCACAGCGAGACCAGCAGCGCCGTCCCGATCCCCACCAACGCCCCGACCAGCACCTGAGGGTAGGTGTGCCCCAGCAGGGTCTTGAGCGCCTGCGGCTGGAACCCTTCGTCGAAGAGGTGAGCGAGCTCCTGCACCAGGTCGTTGATCAGCTCGGCCTGCATGCCGGCGGCGCGGCGGATGCCCGTGGCGTCGTACATGACGATCCCGCCGAACACCATGGCGATCGCGAACTCGGGGCTGTTCCAGCCGAGCCTCAGCCCCAGGGTGGTTGCCAGCGCCGCGACGGCGGCGGTGTGCGACGAGGGCATGCCGCCCGTCTCCAGCAAGCGGCCGAACGCCAGGCGCCGCTCGGTCACCAGGATGAGCAGGACCTTGATCGCCTGCGCCGCCGCCGTGGCGATGAGGGCGGTGAGCAGCCCGCTGTTCGCCAGGACCGAGTTCATCCGCTACTGCGCCGCCGGATGGCAGCCTCGACGGTGGTGTCGATGACCATCGCTACCGTCATCAGGCCGGTGCCTCCAGGCATCGGCGTGAGGTGCCCCGCGACCTCCGCCACGTCCACCGCCACATCCCCCACGATGCCGTCGTCCTCGCGCGTCATGCCCACGTCCAGCACCGCCGCTCCCGGCTTGACCATGGCGCCGGTGATCATGCGCGCTCGCCCCGCCGCCGCCACGACGATGTCCCCCTGGCGGACCACACCCGCCAGATCGCGGGTGCGCGAGTGAGCCATGGTGACGGTGGCGTTGCGGTGCTGGAAGAGGGCGGCGGCCGGCCGCCCCACCAGGTTGGAGCGTCCCACGATCACCACGTGTCGCCCCTCGATGGGCACCTGGTAGTGGTCCAGCAGGGCGATGAGGCCGCGTGGCGTTGCCGGCGCCAGCGCCGGCCGGCCCGTCCACAACCGACCCACGTTCACGGGGTGGAGCCCGTCGACATCCTTGTCGGGCGCGATCAGGTCGAGCACGACCTGCGCGTCGATGTGGCCGGGGAGCGGCAGTTGGACCAGGATGCCGTCGACCTCCGGATCGGCGCCCAGCTCACGAACGATGCCTTCCAGCTCCAGCTGGTCGGTGGCAACCGCCAACGCGCGCGTCTCGGAGGTCACCCCGACGCGCTTCGCCATGCGCGCCTTGGACCGCACGTAGTAGCTGCTGGCGGGATCCTCACCGACGCGAACGAACACCAGCCTGGGCGTGAAGTCGAGCGCGGCCACGCGCGCCCGCAGCCGCTCCGCCACCGCCGAGGAAACCACCTTGCCGTCGAGCCTGATCGCTGTCACTGCACTACCCCATCTCGTCCCGTCCGTGGCGAGCGGACCGTGTCAGGCGCGTTCGGCGGCGAGCCGGCGGTAGAGCTTGGCCAGCACGCCGTTCACGAAGCGTCCGGATTCCTCGCCACCGAACTTCTTGGCCAGCCTCACGGCCATCTCGATCGCCACCTTCGGCGGGCCCGAGCCGGCGTAGCGCATCTCGGTGACCGCCAGCCTCAGCACGTTGAGGTCGGTCTGCGCCATCTGGCCGAAGCTCCATCCGGTGACGAGCTCTGCCAGCTCGCGATCGATCTCCTCCCGATGGCTGGCGAACGTCGCCACCAGCTCGCCGGCGAACGCCAGCGAGGTGGCATCGAGCGCCTCCCCGTAAGCAGCGTCGGCCTCCGGCTCGGTCTCCTCCTCGACCGCATCCTCCCGCACCTGTTCCCAGACCTCCAGCAAGGGGGAGCCGCCGCGTTCGGACTGGAACAGGGCTCGGAAGGCCAGCTCTCGGGCCCTGCGTCTAGCCACCGGGCGGTTCCTCCGGCACGTCCACGCTCTCCACGTTGACGCTGACGCTGACGACCTTCAACCCGGTCATCGAGGCGACCGCCTCGCGCACCGAACGCTGCGCCCGCTTCACCACGGCCGGGATCTCCACGCCGTAGGCGGCCGCCACCCACAGGTCCACGAACACGTCGTGGCCCTCGCGCTCGATGGTGATGCCTTTGGCGCGCCGGCCGCTCAAGAACTCGCCCACCCGCGGCGGCGGCTGGATCGGTCGCAGCCCCTCGATCTCGTCCAGCGCGAGCTGCGCGATGCCGTACAGCACGTCCGGCGAGATCTCCAGGTCGACGCCCTCGGTCACGACGACATCCTCCTCGCGATGAAGTTGGTGTACACCGCGCCACGCCGGAAGAAGGCGTTGTCCAGGACCTTCAGATGGAAGGGCACGGTGGTGCGCACCCCCTCGATCACCGTCTCCCTCAGGGCACGCTCCATGCGGGCGATCGCCTCCTGCCGGGTAGGCGACCAGGCGATGATCTTGGCGATGAGGCTGTCGTAGTTCGGCGGGATCCGGTAGCCGGCGTAGACGTGCGAGTCGACGCGGATGCCGGGGCCGCCGGGCCAGTGCACGTCGGAGATGGTGCCGGCCGACGGTCGGAAGTCGTGGTCCGGGTCCTCGGCGGTGACGCGCACCTCGATGGCGTGCCCCTCGAGCCGCACCTCGTCCTGCGCCAGCGTCAACCCCATGCCCGCCGCCACGCGGAACTGCTCCTGCACCAGATCGAAGCGCGTGACCATCTCGGTGACGGGGTGCTCCACCTGGATGCGGGTGTTCATCTCGCTGAAGTAGAAGTTGCCGTCGCGGTCGACCAGGAACTCGCAGGTTCCCGCCCCGCGGTACTCGATGTGCCTCGCGAGCTTGACGCCCGCCTCCGTGATGCGGCGCCGCAGGTCGTCGTCGGCCACGCTCGGCGCCTCCTCCAGCATCTTCTGGTAGCGCCGCTGGATGGAGCAATCACGCTCGAAGAAGTGGATCACCTCGCCCTGGCCGTCGCCGAACACCTGCACCTCGATGTGCTTGGGCTCCTCGAGGTACTTCTCCATATACAGCTCGGGGTTGCCGAACGCCGCCCTGGCCTCCTCCTGGGCGTTGACGAACTGCCGCTCCAGGTCGTTGTAGCTGTGGACCACGCGCATCCCCCGACCGCCGCCACCAGCGGACGCCTTGAGGATGAGGGGGAAGCCGATACGCTCGGCGAACCCGCGGGCCGCCTCGAGGTCCCTGAGCGGGTCCGAGCCGGGCGTCACGGGCACGCCGGCCTCCTCCGCCAGCCGCCTGGCGGCCGCCTTGTCGCCGATGCGCTGGATGTTCTCCGCACGCGGCCCGATGAACACCAGGTTGTGCTCCTCGCACTTCTCGGCGAACTCGGCGTTCTCGGCGAGGAAGCCGTACCCCGGATGGATGGCCTCCGCCCCCGTGACCAGCGCCGCGGAGAGCAGGTTGCGCACGTTGAGGTAGCTGTCGGTCGCCGGCGCCGGGCCGATGCAGATCGACTCGTCGGCCAACAGCACCGGCAGCGAGTTCTCGTCGGCCTGCGAGTACACGACCACGGTCTGGATGCCGAGCTCCCGCGCGGCTCGAAGGACGCGGAGGGCGATCTCGCCGCGGTTGGCGATCAGGATCTTCCTGAACACAGGCTTCCTCGGGCGAGCCTCAACTCGGCTCGATGCGGAAGAGCACCTGGCCGTACTCGACGGGCTCCTCGTTGCGGACGAGGATCTCGCGAACCACGCCGGAGGTCTCGGCCTCGATCTCGTTCATCAACTTCATGGCCTCGATGATGCACAGCACCGCACCCGGCTCGACGCGGTCGCCGGCCTTGACGTACGGCGGGGCGTCGGGCGCGGGCGCGCCATAGAAGGTACCGACGATAGGGGCTGTGACCTCCACCCAATGCGACGGGGGCGCAGCCTCCTCGGCGGCCGCGGCGGCCGAGGCAGCGGCCGCCGCCGCGGCCTGCGGCTGCGCCTGGGGAGGCGCCGCGGCGAAGGCCGCCGGCGCCGCCTGCACCTCGACCAACCCCGGCCCGCGCTTGACGTTGAGCTTGTACTCCTCGGTCTCGTAACTGAACTCGCGCACCTCCGAGGCGGCCAAGGCATCCAGCAGCCGTTTGATGTCCTTGACGTCCATCAGGCCCGCCCCAGGTACTCGCCGGTGCGGGTGTCGACGCGGATCACCTCGCCCTGCTCGATGAATAGGGGAACGGCCACGGTCGCACCGGACTCCAAGGCCGCGGGCTTGGTGCCGCCCGAGACGGTGTCCCCGCGCACGCCGGGGTCGGTCTGGGTGATCTCCAGCTCGACCACGTTGGGCAGCGTGACCTTGAGGGGCCTGCCCTGGTAATAGTCCACCGTAACCTCCAGGTTCGGCTTGAGGAAACGCGCCGCGTCGCCGATCTGCTGACGGCTGAGAAGGGGCTGCTCGAACGTCTCCATGTCCATGAAGGTGCACTGATCGCCGTCCGAGAAGAGGAACTGCATCTGGCGGTAGTCGATGAAGATGTCCTGCAGCTTCTCGGTGGCGTTGAAGGTCCTCTCCACGATGGAGCCGCTCTCGAGGCTTCGAAACTTGCCCACCACCTTCGCCCCGCCTCGGCCGATCTTCTGGTGCTGATAGTCCAGACACTCCCACAGGCCGCCGTCCATCTCGACCTTGGTCCCGTTACGCAGGTCCGTCACGCTGATCATCCACTAGCCTCCGACGCATCACGGCGCGCGCCAGGTACGAAGGGCACGGCACGCGCTCGCGGAACTTCAAGACGCAGCACAGTCTAGCACCCGCTCGTCACCGCCCGCCCTCGTCTTCCCCGCGACACCCACGCGCGCGCGCGACGCCCTTGCGCTGGCCGCCTCAGGCCTGGAGCTCGAGCACCGTCGGCTCCAGCCCCGCCTCCGCGATCATCTCACGGTAGCGCTCGGCGGAGAGCTCGCCGGCCTCACCGGCGATCGCGACGAAGGCCGCCTCCAGCAGGTTGGTCCCCACGCTGCGCCCGTCGAAGCGCGGCGTCGTGGTGATGAGGGTGTCCACGCCGCGCTCCTCGAGGAAGGCCACGTCCGCCGGCGTGGTGGTGTTGGTGAGCACCACCTTGCCGGCCATCGCGCCCGGCGCGTACCGCCGGATGTAGTGCCAGTCGCCGGCGATCACATCCGCCCAGTCGTAGTAGCGCGCGAAGCGCTCGGTGGTGGTGCTGGACTCCTGACTCGACCCCACCGGGTAGAGCCACGTGAACGGCAACCGCACGAACACCGGCAACAGCACCGTCGCCAGGGCGTGGAGGGTCGCGAGGCGGTACAGCGGGATGGGCAGGCCGAGCGCGAAGATGAAGTCGCCGAAGAGGACCCGCGCGCCCTGCTGGTCGAGCTCCTCGGCCATCCCGAAGCGGTCGAGGGCCGACACCATCAACACCTTCCGCCCCTGCCACGGGCGCGGACCCGCCAGCGCCCGGATCATGGCCCGCTCCAGGCTGTTCTTCAACCCGGCGCCGCAGACCACCGGCGTGTGCCGCGCCGCGGCCGCCAGCCTGCGAGCGTCGCGGAAGTAGTAGCGGCGCCGGCCTACCGGCAGGAACAGGTCGATGCCGCCGAGGCCGATGGCGTCCACCTCGCCGTCGAGCTCGGCGATCAAGCGGGCGGCGGCGGCGAAGTCGCCCTGGGTCCCGCGGCGTTCCAGGTGGACCTGCTCGCCGAGGATCGTCACCACCTGGTCGGTGTCCCGCGAGGAGGATCCGAGCGACACGCTCACGACGTGCTTCATGAGGGCAACGATACCCCCTGGCGGGACGGCCGCGGCGAGGTACCGGGCCTCTCCGCCTGGGCCGACATCGCCGCCCCAGGCTCAGACGAGCTTCTTGGCGTACCAGTCGAGAACGGGCTTGGCGTCGATGGCGAAGGCGTAGCCGAGCGCCTCCCAGAAACGCCGCGCCCGCGGGTTCTGACCGTAGATGCTGGCGAGCACGCGCCGCACGCGGCCACGCAGACGAACCTCCAGGTCACGGACGCAGCTGCTGCCGATGCCGCGACCCTGAACGTCACCCTCCACCAGCAACAGGTTGACGGTGGCGTCACCCGCGACCGGGTAGTCGAGCTTGTAGTCGAGGTAGCCGACCACCTGCCTGCCGCTGCGCGGGTCGCGAAGCTCGTGATCCGGCGGAACCTGGCGGCGCGGCGGCCGCAGCACCAGCTCGGTGTAGCGGCGCGGATCGCGAGCGGCGGTATCGAGGTCGGTCTTGACCTCCGCCAGGGTGGGGACGGGGATGGAGATGATCTCGAAATAGCTGGGCGTCTTCAGGTACAGGCGATGGACGAGGGTGGCATCCGATACCTCGGCGGGACGCGTCAAGGCACCGGGCGACGTCAGATCCAATGCGCTCATCCTTCCGCTCCTATGGCCATGGGCGATGAGTCAATTGTGACCGCCACGACGCGATTATAGTTCGGCGCATCGGCCGCGGCCAGCGGTTGGGTCACACCCGCGGCGGCCCGCCACGCCGCCTCGCCGCCGGCGCGGCGCCCCGCTGGTGCGAACCTCGCTTGCGTTAGGGAATGGCATTGCGTAGGGTGTGGCGAGCCCGGGGGACAGGGAGCGATGCAGCGGCCCGATGCTATAGTGTCGCAATTCGCTCGCAGCCGCGATGGAGGACGACTTGTCAGAGGCCCTAGACACCCGCCAGAACGCCGCAGCTACGGACAGCGCGCAGGAGCGCCCTGGCGCCCCCCGCGACGCCTTCGCCAAGGCATTCAACTTCAGCCGTGCCGAGCTGGCCGAAGCGTCTGGCCTCCACCCCTACTTCAAGCCCATCGCGGCGCAACACGGCGGCACCGTTCAGGCGAACGGCCGGGAGATGGTGATCACCGGCTCGAACGACTATCTCGGGTTGACGCAGGACGACCGCCTCAAGGACGCGGCCCGCGGCGCCCTGGACGATTTCGGCACCAGCTGCACGGGGTCGCGCTTCCTCACCGGTACCTTGACGCTCCACGAGACGCTCGAGGGGCGCCTGGCCTCCTTCCTCAGGAAGGAAGCCGCGCTCACCTTCAGCGCCGGCTACCTCGGTTGCCTCTCGGTCGTGAGCGCCTTGGCCGGCCGGCACGACATCCTCTACTACGACCGTGAGAACCACGCCTCGCTGTACGACGCGGCACGGCTGTCGTTCGCCAGCGTGCGCAAGTACGATCACAACGACCTCGACCACCTCGACCGCCTGCTCCAGGCCGACGCCGACAAGCCCGGCGGTCGCATCATCGTGTCCGACGGAGTCTTCTCCATGAGCGGGCACATCGTCGACCTTCCCGGCCTGGTGGAGCTCAAGCGGCGCTACGATGCCCGCCTGATCATCGACGACGCCCATGCCACCGGCGTGCTCGGCGAGAACGGTCGCGGTACCGGCGAGCACTTCGGCCTCGAGGCCGAGGTCGACGTCATCGTCGGCACCTTCTCGAAATCGTTCGCCAGCGTGGGCGGATTCATGGGGGCCGACCGCAAGGTGGTGCAGTTCGTCAAGCACCATGCCCGGCCGTTCATCTTCACCGCCGCGCTGCCGGCCATGCAGATGGCCGCGGCACTGACCGCCCTCGACATCATGGAGAGCGAGAGCGAGCACCGCCACCGGCTGTGGCAGAACGTGGCGCGCTTCCGTGGGGGCATGCAGGCCCTGGGGTTCGACACGCTCGGGTCGGAGACCCCCATCGTCCCGGTGCTGGTCGGCGAGGACGATCGTGCGCTGGCGTTCTGGAAGGGCCTGTGGGATGAAGGCGTGTTCACGACGCCGGCACTGCCGCCGGGCGTGCCGCCCGGACACTCCATCATCCGGACCAGCGTCAACGCCAACCATACCGACGAGCAGCTCGACCGCCTCCTGTCGGCGTTCGAGACCGTCGGCAAGCACCTTGGTGTAATCTGACAGCCGAAACCGAGGTGATGGGACATGGTCGAGACTCTCAAGGTCGCGACGAACCGCGACTTGCGACGGTTCGTTGATTACGTCTACCGCAAGTACCGCGGCGATCCCACGTTCGTCCCGCCGCTGCGCATGGGAGAGTTCGACAAGCTGAACCCCAAGAAGAACCCCTTCTTCGAGCACGGCCGCATGACCCTGTACCTCGCGGAGCGTGACGGCGACACGGTCGGCCGCATCGCCTTCATCGACAACGACGCGCACAACGAGCAGTTCGGCGAGAACCTGGCGTTCTTCGGGTTCTTCGAGGCGGAGGACGAGGAGGTGGCGGCGGCGCTGTACCGCGCCGTCGAGGACGAGGCCCGCGCCACCGGCCGCGAGGTGCTGCGCGGCCCGGTCAACCCCACGATGGACGACGGCGCCGGGTTCCAGCTGGACGCCTTCGACACCCGTCCGTTCATCATGATGCCCCAGAACCCCCCGAGCTATCCGGGCATGGCGGAGCAGAACGGCTACGCCAAGATCAAGGATCTCTATGCCTGGCGCATCGACATCCGGAACGGGGCGACCGAGCGGCTCGAGCGCCTGGCGGACCGGGTGCGCAAGCGCTACGACGTCACCGTGCGACCCGCGGACATGAAGCAGTTCAAGCGCGAGATCGGGCTGCTGAAGAAGCTCTACACCGAGGCGTGGGAGGAGAACTGGGGTCAGGTGCGGGGCACCGACGCCGAGTTCGACTACCTCGCCAACGACCTGAAGCTCATCATCGAGCCGCAGCTGGCGCTGTTCCTGGAGTACAAGGGCGACACCGTCGGCCTCTCCATCACCATCCCCGACCTCAATCAGGTGCTCGCCCGCTTCAACGGGCGGCTCTTGCCGTTCGGGCTCGTTCCCCTGCTCAACCGCAAGAAGATCATCGACCAGGGGCGGCTGGCGATCCTCGGGGTAGTGCAGGAGCACCGCCACAAGGGCTTCGACGTGCTGCTGATCGCCGAGTCGGCGCGGCGCGGCCGCGAGCTGGGTTGGACCGGCGGCGAGTGCAGCTGGGTCCTCGAGGACAACGACGCCATGAACCGGGGTATCGAGGCCGCAGGCGGCGAGCTCTACAAGACCTACCGCATGTACCAGAAGGCGCTATGAACCCGCTGCGTTCGGTCGGCGTCGCATTCGCCGATCTGGCGCAGCTCTTCGACCGCAAGCACGCCCGCCTCTGGTTCCTCCTCACGGCCGCCCTGCTGCTGCAGGCCGGCTTCTGGTACCTGGGAAGCCCCGGGCCGGCGCTCCTCGCCTTCCAGCCGCGAGACCTGCCGTCGGCCATCGTCATCATCGCCTGGTCGCTGGTGTTGCTGCTGGCGGTGCCGGCGCTGCTGAGCGCCCTGCTGGGAGTCGACCTGCGCCACCTCGGCCTGCGGCTCGGCGACTGGCGCTACGGCCTCGGGGCGGCCATCGCCGGCGTTGTCATCGCTGTGCCCTTGATGTACGCGGGCAGCTTCGACGCGGGCCTGCAGGCCACCTACCCCTGGGCCGGGGCCTGGGTGGGCAGCAACATCGGCACCGTCGTCGCCTGGGTGCTGCTCTACGGCCTGTACTACGTGGCGTTCGAATTCTTCTATCGGGGCTTCCTGCAGCGGGTGGTGGCCGACGCCTGGGGCGCTCCTCAGGGCATCTGGGTACAGACGCTGGCGGCGACGCTGATCCACCTGGGAAAGCCGTTGACCGAAGTGATTGCCGCCCTGCCGGCCAGCCTGCTGTTCGGCGTCATCGCCCTGCGCAGCCGCTCGGTGCTCTACTCCACCATCATCCACCTGGCCATCGGCATGTCGATCGACCTGTTCGTCCTCGCCCATCAGGGCCTGCTGTTCCCCCACTAGCCGGCCTGCAGTGCCGCCCCGCACCGCCGCGCGCCGGCCGGCGGGCGACCCCGCTGCGGCCGCGCAGCGCCCCTTCCTGGTAGGCTTGGTCAGCGACGGGAGTCATGAAGGTTCTGGTCACTGGCGCCCACGGCTTCCTCGGAAGCCACATCAGCGAGACCCTGTTGGCCGGCGGCCACCGGGTCCGGGCCCTCGTTTCGCCCTGGGGAGACATCGGCAACCTGCACGCCGCGATGGGCAAACCCGAGCTGGAGCTGCAGCGCGCCGACCTGAGCCAGGAGGGCGCGGTATCCGGCCTCTGCGACCAGGTCGACGCCGTCGTCCACGCCGCCGCCAGGGTGGCCGATTGGGGGCCCTGGGACGCCTTCTACCGCACCAACGTGGAGGGCACCCGGCACCTGCTCGCCGAGGCGGCCGCCGGCGGCGTCCGGCGCTTCGTGCTCATCTCCAGCGTCGCGGTGCATCGCTACAGCGGCTTCCGCCAGGCGGACCCGCGCACCCAGCCGCGCGACAACGTGCGTGACGCCTACGCCTACTCGAAGATCCTGGCCGAGGATCTGGTGTTCGACGCCGTCGGCATCGAAGGCGTGGTGGTGCGCCCCGGCCTGTGGCCGTTCGGGCCGCGTGACACGAACTTCCGCCGCGTGGCCAGGGCGCTGGAGCAGGGGCTGTTCCCCATGGTGGGGAGTGGCGAGAGCGTCATCAACACCGCCTACGCCGAGAACCTCGCCGCCGGCGTGCGGCTCGCCATCGAACGCCCCGAAGCGGCGGGACGCGTCTACCTCATCGCCGACGAGGGCATGCCGACCTGGCGCGAGCTGCTCACCGAGCTGGCGCGCCTGCTGGGGGAGCCCCCGCCGCGGCTTCGCCTGCCGAGGACGCCGACGCGGGCCCTGGCATCGGGAGTGGAAGCCACCTGGGGCGCGCTCTTCCCCCGCAACGAGCCGCCCATGACCCGTTACCGTGCCGGTCTCATGGCACGCGACGTGCACTTCAGCATCCGGCACGCCGTGGAAGAGCTGGGGTACCGGCCCGCCGTGAGCTGGCAGGAGGGCCTGCGCCGCACCGTAGGCGCCTTTGCGCCCATCTGAGCGAGCTCCGCCGCCCCCGGGCGAGCCGGAGTCGGAACAGGAATGCAGTGTGTCTCGTCCTGGGAACATCTTCTTCGCCACCATCGCCGCCGGCGGTGGTCACGTCGCGACCGCTCGCGCCATGGCCGAGAGCGTCGAGGAGCTGAGCGGCGGCCAGGTGCATGCCCGCGTCAGCGACGTCATGGCGGAGTTCGGGCCGCAGCGCCTGGACGCACGCCACAAGCGCGGGTGGCGCCTGATGCTGCGCTACCCGCTGCTGGTGCGCTCCGCCCAGCGCCTCATCGACGCCGCCCCTGCCATCACCGCCAGCACCCAGCGAGTCATGCTGGACGGCTTCGCGCGCCGGCTGGCGACGGTGTTGGGCGAGCTCGCGCCGGACCTGGTGGTGGGAAACCACGGTTGGCTGGCCACCGCGCTCACCCTGGCGCAGCGGCGCCATGGGCTGCAGATGCCGGTCCTCACCTACGTCACCGAGCCGCTCGACGCCAACGCGCTGTGGGCGGAGCCGCGGGCCGAGCGCGTGCTGGTGGCCTCGGCCGGCGCCCGCAACGACCTGGTGCGCCTGGGCGTGCCCGCCACGGTCGTCGACGTAGTGGGCTACCCGGTGCAGCGGCGCTTCCGGCGGGCGCCGACCCGGCAGCAGGCGCGCCAGGAGCTGGGTCTGGAGGACCGCTTCACCTGCCTGGTGAGCCTCGGTGCCGAGGGCCTGGCGGGCCGCCCCGCCCAGGTGGCGCGCTCGCTGGCGGCGGACGGCGCGCAGGTCGTGGTCATCACGGGCCGGAACAGGGAGCTCGCCGACACCCTCCGCAGCATGACGGACAGCCCGCCCCATCTGCTCGTCCGCGAGTACGTCGAGGACATGGAGCGCTACGTTGCGGCTGCCGACGTGGTGGTCGGCAAGGCCGGGCCCGCCAGCGTGATGGAGACGTTGGCGGTCGGCCGACCGCTGATCCTCACGGCCTATGCCGGCATCAACGAACGCCGGGTGGCCGAGTTCGTGGAAGGTCACGCGCTGGGAACGCTGGTGCGGCGTCCCGAGGAGCTGGCGGCGGCCGTGCGCCGCCTGCAGGACGCCCCGGAGACGCGCCACGCCACCGAGGAGCGGTTCGACGCGCTCGGCTTCGACCGCATGAGCGACGGCATCGGCCACTACCTGCTGCACTACGCCGCCAGCGGCCGGCCGCCGGCGGAGCCCGACGTGGTGGCACTGACGTGAGCTCGGCCGGCACCTGCGAGGGCGCCATGAGCCCGGCCGGCGGGCGTCGCCACGCGGGAGATGCCGGCAGGTGAAGACCGTCTGGCGGTCGCTGCTGGTGTCGCTGCTCTTCAGCGCCGCGGGCCTGACGTGGGTGGTGCTCCGCGTCGGCTCCGTCTCCGACCTGCTGGCGGTGCGGCACATGCCGGCAGCGGCCGTGCTGGCAGCCGTGGCCGCCCTGGGCGTGACCTTCGTGTTCGCGGGCCTGCGGCTGCAGCTGCTGTGCCGCCGGCTGGGCTTCGACCTCAAGCTCCACCATGCCATCCGCGCCCACGTGCTGGGCATGTTCAGCGCCACGGTGACGCCGGGCGGCAGCGGGAACATGCCGGCGATCGCGCTGACGCTCCAACACCACGGTCAGCGGAGCGGCCGCGCCTGGGCCGTGGGGGTGGCGGTCTTCGGCGCCGATGCCTTGTTCCACAGCTGGACCACGCCCATCGCCCTGGCGATCCTCTACCGGGACCGGCTGTACCCGCGGACACCGCTGTGGCTGGGCGTCGGCCTCGCCGCGCTGGTGATCGCCGGCGCCGTCGCCTACATCGTGCAGTTCCGCCTGGCGTGGCTCGAGCCCCTGGCCCGCTTCGTCCTCCGCGGCCCGCTCATCCGTTGGCGCCGCCAGGGCCTGCGCTTCATCGACGTCATGCTGGAGGCCAACCGCCTGTTCGCCAGCGCGCCGGTGAGCTTCTACCTGAGGGTCCAGCTCTACAGCCTGGTCGCGGGCGTCAGCTTCTACTCCATCCTCTACTGGCTGGCCAGGGGACTGTCTCTCAACGTCACGCTGTGGGGCATCGCCGCGGCGCTGACCATCATCAACGTGATCGCCACCTTTGTCCCCACGCCGGGCGGCAGTGGCGTCTTCGAGCTCGGCATCTCCTACCTGCTGGTCGCTCGGGGCGGCGCCGCCACGGTGCCGGCGGTGGTGCTGGTGTGGCGGGTGATCACCTACTACTCGATCTTCCTGATCGGCCCGATGCTGGGCGGCTACCTGCTGGCCCGCCGGACCATCGCCCCGGCGGACGTGGGCCCGCCCGGCAGCAGCAGCGGCAGCGGCAGCGGTAGCGGCGGCGGTCCCGGCGCCTGACCCGCGCAGCCCGGGGCCCCCTCACGCACGCCATTCGGTCCGGGGCCGGCCGCCGACGGGGGTCGGCGGACCTGTACACTGAGGCTCGTGACGGCGCTGCGCCGATTGGCCCTCAGGAACCTACTCCGCCACCGCTGGCGGAGCCTCGCCACGGTCCTCGGCGTGGGCATCGGCATCGGGGCCGTGCTCACCACGCTGTCCGTCGGGGCCAACGTCGAGGCGAACGTCCAGAGCGGGCTGCAAGCCGCCGCAGGCAAGGCGGACCTGCTCGTCACGCCCGGCGCCACCGGCCGGGCCGTGTTCGAGGACGGGCCGGCGCTGGCCGTGGTGCGAGCCACCAGCGGCGTGGACGCCGCCTACCCCGTGCTCAACACCCGTGCGGAGCCGGTGCGCAGCATCCGGACGTTCCAGAAGTCGATCATCCCCGGCGTCGACACCGGCTTCCAGCTGAGCGGCCGTGACACCGCCGTCCCCGCCGACCTGCCCGCCAAGCTCGCCAGCGGCTCGCTCCCCGCCGCAGGCTCCCGCGGGGTCGCCATCGCGCAGGGCTTCGCCGGCGAGCGCGGCATCCACGTGGGCGACACCGTCAAGTTCGCCACCAGCTTCGGCGACGTGCCGCTGACCGTCACGGGGCTGCTCGACGACCGCTACGGCATCGCCAGCACCAACGGCGGCCGCGTCGGCATCACCGATATCCAGGACCTGCGCCAGATCCTCCACCTGCCGGGCCGCGCCTCCCATATCGAGGTGCTGGTGGACGACTCGGTCCCCGTCGAGGACGTTCGCAGCCGCCTGCAGGCGCGCCTGGCGCGCCTGGACCGGTCGCTCACGGTGACCTACCCGGCGGTATCCGGCAACTTCGCCTCGGGCATCGTCGACACGCTGCAATCGGGCCTGTCGGTGCTGGCGGTGACGCTGCTGGCGCTCGGCGGCTTCATGGCCTACAACACCTTCATGGCGTCGGTGGTGGAGCGCACGCGCGAGTACGCGCTACTGCGCACCATCTGCATGACGCGCCGCGACGTGCAGCGGCTGGCACTCTACGAGTCCGCCGCGCTCAGCCTGGCAGGGGTGGTGGTGGGGCTGACGCTCGGGCTGGGCCTGGCCTACGCCATCACCCGCCTCAACGCCGTCAGCCTGGGCTTCGACTTCCGCACGCTGGTCATCCCCGTGCGCAGCGTGGTGGTCGCTTCGGCGGTGGGGGTCGGCGTGTCGCTGGCGGCCGGCGTGCTGCCGGCCCGCAACGCCTCGCGTACGCCGCCATTGGCTGCCAGCAGCGGCGTCGACGAGCTCACTCGGCCCCGCTTCGTCGCCGGCGGCTGGGCCCTGCTGGCACTCGGCGCGGGCCTCAGCCTGCTGCCCTGGCAGGGCTACCTGGCGCTGGCCGCAGCCGGCTTGGCGATGGCCCTGTTCTTCCTCGGGGTGGCGCTGGCCACGCCGGGCCTGCTGCGGCCGGCGCTCTTCGTCCTCACCCCGTCACTGATCCGGCTGTTCGGTGCGGCGGGCCGCCTGGGCAGCAACTTCACGCTGCGCAACGCCGCCAGGAACGGGGTCGCGATCGGCACGGTGGCGGTCGGCGTGGGGCTGATCATCGGGGTGGGGTCGATGGTCGGGGGCATCAACCAGGCCATCGCGTCGTGGGTGAACACCACCGTGGTCGGCGACCTGTTCGTCACCTCGCCGGTCAGCTTCCCCAGCAACTTCGAGAAGGTAGCCGAGAAGCTGCCCGGGGTGATGGTGGCCAGCGGCGTAGGCATCCGGGTGGTGCGCTTCGAACCGAAGGGGGGCGGGCACGGGCGCTCCATCGCCATGATCCTCGTCGATCCGCAGCGCTTCGATCCGAACGGCGGCTTCGGGCGTTTCCAGTACATCCAGGGCCAGGGCAACAACCGCGAGGGCTACCAGGCGCTCCAACGCGGCGGCGAGGTGCTGGTGGCGAACACCATGCGCGACAAATACGGCGTCCAGAAAGGCGACACCATCCGTCTGCGAACCACGAACGGCTTCCGGGACTTCCCGGTGGCGGGGGTGGTGGTGGACTTCACCGGCGGCGGCGAGACGGTCGTCGGCAGCATCCACGACATGGGGCTGTTCGGGGGCGGCTCGCCCGACCTCTACGTCATCGCCGACAAGCCGGGCAGCGATCCCAAGCGTGTGCGCCAGGAGCTGCTCACCACCTTCCCGAACCTGCACCTGGACGTGACGCTCAACGCCGACTACCGGCGCTACATCCTGCAGCTCACGCAGCGCACCTTCGTCACCACCAACACCCTGCTGCTGATCGCGGTGCTGGTGGCCGCCCTCGGCGTCGCTAACGCGCTGGGCATGAATCTGGTGAGCCGCGCTCACGAGATCGCGGTGCTACGCACCGTGGGCATGAGCCGCGGCGGGGTGCGGCGTCTCATCGCCGCAGAGGGTATGGTGGTGACTTTGGTGGGCGCCCTGCTCGGCATCGCCTTCGGCCTGCTCCTCGCGCGCGTGATCGTCGCCGGGGGCAGCGCGCTCACCGGCTTCCTCCTGAGACCGGTGGTCAACTGGCCGTTGGTCGCGCTGGCGCTGGTGGCGTCACCCCTGGTGGGATTCCTGGCGTCGCTGTTCCCTGCGAGGCGGGCCGCCCAGCTCTCCCCCACCAGGGCCCTGGGCTACATGGAGTGATGATGACGACGAGGAACGATGCCGTTGTCCTGAGAGCGACCGGGCTGAGCAAGAGCTACCGCCTCGGCGACCTCACCATCCTCGCGCTCCACGACGTCGACCTGAACGTTCGGGCCGGCGAGTTCGTGGCCGTGATGGGGCCCAGCGGCAGCGGCAAGAGCACGCTGCTGCACCTGCTGGGGCTGCTCGACACGCCCGACAGCGGTGCCGTGGAGGTGGCCGGCGAACGCACCGGCGACCTCGACGACGACGCCCTCACGGCGCTCAGGCGCACGAAGCTGGGCTTCCTGTTCCAGAGCTTCGAGCTCATCCCCAATCTCACGGCGCGCGAGAACGTGCTGCTGCCCGCGGAGATCGCCGGCGACGCGGCCGCCGCGGCCGAACGCCTGAAGCAGCTCGCCGACGACCTCGGCATCTCCGATCGCCTGGGCCACCGGCCGCGCCAGCTCTCGGGCGGCCAGCGGCAACGCGTCGCCTTGGCCCGGGCGCTCATCAACGAGCCGCTGGTGGTGCTGGCCGACGAGCCCACCGGCAACCTCGACACCCACACCGGCACGGAGGTGCTCGAGCTGCTGCGCCGCGGCGTCGACCGCCTCGGCTGGACCGTGGTGATCGTCACCCACGACCCCAACGCGGCCATGCATGCCGATCGGATCGTGTTCCTGCGTGACGGAGGCGTCTCGGGCGAGACGTCGACCGGCGAGGGCGACGCCCGCCAGGCCATCGAGCACTTCGTGGGGGTGTGAGACACGCCGTGAGGTCGGTTGAGCCCTGATGCTGCGACGGATCGCCCGCCTGACCGCGCACTACCCTCGCTTCGTGCTGGCGGGGTGGCTGCTGATCGCCGCGCTGTCACTACCCTTCGCCTCGCGCGTCGGCGCGGTGCTGACGGCCCAGCCCGGCGCGGTCCCGCACAGCGTGGCCACCCAGGTGCGGCAGGTGCTGCGCACCCAGTTCGCCCTGCCCGACGACTACAACCTGGTGCTGGTCGCCCACGGGATCGGCACGCGCGTGGGCCAGCCGGCATTCGACAACGCCTTCGCCAGCGTGATGGCGCGCATCGATGCCGTCCCCGGCGTCACCGCGGTCCGCGACCACCGCAGCGTGACGGGCCTCAACCTGGTCTCCCCCGACAACGGCTACACCGTCGCGCTGGTGACCCTGGCAGCCAAGAACCTGGGCGCCGCCAAGGTCATCACCAACCACGTCAGAGCCGCCCTGGCCGGCCAGCCTTCGCTGCGCTTCACGCTGGCGGGGGGGCCGGCGACGGTTCAGGAGCTCGAGCGCGTGAGCGTGGCCGACGCCCACCGAGCGGAGATCTTCGGGCTGCCTATCTCGCTGTTCATCCTCGCCATCGCCTTCGGAGCCATCATCGCCTCGGCCCTGCCGCTGCTGGTGGCGTTGGCATCGATCACCGTCTCCCTCGCCACCCTCTACGGCCTCGGCCAGCTGGTCGAGTTCGCCGTCTTCACCCAGACGGTCGTCACCATGCTGGGGCTGGCGACGGGCATCGACTACGCCCTGTTGATGGTGAACCGCTTCCGCGAGGAGCTGCGGCACACCTTCGACCCGCGCGAGGCCGCGGAGCGCACCGCGCTCACCGCAGGCAAGGCCGTCGCCTTCAGCGGGCTCACCGTGGTGCTTGCGCTCACCGGCCTGCTGGTGCCGCCGCTCGCCTTCATCCGCTCGATCGGCGTGGGCACCATCCTGGTGCTCCTCGTCAGCGTCTCGGTGTCGGTGACGGCGTTGCCGGCGACGCTGGCACTGCTGGGGCACCGCGTCAACTGGCTCAAGGTGACGCGCCGCGAGCCCGGCCTGCGCAGCCGCAGCTTCTGGCGCGGGCGCGCCAACGAGATCATGCGCCGCCCGGCGGTCTGGACGGTCATGGGGGTGACGGTGTTGCTGGCGGCCGGCCTGCCCGCGCTGTGGATGCAGGTGGCCGACCCGGGACCTCGCGGCCTGTCGAAATCGACGCAGGCCAACCGTACCGTGACCTCGCTGCAGAAGCTGGGGTTGGAGGGCCTGCTGAGCTCCTTCGACGTGCTGGTGGACTTCGGGCCGCAGGGCTTCTACCACCCCGCCAACGTGCGCAAGATCTCGACGCTCGATCACGACCTCACGGCGCTCTCCCGGGTCGAGGCGATCACCAGTCCGATGGCGGTGAGCAGCGTGCCCCGGCTGTTCCTGTACCAGTACTACGCCTCGCCCCAGATCGCCATGAACAGCGAGATCGCCCCGCTGGCTCGAGCCACCATCAGCCGGCAGGGACGCTACGCGTTGGTGCGGGTGTTCCCCAAGGGAACCCTCACGCCGGCGCAGGGCAGCCGTCTGTTCCAGGCCATCCGCGAGCGCACCCGGGCCCTCGGCCTGCGCGCCAAGATCGGCGGCGGCTACGTCCAGGAAGCGGAGTGGGCGACCGTGCTGTACCGGAGCTTCCCCTGGTCCGTGGCGCTCGTCTACCTCGCCACAATCCTGGTGCTGGGCCTGGCCTTCCATTCCCTGCTCATCCCCATCAAGGCGATCATCATGAACACCCTGACGGTGGGCGCGGCCTACGGCATCATCACCCTGGTCTTCCAGATGGGTGCGCTGGTGACGCTGTTCGGGGGCGGCCCGGTGCTCGGCTACATCGACTCCAGCGCGCCGCTGTTCATCTTCGCGATCGTCTTCGGCCTGAGCATGGACTACGAGGTGTTCCTGGTAGCCCGCATCCAGGAGCAGCACGAGCGCGGCGCCAGCGACCGGGAGGCGGTGGCGTCGGCGCTGTCGGCGACGGGTGGCGTGATCACCAGCGCCGCCGCCGTGATGATCACCGTCTTCGCGTTGTTCCTGCTGAGCCACGTGGTGCTGGTTCGCACCCTGGGGCTGGGGCTGAGCGCCGCCGTGCTGCTGGACGCCACGCTGGTTCGCATGGCCCTCGTGCCTGCCGTGATGACCATGGCCGGCCGGTGGAACTGGTGGATGCCCGGGCCGCTGGCCCGCATCGCCAGACGCACCAAGCTGAACGCCGACTGAGCGCGACCCGGCGGGGCCGGGCGCGCCGGCCTCAGTGCACGCTGCCGCTCAACAGCGACGCCGCAGCCAAGGGGTGGCTGCCGATGCCGGGCGCCTGCAGCGACAGGGGCCCGCGGACCACGAAGGTGATGTCGCCCGCACCGCTGCCGAGCGCCTGGAGCTGGGCGGCGAGAGCCGGGCCCAGCGCCAGCGGGTTGAACTCGAAGCGCAGCGTCACCAGCACGGTCGTGCCCGCAGGCGCCGCGATGCGGTCGAGCCGGGCGCTGCCGACGGTGCGGCCCTGCAGCTGCAAGTCGAGGCGAGGCGTCTGAACCAGGTAGCCGAGGCGACCCGGGTTGTGGAGGCTCGCCGGGACCTCGATGGTGGCGTGGGTCAACGACGCGATGGTGAGCTTGGCGCCGGACGCGGCGATGGCCACGTCCGGCACGCGCCAACGCAGGTCGGCCGAGACGCTGCCCCTCGCAGCCGTGACGCGCGGCAGGCTGATGGTGCTGCCGAAGGCGTTCACGGCCACCACGGCGTCGAGCCGGTAGCGCGCGGTCCCGCCCGTCACCAGCCTCGCGATGGAGCCCAGCAGCCTCGGCGCCGCGGCAAGCGGTACCTGCAGCCGCAGCGTGAGGTCGCCGGTGCCGTGGGCGGGCAGGTGCACGCCGCTGCGGAACGTGGCGCTGGCAGCGTGATCGCCATCCAGGTAGAGGTCGGTGTCGAGCGTCTCGAGGCTCAAGCCGTAGGGATTCGGGTTGGTCGCGCGCAGGTGCACGTCGAAGAGCGCGGCTCCCTGGCCCACGCCCGGCGGGTCGACATACTGGAACCCGGTGCCGTTCGCCACCACGGTGAACGTGGGGGCCAACACCGCCGGCGTGGCGCCGGGCGCGCACGCCGTGATCGCGCCGGTCAGCGCGAGGACGAGCGCGAGGATCGTCAGGAGCCGGCGCGGGCGCAGTGCTGAACGTGTGGGCCGAGGCGTGGTTCGAGGTGTCGTTCGACGCATGGGCCACCTCCGGGCGCCGACGGGACGCTTCTTGCGGCGAGCCCGTCACTGCAGCGTAATGCGCGGGTTGAACGCCGCGTATAAGATATCCGCCACCAGGTTGGCGAGCGCGAAGCCGAGCACGGCCACGAGCGCCACCGCCTGGATGAGGGGCACGTCGCGGCGTGCGATGGCGAAGGTGAGCAGCCTGCCGAGGCCGGGGTAGTTGAAGACGTTCTCGACCACGATCAGGCCGCTTATCAGCCAACCGAAGCTGATGGCGACCACGGTGATGGTCGGCAGCAGCGCGTTGCGAAGCACGTGCGCCACCACCACCCTGCGCCAGCGGACCCCCTTCAGGACGGCGGTGCGCACGTAGGGCCGGCGCAGCTCCACCAGCATGCTGGCGCGCGTCAGCCGGGCCACGTAGGCGAGCAGCACCAGGGTGGCGGTGAGCGCCGGCAGCACCAGGTACGGGAGCGCCCGGAACAAGCTCGTCCCTGGCGCGATGGAGGAGCTGGCCGGCAGCCACCCGAGGGTGAAGCTGAACAGCTGGATCAGCACCAGCCCGGTGATGAACTCGGGTAGGCCGACCACGGACAGGCTGGCCAGGCTGATGAGGGTGTCGATCCAGCTCTCCTCGTAGAGCGCCGCCACCACGCCCAGCGTGACCGCCGTGGGCACGGCGACGGCCAGGGTGATGCCGGCGAGCTGCAGGGAGTTGCCCAGCCGCTGCAGCACCAGCGCGCGCACGCTCTGGCCGGTGCTGAACGAGGTGCCCCAGTCGCCCCGCAGGAAGTCTCCGAGCCAGTGCAGGTACTGCAGTGGCAAGGGCCGGTCGAGGCCGAGCTGGGCGCGCAGCTGCGCAAGCGCCTGCTGGCTGGCCTCGCGGCCCAGCAGGACGCGCGCCACGTCACCGGGAAGCGCCTGCGTGATCAGGAAGATCAGCAGCGAGGTGAACAGCATCGTGACCAGCAGGAAGCCGAGCCGCCGCAGCAGGAACCTAGCCACCGTCGACGTCCCCTCCGCTGCCAGGGAACGGGATCGCCGGCGCCTGCGAGGCGCGGAGCTCCTCGAGCGGGATGTGGCAGTACACCCCGTGACCCTCGTCGGCCTCCCGCCACGGCGGCGCCTGCGACACGCAGATGTCGCCGAGGAAGCGCGGGCAGCGGGTATGGAAGGGGCAGCCCCCGGGGACGTCCACGGGGCTCGGCACCTCGCCCTCGAGGCGCACGTGGGCGCGCACCGCGCCCGGCTCGAGCAGCGGGATGGCCGACAGCAGCGCCTCGGTGTACGGATGGTACGGCGGCGTCAGCACGCGCTCGGCAGGGCCGGCCTCCATCACGTGTCCGAGGTAGACCACCGTCACGTAGTCGGCCAGGAAGCTCACCACCGCCAGGTCGTGGCTGATGAACAGGTAGCCGCTGCCGCGCTCCTGCTGCAGCTGCCCGATGAGGTTGAGGATGGCGGCCTGCACCGACACGTCGAGGCCCGATACCGACTCGTCGAACACCAGCACCTCGGGCTCGGCGGCGAAGGCGCGGGCGATGGCGACCCGCTGCTTCTCCCCTCCGGAGAGCTCCGCGGGCCGGCGGGAGGCGTAGGCCGGCGTCAGCTGCACGTCGCGCAGGAGCTGCGCCACGCGGGCATCGGCGTGGGCGTGATCGAGCCCGCCCAGCCGGCGGAAGGGGCGCCTGAGCGCCGCGCCCACCGTGCGGTAGGGGTTCAGGGCCTCGTCCGAGCTCTGGAACACCATCTGCAACCGCCGGATGGCCTCGGGCGCGCGGCGGGCGAGATCGGGCGCCAGCGGCATTCCCGCCAGGGTGATGGCACCGCCGGAGGCCGGATCGAGACCGAGGATCGCCCGTGCGGCGGTGCTCTTGCCGCTGCCGCTCTCGCCCACCAGCCCCAGGGTGTGGCCCTGCCGCACCGTCAGGCTGACGTCCTCGACGGCGCGCACGGCGCGCTGCGGGGTCCGCCGCAGCAGCTCGACCAGCGAACGCCGCAGGGGGAAGCGCTTGCGCAGATTCGCTACGTCGAGCGCGACCGGCACCTCCCGCGCCGCGTCCGTCGCCCGCGCCGGCGGAGCCGGCTGGTGAGGGTCCACCTCGCCCGCCGCGATCTCGCCGCTGCGAAGGCAGCGGGCCCAGCCGTCACCGCTGGGCTCGAGCGCAGGCCGGGCCTGCGAGCAGGCACCCACCGCGATGGGGCAGCGCGGCTCGAAGACGCAGCCGGGCGGCAGCGATGACGGCGCCGGGATCCTGCCGGGGATGGGTCGCAGCGCCACCGAACGCCGCGTGGTGCCGAGGCGCGGCACGCTGTCGAACAGGCCTTGCGTGTAAGGGTGCCGCGGCTGCCGGTAGAGCTGCGCCGTGGGCGCGTCCTCGACCAGCTCTCCGGCGTAGAGCACCGCCACCCTGTCGCACAGCTCGGCCACCACCCCGAGACTGTGGGAGACGTACAGCACGGCGGTGTCGCGCTCGGCCACCAGCTCGCGCACCAGGTCGAGGATGGTGGCCTCGGTGGTGACGTCGAGGTTGGTGGTGGGCTCGTCCAGGACCAGCAGCGACGGCTCCCCGGCCAGCGCCATGGCGATGAGGACGCGCTGCTGCATGCCACCGGACAGCTGGTGCGGGTACGCCGACGCGACCCGCTCGGGGTCGGCCATCCCGACCGCCTCGAGCATCGCCAGGGCCTTCCGGCGCACCTCGCTGCCGGCCCTCGCCGGCAGGCCCCCCGGATCGAGCACCTCCTCGACCTGGCGCCCCACGCGATGCGCCGGGTTCAGCGACGGCAGCGGGTCCTGCGGCACCATCGCCACCTGCCGGTAGAACTCGCTGCGAAGCCGCTGCGGCGGCCACAGCGAGAGGTCCTCGCCGCGGAAGCGGATGGTCCCCTCCACCACCCGGCCGCTCGGCGGCAGGACCCGCAGCAGCGCCTGCGCGAGGGTGCTCTTGCCGCTGCCACTCTCACCCACCAGGCCGTAGGTGACGCCGGCGCCGATGCCCAGGTCGACGCCTCGGACCGCCCGCGACCAGCGCCGGCCCTGGCGGTAGGCGACGCTCACGTTCTCGAAGGCGACGAGTGGCGCGCCCATGCCCTGGCCCCCTGTCACGGCCCCTCCCCTACCTGCAGCACGTTCTTGAGCCCGTCGGCCAGGAGGTTCACCCCGACCACCAGGAGCGAGATGCCCAGGGCCGGGAAGGCGAGCGTCCAGGGCGTCAGGTAGACGAAGTCACGCGCCTCGCTCACCATCAGACCCCAATCGGGGTTGGGGGGCTGCACCCCGACGCCCAGGAAGCCCAGCGAGGCGACCAGGAAGATGGCGTAGGAGAAGCGCAACGCCGACTCGACGGCCAGTGCCGGGAGCACGCTGGGAAGGACCTCGCGGCCCAGGATGTATGCCAGGCTCTCGCCCTGCATCCTCGCGGCCAGCACGTACTCCTTGGTCTTGGTGTCGAGCACCACGCTGCGCACCACCCGCGCCACGATGGGGGTGTAGGCAACCGCGATGACGGCCAGCACGCTGGTTCGCGACGGCCCCAGCGAGCCCAGCAGCAGCAGCGCCAGCAACAGCGCGGGCACCGCCAGCAGGCTGTCGAAGAAGCGGTAGCTCACCTCCTCGACCCAGCCGCCGCGGTACGTCGCCAGCAGCCCCACCAGCGTCCCCAGCACGACCGCGATGAGGGTGCCGCTGCCGGCCAGCAGGAAGATGTCGCGATCGCCGGCGACGACGCGGCTGAAGACGTCACGGCCCAGATGGTCGGTGCCGAAGAGATGATGGATGCCGGGCGGCTGGCTGCGGTCGGCGAACAGCTGCTCGGTGGGTCCGTAGGGGCTGACGAGCGGCCCCACCAGCGCCAGCAGCACGAACACGGCCACCACGCTGGTGCCCAGCGCCGACGAGGGGCGCGCGTAGAGGCCGCGCAGGGCCGCCAGCCAGCGGCGCCGCCCGCGTGCCAGCCTGCTACCGATCACGGCCGGCGTTCAGGCGGCGCAGCGTGGGCGGCAGGGATGGCAGGCACATGGAGCGTCCGTCCACCATACCGGACCAGCGGCCCGGCCGCGCCCTCGGCAAGGGCGCGGCCGGGCGGGGCTGCCGGCGGTCGGGCCGGCGAGCGCGCTGCTCAGGGGGCGTGGACGGCGGCCAGATCGGTGCGGCCGGCGAACGCCTTGAGCTGGAAGCCGGTGAAGCCGTCGCGGATGGCTGCGAGCTGCGGGAAGAAGTAGGGGATGACGAGCGGGCCGCTGGCTGCCAGGATCTGCTGGATCTGGTGGTAGTCGTCGATGCGCTTCTGGCTGTCGAGGGTGTTCCCCGCGTCCTTGGCCAGCGCGTCGAAGGTCTTGTTGCAGTAGTGCGCCTCGTTCCACTTCGCGCCGCACTCGAGCATGACGTTCAGGTAGAACTGCGGGTACGGGCGCGACCCCCAGCCGGTGATGCCGAATGGCACCTCGAGCCACTTGTTGTCGCCGTAGTAGACGCTCTCGGGCACCACCTGCACCTTGATGTCGAACCCGGCCTCCGCGAGCTGCTGCTTGATCACCACCGCCATGTCGGGGCGGTCACCGGTGTTGGGCACGTACAGGTCGAGCTTGAGGCCGTTGGGGTAGCCTGCCTCCGCCAGCAGCTGCTTGGCCTTGGCCGGATCCCGCGCGGGCGGGGACACGCTGGGATCGAAGTACTTCTTGTACAGCGGCCCGATCGGGGTGTCGTTCCCCACCACGCCGAGACCCTGCGTCACCGACTCGGTGATCGCCTTGCGATCGATGCCCAGCTTGAGCGCTTGCACCACGCGCGGGTCGTTCCCGGGCTTCTCGTCGGTGCGCAGTCGCAGCACGTTGAAGCCGTTGGTGGGCACGTCCACCTGCGTGATGCCCTTGACGCCCGCCAGCGACTGGTAGAGCGAGCTGGGCAGCCGCATGGCGAGGTCGATCTGCCCACCTCGGAGCGCCGAGACCTCGGCCGCCTGGTCGCTGAAGAAGATGAACTCCAGCTTGGAGACTCCGGGCGTGCCCGGGATGAAGTAGTCGGGGTTGGCCTGCAACACCATGCGGTCGTCCGGGTTGTAGCTCTGCACCGTGAACGGGCCGCTGCCGTCGAAGGTGCTGCCGAACTCCTTGGTGCCATCCTTGACGATGACCGCGTGGTTGTCGGACAGGTCGTAGAGGAAGAAGGGGTTGGTGGCGCTCAGCTTGAAGGTGACCTGATGGTCGCCGCTGGCCTCCACCGAGGCGATGTCGGAGTAGAGATCGGCGGTGGGCAGCTTGAGGCTGGGGTCCCTGAGGCGGTCGAAGGTGTAGACCACGTCCTTGGCCGTCACCGGGCTGCCGTCGTGCCACTTGGCGCTCGGCGCAAGCTGGAAGGTGTAGCTGAGGCCGTCTTGCGACACCTTCCAGGAGGTCGCCAGGCGCGGCTGGATGTTGTTGTTGGCGTCCACGTCGACCAGGTAGTCGTAGACCGCGTTGAGCACAGCGATCTCGGCGTCGCTGGAGGCGTAGGCGGGGTCGAGCTTGGCGGGCGAGCCCATGCCTACCCGCAGCGTGCCGCTGGGGGCCGACTGCGCCAGCGCGCCGGAGACGAGCAGAGCCGCCGCCAGCGCCGCCAGCGGTGCGCGGAAGCGAGTCAGGCGGACGTTCCTGAGGATGTGCATGAACATGGTGACCTCCCAGGTCCTCGAAAGGTGCTGCCGAAGCAGCTACTCGGTGTGGACGACGGGTCGCGACTCACACGCGCGCGGCACGCCAATCGGCGTCGGGCAGGCGCTCGCCCGCCTCGATGCGCATCTCGAGGCGGTTCTCGGGCGGCGCCAACGGACAGTCCCACCGCGGGCTGTAGGCGCAGCTCGGGTGGTAGGCGTAGTTGAAGTCGAGCACCATTCGCCCATCCTCGGAGCCGAGGTCGGCGTGCTTGACGGTATCGATCAGGTAGCGGCCCCCGCCGTAGCTGCCTGCGCCCGCGGTGGCGTCGCGCAACGGCACGAACAGGCCGCCGCCGTACCCCAGCTGCCGGTAGAGGGCGAGCCGCGCGGGGCGCCGGCGCAGCTCGAAGTGGAGCCACCCCAGGCGAGCGAGCCGTAGCACGCCGTCGTCGCGCAAGGGGACCTCGAAGGGCTCGCCAGCGTCGGGCTCGGCCTCGGCCAGCACGCGCATGCCGGGGTCGAACGGGAAGTAGGGGACGCTGCCGCCGGCGTGCCGGTCTGCCGCTGCCAGCGGCGAGCGCGGGTGCGTGAAGAGGAGCGCGTCCCGCAGGCCGCGGAAGCGCCGCCACCGCTCCGCTGGCGCCAGCGCCGCATCGCGCGCTACGCGGTACATTGCCGCCACCCGCCGACGGTAGTCGAGGAGCTCGAGCTCGCCCTCGACGGCGTCTGCGGATGAAGCTGTCCGTGCGCTGTTGGTGGCGTCCAGGGGTGAGCCTCCCCGCGTCCCGGGACTGGGGCCGCGGCTCCCGAGGCGACAGCGGCCCGTACAATGCGGCTATGGGGCCCATCCTAACGGAACAGCGAGGGGCCGTCCGTATCCTCACCCTGAACCGCCCGGAGGCTCGCAACGCTCTCAGCCGCGCCATGCGCTCGGCGCTGGGGGCGGGGCTGCGCGAGGCCGCCGACGATCCCGGCACCGCTGCGTTGGTGCTGACGGGCGCGGGCGACGCGTTCTGCGCGGGGCTCGACCTGCGCGAGCTGGAGGCCAGCGCGGGGGCCGGCTCCGCGGCCAAACGTGCGGACTCGCGCGCCCTCGCCGACCTACTGCTGCAGCTCGCCACCCTGCCCAAGCCGGTGGTGGCGGCCGTCAACGGCCCTGCGGTGGCGGGCGGGGCGGGGCTGGTGGGCGCCTGCGACCTGGCCGTCATGGCCGAGAACGCCCGCATCGGCTACACGGAGGCCCGCATCGGCTTCGTGGCCGCGTTGGTGTCCGTGTTCCTGGTGCGTCAGGTGGGTGACAAGCACGCCCGCGACCTGCTCCTGAGCGCGCGCCTGGTCCCCGCCGACGAAGCGGCGGCCATGGGGCTGGTGAACGAGGTGAGTGCCGCCGGCGCGGCACTCGACACGGCGGTGGCGCGGGCCGAGCGGCTGGCCGCAAACGCACCGAGCTCGCTGGCCATGACCAAGGCGCTGCTCACCAGCGTGGCGTCCATGAGCGTGGAGGACGGGCTGCGGTACGCCGTCGAGGCGAACGCGCTGGCGCGCGAGACCGACGACCTGCGCGAGGGAGTGCGCGCCTTCCTCGAGAAGCGCCAGCCGCGGTGGCGCCGCTAGCGCCCGCGCGCTTGACCCGGGAGCCGAAGCCCCCTACGATGGTGTCGATGTGTAAGTTACACATGGCGGCGAGGCCGGGATGACACCGCCTCGGCCGCCACGGGTGCTGCTGCTCTGCGGAGGCAGGTCCGAAGAGCACGAGGTGTCGCTGGCGTCCGCCCGCTCGGTCCTGGAGGCGGTGGACGGCGCCCTCGACGTCACCCCGCTCATCATCGATCGCAGCGGCCGTCTGCTGTCGCCCGCGGCCACCAGGCGCGTGCTCGGCGCGCCGGCGGCCACCGCCGCGGGGGCCGAGGGCGGCGATGCCGCCCTGAGCCCGCCGGCCCCCGTCCCGGGGGAGAACCTGGCCTCCGCGTTCGCCCGGCTGCGCGATCAGGGGTTCGACGTGGTGTTCCCGCTGTTGCACGGCCCCTACGGCGAGGACGGCAGCGTCCAGGGCCTGCTCCGGTTGTCGGGGCTGCCCTTCGTCGGCTCGGATGTGCTGGGCAGCGCCGTGGCCATGGACAAGCTCATGATGAAGGCGGTGTTCGCCGCCCACGGGTTCGCCCAGGTCGGCTACGGCGGCGTCGGCCGCGCCGAGTGGCGGCGCGACCGCGCCGGCGTGATCGCACGGCTCTCGGAGCTGGCCTGGCCGCGGTTCGTGAAGCCGGCCAACCTCGGCTCGAGCATCGGCGTGCGCCGGGTGGAGACGCGCGGTGCGCTGGACGGCGCCATCGACGCCGCCTTCGCCTTCGACCGCCGCGTGATCGTGGAGGAAGGCGTGGAGGGCGCCCGCGAGCTGGAGGTGGCGGTGCTGGGCAACGATGCGCCCGTGGCCAGCCCGCCCGGCGAGATCCGCTTCGCCTCCGAGTTCTACGATTACGACACCAAGTACACCGACGGCCGCTCCGAGCTGCTGATCCCGGCACCCGTGCCGGCCGACACCGCAGAGCGGGCGCGCCGCCTCGCCCTGCGAGCCTTCGCTGTCCTGGACGCGGCCGGCCTGGCTCGCGTGGACTTCCTCTACCGCGAGGCCGACGGTGCGCTGTTCCTCAACGAGCTCAACACCATCCCGGGCTTCACGCGTCACAGCATGTACCCCAAGCTCGTCCAGGCGATGGGCATCGGCTACGGGGAGCTCATCGAGCGACTGGTGACGCTCGCCTGCGAGACGCGCTGAGGCGCCGGCAGCGGCGGCCGGCGCGGCCCTGACGCCGGCCTTGCTATAATCCGCGCAACGTCACCGGGAGGTACTTGCCGCCGCGCGCCCAACCGACAACCCCGCGTTTCTCAGCAGCGAGCCGACCGCCGGGCCGCCATCCGACGCCGGAGGCGCCACTGGCATTGCCACTCCACTCCTCAACGTCAACAGCGCCCGCGTGCTGATCCTCAACGCGAGCTTCGAGCCGCTGCACGTCTGCTCCGTGAAGCGAGCCGTGGGCCTGCTCATGCACGAGGTGGCGGAGCGCGTGGAGGACGGCGACAAGGTGCTCCGCTCGGTCGCTCACACCTTCCCGGTTCCGAGCGTGGTGCGCCTCAAGCGCTTCGTGAAGCGTCCCTTCCGGCACCGCGTGGCGTTCAACCGGCGCAACGTCTTCAAGCGCGACGAGCACACCTGCCAGTACTGCGGCGAGCGCAGCAACGACCTCACGCTCGACCACGTGGTGCCGCGCAGCCGTGGCGGCGCCACCAACTGGGACAACGTGGTGGCCTGCTGCAAGCGTTGCAACGCCCGCAAGCGCGACCGCACCCCAGTCGAGGCTGGCATGGCCCTGAGACGCCGCCCGTTCGCCCCGCGCTTCATCTTCTCCAGCGCCTACGGCGTGCTGCCGGACATCGACCCGATCTGGGAGAAGTACCTGCCCTGACGGGCGCTCAGATACGGCGCAGCGAGCGCTCGTCGCGGAACACGCGCGAGAGCACGGCGCTGATGACGCTGAGCACCAGGGCGCCCAGCACCGCCCCCCAGAAGCCGCTGACCGCGAGAGGTGTGAGCGCCGCCACCACGGCGATCGCGAGGGCGTTCACCAGCAGCAGGAACAGCCCGAAGGTCATCACCGTGAACGGCAGCGTCAGCAGCACCATCAGAGGCCGCACCACGGCGTTCACCAGCCCCAGCACCAGGGCGGCCACCAGCAACGCCCCCAGCGTGAGCGGCACGATGCTGAGCCCCACGTGGAGCTGCACGGTCAACCACAAGGCGAGGGCGTTGAGGCCCCAGCGGATCAGCAGGTTCATGCGGCGAGTATACGCAGCGCGCCGAGCGTGTCAGCCCGGCGGACGCACCAGCACCGCGTAGCGCTCCACCACCTCGAAGCCGAGCGACATCAGGATATCGATGAGCTTGGGGTCCCTCACGCTCAGCTCCGACTCCACGCTCCCGAAGGGGCTCACCGCGGCGAGCTCGTGAAGGGTCGACACCAGCAGGCGCCTGAGCATCTCCGAGGAGTCGCGGTGCTCCTGGAGCACCCCGACGCCTGCCATGCCGTAGCGGGCGTCCAGGCCCCGGCGATCGGCCCCGCAAAGGGCGTAGCCGACAGCCTCCTGATCGAGCGTCTCGCGCGCCATGAACCAGAGCTCGGGCCGGAACGGCCCGTAGCGGCGCTTCAGGTAGGCCCAGGCGCGATCGCTGATGCGGCGGGCCTCGGCGCGCTGCACCAGCTCACGGAAGGCGCGGTCGCCCTCGGGCGCCCACGACTCGAGCACCAGCGGCGTGCCGAGCGGCGGCACATCCGCAAGCTGGAAGCGCACCCGCCGCACCTCGTCCGCCTCGAAGCCGAGTCCCGCCAGCACCTGCTCGAGCTCCCGCGCAGGACCCGCCGGCACGGCGTGCAGCGGCGCCACCGCCGCCTCGTGGGGGTGACGGCGCAGCAGCTCCGCCACCAGCCCACGCAGCGCCTCCAGGTCGCCGCCGTGCCAGGCGCTCACCAGCGTCAGCGTCTGGTCGTCGTCGTCCTGGCCGGGCGCCTTCACGTACACGCCGGCGACGGGCTCGCCCCCGTCGTCCAGCTGCACGAAGCAGCGTGCGGCCTCGCCCGAGGGGTCCTCGAAACGGGGAGCCAGACGCTGCGACAGGCCTCGCGGATCGCTGTGGCCGAGGTAGGCCACCGCTCGGCTGATGAACCAGGCGAGCTCGTCGGGGAGCAGGCTGCGGATCACGCTCCGTCAGTCTAACCGATGCCGCTGGACTCTCCGGCGCCGCACCGGGACCGTTGTCCCGGTTGGGCGCAGCGCCCGCCTGAAGGACGCCCCGGGGCCCGGTATGGTGGTGCGAGTTCACGCTTCGCGGGCGCGGGCGACACCGCGCCGGAAGGGGGAGGGTCGCATGCGAGCCTTCAAGTACGTGGTGTTCGGCGTCGCGCTCCTGGGTGCCATGGCCTGGGCCCAGACGATCACCTTCGGCACGTCGCTGGAGCTGACCGGCAGCCTCGCCAACACCGGGCGCTACTACAAGGACGCCTTCAACATGGCGATCGACACCATCAACCAGCAGGGCGGGGTGACCGTGGGCGGGACGACCTACAAGCTCGCCCTCAAGGTGCTCGACAACCAGTCCGACAACAACCTGGCCGTGCGACAGTACACCCAGCTGCTGACGCAGGACAAGGTCGACTTCCTGCTCGGGCCCTACGCCAGCGACTTCGTGCTGGTCACCTCCGCCGTGTCCGAGAAGTACCAGGTGCCGATGATCGAGGGCGGCGGCGCCTCGGGTCAGATCTTCAGCCGCGGCTACAAGTACGTCTTCGGGACGCTTCCGGCCGCGGGCGACTACTTCAAGAGCACCATCGACATGATGGCCAAGCTGAACCCGCCGGTGAAGACCGTCGCCGTGCTCTACGCGGACGATTCCTTCGATACCAGCGTGGCCGAAGGTACGACGAACCTCGCGAAGAACGCCGGCCTCGACGTCGTGATCAACGAACGCTACAGCAGCAACGCCTCGGACTTCAGCACCATCCTCTCGCAGCTCAAGAGCAAGAACCCCGACGCCGTGCTGGTCGCGGGCCACGAGACCGAGGCGCTCAACTTCATCCGTCAGGCGAAGAGCCTCAACTTCAGCCCCAAGATGTACTCCTTCACCGTGGGCGTGCCCACCTCGGACTTCCGCAAGGCGCTGGGCAACGACGCCAACTACGCTTTCGGCATGACCTCGTGGCTGCCGCTGGCAAGCAACAAGGACCCGTACTTCGGCGACGCCGCGCAGTTCGCCAAGGCGTACCAGCAGCGCTTCGGCTACGCCCCGGACTACCACGCCGCCTCCGGCGTGGCGGACGTCGAAGCGTTCGTGAAGGCCTTCGAGGCGGCCGGCAGCCTGAAGCCCCAGGCCGTGCGCGATGCCATCGCCAAGGTGAGCTTCGACAGCCTCTACGGCCACGTGAAGTTCGGCGCCAACGGGCAGATCTCCCTGCCGCAGACGGTGGTCCAGGTGCAGAACGGCAACCTGGAGGCCATCTTCAACGGCGCCAGCTTCGAGACCCAGCCGCAGTACCCGATGCCGGCCTGGAGCTCCCGCTAGCCACCGGCGCTCGAAGCGAGACCATGCGGCCCGTCCGTCCAGGGCGGGCCGCATCTGTATCGAACCGGGTCCAGGAGCGGCGGCCGGCCCTCACCGATGCGGTACCATCGCTCAGGAGTCCAGCTTGGTCACGATCCAGGTTCTCTCCAACGGCATCCTGCTGGGCGGGTTGTACGCGCTGGTGGCCCTCGGCCTGGCGCTGGTGTGGGGCGTGCTCGACATCATCAACCTCGCCCACGGCGCGTTCATCATGCTCGGCGGCTACATCGCCTACTACCTCTTCACCGGGCTCGGCCTCGATCCCTTCGCCAGCCTGCCGCTCGTCATGCTCGTCATGTTCGTGGTCGGCTACGCCATCCAGTGGGGCCTGCTCAACCTCCTGGTCAAGGCCCCCATGTTCAACATGCTGCTGGTGACCTTCGGCATCGACGTGGTGCTGACGTACCTGGCCCAGATCCTGTTCTCCGCCGACCTCCGCGCGATACGTCCTGCTTATGCCGGCAGCAACTTCACGGTCCTGGGCGTCACCATCCCGGTGGCCAACCTTGCCGCATTCCTGGTGGCGCTGCTCCTGACGGGACTGCTCGCGCTGTTCCTGCAGCGGCAACGCTGGGGCCGCGCCATCCGCGCCACCGCTCAGAACCTGGGGGCCGCCCGCCTCCACGGGGTGCCCCCCCGCTTCGCCTACGCCCTCACCTTCGGCATCGGCGCGGCGCTCGCAGGCGCCGCCGGCACCCTCTACGGGGTTGTGGCGCAGCTCACGCCGTACATCGGTGTGCCCCTCACCGCCAAGTCGTTCGCCATCGCCATCATCGGCGGCCTCGACAACCCCCTGGGTGTCGTCGTCGGCGGGCTGGTCCTGGGGCTGGCCGAGGCATTCGGCAGCCTCTGGCTGGGGCCGACCTACCGGGACGCGGTGAGCCTGGGCTTGCTGGTGCTGGTCCTGATCGTCAGGCCCAAAGGCATCCTCGGGAGGACGGCGTGAGAGCGCTCCCCTGGATCCTCGCGGCGCTCGCGGCCGCCGCCCTAGCGGTGGTTCCGTTCACGCTCTCGCCCGTGCTCGTCCAGTTCGGCATCAGCACGCTGCTGCTGGCGGTGCTGGCGCAAGGCTGGAACATCATCGGCGGCTTCACCGGCTACGCCTCGTTCGGCAACTCGGTGTTCTACGGGCTCGGTACCTACGGCACCGCCGTGGCCATGACCCAGTTCCACCAGTCGTTCGCACTGGGCCTCGTGGTCGGCGCCGTGGTGTCGGTCGCCTTCGCGTTGCTGCTGGGGCTGCCCGTGCTGCGGCTGCGCGGCCACTACTTCGCCATCACCACCCTGGCACTCTCGGAGGCCGTCGCCGCGATCATCGCCAACCTCGGCATCGCCGGCCGCAACACCGGCCTCATCCTGCCGCTCATCCGCGGCGACACCATGTTCTACGAGCTGAGCCTGGGGTTGATGACGCTCGCCACCCTGACAGTGTGGTGGCTGTCGCGCAGCCGCTTCGGTTTCGGGCTGATCGCCATCCGCGAGCGCGAGGACGCCGCCGAGGTGATGGGCATTCCCACCACCCGCTACAAGGTGCTGGCCTTCGGTCTGGCGGCGCTCTTCAGCGCCCTCGCGGGCGGCATCCACGCCTACTGGATCACCTTCATCGACCCGGCCAGCGCCTTCGACATCTCGCTCAACGTGCGCATGATCATCATGGCGGTGTTCGGCGGAGCCGGCACGGTCGTCGGGCCCGTCATCGGCGCCTTCCTGCTCTCCGGCGTGGCCGAGGTGCTGTCGTCCACCATCACCGGCGTGGCCAGCCTGTTCTTCGGGCTGGTCATCATCGCCGCCGTGGTGTTCACGCCCAGCGGCGTGATCAAGGCCATCCAGCGCCTGCCGCGGCGAGGCCTCGCCACCTTCCTCGACGCCGTCAGGGAGACGCGCCTGTGACGGCCGCCTCGGCGCCATTGTTCGAGGCGCGCGCGGTGAGCAAGCGCTTCGCCGGTCTGCTGGCGCTCTCGAACGTGAGCTTCCAGCAGCGCGAGGGCGAGATCCTCGGCCTCATCGGGCCCAACGGGGCCGGCAAGACCACCCTCATCAACCTGATCAGCGGTACCCTCGAGCCGACCAGCGGCACCCTCCTCTTCGAGGGGCGCCCGCTCAAGGGCCTGGCTCCGTTCCGCCGCGCCCATCTGGGCATCGGGCGGACCTTCCAGATCATGAAGCCCTTCCCGGGGCTGAGCGTGCTGCAGAACGTCACCGCCGGCGCGCTGTTCGGCCGCCTGCCGGAGCGGGAGATGGCCGGGGCGCGCGAGGCCGCCGCGCACTGGTTGGCGTTCGTCGGCCTGGGAGACAAGCTGGCGCAACCCGCGGACGCCCTGGGCGGGCCCGACCGCAAGCGCCTGGAGCTGGCCAAGGCGCTGGCCCTCCAACCCAAGTTCCTGCTTCTCGACGAGGTGATGGCCGGGCTGAACGCCGTGGAGATCGACGAGGTGGTGGCACTCATCCGCCGCATCCGTGACGGCGGCACCACCATCCTGGTGATCGAGCACGTGGTGAAGGCCATCCGCCAGCTCTCCGACCGCCTGCTGGTGCTGCAGTACGGCGAGCTCATCGCCGAGGGCACTGCCGAGGCGGTGCTGGACGACCCCAAGGTGATAGAGGCGTACCTCGGCCGGAGCCGGCACTGATGGCGCTGCTCGAGGTCGCGGGGCTGAGTGCCGGCTACGGCGACGCCGAGGTCCTCAAAGGTGTCGACCTGCGCGTCGACGAGGGCGAGATCGTGGCGGTGGTGGGCAGCAACGGTGCCGGCAAGACCACCCTCCTGCGCACCCTCTCCGGCGTCATCGGCACGCGGGCCGGCGAGGTGCGCTTCCGGGGCGAGCGCGCCACCGGCATCACCCCCGACGAGGCCTTCGGCCGCGGCCTGGTGCAGGTTCCCGAAGGGCGTCAGCTCTTCGACCGCATGTCCGTCGAGGACAACCTGCGCATGGGCGCCTTCAGGAGGCGGGATGCCGCCGCCGTGGCGCGCGACTTCGCCCAGGTCTACGAGCTCTTCCCCGTTCTCGGCGAGCGGCGCCGCCAGCTGGCCGGCAGCATGTCGGGCGGCGAGCAGCAGATGTGCGCCATGGCACGCGGCTTGATGGCGGCCCCGACGCTGTTGATGGTCGACGAGATGAGCCTCGGCCTGGCGCCGGTCATCGTCGAGCGCCTGCTCGGGGTCCTGACCGACATCCACGGGCAGGGCGTGACCGTGCTGCTGGTCGAGCAGGACGTCAACAGCGCCCTCTCCATCGCCAACCGCGGCTACGTTCTCGAGCGCGGCGAGGTGGCGCTGTCGGGCACGGCCGAGGAGCTGTTGGGCGACCCGCGCGTCAAGGAGGCGTACCTCGGTCTGTAGCGGGACCGGCAGCCTGCTGAGGGGGCGCGCCTTCGGCCAGGGCTGCTGCCGGCATGCCCGCGGGCGCCCCTGCTAGCATGACTCGGCATGGGGCGCGCGCTCACCTTCACCCGACGGCCGGCACCGTGAGCCGGCCGCGCATCCTCGGCGGCACGGCCAAGGGGCGAGCGCTCGACACCCCGCGGCGGGGCACGCGGCCGAGCCCCGCGCGCCTGCGGGAGGCGCTCTTCGACATCCTCGCGTTCGACGGGGCGGGGCCGTTCCTCGACCTCTACAGCGGCTCGGGCGCGGTCGGCCTCGAGGCGGCCAGTCGCGGCTGGGACGCCACCTGCGTGGAGTCGAGCGCGGAGGCGGCGGCCGTCATCCGGCGCAACGCCGCCCGCGCCGGGCTGCGGGTGACGGTGGTCAAGGACGACGCGTTGCGATTCGCGGCCGCGCACCCGGGCGGCTTCACGGCGGTGTTCGCCGCGCCGCCCTACCCGCAGGACCTGCGGGCGGTGTTCCAGGCGCTGCTGGATGCCGCACCGGCGGCGGCCGGCGGGGTGTACGTCTTCCAGCATCCCAGCGCCGCGCCGCCGGCGTTGACGCTGCCGGCCGGAGCCGCGCGCCCCACCATGAAGCGCTATGGCAGCAACGCGCTCACCCTGGTCCGTCTTCCCCGGGCTCCGGCCTAGCGCGCGGGGGCGGCGGCCGAGCGGCGTTCATCGCCGACCGGGAGCCGAGCAGGCGCGTGCTAGACTGACCTGTTGCGAATGCGGCCGGGGGCGGCTGGCGGGGCCCCGGGCCCGGCTCCCAACGGAAGGTCACCGAATGCTGGGATTCGTCCAGAAACTATTCGACAACAACGACCGCGAGGTCAAGAAGCTCGAGAACGAGGTGGTGGCCAGGGTCGGCGCCCTTGAGCCCGAGGTCCGCGAGATCGACGACCTGGCAGCCGCGTTCGCGGAGCTCAAGCGCCGCCACCAGGATGGCGGCGAGTCGCTCGAAGACCTGCTGCCCGAGGCCTTCGCGCTCACGCGCGAGTCGGCGGTGCGCAACCTGGGCTTGCGTCACTACGACGTTCAGCTCGTGGGCGGCGCGGCGCTGCACTACGGCCGCATCGCCGAGATGAAGACGGGCGAGGGCAAGACGCTCGTGGCCACCTTGGCGCTGGCGCTGAACGCGCTTGCCGGCGGGGGCTCCCACCTGGTCACCCCCAACGACTACCTCGCCCGCACCGGCGCCGAGTGGATGGGTCCGGTCTACCGCGGCCTAGGGATCACCGTCGGCGTGATCCAGCACGACAGCGACGGCCCCGACCGGCGCGAGGCCTATCGGCAGGACGTCACCTACGTGACCAACTCGGAGCTCGGCTTCGACTACCTGCGCGACAACATGGCCTTCCGGACCGACCAGCTGGTGCTGCGCGAGGACAACCCCCTCCACTACGCCATCATCGACGAGGTCGACTCCATCCTCATCGACGAGGCGCGCACCCCGCTCATCATCTCCGGCCCCGCCGAGCTGGCCACCGACCGCTACTACACCATGGCCAAGATCGTGCAGCAGCTCGAGAAGGGCGAAGCGGGCGAGGGCGATGTGCCGCCCACCGGCGACTACACGGCCGACGAGAAGTCGAAGGACATCCACCTCACCGAGGAGGGCATCGACAGGGCCGAAGGCCTCATCGGCGTGAGCGACATCTTCAGCCCCCAGAACATGGAGATCGGCCACATGCTGCGGCAGGCGCTGCGCGCCAAGGAGCACTACCACCTCGACCAGCAGTACGTGAAGGACGACGGCGGCCAGATCGTCATCGTCGACGAGTTCACCGGTCGCCTCATGCCCGGCCGCCGCTTCGGCGAGGGCCTGCACCAGGCCATCGAGGCCAAGGAGGGCGTGAAGATCGAGCGCGAGAACCAGACGCTCGCCACCATCACGTACCAGAACTTCTTCAAGCTCTACGACAAGATCGCCGGCATGACCGGCACCGCCAAGACCGAGGAGAAGGAGTTCCAGGAGATCTACAGCTCCGACGTCCTGGTCATCCCCACCAACATGCCCGTCGTCCGCAAGGATTACGAAGACGTCGTCTACCGCACCATCGACGGCAAGTTCGACTCCGTGGTCGATGAGATCGTGCAGATCAACGCGCGTCGCCAGCCCATCCTGGTAGGCACCGTCACCATCGAGGCCAGCGAGCGGTTGTCGCGCATGCTCAAACGCAAGGGCGTGCAGCACCAGGTGCTCAACGCCAAGTACCACGCGCGCGAAGCCGAGATCGTGGCGCAGGCGGGCCGCAGCGGCGCCGTCACCATCTCCACCAACATGGCCGGCCGCGGTACCGACATCGTTCTGGGCGGCAACCCCGAAGCGCTCGCCCGCCAGCTGCTCGAGCGCGAAGGCTTCGAGCGCTACGACACCGACACCGAGCTCTTCATCAAGGCCATCATGCTCGGCAAGCCCGACGAGGCTCGCCGGCTGGCCGCCAAGCTCGAAGGGTTGCCCGAGGACATCATCGCCCGCATCGAGCAGATCCGCGACGAGGCCGCCGAGGACCACGTTCGGGTGGTGGAGCTGGGCGGGCTCCACATCATCGGGACCGAGCGCCACGAGTCGCGCCGCATCGACAACCAGCTGCGCGGCCGGTCCGGCCGGCAGGGCGACCCCGGCTCGAGCCGCTTCTACGTCAGCTTCGAGGACGACCTCATGCGGCTGTTCGCCAGCGAGCGGGTGCTGGGCATGATGGACCGGCTGGGCATGGACGACAGCCAGCCGATCGAGGCTCGCATGGTCACCGGCGCCATCGAGCGCGCTCAGAAGCGCGTCGAGGACCGCAACTTCGGCATCCGCAAGCAGCTCTTGGACTACGACAACGTCATGAGCAAGCAGCGCGAGGTGGTGTACGCGCAGCGCCGCGACATCCTGCTGGGGCACGACATCAGCGAGGACGTGCAGGACATGGTCGCCGAGTACATCGACTCGCAGGTGCAGCGCTACGTGAACGCTGCGCTCGAGCCCGAGGAGCAGGACATCGGCGCGCTGCGCACCGCTGCGTTGGAGGCCGCCCCGCAGCTCGAGGCGTTCGACTTCGAGTCGCTGCGCGGGCAGGACCCGGACGACGCCACCCAGAAGATGGTGCCGGCGTTGGAGGCGGCCTACCTGGCCCGCGAGGAGGAGCTCGGCGCCGAGCTGCTGCGGGAGCTGGAGCGCTTCATCGTGCTTCAGGTCGTCGACCAGCACTGGAAGGAGCACCTCCACAACATGGACGTGCTGCGCCAGGGCATCGGCCTGCGCGGCTACGGCCAGCGCAACCCGCTGCAGGAGTACGCCCTGGAGGGCTTCAACCTCTTCGAGGAGATGAAGGCGGACATCCGCTTCAACGTCGCCAAGCTGCTCTTCCGCGTCCAGGTCCAGGCCGACCAGGGGCTGCAGCAGCGCGAGCGGCGCGAGCAGTCGGTCGAGTACACCACCGACAGGCCTCAGGCAGGCGTGGGCCAGGGCGGCGAGGGCGGCCCCACGCGTCCCATCCACGTGGACAAGAAGGTCGGCCGCAACGACCCCTGCCCGTGCGGCAGCGGCAAGAAGTACAAGCACTGCCATGGGCGGGTGGCCGCCTAGCAGGCCCGCCACCACGGTGCGGGACAGACCGGGCAGGGCCCACTGCCATGGGCGGGTGGCCGCCTAGCAGGCCCGCCGCCACGGTGCGGGACAGACCGGGCAGGGCCCACTGCCATGGGCGGGTGGCCGCCTA